>JAUIKM010000059.1 GCA_030430495.1 bacterium | reverse complement strand
CGCCCCGCCGCCACCGCGAGTCTCCACCACGTCCAGACGCACTCCTCCCACCCTGCAACCAGTGCAGATTTTTGTAGGGCAAACGTCAGTCCGGCATAACACGGCGCGTTGCATGCGGCGCTCCGTGTCATTCTCCAGTCTACGTCGAAACCACAAATTATCCGCGCAAGAAAAACTGAACGGTACTCAGATCGCAGTTAAACGCGCCATGTTCCCTCCCAAGCGGTCAGTATCAACTATCCGGTATCTGCCATCGTGCACCGGGCGACAGGTATCAAGTCTCATGCTCAGCTTCCAACTCTGCGCTTCCAACTCTGCTTCCAACTCTGCGCTTCCAACTCTGTGCTTCCAACTCTGCTTCCGGTCACCTGTCTTAAACACCACGCAAATTCCCCTCCAACTCTCGGACCTCCGGTTCAACCACTCAACGACTCCCCCAAATAAAAAAGCCCGAAACATACAATGCTCCGGGCTTGAAACTCAGTCTTAAACAAATCGTGACGCGCTATCTTCAGCTCATCAGGTCCTCGCGGCCGTACCAGGTCAGGTCCACCGCGTCCTCGCCGCCGTCGACAATTATACACGCGCCGTTGACCCAATAACTGCCCTCCGCCGCCAGCAGCGCGATCATCGCCGCCACGTCCTCCGGCGTCGTCAGGCGGTGGTGCGGGTTGCGCATCTCCGCATGCGACTGAATCACCTGGTTGCCGGGAATTTTTTCCAGTGCCGGCGTCACCGTCACGCCGGCGCGCAGCGTGTTGGCCGTGATGCCGTGCGGCGCCAGTTCCAGCGCCAGCTGACGTATGTACGACTCCAGCGCCGCCTTCGCCGCCGAAACAATGCCGTAGGTGGGCAGCACGCGCGAAGCGCCGTTGCTGGACATCGCCACTATGCGCGCGCCGCGGCCGAACAGCCCCGCCGCCAGCACGTCCTGCGTCCAGTACACCAGACTGTTCGCCATCACATCCAGCGTCATGTTGATCTGTTTCTGCGTCGCCGTGCGTTCGCCTTCCACACCGGGAATCAGCGGCAGCAGCGAGCCGAATGCCAGCGAGTGCAGCATGAAACTGATCTGCGCGCCTTCGCGCCCGGCAAAAATGTTCCTGATCGCTTCAATCACTTCCGCGCGGCGATCCGCGTCGGCCGCGTTGACGTTGAAAAAGTGCGCTTCCACGCCGTGTGATTGCAGCTCTGCCTGCAGCGCGCGCGCAGCCTCCAGGCCCGCCGCGCGATCGAGATGTACGCCGATGATGTTGAAGCCGTCGCGCGCCAGTGAAAGTGCGGAGGCGCGGCCGATGCCGCTCGACACCCCCAGGATCAGGGCGTAACGATGTGTAGTACTGGATGCCATAGTCGTGCAATTCCCATTTTAAGGCTAAAACCGGAGCTGAATGTTGCAGCGCATTCGTGGAAAATGAGCAGACGAACCAACAAAATTAGGGCCTTTGCGGCACTGCACAAAACAATTGTTGCGGCGAGCGGCTCAGCGGACGGAAGAACAGTCCGCCAGGGACAGGTAGGTCGAGGCAGGATACGTCGAACGGAAAAGATCAAACAGCTGCTCCGCGCGCGCGTCGTCGCCCAGAACACAGTAGAGCTGCCCCAGGCGCACCAGGACTTTTTCGCTGACGGCCGGCGGTGCGGCCGCGTCGTTGTACAGACTCTCAAGCAGGCGCACGGCCGTCACCAGCTGGTCGCGGACGGCTGCACATTCGGCCAGCATGAAGAGCGACTCGTAGCGCAGCGGGTCGCGCGCCGGCAGCGTGCCGCTCAGCAGCTCAAATTCGGCGCAGGCCTTGTCGTAGTTGCCATCGTCAAACTCGTCCAGCGCAAAGGCGTAGTCCAGTTCGAGCGGATCGCCGCCCGTGCCGAATTCTTCGTCCGTCACTCCGGGGCCGGGTGCGGGCGCATCGTCCGTCTGCGCCGTCGGCTGCCGCCGCGGCCGGTAGTCGATCTCCACCGTGTCTTTTTTGACCTGGTTGGTCTCCACCACGCTGCCCAGCTGCGGCGGACGCGTTTTGGCTTCCGGGCTGCGTTCAATCTCACTCGTTCTGGTCCGCTGCGGAAACACGTCTTCGCGCACCGTGGCAATGCAGGCGTGCAGCAGCAGCGCCAGTAAGGCGCAGCCGAGGTAGAGCGCGATGTGTCCGGAATGACGTTTCATGCTGAAATTTACGCAAAATTTGCGGCGTCCGGCAACTCGGGGGCCGGCTCGGCCCTTTTCACCGCATGACAAACAAGAAAGGCCTTTGGAATTTTCAGAGCAAAAAAAAGCCGATACGGCTCCGGGCGCGTATCGGCTGACGTAAACTGACTCTCGAATCCGGCGCTCAATTTGAACGCCTGAACAATCAGAGCGACCCAAGCAGATCAACCTGCTTCATGACCACCGGCTGTACCAGTTCCATCGGGCGCAGTTGATTGGCGGCGCGGACGATTTCGTAGCGGTAGTAGGGCGTGCCGCGGTGCAGTCTGATCCAGCGTGCGGCGCGGGCCAGACTTTCCTCATCCGTCGGAATCACTACTTTCAGGAAGAGGTCGGCGGCGAGATCGTCGCGCAGCGCGTCCCATTCCTGCATCGTCGCCGTGAAGTTGTCGGAGGCGTACAGTACCGTGTCGGGAATCACGCCTTTGACCGGATGATTGTCCGCGTCGAAGATCATGACGGTCTCGGTCGTGTCGCCCACCTGCGGCAGGTGTTCGCGGCGCAAGCGACGCACCGGCGTAAACGACTCAATTTCCACCTTGCCTAGCGCGATGTCGAGGCGATCGGCAACGGTTTTGGACAGGTCGATAATGCGGCCGTTGATGTACGGACCGCGGTCGTTCACGCGCACGAGCGAGCTTTCACCCGTCCGGGCATTCGTGACGCGCAGAATCGTTCCAAACGGCAGCGTTTTGTGCGCGGCCGTATATGCATGCATGTCGTATCGTTCACCATTGGCGGTCAGGCGGCCGTGGAAACGACTGCCGTACCATGAAGCTATGCCGCGTTCGGTAAATTTGGCGGCATCGATTTTGACAATCGGACGTACAACGGGAGCCGCGGAGACGGCGCCGGCGTTGTCATTGAGAATATCCTGGAGAATCTCTGACGATGCGGCGGCAACGGAGGGATCAACCTCGTGCGCCTGCACCAGAAAACCGAACGAAAAAATGCTGAGCACTCCTCCCACGAACACAGCGAGTTTGACGAACTGACGTCGGCCCCACTTTGTTACGTTGAATTGCATCGCATTTACCTTTACTTTGTTGAACAAACAGTCTCCGCCTTTTACTTGTGGAGCTTCCACAGGACCGATGACGCCGACCGAAGTTGGAACGACGTCACCATTTGACGGAATACAAAATTACCGGTGATTTGCTCAATCCACAATTAACGGGATATGAATAAGTGTTCATGCTCCGTTTAGCCCTGGTTCATCGTCAGATAACAAAAGAAATCTTAAAAATACCGCCACAGCCAAGCCAAATCCTCTCTGAAAACTCTTGTTTGTCAACGCTTTAGAAGTTTACCGCCTCCGGGCAGTCCATAATTCGGCGCATAACAAGGTGCAGGCCCATTCATTGAATTCATCATCTATTCATCAAAAGTGCCGTGAACCGGCGCGTCCGATCGCTGAAAAATCTGGCGCAAAGGCAAAGAATCGATTGCATCGGCGCTCCAGTGGCAGTATATTCACCGCACTGCCCTCAAAAGGTGAAGTCCGATGCAGCTTTACCATTGAGACAAACCGCTCAGCGAACAGCATCCTCTTTGGGGAGGACATTATAATGACACGACGAGCCGCCTGCGCACTTCTGGTTGCGTGTCTCGTTCTGATAGTGGACGTTGCGTACGCTCAGGACAATTCGGCCGATATATTTGACGAGATCAGCGGCAGCCGCGACTTTACGCTCGTGGCCACCAACGTTGAAGTCATCATAGTGTTCGATCTGGACAATGCGCGGCGCGACCTGGAAAACCTGCTGCTCGCTTTCCCCGAACTTCTGCCGCCCGAACCGGGCGACTACCTGCGCAACGACGCCGTCAAACTGGCGCTGCGCCCCGATGTGCGCGGCAACCAGCAGGCGCTGGAACAGCTGATGCAGGAACTGCGTCAGTCCACGTCGCTGCGCGGCGCAAATCCCGTCTATATGGGCGGCCGCGGCGAACCGATTTACCTCGACAACGCCGTGCGCGTTCGGCTCGAGGATGCGTCTGCCGAAGACGCCTTCCTGCAGAGCGCAGATGAACAAGGAATTGAACTGCTCTTTTCGCACATCGAAAGCGAGCTGAATCACACAGTGGTCTACCAGGTTCCGCGCGACCGCGACGTTATCGAGGTGGCGCGCATTCTGAACGACCTCAAGGCGACGGCCTTCGCCCGACCGGTTCTCATCAGCAGCGCCGGATTTGGCACGCCGGACGGCGTAACGGTGAGTACGGCTCCCAACCCCTGTTCGCAGCAGGCGCTGATTACCTACTCCGTCGTGTACGGCGGACCGCTCAGCCTTTCCGTCCATCGGATGGACGGCACCCGCCTGCTGCAGATCGTCGACAGTCCCGACCATCCTCGCGGAATGTCGCGCCACGAAATCGACGTATCACAATGGCCTGCCGGCGTGTACATGGTTCACCTGGAAACACCGTACGACGGCCGCACAGGCACGTTTGTGATCGCCCGCTGATCACTTCGCCCGGTCGACCGCCGGCACGATGTATGATCTGACCGAGATTCTTTAAAAATGCGACACTGTTGTTCAACTTTTAGGTGTTTATCCTATGCGGCTCTAAGGGTTTCTCTTAGGTGAAGATCAGAAAAATTCTTAGGCGAAATTCAGAGTTTTTCCGATTGACCAGCCGGGATTATAAGTGTAAATTGCACGCAGTTATCGTCGCCTACAGCGCAGCGACAAAATCAACCGACTTTATTAACTACACTGAATGCAGTCCACATTGATTTCCGCTCATTCAACCATGACAGAGCTGACTTACCCAATGTTTATTTGCAAACGCAAGTTGTTCACCGAGATACGATTGATTAAAGTCTTGAAATCATTTTGACAGGAAATGTTCCGACCGGTGGCGCAGCTTTACTGCCGGTCGCTGATTACTCCGGCAGATGAATCGCGGTCCGCTTTTGCCGACCCGATCCAATCCGGGAAACGTTCTGAGAAGATTCAGTATTCCGTTCAGCCGACTTCGATGGAAGTAGCTCTTTCACGAAACGGCAACAGCGCGGATTTCTGATATGCGGGGAGGAATCTCGTGGCAGTGGGGATTCCTCCTTTGCTTTTTAAAAGGATTTTGAGTTCGGTAGATTTTCATTAAAACCACCGCAAATGTTACGCGCCCTTCGAGTACTCCAACCTCCCCTGTCGGCAGTTCCGACTGCCGCCGGTAACGAACAACACACGTATTCCTAAAAAAGAGTCGTTTTCAGCGATCAGTTGAGCGATTCGCGGAAGCTGCGCGCCGCAGCGGCGGCGGCTGTGGAATAATCGCCGGCCGATGAAGCGTACATGATGGCGCGCGAAACATTCACCAGGCAGATCCCTTCCGTTCCATTGGCGGCCACGACCGCAGCCGGATCGCCGCCCTGCGTGCCGACGCCGGGAATCAGGAGCGGCGCGCCCGGCGCGCTCTCGCGCACCTCGCTGATCACAGCCGCGCGCGTGGCGCCGACGACAAATCCGCACTCGCCTTCCGCTTCATCGCTCCACTCGCGGCAGCGCCGCACCACTTCATTGTAGAGTTTTTGACCGTCCTGAGTCCAGTACTGAAAATCGGCCGCGCCCGGATTGCTCGTATGCGCCAGTACAAAGGCCAGTTTGCCCGGCCGTTTGATAAAAGGCATCACGGCGTCGCGTCCCATGTAGGCGTTGATCGTGATCGAGTCGAAGTCCATCGCGCCCAGGTAGGCTTCGGCGTAAGCTTCGGCCGTATTGCCGATGTCGCCGCGTTTGGCGTCGGCAATCGTCGGGATGTCGCGCGGTACGTCGGCCGCACAGCGCTGCAGAATGTCGAGACCCGCGCCGCCGAGGCGCTCAAAAAAGGCCAGATTAAACTTGAACGCGCAGGCCTGGTCGGCCGTGGCGGCGATAATCTCGCGGACAAAACGCTCAAAGTCGGCCGGCGTGTTTTCCAGCCCGGCCGGCATGCGGTTGATGTCCGGATCAATTCCAACGCAGAGTCGGCTGTTGCGCGCGGCCTGCGCCTGCGCCATCTTTTGACTGCACTTCACGGTTCGACTGCCTCCGGGATTGTGTGACAAGCTCAGCCGCCGGTGGATCCGCGGCTGGTCGGAATCCTGTTGACCAGGTCCTTGTAGCGTTTGCTGAAGAGATTTGACTCCGTTGGCTTGCCGATATTGGCATTGTCGATCATTTTCTGGAAGGCGTCGACGCGGTCCTGCGGCAGCGGGTGCGTCGAAAGCAGGCGCTCCAGCGTTCCGCCGCTGCGCCCCTGATCGGCCTGAATCTTGCGGAAAAAGAACATCGCACCGCCCGGATACCACTTGGTGCTTTGCAGGTATTTGAACGAAGACGCGTCGGCTTCCGACTCGTCCTCGCGACTGTGGTGCAGCAGCGCCAGACCGGAGAAAAGGTTGCCGGCTATCTGCTCGGCCTGCCCCGGATCCTCGCCGAGAATGAAATTGAGCAGCACCTGATATCCGAGCGCCTTGGTCATGCGTTCGGTGCTGTGACGGTGCTCGGCATGTGCAATCTCGTGCCCCAGCACGCCCGCCAGCGAAGCCTCGTCGTCCAGGTACTTCATCAGTCCCGTGTAGACATAGATATAACCGCCCGGCGTGCAGAATGCGTTGTACGTCTGATCGTCGTGGATCACCTTCACATCGTAGGCAAAGGTGCCGCGGTATTTCACCGCCGGCGACCTGGTAATCTGGTTGACCATCTGCTGCACGTAGCTTCGCACTGAAGCATCGTTGAGCAGCGGATACTCGGCGCGGTTCGCGTCGATCTCCTTGCTGATGTCCTTACCGAGTTGAGCGTCGTAGGAAACCGAAAACAGGTTGGCCCCGCAGTAGCTGGCGCCGGCCGTCATGGCAATCATGCAAATGACGACGCAGGTGCGGCGCACCACAAGTTTGATACTCATACCAGATATTCCCGTAGTTGATTGAAGGGGTCTGCCGGGGTGTTTGTCTGCGATTGGCCGGGATGATGTTGTGAATTACCGGTTTGAATCCGGAAAAGTTTCCGGCATGTCGGGTGGGTCGCCCCAGAAGTCGGCCAAAGGGTCATTTTCGTAAAACACCCGCGACAAATATAAACCTTTCGCCGGGGCCAGCGGACTATTGCGCGAACGGTCCATGGCCGTCAGCGCATCCGCCACTTCATCGACCTCGCGTTTGCCGCGCGCCACGTCCATCATAGCGCCCACAAGCGAACGCACCATCGAAAACACAAAACGATCCGCCCGGATGGTCAGCGTCCAGGCCTCCTCGTCTCTTTGCTCCCAGTGGCACTCGCTCACGTCGCAGACATAACTCTTTGTGTCGCTGTTGAACTTGGAGAAGGTCGTGAAGTCGTGGCGGCCCAGGAATACCGGGGCGACTTCGTTGAGCATCGCGCCGTCAAAAGGGAAAATGGTCTGCCAGCTGTACCAGCGCTCAAAGACGGAGGGGCGGCGCATGACGGCGTAGACGTATTCGCGCTGACGCGCATCGTAGCGCGCGTGGAACTCTTCGTGGGGAATGGACGACCACAGCACGCGAATATCGCGCGGCAGCGTGGCGTTCAGCGCGGCGCTGAGTTTGCCGGCCGGCAGTTTGAGCGGTCTGGGCATTTTGACGTGCGCCACCTGCCCCAGCGCGTGCACGCCGGCGTCGGTGCGGCCGGAGCCGATCACCTCACAGCGGTCCTGCCGCGTGATTTCGCGCATGGCTTCCTCCAGGCAGCCCTGGATGGTTTTGGCGTTTTTCTGGCGCTGCCAGCCGGAGTAACGACCGCCGTCGTACTCCACGAGCAGTGCGGCGCGCGCCGGTTTGCGCCGGGCTTTAAAGTCCGATCCGGGCTGCGCGGTCGTTTCCGACGCGGCGCGCTCCTGATCGATGTCGGGATTCTGACCGGTTTGACTCATAAATACGCGGAGAAGCTGAATAGACCTGAGGACTGGAAACTCTCGACCCGGCGACAAACAAAATGGCTCAGGAAAAATGCCGGCAAAGGCCATTCCTAAACGGGAATGGGGATGTAGGCGGCACGCGAAGTCGGAGCGGGAAGCTCGGCCTCCGCCACGCGTCCAAAGACCTCGTCGCCGCGCAGCTCCGTCAGATCAACCGGAATACAAGCCGCCAGAACGGGGCGCGACGGCGCTGCAAACTGCACGCGCACGTAGTTGTCCGTCCATCCGCGCAGCATGCCGTTTTCATCCGCGCCGCCCTCCGGCAGCACCGGGCGTCGTCCGCCCAGCTGCGAGCGATAAAAGTCCAGTTTTTTCTTGTGTGAGAGGTTGCGCAGTTCGCGCGTGCGGGCGCGGCGCCGCTCAACCGGTACGCGACCGGCAAGTTCAGCCGCGGGCGTGTTGGGGCGCTCGGAGTAGGTAAAAACGTGCAGGTAGGTCACCGGCAGCGAATGCAGGAAGTCCATCGTCTCGCGGAAATGAGCGTCCGTCTCGCCCGGGAAACCGACGATGACGTCGACGCCGACGGCGCAGTCCGGCATGCGCTCGTGGATCGCTTCGATCAGCGCGCGGTAATTGTTGGCGGTGTATCGACGCCGCATCAGCCGCAGAATCTCCGGCGAACCGCTCTGCAGCGGAATGTGGAAGTGCGGCACAAACACGTTTGAGTCGCGGATGATGTCCAGAATGTCGAGCGTCAGCAGGTTGGGCTCGATCGAGGAAATCCGCACGCGCAGTTGCGGCCGCAGCTCCTCGATTGAGCGCACGACGTCGACAAAACGCTGGCGCTGCTCACCGACGTAGTCGCCCAGGTTGACGCCGGTCAGAACTACTTCGCGGTAGCCGGCGCGTTCCAGTTCGGCGATGCGCTGCGGGATTTCGTCAAAATTCATGGCCCGGCTGCGGCCGCGCGCCAGCGGAATCGTGCAGAAACTGCATTTGTAGTTGCAGCCGTCCTGCAGCTTGAGGAAGGCGCGCGTGCGCCCGTCGCTGTCGGCGGATAGCGCGGGATTAAATGGCAGATCGCCGTCCAGCTCGCCCACGTAGAGCTGCGGCGCGTCGGGCCGCGCGGCGCCGGAAGCCGCCAGTTTCTCGGTGATGCTGAATTTATCGCGTGCGCCGAAGACCGCGCTGACGCCCTCAATGGCCGCGATGCGTTCGGGCTGCAACTGCGCGTAACAGCCCGTCACGGCCACGTAAGCCTCGGGCGAGGTGCGCAGCGCGCGGCGGATCACCTGACGGCACTCGCGGTCGGCGTTTTCCGTGACGGTACAGGTGTTGACGACCAGCACGTCGCTGGCCGCGCCAAACGGCACAACCGTGTATCCGGCCGCCTCAAACTGCGCCTGCAGCTGCGAGGTTTCCGCGTAGTTGAGCTTGCAGCCCAGCGTATGGAATGCGACTTTCATGGTTTGCAAAATACGCGCCCGTCAATAGTTTTGCAACGCGCGCGGACGGCCGCACACGGCATCGGGCGTAAACGTTCCATCCGGGGCATTATTGATTCACGCGCACAAAACGGGAGCCGCTTCCATGCAATTCGAGGTGATGAACGCCGAAGCTACGATAGAAATCGATGTGGGGCCGGAAATGACGGCGCGCCTGGACGCGGACGAAATTCACGCGCTGTACAGCACCTTCTGGCTGGGGCGTCACGTCGAGCTGGCGGCGCGCAGGGTACTTGAACCGCATTTTGACGAAGGCGAGGACGCGGTCGGTGCGGCGCTGCATATTAAACACGTCGACATGGCGCCGGTGGGCGCGCGCGTGCGAATTCGCGCATGGACGACGCTTGTGGAAGGCCATCTGATTCGCTGCAATTTTGAGGCGCATCACGGCGAGGTTTTGATTGCTCACGGCACGCAGGATCAGGTTTGCCTGCCGGCGGAAAAAATTAAACAACGCATCGCCCGGGCCTACGACAGATTGCGTTAACAGGCGCCCGCAAATTAGTTGCTTAGGCAACTAATTTGTTTAATTTTCAATCTTTTGGAGACTTCCCTGGCGCTCTCAACGGCACCCAAATGCTGCTGGAACTTCTCGCCGGGGTACTGAAACCCGACTTAACACTTTGCGGCGCATTTACTTGCGGCAGGCTTCTGAAAAAAGCCGCTTTTGTTTGTCAGCGGGTTTGAAGCTGCGAGCATTCGAGACTGACTTTGAGACTTCGAGTTTGAAACCCACAGCTGATTCGAACGCATCGAGTCTTTGGCTTGAGACTCGACGCTCTGCGGGCCAAACAAAAAAGGCTTTGTCGGAAGTCAGGTGAAAACCCTGTTTAAGTGCGCGTCAGGACCACCAGTCCAGATCGAGATCGGCAAAGACGGAATTGCGCTGTTCACAGGACTTGACAAATTCTTCCGCATCCTGATGCAGCACGCCCTCGCGCGCGTACTCGGCCGCAATGTTTAACAGGTGGTTCATGTCGGAATTGTGACAGGTGAAACGGCGCTCGGCATAGTCGCGCGCACCGCCCGTCTTAACGAGGAACTCCCAGTCGGACGCCTGCATGAGCATGAGCTCGCGCAGGGCCTGCCGCGCAATGCGTTTAAGCGTGGAATTCATCTGTTTAACGGGATGCGCCTGAATAAACTCTTTAAACGCAAACTCGCTGCGATACATCAGGCTCCACATCCAGGACGTGTCGTCGTTGATCCAGACGTCGTGATGCCCGCCGTCGCCCCAACTACCTTCCGGCAGCGCCACGCGCTCGCGCACCTTCAAATGTTCAAACTGCTGCGACGCCGTCGCGGTCGAAACGTAGGGCGAGGCGTGGATGCCGCGCAGCACCGCCTCGATAAACGCCGGTCCCTCAAACCACCAGTGGCCGAAGAGCTCCGTGTCGAAGGTAATGCAGAGGTTGGCCTCGCGCCCGAACTCGGCGTGGTGATGGGCCAGCGTGCCCTCGATTGCTTTAATAAAGTGATGCGACTGCCGATCGATTTTTCCCTGCGCCCATTCCGGATTGTAGGGCTGTTTGTACTGCATGTCGGCTTTGTTGTCCGTCACGCGCCAGTAGCGCAGATTGGAGCGCGAGTATTTTTTGTGAAAATCGAGGTAGTCGGGATCGCCGGGATACCCCTGTTCCCCGCTCCAGACCTGCATGGCGATGTCGCGGTGGCGCGCCATGACGCCGACGGCGGGACCATTGGGATCGGATGCCGACGCCACGAGAAAAGCCGAGAGCGAATTGCGGCGAAAAGGCCGGCGTTCGTGATCGAAGTCGCGCGCCCAGATCGGCGCAAATTCACCGTCGTCGCGGCGCACGCCGAGCGGACTGACGCCCTCGTGCATGTGTTCGTCGGCGAAGAAGAATTCGAGGCCTTCCGCCGCGAGCAGTTGTTCGACGCCCGGCCGGTAGCGCGGCGCGTCGTAGGGCGAGACGGGCAGATAGGTTTTCCATTCGTAGCCGGGGCGGTAGGCGCACTCCGGCAGCCAGATGCCGCGCGGTTCGACGCCGAAGTGGCGTTTGTGCGAAGCTTTGGCGCATTTGAGTTGCAGGCGAATCGACGCGTCCTCGGCCACAAGCGGAAAGTAGGCGTGCGTAGCCCCGCAGGTGATAATCTCGATGGCGTTGTGTTCCTGCAGATCGCGGAAGGCGGCGATGAGATCGCGGTTATACCTTTTGCGGAAGTCTTTGAGGCGCTGTCCGTACCAGAGCTCCCAGTATTTGGAGATCGGCGCAAGGTGAGCCTCGGCGTCGTCGGCGTCAAAGCGTTCAAAGTCGGCCTGTGCGGCTTCGATGCGGGAGCCGCAGTAGCGCTCGAAGAGGTCGGGCAGGTCGGGATGCGCCAGCTGCTCGCACAGAATCGGCGAAAGGTTGATGGTGACGCCGGGCCGGATGCCGTCGTTCATCAGCGTGTTAAACACGTTGAGCAGCGGAATGTAGGACTCGGCGATGGCCTCGCAGAGCCAGTCCGTGCCGTGCGGCCAGTCGCCGTGGTTGATGACGTAGGGTAAGTGCGAATGCAGGGTGATAACGAGGTTGCCCGAGTGCCGCATGGCCTCTCCTTGAGTGGATGTGCGTGGCGCGCGGCTTCCCATGCGCCGGAGAACGCGCAAAATACGGATTTTGGGAGAATCGCGCGGTGTGTGCGAGCAGCGCCGCAGGCGCGACCGGCAACGCGGCGGCATGACACTCCTCCCTGCGCGACTGACAAAAAGAAAAAAGGGCCACTCCCCAAAAGAAGTGGCCCGCAATCGAATAAAACTACTGTACCGTCAACAAAGGCGCGGCGCAAGGTCCGCTCAGTGGAAGCTGCCGCCCTCGCCGCCGACCGGGAATTTGCCCTGAGGCGCGTTGACCTGGTCCACGGCAATATCGCCGAATTTGTTTTCGAATTTGTTGACGTTGTCCATCAACGCGTTCATGAGCAGCTTGGCGTGCTGCGGCGTCATAATGATACGCGACTGCACCTTGGCTTTGGGCACGCCCGGGAGAATACGCGTAAAATCTATGATAAACTCGGCTGCGGAGTGGGAGATAATGGCGAGGTTGGAGTAGGTTCCCTCGGCTTCTTTCTCACCCAGCTCAACGCTGATTTGCTGCGATTGCTGTTTGTTCTGATCTGACATGAAATTCACCTTCAACGTAACTGTAAAGTGCCTGAATGGCTGCCGACTCCGGCCGAACGTCGTATTGATTTGCCTGTGCGTTGGTCGGCCGAAGGGCGATTATTGCCCGCGCAGTTTGTCGGCTTTGTCAAAAGCTTCCTGCGACTTGGCAACCTGGTCATTTTTCAGATAATACTGCGCCAGAAATTCGTAGTAGCCGGGATTGTCCTTGTACTTGTATTCCAGACCTTCCAGCTCGGCGATGAGCCTCTTGGATTTGTCGGCGTCGAGCGTCACCTGGTAGATATTGACGAGCTGCTCGATGACCTGGAAGTCGCGGTCTTTGCCGGGCAGAGAGCGATACTTTTCAAAGTTCTCCGCCGCCGTGCGCAGCATGGGCAGGTAACGGTCTTCCTTGATTTCGTAGGACTCGTCCTCTTCCTGTTTGGCCTGCTCTTCCTTCTGGATTTCACTGGCTTTGTTTTTGTACGCGGCGCCGATGTTGTACAGGGCGATGTCGTAGCGCGCATCCTGCGCCAGCGCTTTTTCAAAGTAGGTAATGGCGTCGTCGTAGCGGCCGATATTGGCGAGCATCGTGCCGTACTGACCGAGGTAGAGTTTGTCCGTCGGGAATTCCTCGACGAGTTTGCGCGTGGCTTCCAGCGCTTCCTCGGCGCTGCCGGTTTCCTCGATGATGGCCGTCTGCAGGCGCAGGGCGTTTTCGTCGGCCGGGTTGAGCAGCAGGGCCGTGTTCAGATAGTCTTTCGACTTGTCGTAGTCCTTGCGATCGTAGAACTCAAAAGCCAGCACGGGGAAGACGCTGACGTCAAAGTCCGTGTAGCGCTTGACTTCCGCATCCAGCCACTCCGCGGGAGGATCCACATGCATACCGCGCAACAGAAATTCGCTACCGTCTTCACGATAGAAAATGTAGGCGTTGTGAGTGTTGAGCGAAGTATAATGATCGATTACAACGGAATCTCCCGGCTCACCGCCCGCTCCCTGCAGTCGGATTCCCATGGTACCGTCCGGCTGCGGCAGGGATTGGAGGGCGCGCTGGCGCGAGACGCGGTGCTGCAAACGATTTGCACGGTAGATTTCGACAAAACTTTTAGTCTTGTCCACGTATGTCTCGAGTGTTTTAACGTAGGAATCACGATCGCCGATTTCATCCTGGGCATATGACTTAACCAGAAGCGGCTCGTAATTGTTCGGTTTGAGTTGCATCGCCAAGTCCGCGTAGCGCACGGCCTTGTCGGCATACTGGCGCTTGAGCGACTCGCTTTTGGCGGCGCGGGCGGAATCGACGTAGTTGTAGCCATCATAATACATGTCGATCCACATGTTGTATTTGCGCTGCTTCAGAATTTCCAGATGGTTGGGGTTCTGCAGGTTGGCCGCAGCTTTGTCCATGGCTTCGATGGTTCCGGGCACATCTTCCAGGAACTGCCGCACTTCGACCAGTTTGAACCAGGCGTCGCCGTTATTCGGGCGTTTCTGTACTTCCGCTTCGTAGTACGAAGCCGCCTTTTTCCAGTCTTCGACATTACCGGACTGTTTGGCGTCCTTCAGTGCGATATTGCCGTTGGTCATCTCCGCGGATGAACACTGGAATCCCTGAGTGACAATACCGGCAAAAATCAGGAAGAGACTAATACGAATGATCGTTTTCACGAACAGTACTCCGGAAAGTTTATGAAGGGTTGCATCAAGCGAGAAAGGATCACATGCGTGCCGCCGGTGTTGAACGCAGGAGTATGACGCCGCAACCGTGCGCTCAAAATTACGAAATGGCTTTCCACCACACAAGCGCGGCGGCCGCTTTGCCCTGACGACGACGAAGCGCGGCGTCGTACAGCAGCTGAACCGTCGATGCAAAAGATGCTGACAAATTACTTCTGAATTTTTTACGCGCCCTGTTTTTTGCGTCGGCCTTTGGGCCGGACGGCGCGCAAAGCGTTGGCCGCCACCGTAAAATCGAGGCCCGAGCGCTGACCCGCCAGCAGCATCCGACGACCGACGACGGCGATCATCGCGGCGTTGTCGGTACAGTAGCCCGGCGCGGGAATTACCACGCGCATTCCCATTTTTTTGGCGCGGGCGTACATACTTTCGCGCAGCAGGCTGTTGGCGGAAACGCCGCCCGCCACGACAATGGAATTGACGGCGTACCGCTGCGCCGCACGAAACGTCTTCCCGACCAGCACATCGACAATGGCCGCGCGCAGAGAGGCGCAGACGTCCGGCATGTGTTCGCCGGGGACGCCGTCGGGGAAATTTTTCTGGATATAGGTGCGCACGGACGTTTTGAGGCCGCTGAAACTGAAGTCCAGCGAGTCGTCGTGCATCATGGCACGCGGAAATGCAATGGCGGCGGGATTGCCGTTCTCCGCCAGCGTGTCGATCTGGATTCCGCCCGGATAACCCAGCCCCAACATTTTGGCGCTTTTGTCGAAAGCTTCACCGGCCGCGTCGTCGCGCGTTCCGCCAATCACGTCGTACTCCCCCCAGCCGCGCACATTAAAAAGCGAGGTATGGCCGCCGCTGACGACCAGCGCCACGAAGGGAAATTCAATGGCCGCGTTCGTATTCTCGGCTTTCTCCAGAAAAGCCGAATAGACGTGCCCTTCGACGTGATCGACCGCCACGAGCGGCAGGCCGTAGCGCAGCGAAAGTCCCTTGGCAAAGTTGGATCCGACCACCAGCGAACCGAGCAGGCCCGGACGCGCCGTCACCGCCAGCCCGTCGATGTCTTCGATTGTCAACCCGGCCTCGACCAGCGCGGCGGCCACCACCTGATTGATGACCTGCACATGCGCGCGCGAGGCCAGCTCGGGCACCACTCCGCCCCATTTGGAATGCTCCAGTTGCGACGAGACGATATTGGAGAGCACGTCGGCACCGCGCAACACGGCAGCCGATGTTTCATCACAGGAAGACTCAATCGCCAGCAGATAACTATCCTGATTAAACGTCCGCACGCGCCCACCCCGCACTGTTACACACACTGATTAAACACTCGCGGCCGAGATTCAAACGACCGTACTTAACCATTTTTTCACTCCGCCGTCTCTCGCGTCAACTCGCGCATGAGCATGTTTAAGGCCGCGGCGACGGATCGCTCGCGGTTGACGCGGCGGTCTTTCAGGAAGAGGAAGTGTTTGGCGACGACGCCTTCCGCGCTCGCCAATCCTATCCAGACGGTTCCGACCGGTTTTTCATCCGAGCCGCCGCCCGGTCCGGCCACGCCGGTTACGGACAGAGACAAATCCGCGCCGATCAGGTTACGAACGCCCGCCGCCATTTCACACGCCGTCCGGCGGCTGACAGCGCCGTGGGCCGCCAGCGTTTCGGCTTTGACGCCCAACTGCGCCTGTTTAACTTCGTTGCTGTAACTGAGCACGCCGCCAAGAAACCAGGCCGAGCTGCCGGCGATATCCGTTATCGCTCCGCCGAGCAAACCGCCGGTACATGACTCGGCGACGGCGAGCGTCAGGCCGCGTTTGTTTAACAGCTCGCCGACTTTGGACGCCAGGCTCTCGTCGTCGCGCCCGTAGAGGTATGTACCGGCGCGCCGCTTCAGCTCTGTTTCAATTGTGTTTAAGTGCTCCTCCCCCGCCGCGCGGTTGGCGGCCCGCACGCCGATGCGCAGACGCACGCCCTGGATCGAGGGCAGAAAGGCCAGTGAAGCGCCGCCAAGGAATGTTTCGGGTTCGCCGACGAGGTCGGCCAGGTTGGCTTCGGCAATTCCGGCGCTCAGCAGAGTGCGGTACATATTGACTGGGTCGGCGGCCGAGCGTTCGCGCAGCAGCGGCAGCACGTCGCGCGTCATCATGTGTTTCATTTCGGTCGGCACGCCGGGCATCGAAACGACAATTTTGCCGTCGTCGGTTTCAAACAGCATGCCGGGCGCGGTGCCGTGGTCGTTTGTTAACACGCGCGCGCGCGAAGGCACGAGGGCTTGTTCGCGCTGGCGCTCGGTGAATTCCAGGCCGCGGCGCGCCAGCAGATCGCGCAGGAATTGCAGCGTCGCGGCGTCTTCCACCAGATGGTCGTCAAAAAATGCGGTTAACACGGCTTTGGTGCGGTCGTCGTGCGTCGGTCCCAGCCCTCCGGTAATCAGGACGGCGTCGGCGGTTTGCAGCAGGCGCGCCAGCTCGGCGCGGATCACCTCGTCCTCGTCGCCGATGGTTGAGTGCTGTTCGACGGCAATGCCGAGGCGCGTCAGCTCGGCGGCCATCCAGGCGGCATTGGTGTTAACAATCTGCCCGATACAGATTTCATCGCCGATCGTAAGAATCGCGACTTTCATCGTCCCGCCCGTTCCGGTTGATTGAAGCTGCGGGCCGCCGCACAGCGCGGATTATTTTGCAGGACGGCCCGGTTTCGGCCAACAGCGTACAAAGACACAAAATATTGTGCGCACGAGCAACAATGCGGCTTCGGCGCGGGGATGGACACGGAAACCGCGGACGCAGTCAGAGATCATACCCCATCTGGCGCAGGGCCTGCATGGCCAGTTTCTGGCGCACCATCGGGAAATTATCCGGTTCAATCCGCTCGGTCGGCTCGATATTGACCACCACGCAGGCGTAACTGTCCGGCCCTTCGACCATGCCGACAAACCAGCCGATGTTAAACTCATCGCGAATCGACCAACCCGTTTTACCGCTTAAACGCAGTCCGTTGGACTCGCCCAGCAGCATGATCTCGCGCAGTTGTTTGTAGGTGTGATCGCTGAGCGGCAGTTCCTGTTTAAGCAGGCGGTGCACAAAGTCGAGCTGTTGCAGGCTGGAAATACGCGACTCCCCTTCCAGCCAGAATGTGTCGATTGTCTCACTGTTAACATCCATGCCCGGATAGTCGATCGAGTCGAGCCAGGCATTCATGCGTTCGGGGCCGATGCGCCGCGCCAGCTGCTGATAACAGGGCACGCAGGACACCTGATAGGCTTCGATTAAACGCAGGTCGCGATTCCACGCATCCATGCGCCGCGGGATGCTGTCCCACGCAAACAGATCGTGTTTGTTTTTCAGCTCGCCGGTTTCGAGGCCGATCATGGTGTTAACAATTTTAAAGGTCGAGGCGGGCAGCCAACTTTTGGCACAGCGATTGAAGTCGTTGCTGTAGTATTGGCCGTCGCGCGAATCATAGACGAGAATATTTCCGGTCACGCCGGCGCTGTCCAGCAATTTGCGGAACCCGGCGACGCTGTCGACCTGCGCGGCCGGATCGGGTTTAAATATCGCCGCGGAAGTTTCAGCCGCAGTTTCCATGGTTGATTCGGCCGACGCTTCATTGGCCGGTTGTTCTTCGCCGCCGCAGGCATTGAGGTTTAGCGCCAGCGCCAGGAGCAGCGCGGAGAGAGTTGTTGTAGCTCGCATTGTATCGACTGTTGATTTCGGGAACTCATTGACCGGCACGAAGTTAGGTCGCCCGCGGCATTCTCGCAAACATTTGACCCGGGGCGCTGCGGCTCCTCACGCACTCTTGTGATTCTGACTTGATCGCTTTATGCCTGCGGCATAGCTCTGATGATTTTTTTGTTCGTCACGGCGCGAGGAGTTCTTGGAGGCCGAGGCGGTTTGCAGGCGCGGGGCGATGTGTTTAAGGTCGGGGTGTCGAGTTATTGCGTCGCGCGACGACGACGCGGGTCATGGGCAGAGTCGGGGCATGCCCTGGCGCTAACGCAATACCAATCATTTAACGTTTAAACCTTTCAACCGTTTTTTCATGCCGCGAATCAGCGTTTTCAACATCACGGACACCACATGTGAAATCAGGTGAATCAGAGTTTCAAACCTTGTTAAACGGACAAACAACTGCGAACCGAATTGGTCCGCCATTCAACAAGCATGAATTAACATTTTCAATCCTTGTTGATCGGACAGTTGGTCTCGGAGTTTGAAGTCACAAAAGACACGTTGAGCTACCTGAGGTTTCAATCCTTGTTCATCGGATGAGCGTACTCTGACATCAGTTGGACGTCGGCAAGGACTTTCTCGACACCGCGTTTCAATCCTTGTTGATCGGATAGTTGGTCTCGGACTGACTTGTCTTTTTGGAATAAAGGTCGCCCAAAATCAGTTTCAATCCTTGTTGATCGGATAGTTGGTCTCGGACTCTCATGGCTGCCGACAACCGAATAATTGCTACAAAGTTTCAATCCTTGTTGATCGGATAGTTGGTCTCGGACCGTTTCGGGTCACTTTTCGACCCGAACGCCAATGAGTTTCAATCCTTGTTGATCGGATAGTTGGTCTCGGACCGTCGTCAGCGTCAGGGTTTTTAAACTCCATTACAGTTTCAATCCTTGTTGATCGGATAGTTGGTCTCGGACCGTATGGCTCAACACCTCGACAATGTTGCTGCATACGTTTCAATCCTTGTTGATCGGATAGTTGGTCTCGGACTTTCAAGCGTGTTTACCCAGTTGTTAAGCTTATGCCGTTTCAATCCTTGTTGATCGGATAGTTGGTCTCGGACGATAGAGCTGTTCGAGGCCGATAATAGCTACTTCTTGTTTCAATCCTTGTTGATCGGATAGTTGGTCTCGGACCTGAAAATATTACACCGCCATATTATTGAAACACCTGTTTCAATCCTTGTTGATCGGATAGTTGGTCTCGGACCGTCATTGGCGGGGACTATCTGCTTTTTATTCGGGTGTTTCAATCCTTGTTGATCGGATAGTTGGTCTCGGACAATTCCAGCCCCGACATACCCGCCGCCACGGCGTCCGGTTTCAATCCTTGTTGATCGGATAGTTGGTCTCGGACGAAGCGCTTGCCCCGGTTTCGGAGGAACAGGAACAGGTTTCAATCCTTGTTGATCGGATAGTTGGTCTCGGACGAGACATTTCAACTTATGTTGAAGTTGTGATGACTTGTTTCAATCCTTGTTGATCGGATAGTTGGTCTCGGACCCCGGCTTCGACGATTACGACTACGGGCTGATGACGCGTTTCAATCCTTGTTGATCGGATAGTTGGTCTCGGACGAGATTGGTCCGTCCTATCTGCCGCTGGTGCAGGCGCGTTTCAATCCTTGTTGATCGGATAGTTGGTCTCGGACTGTTAACTGGCTCAGAAAAGAGGACAAGGTTGCGAAGTTTCAATCCTTGTTTATCGGATAGTTGGTCTCGGACCACGTTTGGGCTTATCGGATCAGTGTTTAAGCTCCGGTTTCAATCCTTGTTGATCGGATAGTTGGTCTCGGACCCTTCTAAAAAAGGGCGTTGTCGTCTGGGTTTGCCGGAGTTTCAATCCTTGTTGATCGGATAGTTGGTCTCGGACTTTCGTAAATGTCCCCGTAGACTTTCGGCTTGTCAGTTTCAATCCTTGTTGATCGGATAGTTGGTCTCGGACAACAGAAGAGCAATATTTGTCACGCGTGAGGGATGTGTTTCAATCCTTGTTGATCGGATAGTTGGTCTCGGACCCAAAAAACAGAATGGGTCGAATCCAACCAATTATGTTTCAATCCTTGTTGATCGGATAGTTGGTCTCGGACCATAGAAACTGGCAAGAGGCCCTGTACGACAAGTGCGGTTTCAATCCTTGTTGATCGGATAGTTGGTCTCGGACCGTCTTCGAAGCGGTCTAGTGTTAAGTTCTGCAACGTTTCAATCCTTGTTGATCGGATAGTTGGTCTCGGACGCTCGTAGATCGGCGAAATCTTTTCAAGAGTTACCAGTTTCAATCCTTGTTGATCGGATAGTTGGTCTCGGACCGTAAACGAAT
>JAUIKM010000058.1 GCA_030430495.1 bacterium | reverse complement strand
ACCCGGACCTGGCGGCCAACACGATTGAGTTTAACGGAAATGGTGAAAGCGCCCTGACGAGCGGCGTACTGTTCCAACTGCCGCTGACGGTTTTTCAATTTCCCTACGACTCGCTGTTTGCGCACATTGAAATTGCGGCGAGCTCGCTGAGCGGCGCGTGCATCGACGTGCGATTTATCCCGGGTGGCATCCCGCTCAGTCCGGTTTGTTTAAGTCAGTCGCGCAACATCGGGCTGACGGGCATCGGTTTTGGACTGCGGACGCCGAGTCCCAGTCCGGCCTCGGGCAGTTTTGACATTGAGTTTTCAACCGGATTTGAGGTTAACACAACAGTCGAGATTTACAACACACTCGGCAAGCGCGTCGCCGTCGTGGCGGACGAACAGTTGGCCGCGGGAGAGTATATACGCCGCGTGACGAATCTGGCGGCGGGCGTGTATCAGATTGTGATGCGCGCCGGGCCGTATAGTTCGAGTCGCAGTGTAGTTGTGGGGGAGTAATTGAAGGATGAAACATGTGAAATTTGGAAGGCAGGCAAGTTCACGTTGTTTGTCTACTTTGTTGTTCTGATAGCGATGTACTCGACTACCTCCGCAATACCGGTTGTTGTTAATCCCATGGTGGACGTTTACACAGGTGATCAAATACAATCTCGAAAATCAACTTTCACTGAAATTTGTTTCCAGGCACTGCTTGGCTTAGCCGCCTTTGCATTGCACGCAACATCACCTGGATCTCTATCTGGCAGCCCAACTGATCCTTCGTCAAACCAGAACAGATGCAAGTCCTCTCCACCGAATTCCCAATGACAAACAAAAAAATCAAGCCTCAAGTCAAGTCAGAAGTAAAAAGGCCAAAAATCCACAAGCAGCCGCGTTTAAGTTCCAGGCTTCAGGTCGGCGGAAGGCGTCGCGGCGGCGGGATTAAACCCAGTTCCACGGCGCGCGTCTCCAGTGACGTGCTGCGCGAACAGTCCAGCTTCTTGAGAATATTCTTGCGGTGATTGTTAATAGTGTTTACACTGCGATGCAGTTTGTCCGCTATTTTCTGACTGGTAAGTCCGCTGATGAGCAGTTTGAGAATCTCGATCTCGCGCGGTGTTAATACCTGGCTGCCCGCGCCCTCGGGTCTGTTCGGTTTTTCCGGCGGGAATACTTCGTAGCCCTGCATGACGGAGCGAATCACGTTCGGCAGGAAGGCGCTGTTGTCCGTTTTCAAGACATAGGCATTCGCGCCCGCCGTGCGTGCGTCCGCAATAAATTCCTCGTTGTCGTACATGGAAAAAATGATGATGCGAACTGCGGAACCATCGCGACGCAATGTCCGCGTGGTTTCGATGCCGTTGGAGCCGGGCATTTCAATGTCCATGACAATCACATCGGGAGCCAGCCTGGCCGCCTGTTCCAGTGCGTCCTCTCCGTTGCCGGCCAGTCCGACAACTTCGATGCCGTCGTCGGATTCGAGTGTTGATTCAAGGCCGCGCACCACCACATCGTGATCATCCGCAAGTAGTACACGTATCGCGCTCATATAAACGTTCCGCTTGCTGATTTTTCATGCAAGCCGGAAAATACTTCATTTTTGCCGAGAATGCCGTGATATTTTAACCCGGCTCGCCGGCGGGATGCACAATTCCACGTGCAACCGCCTTGGCTACGAGGGCCGTGCTGCTGCTGCAATCGAGTTTTTGCATGAGTTTGCGCTTGTGATTTTTCACCGTATAGTGGCTGATCTGCAGGCGTCCCGCGATGTCCGGCGCATTGTGCCCCTGCGCCATGTGGTGCAGAACCTGGCGTTCGCGTCTCGTCAGATTCGGCTCGGTCGGGTCTTCGTGCAGTTCGCGGCAACCGCCGTGCAGCCGCGAAGAGCGAATGCGTTTGGTTACCGTTTCGTCGATGTAACGCTTGCCCGAAATCACCAGATCCAGACAGCGCCTGAGTGCGTGAATTGTACAGGTCTTGAGCAGTATTGCCGCAACGTCGCTGCGAACTGCGCGGGAGAGCATGGCGCGCGAACGGCCGTCGCACAATAAAATAACGGTGGCGTCGGGGAATTGAGCGCCGAGTGTGTTAACAAGATCGTCTGTGCCGGCGTCCTCGCTTTGCGCCGGAAGGTCGGCGTCCAGAATGACAATGCTGTGCGGCGTGGATTGCAAGAGCGCGAAAAGATCTTCGCGGCAGGATGCTTCTTCATCAACGCGACAAAACTCGCCATGTTCGAGCAATGCGCGCAACCCCTGGCGGAACAGAGTTTGCTCGTCGGCAATGATTGTGTTAACGGGTTTCATGCGGTCGGTCCTATCGGGATTTCGATGTGAATTTCGGTGCCTTCATGCGGCGTACTTTCAATGTGCATGCTGCCGCCCAGCATCTCTGCACGCTCCTTCATGTTGGCAAGTCCAAATCCGCTGCCGTCACTGAATTCGCGTTCGCTGTAGGAAAAACCGACGCCGTTGTCTTCGATGATCGTAATGACCGAGGTCTCGCGATGATACAGCTGTACGTAAACGTTTTTGGCGCCGGCGTGTCGGGCGATATTGGTCAGGGCTTCCTGAATGATGCGGTACAGGTTGAGTTCGATGCTGCGATCCAGGCGCTCGTTGAAGTCATAACTCTCAAACGAGATGTCCATCCCCGTTTGTTCGGCAAATTCACGGCAGAGACCTTCCGCATTTTTGATGAGCCCGTAGCGGTCCAGCGTCGCCGGATACAGACCCTTGATAATTGTTTTAATCGATGCCGTGGCGTCTTCAATGCTGCCCAGAGCGCTTTCCAGTTTTGGCGGATTATTCTCCAGGCGCTTGAGGTAACCTTCCAGACTCAGGCGTGCGCCTGTTAACAACTGGCCGATCCCGTCGTGCAGATTGCGCGAGATATGTTTTCTTTCGCGCTCTTCCGTTTCCACGCGCACGCGTGTTATCATGCGCTGACGACGAAAGGCTTCGGCGTTTTCTTCCGCCGCCCGCTGCGCGGTAACATCCTCGATAATGTTAACAATGCGGAAGACCTTGCCGCGATCGTTTGTGATTGCATAAAACTGGTTTATCAACCAGCGCCCGTTTTTATCCGTTTCGAGCTCCACGTCATGACCGTTGCGCGCGGGATTGTCGGCGTGGAACATGATCGGACTGCGCCATGTTCCGCCCGCGCTGAACAGCTGTTGCAGTTGGGCGCGCATGTCCGGCTCGCCGAACTGCGGATCACTGAAAATGGTCGGGGCGCTCTGCAGCAGTTCGCTGCGCGGCAGGCGCCACAGAGTCGCCAGAGCCTCATTGACAAACATGAGTTTGCCGTCGGGCTGGTAAATACGCACGCCGAAGGGCGCCTGCTCCATCAGGGCGCGCAGTTCCGCCGTGCGTTCCTCCACGCGGACTTCGAGTTCGTTTTTTGCCAGGTGCAGCGCGGCTTCCGCCTGTTTGCGCTCCGTAATGTCGTGCAGGACACATTGCACGGCCGGCTCGCCGCTGAAGTGAATGGGGATGGCCGCAATCTCCAGCTCGCGTACGGTGCCGTCGGTGCGTGTAAAACCCCATTCCTTCAGCTCAACGGCACGGCCGTAATCGATGACTTCCCGGCTGATGTCTTCCATCTGTTTTGCGCCCTCGCTGCCCACGAGGTCGGAGCACCTGGCGCCGGCCAGCTCGGCATTACTGGCTACGCCGAAGACGCGGGCCGAAGCGGGGTTGGCATATCGAATGGACTCGCGGTCAAACACAACGATCGGCAGCGGCGAGACTTCAACCAGGCCGCGGAAGCGTTCCTCGCTCTCGCGCAGCATCATTTCCGCTTCGTGCTGTTTTGTGACGTCGCGCGCGACACCCATGATGTTAACGGTTTCGCGCTCGCCTTCCAGCAGGACATTTCGATACTGAAAGCGCAGGGGACGGCCGGACTTGTGGCGCAGCGACAATTCACCCGCCGCCTCGCCGATGCTCAGGATTTCGCGCAGGTATTCATCGTAGCGCTCGCGGTCGAACTCGCTGACGTATTCGGTAAAGTTGTGGCCGATGAGGTCCTGAGCGCGGTAGCCCAGCAGGCGCGTGGCGGCGTCGTTGATTTTGCGAATTTCGCCGTTGTGGGAGTGAACAAAAACGAGGTCGGACACATTGTTGAAGAGATCGCTGTATTCCTGCTCGCTGCGGCGTCGTTGCAGCATTTCCTTTTGCTGGTCACGCAGTCGCCGGCGTTGATTAAACACGACGATAAGGACCAGACCGATGCTGAGCGCCACAAAAGCCAGCGAGGCCAGTGTTACGAAGAAGATTTCTGCCGGGGTTTCCGAAAACACAGAAAGGCTCCGCTATATCCAATGTTAACTATTGGATTGACAATTTCGTGAACTGGTATCGTATTGGAAATCGACAACTGGACCGTGGCAAAAAAGAGGAGGTTGCCCATGCAGTAGACCAGCACCGAGGCTATCAGCCAAAGCTGGGGCGTAGTGTGCAGCGGCGCGTCCGGCGGATTGCGGTTGAGGTTAATCAGAATAATGACGGCGGTGACGCTCAACCACAAACATTCGAGGGAGCTGGAGAACCCGTCGAACGCATCGACGGGTTCGATATCCAGCAGTTTGAAATTCAGAATAATTGCATAGAACAGAGGAATGCAGGCTCGCAGTAACAAGCTCCAACTGCTGCCGCTGTACCAGACGCTGAAAACCAGCATAAAGACGCTGAATTCCAGCGGTGTGACGATGTGCATGAGCGGCATGGCATTCAGTCCCTCGTTTCTCATCAGGGCGAATACCAGATTGGCCATCAGGGCAAATCCGAACAGCGGGACCAGCAGGCGAAAGCCGCGGTTCAGTTTGTCAAACAACCATAGGCCGATTCCCAGCGGCAGGAGTTCCGTCAGCAACAGCAGGTAGTCAGTGGTGCCATAGCCCATTATAGCTTTGTCCTTTGTTCCAACTGTTGGAAATCAACTATTTAGCGGACTGTTGTCCGGGCAGGTGGGCGGACAGAACAACCCGCGATTTACCATTGGATTGTCGATCAGGTCGTCACCGACGGCATTCGTGCCCACCAGCACGACGTTTAGTGCCATGTTTTCTCCGCGCGCGAAATATACGCGCATTCCGGCACAGTCATCCATCGATAACATTTCAATAATCAGTTGCTTGTTAAACAGCAAGGCCTTTACGGCGTCTGCGCCGGCGCTTTCGCGATAGCGTGCAGTCATTTCTGCTGCTTCTGCAAGTGGAATGAATTCTCCTGCCTGGGATACGATGCTGGAACTCATCTGAGGCTCCTGTTTGTCCATGAATGTTGTCTGAAAAAAAACAAACTGCGATAAAGTCACTGCTTCATTTGCAACTACAGAGATCCCCCTTGTTAACACATGTGGTTTCAGCGGGGAAGCGCTGCGTCAACGTGCAGTGCATTGCCGACGAAGGGCTACGCAGATTACTGATAGTCTGGAAGTAACAAAGCACCCAATGCCGGTGCGCTGAGCGGCCCCACCGGGTCGTCGCCGCGATTGCCGGAATCAATCGTTTTTTCAACGCCGCGTGTTTGCACGTTTTTGTTGCCGCCCTTTGCTTGATGGGTTGACATTCCGACGGGTTTCTCTGGTCAGACCGGAAGCAGTGTTAAGTCGACCCGGCACGCGATCACCGGTGAAGTCGCACCGTGCGGAGATGTTAAACAATCGGGGGCAAACAACAAAAAGTCGTCGAGCGAAAGTCAGCTTTGTGACATAGGTTAACCGTTAAATATTTTGGCTTGCTTTGGGCAGCCAATATAACAAGGCCCTTTACATGGTGCAAGAAAATTGCACCGGAGCGCTAATTTTTCGCTTAATCCACGATGCCCGCCGCCGCAATTGTCCGTTCGGCGGAACATCTGCGCGGCGGCGGTGTTACAACACTGCGCGTCGATCTGCGACGTCCACGTCCGTTAGCCGCAATCAAGTCTCTCTAACACATCGGAATCGGCCGGAGCGGGAATCAGCTGCAATGGAGTTTGACCAGCGAATCTTTCTGCATGCCCTCTACGTGGCCTTCGTCTATGCCGCGCTGGCCTTTGGCGCCACGTGGTACCGTCAGAGCGTGGACAACATGGAGATGCGCAAGGTGCACCTGGGCGAGGATATCTACTTTACCTATGACCCCTTGCTGCTGCTGGTCATAGCGGGTTTGTTTGTCGTATTCCTTATCTTTGCGTTTCTGTGCCTGTTTGTGTGGAATTCCACCATTCTGGCCTATGTCATTCCTTTGGCCGTTCTGGTCAATATCTGCCAGATTTCATTGCGCACACATTTCCAGCGGATGAACATTAAAACCCGCGGCATTGTTGGGCGCAACGTCTTCAGCGGCAAATTCGAAGCGCTTGAGTATTCGAATGTCCTGCTGGGGGAAGTGCAGCGCGACGCCTTCTGGGATTTGCTGACGCTGCACTACGCCACGCCGGACAAGCCTCGGGAGATACGCTTGTTCCGTCGGCGCGTCTCTCATTCCGCGCGCGATCGCGTCATCAAAATTGTCGAATCGTCGACGGACGCCCGGATTTTCCGCAACGACGCGGGTGGAAACGACGCCGATTTTCTGAAGAACATATCCTGAAGCCCTTACTGAAACTGTTAAGGACATCGAGAAGACTATGAAAACATCGATCAGAATTGCTTCCGGACAGGGTTTTTGGGGCGATATGCTTACCGCGCCGCTGCAACAGGTCTCGCGCGGACCCATCGACTATCTGATGATGGATTATCTGGCCGAGGTCACGATGTCCATCATGCAAAAACAGAAGAACAAAAATCCGCAATTCGGCTATGCGCGTGATCTGGTCGAAACCTGTGCGCAGGTCGCTCCTTATCTCAAAGAGCGCGGCATCAAAATGATCACCAACGGCGGCGGCGTCAATCCCTTCGCCGCGCGCGACGCAATTATCGAGCGCCTGCGCGCCGACGGCGTGACCGGCCTGAAGATCGGGATTGTCACCGGCGACGACATCCTGGACCGCATCGACGACCTGGTCGCCGAGGGACACGAACTCAAACACATGGAGACGGGGGAGCCCATCAGCGGTGTTCAGGACAAACTCCTGAGCGCCAACGTCTACCTGGGTGCGTTCCCGATCGTTGAAGCGCTGCGCCAGGGAGCCGACATCGTCATAACCGGCCGTACAACCGATACCGGACTGACGCTGGCGCCGATGATCCACGAGTTTGGCTGGAGTGCCGATGACTGGGACAAACTTTCCGCCGGCACTGTGGCCGGGCACATCAACGAATGCGGCGGTCAGGCCAGCGGCGGCAATTTCCTGGGCGACTGGCGTTCAATTGAAAATCTGGACGATATCGGATTTCCGATAATCGAGGCGTCCCCCGACGGCAGTTTTGTCGTCACCAAACACGAGGGCACCGGCGGGCTGGTCAGCCGCGAAACGGTCGCCGAGCAGCTGCTCTACGAAATCGGCGATCCGCAGGACTATATCACGCCCGACTGCATCGCCGACTTTACTTCGATCAAACTGGAAGATATCGGTAAAAATCGCGTGCGCGTGCACGGCGTCAAAGGCCGTCCGGCCACGCCGTTCTTCAAGGTGTCGGCCAGCTACGAAGACGGTTACTCCGCCTTCGGATCGCTGACCTACACCGCACCGGATGCGCTCGAAAAAGCACAGGCCGCCGATCGCGTGCTGCGCAAGCGCCTCGACACGTTGGGGCTCAGTTTTGATGAGATTCGCACCGAATACGTCGGCTACAACGCCTGTTACGGCGCCATGGCGGCGGAAATCGTGCCGAACGAAGTCATGCTGCGCATCGGCGTCCGCGGGCAGAGCTACGCATCCATCGATCGCTTCGGCAAGGAACTTGCGCCGCTGATCCTGACCGGTCCGCCGAGCGTGACGGGTTTTGCCGGCGGCCGTCCCAAACCCAGCCAGGTGGTGGCGTACTTCCCGGCGCTCATCGACAAAAGCGTGATCAAAACCTCGGTGTCGATAGCCGAAATCTGATCCGGCGGGTGCGATTTTCTGCCTTTTGCGGCAAATGCGCCGCGCGTAGATTGCGCGCGGCTTCAATACACCCGGCACACGACAGTTTTGCACATAAACTCCGAACGTCCCGAACTGCTTTCGCATGGCTATCTCAGTTTTCCGGAATTTTGCAGCGACTACGCTTCTGGCGACCATTCTGCTTGCGGTTGCCGCTGCGCCTGCGTGTTTTGCACAGGCGGGCGGTGAATCCGTACAACAGGACGACTCGCTGAGCACCTCCGTGGTTCTGGCAAACGTTCCGGTTCAGGCCGATACGCTGGCGGGCGACTCAATTTCCATCGTGCACACACACAATCTCGCGGCTTCCGGCTCAGCCGAACCGCAGACCCTGTCGCCCGAGGAATTTCTCTACGCCGGCCTGCAGCGCTACACCATTACCGGAGGGCAGCCTTACCGCGAAACCTCGGTTGGACTGGTGCCGACCTTGATTGTCGGCGGTACGGTTGCGGCCGCGTCCATCGGTTTGCACATCCATCAGGCCAACGCCTGGTGGGCCGATCAACGCGGCCCTTTTCATGTTCAGGACGACTGGGACTACGCCCTGCAGGCGGACAAAGCCGGGCACTTCGTGGCGGGGTATGCGCTGGCCTATTTCGGCGGCGAAGCCATGATGACATCGGGATTCAGCTGGGAAGCGGCCACGTGGACGGGCGCGGCCATCGGCCTGGCGTACCACACCTACGTGGAAATTGAAGATGGTTTTGCCACCAACTGGGGGTTCAGTCCCAGCGACATGGCATCAAATACGCTCGGTTCGGTCTACTACGTGCTCCAGTACTACGTCCCCGAACTGCAGAACTATCAGCCCAAGTGGCAATTTATTCCGGCAAAGTGGAGCGGCGAGCTGCCGATTCCACACGCGACGGCCGTTTTTGACGACTATGCTTCGTCGACGTTTTTTCTTTCGGTCAACATGCATCGCGTGCTGCCCGACGCCGTCGCTGAACACTGGCCGGCATGGTTGAATCTGGCGGTCGGCTACGGTGTGCGCGAAGTTGGCTACGAACCCGACAGATTGCCGACCAAACGCGTCGTGCTGGCGCTCGACTACAACATGGTGGAGTTGCTGCCTGAAGGCCCCGGGTTCTGGAACTGGATTCGCCAGTCGATGAACTTTATCAAATTGCCGTCGCCGGCCCTCGAAATTGGGCCTGTGACGCGTTTTCGACTTATGTATCCCTTTGAGTTTTCCGTCTCGGACTTCAAATTTTAACGGCTTTTGTGGGCAGATGATCTACTACACCTACGAATTGGCTACGAGCGAACTTTCCCCGACCGTCAAAATTCAGACCAGCGAACGCCGCGTGGAATCGCCGCGGCGCCGCAAGGGATTGAGCGCCGTCCTGGACCGCCCGCTGATCAGCGTCGTGGTGCCGGTCTATCAGGAGGAAAAATTGCTGCGCTCCACGCTGGAAGTCCTGACCGGATCGCTGCGTGAGAAGTTCGACTATGAGTTGATCGTCAGCGACGGCGGCAGCACAGACCGGACAGTCGCGATTGCGGAAGAATTTGCCGACAAGATCGTGCTGCACGAACTGGATCGCCGTCAAACCATCGCGGAGGGCCGCAACGCCGGCGCAGCCGTGGCCGAGGGCGACATCATCGTGTTTATCAACGGCGATACTATTCCGGCCGATCCGCCGGCCTTTTTTGCCGACGTGATCCAGTGGTCGACGCAGCCCAACCGCGACGGCACTGTGGCGTTGGCCTGCGCCGTCCGCGTTGCGCCGCACGAACGCACTATCGGCGACCGCATGTTTCACGCTTTTTTTAACTCCTATGTGCGTCTGCTGAATTTTGTCGGTCTCGGCATGGGCCGCGGCGAATGCCAGATCGTCCGTACGTGGGCCTTCCGCATGGTCGGCGGATATAATCCGGCGATCTCCGCGGGCGAAGACTTTGATCTGTTCCGCCGCCTGGCGCGCATTGGCCGCATCGGACAACGCGCCCCCGGCCTGGTGTATGAATCCCCGCGCAGATTTCGTAAATACGGCTACGCGCGCATCCTCGCGGAGTGGTGCATCAACGCCGTCTCCGTCATGATCCGCAAAAAAGCAGTCTCGGACGAATGGGAAGCCGTTCGCTGAGTGTCGCCCGTCGCTCCCGGGCACGGGTATTTCACTTCGATTACATTCCAGGATCGTTTGCATGAGCAGTTACAAGGACGCAGGCGTCGACGTGCGCGCCGGCGAAGAAACCGTCGACAGAATCAAACCGATGATCCGCTCAACGCATTCGCCGCGCGTTCTCTCCGACATCGGGCACTTCGGCGGACTGTTCGACGCTTCCTTTGAGGGCTACGAACAGCCCGTGCTCGTGACCAGCATGGACGGCGTCGGCACCAAACTCAAAGTCGCCTTCATGACCGGCGTGCACAACACCGTCGGCCACTGCCTGGTGAATCACTGCGTCAACGACATCCTGGTCTGCGGCGCCGAGCCGCTGTACTTCACCGATTATTTTGCGACGGGCAAACTCGAGCCCGGCGTGGCTGAAAAAGTGATTGAGGGCTGCGTCAACGGTTGCCGCGAAAACGGCGTCGCGCTGATCGGCGGTGAAACAGCAGAAATGCCGTCGATGTACAGCGAGGGCGAATACGACATGGCCGGAACTATCGTCGGCGTCGTCGAAAAATCGCGCATTCTGACCGGGTCCAACGTCGCCGCGGGCGACGTGCTGCTGGGCCTGCCGTCCAGCGGTCTGCACACAAACGGTTATTCGCTGGCGCGCGCCGTGCTGTTCCCCGAATTTGCACCCGACCGTCATGTCGATTCGCTCGGCACGACCGTTGGCGACGCCATGCTGGCCATTCACCGCAGTTACCTGTCGCAGGCGCGTCCGCTGATGGACAACAACCTCGTCAAGGCGCTCGCACACATCACCGGCGGGGGAATCGAAGGCAATACAAAAAGGGTTGTTCCGGAGGGGCTGGCGATGCGCATCGACTGGAACGTCTGGGACGAACCGCCGATTTTTGACCTGATCCGCTCCGTCGGCAAAATCCCTGACGCCGACATGCGCGAGGCATTCAACCTGGGCGTGGGCCTCGTGATTATCGCCGCGCCGGAACACGTCGACGCCATCAAGGCGCAGTGCCCCGAAGCATTTGAGATGGGCGGAATTGTAGCTGCGTAAAAGTACGTGTTGAAGGGAAACGTCCGGCCGCTGCGCCGTCGCCGCTGCCCCGTGCGGGTGTCGCAGATATACCCGGCGTCGGCTCTGGCTTGGAAAGCCGGGCGTGGATGTGCAAAGGGCCGAAAACCAAACGCAGAGCCTGCCAGGTATCGATATCGGGGGAATAGTCCGATAATCGTGTGGGTACGTGTATTTAACGAACGGTGCGGCCCGCTAGTGCAGACAGTCGGGCCGCGGATCACCAGTCGCGCGTTTCGGGCGCAATGCGGCTCTTCAGGCGGCTGGGAGGCAAAACTCTGACGACAACCGGGCGCGCATATCACCGCGAAACATCGCTGGAATTACTGGAACGAACTTTCGGCCACTCGGCCTTTCGCCATGGCCAGGAAGAAATCATCCAATCCATCGTTGAGGGCCGCGACACCCTGGCCGTCATGCCCACCGGCGGCGGCAAATCACTCTGCTACCAATTGCCCGCACTGCTCTGCCCCGGGATTGCCCTTGTGGTTTCCCCGCTCATTGCATTGATGCAGGATCAGGTGGACTCCCTGCAACGCGTCGGCGTCGCCGCCGAGTTTATCAACAGCACGCTCGGCGCGCGCGAAATTCGCCGCCGCTTGAACAGCGCTCAGCGCGGGGAGCTCAAGATGCTCTATCTTGCCCCCGAACGACTTGCGTCGCGTTCTTTCCTGGCAGAACTTCATTCGATGAACCTCTCGTTCCTGGCTGTCGACGAGGCGCACTGTATTTCCGAATGGGGCCACGACTTCCGTCCGTCCTACCACACTCTGGCCGACGTCAACGACACACTTGGCCGCCTTCCGCTGATTGCTCTGACCGCCACGGCCACGCCGGAAGTGCGCGAGGATATTGCGGAGCGCCTGCGCATGCAGGAGCCGCGCCACTTTGTGCGCGGTTTCGACCGGCCCAACCTGCGTTTCAACGTTGAAAACGTTAAAGTCAAAACGCCGCGCGTCCTGGATATCTGCGTCGGCTCCGGCGGGAGCAACATCATCTACTGCGGCTCGCGCAAACGCGTGGACGAAATGACGCGCGATCTGAAAGCGTACAAACTCACCGTGGCCTCGTACCACGCCGGACTGAGCGACACCGTGCGCAAAAAGGCCCAGGACGAATTCAGCGAAGGCAAGATCGCGACAATCGTGGCGACAAACGCCTTCGGCATGGGTGTCGACAAGTCCAACGTGCGCAACGTGATTCACTGTGATCTGCCGCTGACGCTCGAAGCCTACTACCAGGAAGCGGGACGCGCCGGGCGCGACGGCAAGCCGTCGGACTGCACGATCCTGTACGACAGCGCAGACCGCAATCTGCCGATGTTTTTTCTGCAGTGTTCACATCCCGAGCGCAGTGAAATTGAAGACGTCTACCGGCTGCTCTACGACGTGGCCGACACCGGCGTCGGCACACGCGCGGCATCGGCCGTTTACCTTGACGAGGCGCAGGTCGGCAATCGGCTCGGCATGCACCGCGCCAAGGTCGCGACGATTCTGGCTTTGCTGGAGCGCGAGAACATCATCAGGCGGTCGGGAGCTCAGGGGCTGGCCTCGGTGCAGTTTGCGGTTTCGCGTGCGCGGCTGGAGGAATATCACAGGCACACGCCGGACCCGAACCGCAAAGCGGTGCTGGTGGCGCTGGTCCGCAGCATCGGCGCGGAAGCGCTTGAGCGGCCGGTCGAGTTTGATCCTGGCGTGGTGGCGCGCAAATACAATCTTCGCTACGAGGACGTGACCGCCGCGCTGCACGCGCTCGAATATGCGCGCATGATTCGCTACGAGCGGTCCGGCGCGCTCAGCGGACTCACGCTGCTGGCCGAGCGCTCGCGTCCCGCGCAGATTCCAATCGACTGGGAGCGCGTTGATCAGCGCCGCGATCACGCCTTCAAGAAGTTTTTTATCGTGATGCGCTACGTTTCCGCCGCGACCTGCAAACGCGATTATTTGCTCGAATACTTCGGCGAGACGGCGCCGGAAAAGCGCTGCGGCATCTGTACATCCTGCCGCGCGCGCGCAGCCAAACCGAACAAGCGCTCCAAACGCGATGAGTTTTTGCTGCATTCCGTTCTGACCGGCGCCCGCGATCTGGAAGGTCGTTTTGGCCGCAACATGTTGGCGAGCGTGCTGCGCGGCGAAAAAAATGCGCGCGTGCTGAGCCGCAAACTGCAGACCAAACCTTCCTTTGGTCTCTGTGCGGAATTCAGCCAGAAAGCCGTTTTGGCCGGGATTGACGGCGCTCTGGCCGACGGGCTTCTGCGTCAGACCACCGATCTGCGCCCGACTGTTGAACTGACCACCGAGGGGCGCGGCCTGCTGCCGGCCCTCGTGGAGCAATCGACCGGGGGCAAAAAGCAGCGGGCCGGCACCGGCGCCGCATCGCTTCAGGATCAATCCGCGGCGGGCGGCAGTGCCGACGACCTCCTGCTGAGCTGTCGTACACTGCGCGTGGAACTGGCCTCGCGCAGAGGCGTGGCGCCGCGCGCGATTATCGATGACGCCACGCTGGAATGGCTGGTATCGCGGCGTCCGACCACGCGTGCCGCGCTCTCGGCTGTCAACGGCATTGGTCCGCTTTTTGTCAGTCGCTACGGCGATGAGTTTTTGCGCCTGCTGCGCGGTGATCGCCAGGCGGAAACTGCGGGTATGGACGCACTGCCGCGCCGCCTGCACAAACTCGCCGAAGCCGCGACCGCGGGCGAGCCGCTGGAGGCGATTTCCCGCAAGATCGGCGTTGAAATCGGCATTGCCGCGCGCGGCATCCAGGAATTGCTCGAACGCGGCGTAAAGCTGAAACGCGGGAATTTTGTCAGCGATGAGCTGTTCCACGCGGTGGGCGGCTATCTGAATTCAAACCCGACGGCAAACATAAAAGAAGTCAGAAAGGAAATAGCGGTACAGAGCAATCCGGCCGAAGTGCGACTGGCGATGGCCTTTGTGCGAATGCGGCGTACCGACGAGGACTGATCTCCCGCCCGATTGCGAAACCTTCCGGCGGCGTATCCAAGCCGCGCTCCGCGTGTTAGTGTCCAGCGAATGAAAAGACAAAACTTGCCGATACACATGATCAAAAAAATACTCCCGCTCGTTCTCTCCGCAGTTTGCCTTGGAATGGTGAACTCCGTCTGTGCAGAACTGGAAGCGCGCAGTCTCCTGATTCGGCTGACGCCGGACGCCGCGGCGCACAACGTTCTGCCTTCCACGCTACAGCAACAACAGGCAATCATAGCTGCCGCGCCGAAAGCCGTTTTCCCCTTTTCCGATAAACAAAGCAGCGATTCGCGCCTGAACGACGCAGCGCCCGAAGCCGATCGCTTGCGCCGCTGGCGCGTCGTCGAGCTGCAGGCCGACGCGGATATCGAGTTGCTGTTGCGAAGTCTGTCCGCCGATCCGGCCGTGGAAGTTGCGGCGGAAAACGGTCGTACGAGTCTGCCGCCGATGTACAAAAGCGCCGCGGTGGAAATGGAGTCGGATTCGGAAGACGCCGGCGATAACTGGGCGCTGCTGCAATGCGGATTTCCCAAAGCCTGGGAAACGGCGACCGGCAAAGGCGTGCGCATCGCAATTGTCGATACGGGCATCGATTTTTACCATCCTGATCTGATCGACAACATTAATATCAACGAATCCGAAGACGTCAACGGCAACGGCCGTTTTGAACCCTGGCCGGTCGATGAAATGGACGACGAAGGGCAGACCGGCGATCTGGACGGGATTGACAACGACGGGAACGGTTATACGGACGACGTGATCGGTTACGACGTCGTCGACCAGGCCATTCGCAATTTCGGCGACGACCGCAATCGCGACGGCGTTCCCTTTGACGAAAATGGGCACGGTACGGCGGTGGCCGGCGTGCTGGCCGCCGTTCGCGGCAACGATGAGGGGGTGATTGGTGCGGCCTATGACGCAAAGATTATCAGTGTACGCGCCTTTGACGTGAGCGGCAATGCCGATGACGACGACATGGCGGCGGGCCTTGTCTACGCGGCCCTTTCGGGCGCGGACGTCATCAACCTCAGCTTCGGCGATGTGTATCACTCGCCGATCCTGCGCGACGCGGCGCGTTTTGCCGCGGCGCTCAACTGTCTGCTGGTGGCATCGGCGGGTAACGACGGCAGTTCTCTCTCGCACTATCCCTCGGATCACGACGAAGTCATGTCAATCGGCGCGACGACGCCGGAGGACAATCTGGCGATTTTCTCGGTTCGCGGCGCTACCGTCGACATGGTCGCGCCCGGCGTGGCGATTCCGACGACGGCTGTCGGCGGTACTTATCGCGAAGTGGGCGGCACCTCATTTGCCGCGCCCTATGTGGCGGCCGCGGCCGCGCTGGTGATGGAGCGCGCGCCGGAGATGGAAGCCGCGGCGGTCGGCGGCGTGTTGATGGCCACGGCGGCCGATCTGGGCGAAACGGGCTGGGATGATTTGTTCAGCAACGGCAGGCTGGATGCGCGGCGCGCACTGGAGCGCGTCGGCGGCACGCAGGCGGCAATTCTCGCGCCCGATGTCGACTCCGAGTACAGCTTGAATGAAGGTCAGTTTGTTGAAGTCGAGATTGATGCGGCGACGCCGCTGTTTGCGTGGTACGATCTGGCGATCGGCACGGGGCGCAGACCGCAGGAATGGCGTCCGCTCACGGATTCAATTTTTTCGGAAGTGCGCCGGAGCGCGGCGGCGCGCACGGTCGTGGACGGTCTGACCGAAGGAACGCACACCTTGCGTCTGCGCGTTGGCCAGACGAACGGCGAAATCATCGAGCAGTTCCGCCGGATAGACGTTGTGTCGGCCGAGCTGGAGGCGAATGCAACACTTACCTGGGCCTGGCGCGGTTTTGAACGCGTGCTGGTAGTTGAGGGGCTGAGCTCGCGCCGCACACGCATGGCGCTGTCGTACGCGGAGCGCGGCGCAGACCCGGAGTTCGGCGCACGCAAACTCGACGACCTGGCGCATCTGACGCGCGGGCATCACATTGTACTTGATGACTTTGATCGCGCCGGCAGCGGCGAGTACGACATGACGGTGGTGTTTGCAGCTCCCAACGGCGACAGCGTCGCGCACACCTTTGAATTCAGCCTGGACGGCAAAGAAGCGCCGGAGCGCGGTTTCAGGCAGGTGGACTGGGAGGCGCCCGACTCCTATCTGCTGGACGCGGTTGCACCGCTGGGCGGACCGGGGACGCAGTTTATTGCGGTCAACGATATCAGCAGCGGCGATTTCGGCGCAATCAAAACGTATCGCTGGTCCAACGGCATGCTCGCGCTGGCCGACTCGCTCGATGAGCGCTGGATACCGCGCGGTTTCGGCGATTCCGATGGCGACGGTTTGCTGGAAGTGTTTGCGCAGTCGGGCGGCGAGTCGGTATTGTTCGAGGCCGAAACGGCGGGCGGAAATCCCTTTGCGCGTCAGATTTTTTCCGAGCGGACGTCCGGTCAGTTCTGGGCCAGCGCGATGTATGATTTCGACGGCGACGGCCGCGAAGAACTTCTGGTGCGCAGCGACAGCGAGTACCAGCTCTACGACTTTGCGGACGGCGGCTACCGATTGGCGGCGAGTGCGCCCAACAGCTCGGCGGGTTCGGCCGGCGGACCGAACCTTTTTGGCCCGCCGCTGGCGGCCATCGGCAATTTTGATCTGGATCCGCAGACGGAAATCTGTTTCGGCGATCTCGACGCCGACTTTCTGGTCTATGAATACAAGGACGGCGCTTTCCGCCTGGAACATCTGATTGAAAACGAGGGCAGCGGCGGCAGCCAGTTTGTGGCTGCCGTGGATGTGGACGGCGACGGCAACGACGAGCTGTTGACGGGATTTCACACCGCGGTCGAGCCGAATTTCCGGCGTGAATACGACACGCCGATGTGGACGTATCTGTTGCTCGATCTGGACGGAGGAACGCCGGACACGATCTGGAGCGATCATTTCTACGGCCTGCGCGTTTCAACCGGTTTCCGCAACGGCGTGGCGGCGGGACAGCTGGACGATCTGCCCGGCGAAGAGTTTGCGATAGCGGGATTTCCCAATCTGTTCATTTTCGGGCGGGATGCCGACGGGGCGATCGCGCCGCGCTGGCACTATCCTTCGGCTCTGACAAACGCGGCGCTTATCCACGATTTTGACGGCAACGGCCGCAATGAGATCGGCTTCAACACCAACGGCGGCCTGCGTTTCTTTGAGGCGGAAGACCAGGTTCCGCGGCCGGCGACGCCGCAGGGCGTCAGAGCCTGGGCGCTGTCCGGAACGACGGCTCGGGTGGAGTGGCATCCCGTTGACGACGCACGCGAATACGTCGTGGTGAAACTGAGCCTTGTTGACGGCGAGACACGGATAGACGAGCTGCCGCCGACGCAGGACACCTATCTGGAAGTTGATGGACTTGAGAATGAGACGCGCTACTTTTTTGGCGTGGTATCGATCAACGACGAGGAATTTCAGGACAATCCGGCGAGCATTGGCTCGCGTCTGGTGGAAGTGTTTATCCATCCGATGATAGAACCGGTTGCCGTGCGGCTGACCTCGCCGCAGATTCTGAGCATTGAGTTCAGCGGCCCGCTGAGCGCGGAAGTATTTGCGCCGGATGACTTTCGATGGTGGAATGTGGAATCGCCGGATGAACAACAGGTTCCCGCGAGTGTGATTCCAGGCACGGAGACAAGCATAAGCTTGTTTTTGAGCCTACCGCCAGGTAGAGGCGATCATGTGGTCAGCGTGCCGAGTTTGCCGGACCGCTACAATTCGCCGACGACGGCGCGTGAGATGGCTTTTGCGATCGGCGAGCCTGAAGCGGAGGAGCTTTACCTGTCCAGGCTGGAAGTGGTCAATCGCGGCGAGCTGCTGCTGACGTATTCGAAGGCCGTGGAAGGTATTTCGGCCGGAAACGCGCTCAACTACGACCTGAAGCCACAGGGGAGCGTGCTGGCGGTGGAACCGGTTGCGGGGGAGTCGGCCGCAGTGCGAATAAGGCTGGATCCGGCGACGGTGCTCGGCGCGCTCGGCCGTTTTTACACGGTGCAGGTGACGAACGTCCTGGCGTCCGACGGGGCTGAAATGACACGTGGAGCGGGGAATACACTGGGATTCACGTTCACGGAGCCGAATCTGGACGAGGTGTTTGCCTATCCGAATCCGGTGCGCTACGGGGAAGACGAGGAGGTGGTGTTCGCCGGGCTGACGGAGCAGGCGGAAGTGACGGTGCTGTCGATGGAAGGGCGCGTGCTGGCACGGCTGACGGAAGTGGACGGGAACGGAGGCGTGAGCTGGAATTTGCGGGACCTGGACGGAAACCTGCTGGAGAGCGGCGTTTATCTGTACAGCGTGAGCGGTACAAGCAGTGCGGGAAGCGGGAGTGAGTCCGGGCTGAAGAAGTTTGTGGTGCTCCGCGGAGAATAAAATCGCAAACTAAAATGTGACCAAATCCGACTGCGAAGATTATGGGGTGAGTTACACAGCAATACACACACACGATATGTCAGAAGCACGATTCTACATAGAGCGGTCCGACGAAGAGTTGTTCGCCCTGGTCAAGGAAGACCGGGACGAGAAGGCGTTTGACGCGCTTTACCAGCGCTACGACAAACGCCTTTATGCTTATTGTCTGAGTGTTCTGAAGGACAAGGAGCAGGCTGAAGACGTTTTTCAAACGGTCATAATGACCATGTACGACAAGCGCCACCTGTTCAAAGGCGGCAATTTTGCGGCATGGTTGTTCACGATAGCACGCCACTTTTCGATCAAAGCCGCGCGGAAACAGGCCAGAATGACCGCGCTGGATGAAGTCAATCTGGAAGAGACGCTGGAGCACAAGGAGGAAGACGTCCTGCTTGTCGAGGCGCTCAACAAAGCTCTGAAGGAGTTACCCGACAACTATCGTAAACCGCTTGAGCTGCGGTATTACGGAGGTTTTTCCTATGAACAAATCGCTTCAACTCTTGGAATTGGTCTCTCGTCCGCCAAGATGCGAGTTTCGCGTGCGCGCCGCATGCTGCAGAAGTTTTTATCACCATATCTCAACGAGGCGCGATGAACACTGAAGAACTCATTGATCGCCTGCTTGACGGCACGCTGACGGACACTGAATTACGGCAACTTGAAAGTTTCATGATTTCCGACGACGCGGTTTCGAACCAGGTGCGCGAGATGTTGCATCTGGAGGAAGCGATGAACCGGAGCGCCGGCGGGCACTATGCGGCCAGCGAGGCATATCGCCAGGATGTGGCCGACCGCGTCAAAGAAAAGATGCGCGCGGAGTCCGGAGCGCTCGTCGGCACCAGCCGTATCGGCTCCATGATGGTCGGCATCGGCAGCATTATGCGCAGCAAAGCCGCGATTGGAGTTGGCATTCTGCTGGCTACCGCGCTGATTGTTCCGCTGGAATTTGGCGTAGAGAAAGAAGACGGTGTGCGTTCGCCGCAGCCGATGAGCAATATTGTAGACGACGAAAACGGCATGTTGCCGCCGGTTGGCGGAATGTTGGCCGAGATGGATACGGACCGGTCCGACGCCAATCCTGCGGACGACCAGGCCGAAGAAATTTCCTCGACTGTGCCCGAGTCTGAGGCAGCCGATCAAGTGCCGGCGGATGGAATTACGGCTCAGGCCGATGCAATTCCTACGCCGGTGGAATCGGTTTCGCCCATGAGCGAAAGCGTAGAACCGGGTTCCGACGAGGCGCAATACATCAACGAGCAATTCCGCGGTCAGGCATCCGCCAAATCGTCGAAGCGCCGCGAGCATCTGGAAGAAGCCACACGTCTGCACGAGAAAATGCGGGAGATGCAGGTTTCGGGCGATGTCGTTAAAGCCGTGCAGGTGCGCAAGCAGCTCGGCATTTTGTATCGCGGCATCGGCATGCACGACGAGAGCGCTCGCTACCTGGATCAGGTTGTTTCGATCGCACGCGATGAAGGCATCCGCGATCTTGAGGCGACGGCGCTCGGCGAACTCGGACTGCTGGATCGCGAGTTGGGACAAATTGAATCTGCGCGCACGCGACTGAAAGCCTGTGTTGAGATCAAACGCGCCGAAGGTTCACTTGATCTGAAGCGCTGGGAGAACGAACTCAACGCTTTGCCGCAGTGATGAAACGCCGGCTTTGACCGTGCGCCGCTGCGACGTCGGACCGAAAATAGACTCTCTTACTCAATTACCAAAGGCTGCTTTCCTGAAAGGGAAGCAGCCTTTTTTTTTTGTGTGCGCCCGGCAGGGCGCACGTCTAGCGGGTGGAAGTCCCGTGTTCGCCCGGCAAGGGGAAGAACGAGCCGGACGCCAAGGGTGTCCATCGCGAGGTGGAATCTGAAGGAAGGCGCAG
>JAUIKM010000015.1 GCA_030430495.1 bacterium | reverse complement strand
GTGAAAAATTCCGGGCCGGGAGAGCCGTGTCCGGCAGACGAATAGTGGTGTGGGACTGGTTGGTTGGAAGGTGGGGGTGGGGCCCGTTAGGGCCGAAATCCGCCCTGAAGTTAACAGTCCTCAATCTGCATCAATTCCGCGCACATCGGCTTTCAATTTGTACACATTTCTACATTCAACCTGTCCACGCTACTGCATACTGTTTGTGCACATTTCTGTTTTAACTTGTTCGCGTGACTTCACTTCACTTCTGTATATCTCTGAATTTGACACTCACGCACAACCGCATACTGTTTGTGCACATTTCTGTTTTAACTTGTTCGCGTGACTTCACTTCACTTCTGTATATCTCTGAATTTGACACTCGCGCACAACCGCATACTGTTTGTGCACACTTCTGTTTTAACTTGTTCGCGATGCTTCACTTCACTTCTGTATATCTCTGAATTTCACATTCGCGCACAACCGCATACTGTTTGTGCACATTTCTGTTTTAACCTGTTCGCGATACTTCATTTCACCTCTGTACATCTCTGAATTTGACATTCGCGCACGACCGCATACTGTTTGTGCACACTTCTGTTTTAACTTGTTCGCGATACTTCACTTCACTTCTGTGTATCTCTGAATTTGACACTCACGCACAACCGCACACTGTTTGTGCACACTTCCGTTTCAACTTGTTCGCGATGCTTCATTTCACTGCTGTATATTCCTGAATTTCACATTCGCGCACTATTCAATGTCTTGTTCGCACAGGGTTGTTTGTTCCAGGCCACATTGACTGCCCATTGTCGCCGAAATTGCGCAGCGCGAAACGCCGTGTTAACTCTCAGGTGTTTTTTGCTCATTCGCCGTTGCGGTGCAATCTTCGGCCGGATATCTTGCGCCGGTCTCGTAGTCTGTTAACACCGGCTACGTTGACAAACAAAATGAAAAAGCAAGCCGCCCGCTGTAATCAGCGGAGGCGAAGCGCTCTGAACGGGAAATTGAAAAGTGTTGAAGCCCGCTTAAACAAGTGATTCCGTAGCGCGCCGGCGCATCGTGCGAATGTTGTCCTCAATGCTGCCGCTGAAAATGCCCGAGCCGCTGACGATCACATTGGCGCCCGCGGCAACGACTTCCGCCACGTTGTCAATTTTAACGCCGCCGTCAACCTGAATCTCGACGTGAGTGAGGTTGTTGCCGTCCAACCAGGTTCGCAGCTCGCGTGCGCGGCGCAGGAAAGAAGGAATAAACGGCTGGCCGCCGAAACCCGGGTTGACCGACATCAACAAAATGAAGTCACAATACTCAGCTGCGGGGTAGATGTATTCGAGCGGCGTCACAGGGTTTAAAACCGCGCCGGCGCGCTTGCCCTGCTCGCGGATGAGCGCCAGACTGCGATGCAGGTGCGGACAGGTCTCAACGTGAATCGATATGTTGTCCGCCCCGGCTTCGGCGAACTGTTTAATGTACTTGTCCGGGTCGCTGATCATCAGATGTACGTCGAGCGTTAACCTGGTGATTGGACGCAGCGCCTGAACGACAAGTGGTCCAATCGTGATGTTCGGGACAAAGTGGCCGTCCATGACGTCCACGTGCAGCATGTCCGCACCGCCCTCCTCACAGCGGCGTACGTCGCGCTCAAGATTGGCAAAGTCGGCGGATAAAAGTGAAGGCGCTATCTGAATCCTGCGTGTCATGTCCGGGCGTCGCTCTGAGTGTTAAGTACTAAATGTTAAATGTAAAATACTCGCCGATCAAATCGGGTCGTCGCCGGCGTGCTCTTTCATGGCCTGACGGTAGTCCTCCAGCGTCTGCGCCACGCGCCCGTAAATTGTGTCCAGGTTGAACTTGCGGATGTCCGTGGGCGTGCCCGCCGGCATTCCGGTTAATAGTTCTATGCCCTGCTCAATCGTCGAGACCGCCCAGATGTGAAACTGTTTGTTTTTAACGGCTTCGATGACGTCGTGCGGCAGCATCAGATTCTTGATGTTCTGCTCGGGGATAATCACGCCGTGTCGACCGTCCAGTCCGCGCGCGGCGCACACCTGGAAAAATCCTTCGATTTTCTCGTTAACACCGCCGATCGGTTGAATATCGCCCTTTTGGTTAACGGAGCCGGTGACGGCGATATACTGCCGGATGGGAACATCCGCCAGGCTCGAAAGCATCGCGTAGATTTCCGTTGAAGAAGCGCTGTCGCCGTCGATCTCGTCGTAACTTTGTTCAAATGCAATGGACGCCGAAAGAGACACCGGAGCTGAAACCGCAAAACGCTCGCGCAGGAAGCCGCTTAGTATCAGAATGCCCTTGTCGTGGCTGCTGCCGCTCAGCTCAACCTCGCGCTCAATGTTAACAATGCCGGCGGATCCAACGCCGATACTCGACGTGATGCGAATCGGCTTGCCAAAAGACACCAGACCGGTGCTGTAAACGGAGAGTCCGTTGATTTGCCCGATGCGGTCGCCGTCCGTATCGATCAGGAACGTGCCTTCGATAATGGCATTGTGAAGTTTTTCATCCAGCAGGTTGTCGCGCCACTTGCGTTGTATAAGCGCCTCTTCCACGTGGTCGCGCCCGACCGTTTTTGCGTTTGTCTGGCGTGCGTAGTACGACGCCTCCCTGACGACGTCAGCCACATCGCTGAAACGCAGGCTGATATGACCGCGGCTGCCGGCGTGTGTGACGCCGAATTCAATCAGTGCCGCCATCCCGGTTTTGTTGAAGTGGCGCAGTCCTTCTTCTTCGCAGATTTTGTGCGTGAGCGAAGCGTAGTTCTGCATCATCTCATCCGTCAACTCCGCTTCGTAGTCGAAGTTGGCGTTGATCTTGAACATCTTGCGGAAGTCTTCTTCTTCAAAGTACAGCAGGCGGTAAATATCCTCGTCGCCGATCATGACGATTTTAACATTAATGTTGATCGGCTCGGGTTTGACAGCGATTTGCGAAACCTGGAAGTAGCTGTCGCTCGCCTGAATGTGAAGTTTGCTGTGCAGCAGAACCCGTTTAAGCGCTTTCCAGACGCCCTGTTCACCCAACATGTCCAGCGCATTCAGAATCAGGTAACCGCCGTCGGCGCGCAGGAGAGAGCCGCCCTTGATGTGCATGAAGTCGGTTTTCCAGAAGCCGCGCCGGTCGAACTTGCGTTCAATTGTGCCGAAGAGATTTGTTAAGGTCGGATTGGTCTCGATGATGATCGGACCGCCTTCCGTGTCCGTGTTGTCCATCACGACATTAACGCGGTAGACGTCAAAAGGATCTTCTTCTCCGGTCTCACTCGGAATCGGCATCATCAGATTGTGTTCCGGGTGAAAAGCCGGCAGGTTGTCAAGCACGTGATTGTACACCGTATCGAGGTGTTCGAGCACGCGCGGCTCTTCTTCGTTGAAGTTGCTGCGTATGTCGTCGATGGCCGATTTGACAATCAGGGTGGCCGCCAGACGATCGTGCTCCTTGAGCTCGCGCTGAAACTCCTGTACGATGCGAATCCGCTCGCGCGCAATGTCGGCAAACTCATCGGCAAAGAGCTGGTAGGCCGTGTTAATTTTCTTGGCCTGCGCTTCCGTTATGACGCCCTGGTTGACGAGTTCGAGCAAGTCTTCAATGCTGTGATTCTCGTCTTTCAGCTTAAACAAAAGCTCGTACTGAATTACGCCGTCGTCGTTTTCGGACTGCGTCAGGAAAAATCCGTTCGGACGCAGTTTGGCGTCGAAGTTTGTGAGAACTTCTTTTTCCTTTTGTTGGAATCTGATGACGAGCGCGCGCCGCGTTTTCTGGAATCCCTCTTCTTCAAACAACTGCGGAATGCGCGTGCGCAGAAAGGCGATCGTCTCGGCCATGGATTTGCAGAAAGCCTGCCCCATGCCGCGGCTGAACTTCAACAAACGCGGCTCATCCGCATTTTTGAAGTTGTGAACATAACAGTAGTCAAACGTGAAGTTTTTGGTGCTGCGTACAGCTTCGAGCAGCTTTTTAACAGTCGTCAGACGCCCCGTGCCGGAGAGCCCCGAAACAAAGATGTTGTAGCCGGGCGAAAAGAGCTTGGCGCCCAGTTGGATCGAATCGACCGCGCGCGGCTGGCCGACGATTTCCTTCAGGCTTTCCAGGCTCTTGGTGGACTTGAACTTGAATTTGCTCGTAGGGCAGGTCCAGCGCAACTGGCGGGTTGAAAGTTCTCGAACGGGGTTGGATCGCGTGATTCGTTTTTTAGCCATGAATTGTATCTGCCCGGAAAAGTTGAACGACCGATATACGCGTATTCTTGCCGCAGCTCTACGCCCCTGAAAGCCGAAAGATACGAAGAATCCGCCATTTTGCTGTACTTGTGTACCTCGCTTCCGCGCTTCCGATTGCGGGTAAAACCGGGGATGTGTAGTTTTGCACCTGCAAATGCTATGGTCCACAATTTCAGGGCAAGATACTATGACTTATCGCTTACTCCTCGGAATCCTTGTTTGTGTTGCCGCGGCAACATCTCTGCAGGCGCAGGACGCGAACGAGCCGCAGGATTCCCTCGGTTGGTCGCACAAATTTGGAATGGGTCTCAATATTACGCAGAGCAAGTATTCCAATTGGGTTGCCGGCGGCGAGGACACCTTTGCCTGGCAGTTTTCTCTGTTGAATGCCGACACGCTGTTTCAGTCGACCTACGATTGGGCCAACACCTTGCAGTTCGATTATGGTCAATCCCGGATCGGCAGCGCCGATGCACGTAAAAATGCCGATGAACTGATGTTTGAGTCTGTTTTTACCTACAAGGTTAATATTTACGTTAATCCCTACGTTTCCTTCAAGTTGCGCACCCAGGTCGCCGATGGTTTTCAGTTTGAAGATACTGATGCCGGTGTCGTCAAAAATAAAGTGTCCGCTCTCTTTGACCCGGCCTACCTGACGCAGGCTTTTGGTCTGGGCTATACGCCGTATAAAGACGTTAATACGCGTCTCGGTCTCGCCGTCAAGGAAACCATTTCCAATGATTTTGCCGCGCGGTACAGCGATGATCCCGAAACTCCGGATGAAATTGAGACCTCGCGCGTTGAAGTCGGTATGCAGTCCGTTACAACCGCCAAACTGCCGCTGTCCAGCACAATCTCCTATAAAGGGCGGCTTGAACTCTTTACCGACTTTTCCTCCACTGAAGACATCGATGTCAACTTTGACAATATCATCGAAGGTAAACTGAATGAAATGATTTCTGTTAACCTGAACGTGCGCCTGCAGTATGACAATGATGTCTCCAGCAAACGCCAGCTGGCGCAAATACTCTCTGTTGGTTTCTCATACATTTTTTGGTAGTCGCCGGGATTGAAGCTCCATGGTAATGCGTGCTCTGTTTGCCGCCTCCGGCGGCAGGCTTGAATGGCGCTCGGCGCCGCGGCCGCAGCCTGCGGAAAACGAGGTGTTGATTCGCGTTCACGCCGCCGGCGTTAATCGCGCCGACCTCCTGCAGCGGCGCGGCTACTATCCGCCGCCGCCGGGCGTCACAGAGATTCTGGGGCTTGAGTGCGCCGGGATTGTGGAGCGCTGCGGTCCGGCGGTTGTCGATGTTAAGCCGGGAGACGCCGTCTGTGCTCTTCTGGCCGGCGGCGCATACGCCGAATACTGTTGTGTTCCGGCCGACCAGATTTTGTTCGTACCCTCCGGCCGCGGTTTTACTGAAGCGGCGGCTGTGCCGGAAGCGGTGTTCACCGCCTGGCGCAACCTTGTGGATGTCGGTGGTCTGCGCACAGACGAACGTGTTTACATCAATGCGGCCGCTTCCGGCGTCGGGACGGCCGCTGTTCAGATAGCGGTGCTGTGCGGTGCTCATGTGGCCGCTTCCGCCGGTTCGCCCCAAAAGTTAAAGACCTGCCGTGAACTTGGCGCGGAATTCACCATCAATTACCGCGAGCAGGATGTCGCTGCCGAATTAAACAGGTGGACCGACGGCCGCGGCGTCAACCTGGCGCTGGATATGGTCGGGGGTGAACAGTTTAACACACTGTTGCAGTCCCTCTCTCACGCGGGACGTGTGGTTGTTATTGGGCTGCTGGGGGGACGCGAGAGCAAGATCGATCTTGCGCGTTTGCTTCAGCGCGGCATCACCATCAGCTCGGGGACGCTCAGGAATGCCGAGGCGGAAGTTAAAGCGCGGCTGGCGGCGCAACTGCGCGAACGGTTCATGCCGGCGTGGGAATCGGGTCGTTACCGGCCCCTGGTGGATCGCGTGTTTTCGATTGAACAAACCAATGACGCCCACGAATACATGCGCGCGGCGCGCAACACCGGCAAGATTATTCTTCAGTTTGATGTTTGACTGAGTTGTTTTAACTCGGGCCTGACCAGGCCTTTTCTGTTTAACCACTGAGATCGAATTCGCCGCGCCCGGCGTCGCTTAATATTCCTGCTGTACAAGAATGCGGAATCGCGCGTTGGAACGATCGGCGGCTTCGCCCGCCGGGATGCTGTGGCTCAGAATGATGGAATAATTCTTGCCGAAGTTCTGACTGACGTCGGAATTGATGAGGATGTCGTCTTCACTGCTGTTTTTACCCGTTTCCCACACGACAAAGGAGGTGCGCCGTTCGATCGTCACCGTTTCGATGTCGGATGCGGAGCGGTAGTCCAGATCTTCCGTGACCATTTCGCCGCCCAGGGAGTCGAGTGCAAACACGGCCTGGGGAATCAGGTTGCTCGCGTTGATGTAGCGTCGGCGAATCTGGCTGAGCGTCGCGTCAAACGGCTCGCTTGTGAAGGCGCTGATGTCCGTGGCCGCAACGGTGCCGCTGGCAACAACCAGTGTTCGCTGCCCGGCGATCAGTTCGATGTCCTGGCCGGCGTCGTCAATGCTGAAAGTGTGCGTGCCCGGCATCAGTGCCGTTGCGCCGAATTCACCGTGAAAGCGCTCAGCGTCGCTGATGACATCGCCGTAACTCACCAGACCTTTCTCCAGGTCGCTCACGACATTGACGAACTGCGTGAAAACGGCGGAAGGCATGGCTTCCATAGGTTGGTTGCCGCCTGATTCTTCGTCTTCGTCCACCACAAAAATGCGCGGAGTTCCTTCGGCGTCGAGCGCGGCAAGCACCAGATAGCGTTTGCCGGCTTCAAAATGCGTAAGCGTCGTTTCCAGCAGTCGGCGCGGCGCCAGTTCGGTAAAGAGCAGAATCGGCGCAGGTCCGGGGCGTACCACGACGGGATCCATCGCGCTTGTAAAGGGCGCTTTGTGCGCCAGCGTGTATCCGGTTTCAAACACATCGTCGTCGGTTGTGCGCGCACCGAGCAAAACCTGAATCGGCGATCCCTGCGGAATCAGATTGACCACGCGCACGTTGCAGAACTGGTCAAAACCCACGTCCGTGAAAGCGCTGTAGGGCGGTAGAATCACTGCATCCCGGGTGCTCGGGTCGTTGTCGTCCGGCGCTATCACAATAGTGTAGTCAACAAGTACATCAAGCGAGACATCCAGATTGACCGTGTCGGCCGCACGGATGACCGCGAACATGTCGTCCGACTCGGACTCGCAGGCCGTGACGACTGTAAAGGGCGAACGCGTCATAGCTTCCAGATCGGCGCTGATGACTTCGGGCGTTTCGCCGCTGGATTTCTCCACGTCGATCGTTTCCGTGCCGAGGTTGATCACGCGCACACGCGATTCGGTCGCCTCGCTCCGGACCACGGGCAGCAGGCCCGCCGGCGTTTCCAGCCGCTCGTCCAGTATGTTGAGCACAAAACCCGTTTCGTTGATGTCCTGTACGATAATCGCATAGTCGCGGTCTTCCTCAACTGCGATTTCGTAGCTGTGCTGGACCCCGGCAAATGTGCCGTCCTTGTCAAACGCCGTCAGCGTGATAATATATGAACCGGGCGCAAGCTCGGACTGGCCGCTGAAAACGTAGGGCGCAATCCGGTTGGCCAGCAGCGCGCCGTTGGGGCAGCCGCGCCGCATTGAAACATACAGACCCGATTCCACCGCCACATTGACCAGGCGCAGATAGGCCACATTTTCCGGTCGGCTCAGACTGTCGTCGATGACATTAATAAAAAGAGATGTGTCGCTGTACTCGCTGCCGCTGCGCGCCGGCAGCGCTATAATCGTTTGGTATGACCGGCGCAGGAAACGCAGGCGATTGCTCGTCCGGAAGCGCGTGGCGCCGCCGTTATCGACAAACTCGGCGAAGAGCGAGTCGGATTCAATTTCCAGAAATTCCGTGTAGTCGCCGTAGGCCGCCTGCGACGACTCCAGCCCGCTCTCGAGCTGCAGTGAACGGCTCCGGCCCGGTTCGGCCAGATTCAGCATGCGCATTTTAATCGTGCCTTCCAGCACCGGAGGGTTGATCAGATTCGGGTTGTCGTCCTGCAAACAGGATGAAGTACTGAACAGCACGGCGACAAACAAGAAAATCTGCAGGAGCTTGCGGGAAGCGGCCCGAAACGTCGGAACGGCAGTGTCGGAAACGGCGTGAATCACTGAGGCATGCAATATTTTGATCATAATTCGCTCTACACGGCGACCAATAAGCAAAAATAATTTGAGCCGCAAAAGGCAAAAACAGTGCGCGCAGGCGAGCAATGATGGAAGAAAAAGTACGGGCTGTACTCGATCGCGCCGAGGAAATTGATCAGCTCCTGATGGATCCCCTGGTCGTCAACGACTTCAAGCGCTTCCGCGACCTGAGCCGCGAACAGAAGGAATTGAGCAAACTTGCGCAGGCCGGGCGTCGCTACATGAAAGTGCTCGACGAGCGCAGGCAGAACGACGACCTGCTGGCCGGGTCGGGCATAGAACCCGAAATGAAGGAACTGGTCCGTAGCGATAACGAGGAACTCGCGCGCGAATTGGACGAGCTGGCTGAGGAACTGCGTCTGCTGCTGCTGCCGCGCGACCCCAACGATTCGCGCAACTGTATCGTGGAAATCCGCGCCGGAACGGGCGGCGACGAAGCGGCCATTTTTGCCGGCGATCTTTTCCGCATGTATCAGCGCTTTGCCGAGCGCAACAAATGGCGCATGGAAACCATCTCCTTCAGCGAAGGAGAACACGGCGGATTTAAGGAGATGACTTTCAGCCTTTCGGGCGACGAGGTCTACGGCATAATGAAATACGAGAGCGGCGTCCACCGCGTCCAGCGCGTGCCGGCTACCGAAGCTTCGGGCCGCATCCACACCTCGGCCGCCTCCGTTGCGGTGCTGCCCGAAGTTGAGGACGTGGACATCGAAATCAACGACGCCGATCTTCGCATTGATATCTTTCGCGCCGGCGGCAAAGGCGGGCAGAACGTCAACAAAGTTGAAACCGCCGTGCGAATCGTGCACCAGCCCAGCGGGATTGTCGTGCAGTGCCAGGATGAGCGCAGCCAGTTGAAGAACCGCGACAAAGCGATGCGCGTCCTGCGGGCGCGGCTCTACGAGCTGGAGTCGACCCGCCGCCACGAAGAAATTGCCTCCGTGCGCAAATCCATGGTCGGCAGCGGCGACCGCTCCGACAAAATCAGGACGTACAACTTTCCGCAGAATCGCGTGACCGACCACCGGCTTACGGGCGACCTCAAAAACTTTACTTTGCGCGAAGTCATAGAGGGAGATGTCGGAAATGTAATCGAACAGGTGCGTTTGGCCGATCGAACGGAGCAGTTGAAGGCGGAAAGCGCCGTCTGAAATATTGTGTTCCGTTTTCGTAACAGCCATTTTTAAATCATCTGGTGAAATGTAAAAAAATCGTTAAAAAACGTTTGCGTCAGGGACAGAGCTGGCGTATATTTGTACTGTTCGAACGGAGAAAGTTCAACAAAAATGTGATCTCCTTTCGTTGTGGTGGTGAAAGGTGAGTAGGGGAGTGCCCCTTGGTGAGTGGTGACACCAAGGGGTATCTCATTTTAAAGCCTTTCGGTCTCCTTTATTGCTCTTGCACCCGCGGCGCACCGCCGAATCGCTTCGTTGCTGGATAGTCACTCCGCTGACACCTCATCTATTTTTCGCCGATTTATGTCCGTCAATGTTGTTTCCTCCCGGCCAGTCGAATTACCCGATGCGTCGCTCTCCATTGCGGCCCGCAATATGCCGCCGCAAGAGTTTGAGCGCATGCGCTCGGCGGAGTTCTCGGAAATTTCCTACAGTCACGAAGGACTTGAAATTCGCGGATATATGGCTGTTCCGGCCGATTCCGGCCCAAAACCGGCGATTGTATTCAACCGCGGCGGTACGCGGCGCGGCGAGTTGACGCCCTCCTCCGTGGCCCAGTATCTGGGACTTTTTGCATCGTGGGGTTATGTGGCCATTGCCAGTCAATATCGCGGCGCGGGCGGCAGCGACGGACGCGATGAGTGGGGCGAGGGCGACGTGCGCGACAGTCTGGCTCTGCTGGAGATTCTGCGTGTTATGCCGGATGTCGACATGGATCGCGTCGGTCTTGTCGGCGGCAGCCGCGGCGGAATGGTGGCCCTGCTGATGCTGCGCGAGTGCAGTGAATTCCGCGCAGCCGTGACCTTCGGCGCGCCGACAAACTTCACGAACCTGCCGCCGGCGGGACGCCTGCATCGGCTGCTGCAATCCTACCTCGATTCAGCAGATGATTATTACACGGCCGCGCGGCGCAGATCTGCCGCACTTTGGGCCGACGAACTGTGCAAACAGACGCCGCTGCTGGTGCAGCACGGCACCGGCGACCGCAAGATTGATCCTTCCCACGCCTACGATCTGGGCCTGGCGCTGCAGCGCTGCCTGCATCCCTACAAGCTGGTGGTGTACGACAACGCCGATCACATTCTGGCGGGGCGCCGCCGCGAGAGCAATCGCGATATGCGCACATGGCTGGACATGTATGTGCGCGATAAATCGCCTTTGCCGCGCACCGGCCCGCACGGCAATTGAGGCTTTTACACCAGTTTATCCGTCTGCTCATTTTTGCTCTTCCGCATTTTGGCCTGAATGTGCATCAACAGTCGAATTTCACTGTTGTCGGAACACAACGCCCCTGATGTATCCCAGGCGCTTTTTCATGTTTATCAACGAGTGAGAAACTTCAATTTCACGGGAGACTTTTGTGTTGTTTGAACTGGTTGCGGTACGGGATTTGCGTGTGCTTGCTCCGATTTTGTGGCGCGATTGAACGACTGTACGCGCTATGTTAAACATCCTCGTCACGACATCACCCCCGGTGCATACAGACGACACGCAGATGAGCATTGCGGTGTGCGAGGTCTTGTTCGCGGCTTAAGACTGATCTCGGGGACTTCCGGCTGATCGCTGTGTGCAGGCGTTTAAGCGCGATCCGAGGGCTATGCCCGGCGTTCTTGCCAGGTTCTACCGGCGTTGTCCGGGGGCGTGTTCCGGTGGTTTTCACGAGTCGGAAAGGATTGACAAACACCTCGCGAAAACCGGTGCTGCTCTGTGTTGAAGTCGGCGCCGCTCATCACCGAAACTGTCCCGGTTAAACAGATATCAGCAACGTTCAGTAAAACAGTTCGCGAAGGTATTGACTATAGGTGTAGCTTGTCAAAGATAACCGCGGGACATGCCGGCCCGTCTGCAAAGGCGCTGCGCCGGGTGGGAAAACAACTGAGAACATTCTGAAATATTGAGGCTGTGAGGACGGCCGGGGAGACGTGTGGGTCAAGGGTGAAAAAAACTGGCGGTGGCGGCGGGTACTGGGTGGGCCCTTGATCTTCACGTCAAGAACCGCTTTTTTAACTTTTATCCACCAATTCTACCGGCTTTCAATTTCTTAGCTTCGAGTGTGGCCCGGGTAACAGGCAAACGCATCGCAGGCCTTCATGCCGTACATGTTTAAAACATCAAAGTCGCCCCGCAGTGGGGCGACTTTAAATTTAGCTGTTCTGATCGGCGGAATGTTTACTGACCGACTTGTTCCTTGTACTCGCCAACGTCGAGCAGTTCGTCGAGTTCCGACGGATCGGTGATCTTGAACTTCAGGATCCAGCCGTCGCCGTAGGGATCGCTGTTGATCAGTTCGGGATTGTCTTCCAGTTTGGAGTTGATCTCGATGACCTGTCCGGTGCAGGGCGCGTAGAGGTCGGCTACCGTTTTTACCGCCTCAATCGTTCCGAAACTTTCGCCGCTTTCGATGGCGTCCAGTTCATCTTCGATGTCGACGTATACAATGTCGCCCAATTCGCTTTGGGCGTGGTCCGTAATTCCGATAATGCCGGTGTCACCTTCGACGCGAACCCACTCGTGGTCCTCGGTGTACTTCAAATCCTCGGGAAAATTCATTCGAAATACTCCGTATATCCGTTGAAAAGATGTACAATCAGTTACTGGCAGTGTTGCCGGATTGACTTAAACATCCGGTTGCCGCAATCAGGCATTCCAGTCGTGTGAATCCAGATAGTTCGTGTCGAACTCACCGGCCACAAAGTCCGGGTTTACCATCATTTTTTTGTGAAAAGGCACCGTCGTCTGGATGCCTTCGATCACAATCTCGTCCAGGGCGCGCCGCATTACCATGATTGCCTCTTCACGCGTGCGTCCGCGCGTTATCAGCTTGGCAATCATCGAGTCGTAATAGGGCGGAATTGAATAGCCCTGGTAAATATGCGAATCGACCCGAATGCCACGGCCGCCAGGCAAATGCAGACTGGTGATCATGCCGGGCGAAGGCCGCCAGTTCTTCAACGGATCTTCCGCGTTGATGCGGCATTCAATCGAATGAAACTGCGGTTCGCTTTCACCAAAGCTCAGCGGCTCGCCGCCCGCCACGCGTATCTGTTCCTTGATCAGATCGATGCCCAGCGACTCTTCCGTCACCGGGTGTTCCACCTGAATACGCGTGTTCATTTCCATGAAATAGAAATTGAGGTGTTTATCGACCAGGAACTCTACGGTTCCCGCGCCGACGTAATCCGCGGCTTGGGCCGCAGCTACGGCCGCCTGTCCCATGCGTTTGCGCAGATCGGGATCCACAACGGGGGAGGGCGATTCTTCAATGAGTTTCTGGTGCCGACGCTGGATCGAACACTCGCGTTCGTTCAGGTGCACCACCGTGCCGTGTGTGTCGCCAAAAACCTGGATCTCGACGTGACGCGGTTTCTCGATAAACTTTTCAATGTACATGTCCGGGTTGCCGAAGGCCGACTCAGCTTCGTTGCTGGCGGCGCGCAGGGCGCCCGGTAATTCTTCCGCAGTTTTAACCAGGCGCATTCCCTTGCCGCCGCCGCCCGCCACCGCTTTCAGCATCACGGGATAGCCGGTTTCCGCGGCGACCTTGAGCGCCGTTTTTTCATCGGACACCACGCCGTCGCTGCCCGGAACAACGGGAACATTGGCCGCGCGCATCGTTTCTTTGGCGACGGACTTGTTGCCCATCCGCGAGATTGCTTCCGCGCTGGGGCCGATGAAGGTGTAGCCGCAGTCCATGCAGATTTCTGCAAAATCCGGGTTTTCAGCTAAAAAACCGTAGCCGGGATGAATGGCGTCGGCATTGCTGATTTCCGCAGCGGCAATAATCGACGGAATCTTGAGGTAGCTGTCCTTGCCCGCGGCCTTGCCGATGCAGATAGCTTCATCGGCAAAACGTACGTGCAGCGACGCCTTGTCGGCTTCGGAATACACAGCTACGCTGCGAATTCCCATTTCCCGGCAGGCGCGAATGATGCGCAGGGCTATTTCGCCTCGATTGGCGATGAGAACTTTTTTAATCATAAAGTCTGGATAGCTCGTGGGCTTTCCCGAGGACGCAACGCTCGTCCGCAGGCGTTCAGGCTCAGCTCGTTTGAACGTGGAAGAGCGGCTGACCGAACTCCACCGGCTGGGCGTTTTCAACCAATACCTTGACGACCATGCCGCTGACATCGCTTTCGATTTCGTTCATCAGCTTCATGGCTTCCACGATGCAAAGCGTCTGGCCTTCGGCCACGCGATCGCCGACCGAAGCAAAGGGTTCGGACTCGGGAGAAGGAGCGCGATAAAATGTGCCGACGATAGGCGAAGTGACAATATGAACGTTGGCGTCGGCGGCGCTTTCTGATGAAGGGGCGGGTGCTTCCGCCTTGGCGGATGTTTCCGTCTGTGGAGCGGAGGCCTGTTGCGCCGGGAGGACGTCGTGGGCGGACGGTCCTGATTGCACATGTACGACCGGAGGAGCCGGTGCGCCCGCCGATGTCAGAGGAGTTTTAGACAGTCGTAGTTTCAGCCCTTCCTCTTCGATGCGAAAATCGACGACGGAACTGTCGTCAAAAATTTTCACCAGACGGCGGAGGTATTGAAGATCCATAGACGTCCTTCTTCGACGGTTGTGCCTGTTTGTGACGGCCAGAGCCGGAACGACAATGCCGGAAAACTACAGGCAGACTGCGCGACGCAATCGCTCAGAATATACAAAAATGCCAATGAAAAAAGCGTGTTCGGCCTCAGGGGAATCGAACACGCTTTCGACAATTTTCCGCATCACTTCTTGACGCGTTCGATGTACGAACGGGTGCGTGTGTCGACGCGAATTACATCGCCCTGATTGACGAACAGAGGCACCTGAACCGATGCGCCCGTCTCGAGTTTGGCGGGTTTGGTCGTGTTGGAAACCGTGTCGCCGCGTACGCCCGGCTCGGTCTCTACCACTTTAAGCGTCACGTGCGCCGGCAGTTCGACGGAGATAATCTCATCGTCGCTGAAAGCGATTTTCACCATGTCGTTCTCTCGCAAAAACTCGGCGGATTCGCCGACAATTGCGTCTTCGACCATCACCTGCTCGTACGTGTCGTTGTTCATAAACACAAACGCGACGCCGTCGTGGTACAGGTACTGATATTCGCGGTGCTCGAGGCGCAGGAAGGTTATGTTTTCGCTCGAACGAAATTTATTTTCGAATTGGCGGCCGGTTTTGAGGTTGCGCATTTTTACCTGGTGAAATCCGCTGCCGCGTCCCATAAAGCGGTGCGAAGTTTCCAGAATAACGCAGGGATCACCTTTGAACTCAATAACCGCGCCCTGGCGCAGATCCGATGTAGAACCCATATCGGGAAGTAATCTTGTATGTCAGATTTAAGGTAGACTGTTTTGAGGTGCCGGAGGGATTCGAACCCCCGTAAAAGGTTTTGCAGACCTCTGCCTAGCCACTCGGCCACGGCACCGTACACTGCATTCGCCAACAGGCATTTTGCTGACGAGAATCGCAAAGATACGAGTATTTGCCGGAATCATCCAAGATTTTTATATCCCGTACAGCAAATGCAAATTCCCCCCTGGCATCTTCTGTTTAGTCATGCGGATTGGAACCACGGGCCGCCGGGCCTTGTTGCAAATCGCAAATTTTCCCGGCGCAGCCGTCGATTTGTCTCTCGATTTGACGTTCCATGCCACAAAAACACTCGAATTCTATGTCGCTCAGATTCCCTTTCCGCCTGCGCAGTGCGCTGCTTGTCTCCCTCGTGCTGCTGTTAACGGCGACCACGCGCAGTTCCCATGCCGGGGGCGACGATTTTCACGCCGACTTCGACGCTCTGCTGCGCGTCAACGTCGGCGCCGGCCTGGTGTTCTACCCAGGCTTTGACACTCCACGCTTTGAAGACTATCTGGCGAAGCTGGCCGCCGCGCAGCCCGAAGCCTGGCCGCGCAGTGAAAAACTGGCGTTCTGGATCAATGCGTACAACGCCTGCGCCATTCGGCAGGTTCTGGACAACAGTACCTTGTCCCAACCAATCGACAAAGCCGATTTTTTCAAGGAAAAGAAATTCAGTGTCGCAGGTCGCATGCTCTCGCTCGACCAGATCGAAAACGAGGTCATTCGCCCCCATTTCAGGGAAGCATTGATTCACTTCGGCCTTGTGTGTGCGGCGCGGGGCTGCCCGCCGCTTCTGAACACCGCCTACACCGCGGGCAGTGTCATGGAATTGCTGAAGAGCAATCTCAGGTCGTATCTCGCGGGTTCTGCCGGTATGCGCGTCGACCGGGCGGCCAACACGATCTATCTGTCCAGAATCTTCGACTGGTATCGCGTCGACTTCGGTGAATCCGACAGCAAGGTGATCGACTACATCGCGTCGTATGCTGATGCTCAAACGGCGGCCTGGATAAAGCAAAATCGCTCGGCTCTGAAGCTTGCTTTTCTCGACTACGACTGGACCGTGAACCGCCGGCCTGCCAAACCCTGAATCCGCACGTGCTTATTTCTTGCGGATGGCGCGTATCCGCTTGCGAATCTCCGATCCCTCGCTCAGTTGCAGCAATTCCTGCGAGATGCTGCGCGCATGTGCGGCCGATGTTTTGCGGATGCGCCTCTTTGTTTCGAGCAAAGTCTCCGGCGCCACGCTCAGGTCGGTGACGCCCAATCCTATCAGCACGCCGGTTGACGCTGCGTGTGCAGCAAACTCACCGCAAATTCCGACCGGTACGTCGCATTTACGTCCCGCTTCAACCACCATTTTGATCAGCCGCAGAACCGCCGGGTTAAAGGAATCGAAAAAACTGGCCACGTTGACGTTGATGCGATCTGCCGCCAGCGTGTACTGCGTCAGGTCATTGGTTCCAATGCTCAGAAAGTCGGCCTTGCCCGCCAGCTGGTCTGCCAACAGTGCCGCCGATGGTGTTTCTATCATCGCGCCGATCGGCATTTTCTGATCAAATGAGATGCCCGACTTGCGCAGCGAAGCCTTGCATTTTTCAATGATTCCCAGTGCGCGTTGAAAATCCTCCAGTCCCGTAACCATCGGCAGCATGAAGCGGACGTTGCGGTGCGTCGAAGCGCGCAGCACCGCTTTGATCTGATCCCGAAATACCTTGCGTTGCTGCAACAGGTAGCGCAGGCCGCGTACTCCAAGCGCCGGATTGCTCTCCGGCGCCAGTCCGTCGATCCACTTGTCGCCGCCCAGGTCAAACGCTCTGATGGTCACCGGCAGGGGATAGGCGCGCTCCGCCAGCTGTGTGTACCATTTGCGCTGCTCCGATTCCGACGGGATGCCCTCGCCGCCGCGGAACACCATTGTTTCCGTTCGCACCAGCCCGATTCCCTGAGCGCCGTAGGCCAGCGAGGCATCCACATCTTCAAGTGAATCCGCGTTGGCGTAGAGCTTGATTTTAGCGCCGTCCGAGGTCTCAGTCGGCAGCTTGGCGAACTTGAGCAGTTTTTTGCGTTTGGTCTCCAGGTCGCCGATGCGGCGCTGGTACTTCAGCAGCGTCTCTGGTCGCGGATTGACGACCAGAATACCGGCAAATCCGTCGACAATTATTTTGTCGCCGGCGTGCACATTCTTGAACAGGTGTTTGATGCCGATAACCGAAGGCACGTGGATGGACCGCGCCATAATCGACGTGTGGGAAGCGATGCCGCTCATCTCCGTCACAAAACCGAGCATGCTTTCTTCGTGGAAAAGCATGACCTGGCTGGGAGTCAGCGATGGTGCAATCAGAATGCTGTTGGCGGGCAGCTCGTGTTTCAGGCGTTTGTTGCGCAGATAGGCCAGCAGGCGCTGTTTAACATTCTCGAGGTCGACCGCGCGTTCGCGCAGGATTTCATCGCGCGCCATGCGCAGGTTGTTTTCCTGGGCGTCGTAGACCTTGCTGACTGCGCCCTCGGCGCTCATGCCGTCTTCAATATTGCGCCGTATCCCGGCGATGGCGGAACGATCGTTGAGGATCATCAACTGCGCTTCGAGGATGTGGCCGATGGCAGGTGAATCCTTTGGAGCGGATTCAATAATCTCCATCAACTCACGCGAACACTTCTGCAGTGCTTTTTCAAAGCGGTGCAGTTCGTCCGGAATTTCGTCGGCTTCCAGGCGGCGGGATTTGCGCAGAGAACGCTCCCGCTCGATGATAACGGCGGTGCCGGTGACAATGCCCGGTGAAGAGGGAATTCCTGTAAGTTGGCGTTCGCGCCGGCGGGTGGAAACATTGCCTGACCAGGCCGGCGGTATGGCGGATAACTTGTCAGAATCGGAGTCGAGTAGCGGAGGCTCTTCCGGCAAAGCGGTTCTCTTGGATTGTGAACAAAAAGCTTCTTGGAATATAAATGAAAGCCCGGCGAAATTCAATGAGCAGCGTTTAACTTTCTTCGCCGAATCGCGCGTCAAAAAACTCGACGATGGCGTCGGCGGCCTCGCGCTCATCATCGCCCTCGGCGCGCAGCAGCAACTGCGCTCCCTGTTCCGCCGCCAGCGTCATGACGCCGATGATGCTTTTCGCGTTTATAGCTGCGCCTTCTTTTACGAGGAAAATCTCAGAGCGGAATCTGGAAGCAAGTTTCACCAGATGTGCCGCGGGTCGCGTGTGCAGTCCGGCCCGATTCTGAACAGTCAATTCTCTTTCACACATAGCGGTAGTTTCTCGCCAAAGTCAAAATTCGCGATTGAGCAGCATTGCGGCGTAGGCGCGCAACAAATCAACATATTCGGATGGCGGCAGATCTTCCAGGTCGCGCCGCGCTTCGTCGGTCAGCGCCGCAACGGCTTGCTCGGCGTCGCGCAGTGCGCCGGTTCGAACGAACAGGTCGTACATGGCGTCCACTTCCTCCGCCGGCAGACCGTGCTGATCGATGAAACGCTGCAGCAACGCGCGGTCCGCTTCGCCATGGACGTTTTCCAGCGCTCGGAGCACCAGAAAGGTCTTTTTACCTTCGATTACATCGCCGCCGCGCCGCTTGCCCGTCACAGTGCTTTCCGCCGCAATGTCCAGAATATCATCCTGAATCTGAAAGGCGATCCCGACTTTGGAGGCAAAGTCGCACAGCAGGTCCATCGTGCGCGTGTCCGCGTCCGCCGCAAGAGCGCCCAGGCGCGCTCCCATAACGAGCATGCGTGCAGTTTTGAGCTCGATCATGCGCGTGTATTCGGGAATCGACACGTTCTTGCTTCGCTCGAATTTGAGATCGAGCGCCTGGCCTTCACAGACTTCGATGATCCCATTGCTGACGGCGGCAAGCATTTCATCCAGCCGTGAATGTGATTCGGTTTTGAGCATGGCCAGGCAGGCCAGTGGAATGATCGCATCTCCGGCCAGTATCGCCGTGTCCTCGTTCCACTTCACATGTACGGAGTCGCGTCCGCGGCGTTTGTCGGCTTTGTCCATGATGTCGTCGTGCACAAGGGTGAAATTGTGCAACATTTCGACGGTTATTGCCGCCCAGCGCGCATCCACGGGATTGCCGCCTGCCGCGCCGCAGCACAACATCACGAGCACGGGGCGGATGCGTTTGCCGCCGCTCGTGAGCGCATAGCGAACCGGTTCAAGCAGATGCTCCGCCGGGCTGTGCGCCAGGAAGTCAGCCAGCGTGGATTCGACAATCCTGACGTATTCGCTGTAGCGCGAATCAAAACTCATATGTTGGCCCGTTTCAAAAACTGTCTCTGAATGATTGTCGGCGGAATTATTGTGTGCCGGATGCCGCCAATCTGCATTCAGCACGGCTCAATTCTTCAAGCGTAGCGCTTCCGGTCAGGAACATGGCCGCCCGCAGCTGAAATTTCCAGGCCCGAATCTCGGCGTGCAAAGCCTCTTCACCTTCCGTTTTCAGCGCCCGCACAAATGGTCGTGCCGCCGCGCCCAGATCGGCGCCCAGGCGAATTGTCCGGGCCAGATCCAGGCCCGACGTCAGCCCGCCGGAACCCACAAGGCCGAAAGCGCGGGACTGCCGCAATTGATGAAGCTCAATCAGACAGTCGACCGTCGGAATGCCCCAGTCCCAGAACATGTCGACCAGTTCCGGATTGCCGCGGCGCAATATCTCAACGCCCGCCCAGCTTGTACCGCCCGCACCGGCCACGTCTATCCAGTCGACGCCCGAATCCAGCAGGCGCTCCGCCGCGGCGGCGGAGATGCCGGCGCCGACTTCCTTTGCAATGATCGGTACGTTCAAAGCCCCGGCCAATTGCTCGATACCCGCCAGTACGCCCGCAAACTGCGTGTTGCCTTCTGGTTGCAACAACTCCTGCAGGGGGTTGAGGTGGACCGTCAGCGCATTGGCCTCAATCATGTCCACCAATTTTTGCGCATTGCCGGATCCCATTCCGGCGGCAACCTCGGCGGCGCCGATATTGGCTGTGATCGGAATAGAAGGCGCGGCGCGCCTGGCTGCGCGAAACGACTCGACAAACTGACTGTTTTCCAATGCCTGGCGCTGAGAACCCACGCCCATTGCAATGTTTTCCCGCTCGCAGGCCGCGCCCAATGCGGCGTTGATCGCCTCCGCCTCCGCATAGCCGCCCGTCATGCACGAGATCATCAGCGGAGCGGAAAGTGTGTGTCCCAGGAAAACACTGCGAGAATCAATGTCAGCAAAGTTGAGTTCCGGAACGGCATTGTGTACAAATTCCACGCGCTCAAATCCCGCGGATTTTGCCCGGAATGCCACATCGCGATGTACGACCAATTCGACGTGGTCGCGTTTGCGCGAGGTCGTCCGCGGCGCATCCATCTTTTCCGGGGACTGTTCGGTCCCGGACGATTGCCGTCCGTCGGCGTCAGTGAAGTGATTGTCCGGCATAGCGATTTCCCGGGAGGGCTCTGATCAGGCCGCGACTTTCCAGCCGCACCAAAACAGGCAGTATTTCCGATAATTCCAATTCGGCCTGCTGCTGTAATTCATCTATGTGTTTGTCGCCCTGCAGCACGGCGCTGTAAATGGCGGACTCGTGCCGTCCGAGTCTCGGTGTGTGTTGTGTTGTACTTTTTCCGCTATTGGACTGCCGTCCCAACAACTTCAATATTTCGGCGGTCGAACATGCCATGGCCGCCTTGCCGCTGCGGATCAACATGTTTGTGCCGGAGCTGGTCGTTGAATTGACGGGGCCCGGAACGGCGAACAATCTCCGTCCCTGGCTGTGCGCCATGTCGGCCGTGATCATAGCTCCGCCGCTCATCCCGCTTTCCATCACGACAACTGCGGCGGACAATCCGCAAATGATCCGGTTCCGGCGAGGAAAATAGGCGCTCACGGCTCGCGTTCCGCAAGGGTACTCACTCGCGATTGCACCACCCGCCTCGACGATCTCTTCCGACAGACGTGCGTTGTCGACGGGGCTGACGCGATCCACTCCGGAAGCGATCACGGCGTAGGTTGTGCCTCCGCTTCGCAATGTGGCGCGGTGAGCTTCGGTGTCGATGCCGCGGGCCAGCCCGCTCACGATCGCGCAGCCCGCCCTGGCGAGTTCTCCCGCAAAAGTCTGCGTCACCGCCGCGCCATACGGACTGTTGCGGCGCGTTCCCACCAGCGCCACGCCGATTCTGGATTTGTCAAGCCTGCCGCGCACGTACAGGACGGCGGGCGGATAATCTATCTGTTTAAGTGTTTCCGGGTACTCGTCTTCAACAATGCTGACAAGCGATACACGCGCCGCACGGCAACGTTCGAGTTCGCGCTGCGCCGATTCGTTGATTCTGCGCCGGCTGCCGTTGTTAAACAAACTCCGGCAACCTAAACCGGCGCGCTCAAGCTCGTTGGGCGATTCTTCCAACGCCTGGTCCAGACAGGCGTACCGGCCGATCAGCCTGCGAATTGCCGCCGAGCTCAGCCGCGCATTCGTCGCAAGGCCAATGATATCGGCCGACCGCCACCCGCGTGCTGCAAGCGCTTCCATACCCGCATTTTCCTCTTGATTCCACCAAAGATGGCAGGATAATGCATCTTTTTCGGCTATTCAACAACAATCTTCCTTAACGTGCCGCATTCGCCCCTGAACGTTGCAAATTTCAGGATTAACTGCTCATGTACGCCGACGCACTCATGACGTCCTGCACATCTTTCACCATGTTCTCTGCCCGTTCCCGCTCGGTCGCCTCGCTGATGATCCGCAGGATCGGCTCGGTATTCGAGGCGCGAACATGCACCCAGGCATCCGCAAAATCCAGCCTGATGCCGTCGCCGTGCAACGCCCGCGCCCCGCTGAATGTTTTTTCCAGTTTGTCGAACAAATTTGACGGGTCGCCTTCAAACGCCGCTTTGTGTTTTATCATTGCATAGACCGGCAACGACGCGACAACTTCGGAGAGTCTCTCCCGGCGACTAACAAGAAAATCAAGCAGCAGGGCTGTTCCGACAAGCGAATCACGACCCGCGTGTATCTGCGGCACAATTACACCGCCGCTGCCTTCACCGCCGACAGCTGCGCGCGTACTTAACATTTTGTCCACGACATTGATTTCGCCGACGGCCGAACGATGCACCGTTCCACCATACGCCGCCGCCGCATCTTCCACGCCGCGTGTGGTTGAAAAGTTAACAACCGCCGTTCGCGCATCGAAATCGTCCGTTGAAAAATACTCCGCGGCCGACATAACTGCGTGTGTGGCCAGCACGATGGTGTTTTCCTCTCCAATGGCATTTCCATGGTTGTCAATGATGACCAAACGATCGGCGTCCGGGTCCACAGCTATTCCCAGATCGGCATTGTGTTCCCGCACCGCGCGGCTCAGATCGCCGAGGTGCTGCGGCAAGGGTTCGGGCGTGTGCGGAAAAACGCCGCTGCCGTCGCAATAGAGCGGTACTACATCGCAGCCCATGGCCTCCAGCAGCTGCGGCACGGCGGAGGAACCGGCGGCATTTACGGCGTCGACGACCACCGTGAATTTCCGGTCGCGAACAGCCCGCAATCGCGCGCCGCCATCGGCGGTGAAGAGCGCGTGATCGAGAATGCGTTTAATATGCGTTTCGAGCGGTTTTGCCACCCTGGTGAGCGAACCCTCGCCGCCCGCGCGAACATAGTTGTAGCGGCCGCCGTCCACCAGACGCCACATTTCCTGCAGTTGCCCGGCGCGCAGGAAGAGCCCGTCGCCGCCGAGAAATTTCAGTCCGTTGTATTCTGCGGGGTTATGCGATGCGGAAATGGAGATGGCGCCTGCGGTGCCGGTTTCCTCGGCAAAGATCTGAACAGTGGGCGTTGGAACCATGCCGAGAATGCGGGCCTCGCGGCCACAGGCCTGAACAGCGGCCACGGCTGCGTGTTCCATCCATGTTCCGGACGGACGGCCGTCGCGCCCCAGAACGATCGCTCCATCCGGCAGGTAGGTGCAGAAAGCGCTGACGTAGTCGGCGACAAGCGCGGGCGTCAGGGCGTCGCCCAGGGTGGCGCGGACGCCGGAAATAGAGCGAATGAAAGCCATTATTCCTCCAAATGCCCGCAAACCTACAAAGAATAATACAAACGCGTCGGCTCAATGCGCGGGTGGACGATAGCGCCGGTTGCGCCGCCAGCGTTTGAAGCGTTTAACGAGTCGTTTCCAGAGGAAGCGCAGCAGCGCGGCCAGGGATTGAGAGCTGGGGCCGAGGGTTTTGCGTAGCAGCCCCACGAGTTGTTGTTCGTCCTGTTCGCTCAGTTCGATGTCGGGCAGTTCCACGGTTCCGTCGGCGTCGTTTAACATCGACTGCAGTTCCGAGCGCAGTTTTTCCGCCGCTTTGCCAAGATCGCCGGTATCGTCCGGGAAGGATTCCTGGAACAATTCGAGTTGCTGCAGGTGCAGCGCAGCTTGTTTGATCGCCAGCGGGGTGGCGTTGTTGCCGAGCGCTGCGAGCATGGCGTCGCTCATATTTTTCAGTTCGCTGATGCGCACATCGCGGGGCGTGAACAGATTGGCCAGTTCCAGGTCCGGCACGTTGATGAACACTTCGGACAGTTCTTCAATTTCGCGGCCATAAGTGTCGGCGATCGTCTGCCTGAACGAGTCGATGACGGTGCGTTTCTGGCGCTGGATGGCTTCCAGTTCTTTGACAATTGCACTGCGGCGCTGCTCGCTGTTTGCGCCGGCACGGCGCTGCGCCTCGACTTCTTCTTCGCGTTTGTAGAGTTTTTGCAGCAGTTTGGCCTGCTCCGAATCTCCCAAAAGGACGCGATCGCGGATGTAGGCATCGTTTACTTCAATATTTTCATCGCCGATTTTCACCGCGTTGAGTCTGATTGTGTCGCCGAACAACTCGCGCAGGGCATTTTTGTCCAGGTGAACCGCCCCGTCGGTTATCAGCAGGATTTCCGTGTCGCGCATGTTGTCGTGCGCGCGGATGTCCGCCACCGCGGTTTTCAGCGCTTTTTCCATCGCCGTACCGTTGCCGAGCGAGTCGAGCCCGATGAGCGCGTGTACCAGTTCGGAGTAGCTGTGGCGGTCGTCGGCCGTGTACAGCGGTCCGATTTCCACGTCGAATGTGCGGAAATACACGATGCCCAGTTCCTGCAGATTGGCGCGCAGGAAAGCGTAGCACAGCGCTTTTGCCAGCTGAATGCGATTGTGTTCAATCATTGAGCTGGACGTGTCCAGCAGCAGGTAGACTTGTTGTTTGCGGCTGTCCGGCGCGTAGTCGTTGGCTTCACTCTGATAGCGGAAATTGTTCGGCGGCACGGCCACCGGCATCATCAGCGAGCGGTCGGCTATTTTGCGGTCGAAGACTTCTTCCGGCAGCAGGTGCTCATGGGCGTAAATGCGCGCTATGTCCGCAGCCGAGCGGATCGGGCGCGCTTCGTATTCTTCGCCGACGGTCAGAATCGGGACCGGCGGCGGCGGCGGTGTTTTGGGCGGTCCGCTTGCCTGATGGATGATCGGTGCGAGCTTTTCCGTCAGCGGATTGTTCTCGTCTTCAAAGACACGCGCGATTTCATAGACCAGCGTGAACTCGCGCGGCAGGTGGCCTTCGAGCAGGTCGAAGTAGCCGAAGTCTTCCATTCGCGCAAAAAAGTCGTCGGCCGCCAGGCGAATATCCTCCTGGTCCGCATCTGCCTGCGCTTCAAACTTCTGTGACGATGTTGCCGCCTCATTCTCCATGCCGGAAAATACACAAAATGACAGATGTTGACGGACCGATCCGCCAATTGCCATTGCCTGTGCGTGACCGCTCGTCGGGCGAATCTTGCCGCACAGTCACGCGCAGCATGCGTTCACTTTTTTTCCGATTGAATTTGCCGCAAAAATCGCCAGACTTGTGCAAAGAAGGTGCGGGAGTTCGCGCGGCGACCGCGGCAGGAAAAATTACCCGGGACAGGTCCGGCAATCCGGCGGGAGGCGGACGGCGCGGCTGTGTCCTGACTTAAACAATTTGGCGGTGGTGGCGGGAACACGGGAGGGCCCAAAGATTCAACGGAGGAGTGCGCCCGCCAGTATCTGTCACACGTGTACGCGCTCCTCGATTGCGACGCCTGTTTGTGCATCTCTCGATCGCGCCGCCCTTTTATGCGCAACTTGCGCGCGCCGCCGGATTGTTGACAACTGTCGTCGGCCGAGTCGGATTTGGACAACGCGGAACCGTGAATCATTCGCGGTTTTTGATTTTGATGCATAGCGCGGCGGTTTTGATCGCCGGTGGATAGACTGCCCATTGACAATAGCTGTACAGCCCCGCGCCGCAACGCTGTCACGCCGCCGACGAACCCGGACTCGGTGAATACACCAGCCGAAAAAATCGTAGTTTCGCCGATTCAAGCCAAACATCAATGGGCGGGTAAACTGGTGAAGCGCTTTTTTATCGTGGCCGGCGAAACTTCCGGCGATCTGCACGCCGCGCGCCTGATGCAGCAACTGCGCGCGGTCTGGCCGGACTGCGAGTTTCGCGGCATCGGCGGACCGCGGATGCAGGCGCTGGGGCTGAAGAGCCTGGCACAGCTGGAAGACATCAACGTCGTGGGGTTCTGGGAAGTCGCAAAGCGTTATCCGTTCTTTCGGCGCCTGCTGCGGCGTTGTCGCGCAGAACTGGAGCAGGGCGGCTGCGATGCTTTCATCCCGGTTGATTATCCCGGTTTCAACCTGCGCCTGGCCGCCGCGGCGCGCAAAGCCGGCATTCCCGTACTTTATTACATCGCGCCGCAGCTGTGGGCCTGGGGCGAAAAACGCGCCGCCAAACTGCGCGCCGCCGTTGATCTGCTCATGGTGGTTTTTCCGTTTGAAGTGGAATTTTTCGGGCGTTTCGGAATCGAAGCGCGGTTTGTCGGTCATCCGCTGCTCGACGTTCCGGCGTTCCGCGAGGGTGAGGGTGAGGCCGAGCGCGAAGCCGAATGCATCGCACTGCTGCCGGGCAGCCGCAATCAGGAAGTGGAAAACAATCTGCCGATCATGCTTGAGGCCGCCAAACTGCTGCAAGCGACGATGCCGCAGTTGCGGTTTGTCGTTGCCGCGGCGGGGCGCGAGAGCAGCGTGCACGACCGCCTGATTCAGGCCGCCGCAGTTGACGTGGAAATTACGCACGACAGCCGCGCGCTGCTCAAACGCGCCGCGGCCGGCATGGTCAAAACGGGCACTTCGACGCTGGAGTCGGCGCTGGCGCGCATGCCTTTTGTGATGATGTATCGCACTTCGGCTCTCTCGTATCGCATTGCGCGCCGCCTGATCACACTGCCGTTTATTTCACTTGTCAACATTATTGCCGGCAAACAGGTGGTGCGGGAGCTGATTCAGGACGAGGCGCGGCCGGATTTGCTGGCCGAAGAATTGCGGCGACTGCTGGGCGATTCCGCAGCCCGCCTGACAATGTTGCACGAGTTCGACGCCGTGCGCGCCGCACTGGGCGAGGGCGGCGCAGCCGCCCGACAAGCCGCCGAATGCATTGCCGAATACCTCGAACCGCAACGGAGTCGGCGCAGTTGAAAAAAAGCGGCGGGCCGGCAGGGCTCATTCGTTTGCTGGCGTCGACCTGGCGCATTCACTTCCGCGGGACGGAGCCGCGGGCGCCGGCCGTGCTGGTGTTCTGGCACGACGAAATGCTGCCGGTCTGGAAACACTTTGCTCGCCGGCAGGCGACGGCGCTGACCAGCCTGAGCAAGGACGGGGAGCTGCTGGCGCAACTGCTGGAGGACTGGGAATACAAACTCGTTCGCGGTTCGTCTTCCAGCGGCGGGCGGGAGGCGCTGGCGCAAATGGAAAGCCTGGCGCGCCGTTCGCTGGTGCTTGTTACGCCCGACGGTTCGCGCGGGCCGCGCCACAAAATGAAACCCGGCGCGGTGGTGGCGGCGGCGCGGGCGGGAGTGCCCCTCTACTGCATCCGCATTCGGGCTTCCGGGCTGCGACTGCAGAAAAGCTGGGATAAATTTCTGATTCCCTGGCCATTTGCCCGAGTGGAGATTGTCATTTCCGAGCCGATCATTCCGCCGAATGGCGATGACCGCGACGCCGTGGATCGCACAATTGAACGCGCCGCGCACACGCTGGAGCAACTCACTTCCAAATTCTGACGCGGGACGCGGCCCAAAACCATGAAAAAACTCCTCTCGATTGTCTACGGGTCAGGCATTGCAAGGCGCAACCGGCGCTACGACGAGGGGCGTGCCGAGGTGCTGCGGGCGCCCGGCCCGGTGATCAGCGTGGGCAATATCCAGGTGGGCGGAACGGGTAAAACGCCCTTTGTGCAGCTGGTCGTGCGGGAGCTGCGGGCGCTGGGCAAACGCCCGGCGATTCTGGCGCGCGGCTACGGCCGTTCCAGCCGCGGCCTGGTGGTAGTCTCAGACGGAACAAACATCCTCGCCACGCCGAAGCAGGCGGGCGACGAGTTGACAATGCACGCGCGCGCGCTCGATATTCCCGTGCTGGCGGACGCCGACCGCGTGAACGGCGCGCGTTATGCCTTTGATCACTTCGACATTGACGTCGTGGTGCTGGACGACGGTTTTCAGCACAGGCGGCTGCACCGCGATCTGGACATTGTGCTGTGCGATGCGCGCCTGCTGTCGGATCAGGCTCTGCTGCCGGCGGGGCGCCTGCGGGAGCCGCTGAGCGGCCTGCAACGCGCCGACATACTCGTGGCGCGCGACTCTTTGACCTGTTGCGCACTCGGCGCCTGGAACCCGGCGGCTGAATGCCTTCATGCGCGCAGCGAACTTCTGGCTGTCCGGCGCGCGGATGATCTCCCGATGACGACCAAAAAAGGCTGTTCAGTCATCATGATGACAGGGATAGCGCGACCGGAAAACCTGAGGCGTTCCATCGAAGAAAGCGGCTACAGAGTGGCGCGGGAGCTGGTTTTCCGGGATCACCATACGTACACGCGCGCCGACGTGCAAAAGGCGATCGCGGCCTGCCGCGGCGCCGGCGTGTATTATCTCATGGTCAGTGAAAAGGATGAAGTTAAATTGCGGGTATATCTTGAACTGCTGCGGGAGAACGACGTGCAGATGTACGTTCTGCCGATGCGCCTGACCATAGACGAAGGCCGTGAGAGATTACAACAGCGCCTGGCCAGGATTTTTGATTGAGGAATACACCAGATGAAAGTGGCATTGTCCAAAGCGAGCGGCAAAGCGCCGTACCTGAATTATATCCCCTGGCTGAAAAAAGCCGAAGAAGAGATCGACTGCATCGACATGAACGGTCGCACGGTGGAGGAAGCGCTCGAACTGCTGAACGGCTGTTCGGGGCTGGTGCTGACGGGCGGACCTGACGTTGAACCAAAACACTACAAGCGGCCGAATGCGGAAGGGCTGGGAGCGGTGGATGCGGCGCGCGATGAGCTGGAGTTTGCGCTGTTCCGGCGCGCGCACGAACGCAATATGCCGATCCTGGGAATCTGTCGCGGCCTGCAACTGATCAATGTGGCGCTGGGCGGCAGCCTGTACGTGGACCAGCCGAGTGAGTCGCCGTCCGACGTGGAACACCGCCAGCTGGAAGGCGTCGATGCCGAGCACCACGTCATGGTCGAACCCGGAACGCTGCTGATGAAAGTAAGTGGAGTAACGGAAGGGGAAGTGAACAGCGCACATCACCAGGCGATTGAAGATCTGGCCGAAGGCCTGCTGCGCAGTGCCGAGTCGCCCGACGGGAACGTGGAAGCGATCGAGTGGCGCGACGGAGGACGCAACGGTTTTCTGGCGGCTGTGCAGTGGCACCCGGAAAGAATGGACTTCAGCAATCCGCTTTCAGGCCATCTGGCCGAGCGCTTTCTGTTCGAAGCGTATTCGTACAAGCTGCTGATGATGGGGGACGACTGATCAGGCGGCGGTACGTATTCGGGGGCCGGTAGAGTTCGTGGAAGTCCCGCCCGATGGGTGGCGTGGGAGCAGGACTTCCGCGGATCTTGTTGGCGGGAACGGCGAATTACATGGCGTTTTTCAGGTCCTGCACTTCCATCCTGATCTCCTGCGCGAGTTTGCGCACTTCCTGCATGTGTTTGCGAACGCGAATTCCCGCGGTTTTGTTTTGTCGGACGTAAAATTTCTCGAAGTCTTTCTCGAAAAGCTGGATCATCTCCAGGAGCTGCTTATACTTTTCCATAAATGTTCTCCATTACGATAGAGGATTCCACACCTGTGCCGGCGTTTTGGGGGTGCGCGTCAGCGAAGTACTTTCAGGGCGAACGTCTCGACCATATCCTGCAGTTGAAGTCGAACCACGTAGTTACCAACGGGCAGTGGCGCCGTCAGGATCTCGACGGAATACTGGCCGACGCGTTGTTCGCCGTCAAACACTTGCATCATCCGGCGGCCCAGCAAGTCGAATACGTCAATCGACACGACCTGTTTGACGGCCAACTGGTATTCGACGGTGACGACGCCGTTGCGATCGGGATTCGGAAACACACTCGTGAGATGTGATTCACGCGGGAGCCGCTTGATTGCTGCAGTGCCGATGCCGCTTTCACCGGCGCGAACCCGCGCACTATCAGCATGAGTGTAAAGATCCGTGAAGTTGTCGCCGGCAAATATACTAAATGCGACCGAAACAGTTTCACCGTCGCGGACAGAAATCGGGCCGGCGCCGAGCACGGCGGAAACGTCCGTAACATTGCTTCTGTCGCGCGCCACACCGTTGCTGATAACATGCCACTTTTCCTCGCGCGTGAATCCGTTTGCCAGGTTGATGCCGCGGCTCGTTGCATTGTCGATCGCAAAGAAGTTGACGTCGTATTCGGAGAGCAACTGCATTCCCACGAGCGGTGAATTTTCGTCGCGTACATTGCGCACGTAGTACAAAACGCGGTTGTAGTCAAAAGCGGTGACATCCGACGCGCCGCCGGCCTGCAGATCCCAGTCGCACAGCAGACTTATGAACAATTCTTCCATGTCGACGCCGCTGGTATTGGTCACGTCGTAGCGCACCAGCGTGTAGTCGCGATGACCCTCTTCGTCAAACTGGTAGATGCTCTGTTGAACGCTGACGCCGGCGTCGTTGGGCGCGAGTGTATCGCCGAAAACACAGTGCGCCTCCAGCGGGGCAAGCGGTCCGTCTTCCGTCAGTTCGATCGCCTCCGCGATCAGGAAAGCGTCGTCCTGGCGGAGCAGCGTCGTCGCTCGCGCCACATTGGAAATGTGGCCCGGCGAATGTCCGATTATCAGTGCGCCTTCAAACATGAGGTTGCGTCCGCCGTTGTAGCGGAAGCCGCTGCCCATCTGGTTCGACGGGTAGTCGTTGTAGCCGAAGTTGCCGCGACTGTTGGCCGTGATGGCGATGTTGTTGGCGTTGAGTGTGCGGTAGGAGGGATTGAGCACGATGCTGACGGCGTCGAATCCGATGACCTTATCGCCGTCGCGGAACTCAATCGGAATTCTGAACACGTAGTCGTTGACTATCTGCTGCGGCACGGTGAACGCGATTGTCAGCGCGTCGTCCCGATGTTCGCCGCGTTCCAGCACGTCGAGTTCAAACTCGTAGCTGTCGAGTTTCGGATCGTCGAAGACGGGCGTGCCGGCATAAGCCGCCGCGGCCCCCGTGGCAGCCAGGACATTCCAGATGTCGATGGAAATGTTGATCTCATCGCCCGGCGCGGCCAGTCCGTCGCCGTCGGCGTCGCTTATCCGCACGTCCTCGACGAGAATCGACTGAGCATCGCGGTTGCTGACGGCGGCGTACATGTCGAGTTTGCCGCGGCCGATCAGCCCGGCGACATCCGTATTCAGATCCTCGATTGACTTTGACGTCGCCTTGATCTGTTCGATCACCTGAATTGCGTTCATCCCGGGAAAGGCGGTCTTGACCAGCGCCGCCGCCGCGGCGACCATCGGAGCCGACATCGACGTGCCGTCGCGCGTGTCGAACAGTCCGTTTTTGTCCGTGGAAGTAATGTTAACGCCGGGGGCGGACACGTCGACGGTGTAGAAGAAGTTTGAAAAGTCCGCTTTTTTGTCGGTCGCGGTCAGTGCCGTGACGGAAAGCGAGCCGGGGTAACCGGCCGGAAAAAAGTTCACAAATCGGCCGTCGTTGCCGGCGCCGCAAATGACGACTGCGCCCATTGCGGTCACGGCGTCGATTACTTCGCTTTCGGCCTGGGAGCCGTTGACGCTGCCCCAGGAGCAGTTGATGACTTCGGCGCCCATGGCGGCGGCATACAGAACGCCTTCAAAACCGCGGATGACGCCAAAATTAACATCGGAGTCGTTGGCCACTTTTACCGGCATGATTTCCAGCCAGGGCGAAGCGCCGGAAACACCAAGACCATTGTTAACGACTGCGCCCGCAATGCCGGCGACGTGGGTGCCGTGACCGCTGCCGGGCAGGGGGACGTTGTCTCCGTCGCCGCTCGATCCAAAGTCCCAACCGCGCCAGTCGTCGACAAATCCGTTGAAATCATCGTCGATGCCGTTGTTCCGTTTGTTGCCGCCGCGCCCGTCGGGACCATCTTCAAGCGCGTTGATAAACATGACGTCTTTGAGATCGGGGTGCTCGTCTTCAACGCCGGTATCGACAATTGCCAGCAGTACTTTGCGGCTTTCGCCGATGAATTCCCAGGCGTCAAAGGCGCGAATGCCGGTCAGGTGGTATTGATCGACCGCCAGCGGGTCGTTGGGACCGGCGCAAAAATGGTGGCGCGGCATGCGCTCCGCGTACTCAATGCCGTCGACGCTGTTGAGTTTGTCGATGCAGTATTGAATGGATTCGGAGTCGGTGTTTTTGTCGAGATGCAGCACGGCGATATTCGCCAGCGGTGTGAACAAAAAGCGCGCGGAACCCTTGGCCAAAGAGGCCGGAGCAAGGCGCCGAGCGCAAGCCGTCAGCACGGCGTCGGAGAGAAAAGGGCGGCTGTTGTGCGGCCCGATGATCGCCTTCAGCTCCGGCAGGGACGCGCTGCGGCCTTGTTTAAACCACGTCGCCGCGAGTTGTTCACCCGCGGCGAATTTTACAATTATCTTGTCGGCCTCAAGCGAGGCGTCGTCGGATGCGTGCACGGCCCCTGTGGCGGCAAACCAGCCGATCAGCACTAACAGGGAAATCAGTCCGGCTCGCGGCGCCAACATGTACATACTCCAGCAGCTTGGTACTTCCTGATGTCATTAGCGACACTACCACCCCTGAAGCGGTTACAGGCCGATCAACGCACGATGAACATTCCGCCGAAGCGCTCGCCGTTCTCCAGATCGATGGCGAGGTAATACGCGCCCGCGCTCAGTGCGGTCGTGTTCAGGTTGAAGCGCGCCGCGCCTGCCGCCGCCGGACGCAAAAACTGTTGCACGGTGCGTCCCAGAGCGTCGCTGACGCTGATACGCAACTCCTGATTTTCCGTCAGGTTTAATTCAACTGCGACCTGACCGCCGACAGCCGGGTTGGGACTGATTGTCAGTCCGCCCGCGGCGGAGACGCCGTTTTCGACCGACGAGGTCAGGGTTATAATTTCTTCCGCCAGGGCGGCTTTGGCCTGAATTTCCGCCAGGTCTGCGCCGCCGAACAGCAGAAAATGCATCGTGTGCGTGCTTTGGGGCTCAAGCGAGATCGGGCCTTCGCCGATGAGCATGGAAACGTCGGCGGGGCCGGCGGATGTGCGCGCCGCGCCGTTGATCATGGACAGCCATTTGTCGCCGTTGGTAAAGGTCGGCGAGGTCTCGAGCGAGCCGTTTGTGCCGGCATTCTCAAAGGCGTAAAAAGCAAAACGTTCGTCGGGCATGAGGCCCATGACCGCGATGTACGGCAGGCTGGTCTCGCGTGAATTGTACACGTAGCCGTAGTTGCGGCGAAGCGGATCGCCGCCGGACGAGACCATTTCAACCTTGTCGCCCAGGCCGTCGGGATTGATGTCCCAATCGAAGTAGAGCGCGCCGTACATGTTTTCGATGCGCGCCTGGCCGTCGTTTGTAATGTGATACACCAGATGAGTGAACGGCTCGAAGCTCTGGTCGAGCTGGTAGACATCGATCCTCTGATCGACGCTGACCTGTAGTCCGGACGTGCTGCCGCCGTCGCGGAATTTTGTCGTGCCGCGCGCCGCGCGGCCCCAGTTGGCTGAAACCTCGTCGGCAACCAAAGGAAGTTCAAGCGGGAGAAAATCCGCCGTGGCAAATCCGACCGACTCGTGTACGGCGGATAACATCTCATCCGGCGAAGTCGCAAGAATCAGGCCGCCTTCGTAGACCAGATTTTCGCTGTTTTTGTAGCGGATGCCGTCGCCTTCATTGTTGTCGGCGTAGTCGTTGTAGCCCAGTTTACCTTCATTGTTAAAAGACAGAGTCATCTCGCCGCTGTAAATCGTGGCGTAGGTCGGGCTGATCCGCAGTCGAATGGTCTCGCGGCCGATGGTCTCGCCGGACTCGCGCAGCTTGAGCGTCAGGTAGTAGACGTGGTTGCTCGGCGCGCCTTCCGGGAAGCTGAGCACAATGCCCTGATCCTGAATCTGACGCGATTCGCCCTCGGCCAGTCCGCCGACGACGACCTCGCCGCGCGAAAAATCAGCCTGAAATTCTTCCGTTTCGTCGTCGGCTTCGACGCGCAGATTGATCAGCGTGCCGAAGTAATTGGTGACGGTAAAGTTGATCGTGACGTCCTCGCCCAGTTCGATGGCGCCGTTGCCGTTGGCGTCTGCGATCCGGATGTCGCTGATTCCCGCCGCGGTTTTGCGCTCGCGTACCGCCTCAAAACAGTTGAGTCTGCCGCTGCCGTAGCGGCCGGGGATGCCGGAGTTGCGGTCGTCGATATTGTCGGCGGCGTTGAGCACCTGCGCTTTGATCTGCTGCGGCGTCAGGGTCGGCCAGCGCATTTTCACCATGGCGGCGGCGGCGCTGACCATCGGAGCGGCCATGGACGTTCCGTTCCAACTGGGGCCGCCGTAATTGTCGTTGGGCAGCGTGGATACGATGCTCGATCCGGGCGAACTGATGTCGACCGTCGTGTGGCGGTTCGACGAACCCGAGACGCGGTCGTCGGCCGTGGTCCACGCCACGCTCAGGACGGGCGCATACCCCGCCGGAAAACGCGTGGCGTCGATGCCTTCGTTGCCGACGGAGGCGACGACCAGGCTGCCCATGGCCGTGGCCTCGTCGATAATCATGCGTTCAGCCCGGGAATAATCAAAGCCGCCCCAGCTGCAATTGATCACGTCCGCGCCGAGCGTGGCGGCATACAGAATGCCTTCGTGACCGCGCGATGTCGTTTCCTGGAAATCGGGGTCGGGACCGATCTTGACCGGCAGAATTTTCACGCCCAGGCCGACGCCGGCCACGCCGACGCCGTTGTTGACCGTTGCACCGGCGATTCCGGAGACGTGCACGCCGTGTTCGTTGCCGTTGGTCGGATTGTTGTCGCCGCCGGGAGGCGTGCTGACGAAGTCCCAGCCGCGCCAGTCGTCTACGAAGCCGTTGCCGTCGTCGTCAAAGCCGTTGCTGCGGCGGTCCTGATTTTGGGCGTCCAGCCCGTCTTCACCCGGATTTATCCAGTACGAATCGCTCAAATCTTCGTGGTCGAAGTCGTAGCCCGTGTCGACGATCGCCACGAGGGCGGTGCCGTCGTCAGGCAGCAGGTCCCAGGCTTCAAACGCGCTGATGCGCTGCAGGTGGTTCTGCTGGTCCTTGAGCGGATCGTTGGGCTGAAACAGAAATTCGCGTGTGAACAGCGGCTCGGCAAAGTCGATGAATTTGTAAGCTTGCAGTTTGCCGACGAGCCAGACGGGATTGAGCGGCTGCGTAAACTCCACGACGCAGAGACCGGCAATCGGGTCGCCGGCGACCGCGTCCGCCGCGCCGTCCACTCCGGCGCGCAGCATGCCGCCGGAAAAGCGTTTGTGCTGTTGCCAGGCCTGTAGCAGGTCATTGCCGATGTAGCCGCGACTGTTGTGCTCGCCGATCAGCGCGCGCAGCGCAGGCAGTTCGCCCGCACGTCCGGCGGCGCTCCAGGCCGCATACTCGCTCGACGAGGTTTTGAGCGCCACGACAACGCTGCCGGCCTCGAATGAATGGAAGTGCGCTTCAGACCGGCCCGCAGCCAGCAAAAGCACCAGGAATACCAGGGTAACTGAACGTTGTTTGTGCAGCATAGCGCCGGAATGGTTAGAAGTTAGTGCGCGTGCCAGATCGGATACAATGATTGCAGTCGTCGAGATCGGGTTACACCTGCGGTGACGCCGGGCTCGACGGCATTGCCGGGGGGACAATTGACCGAACTAACACACAAAATGACGAATCGATGCCGGAGTGTCAAACAGCGCCCTGCTTTGCGGCCTGCTTTTGCCCTGTTTTATTTGTCCGAAAAATAGGGGTGCGGCAGGATCGGCGGTTTTGCGAAGTCGGACTCGACCGGTGTGACTTCCAGGTCTTCAAACAGCACGTCCGCTCCGATGTAGGACACGGGGATGTACTGACGCCCGCCGGAGTAAAAAGGCGACGTGATCGACGACGCCAGGAAGTTGTAGGCGTAGCGTTCGTCGCCAAGCGCCAGAATGTCCTTGAACGACTGGTGTGAGATGCCGGTCACTTCCATGCCGCGGATCAGTTCCTCGCGGCCGTCGGGATAGACTTTGTACGCTTCGAGCAGGGGCACCACGCCCTCGCCGCGCGTAAAAGCGTAGTCGCCCTGCGTCATCGGATAAATTGAGGTGATCAGCAGATTGGAGTTGAGCGCGCTGCGCACCACGATGCCGTAGGGCAGTTCGCGCGCTTCACAGAGTTCCAGCATGCGCTCGCGCAGGTGCTGCGTCGACCAGGTTTTTTCCGGCGAGGCCGTCAGCGAGACCGTGCTGAGCATGGCCGCGCCGCCGCGCTGGTGGCCGTTGGACTCGCGAACGCGCCGCGTGGGCACGCGCGAACTCATCAGGTTCTGCAGGTAGCCGTCTTCGATGATTTTGAAGCTCTGCGTCGGCACGCCTTCGTCGTCGACCTGGCACATGCCCACCAGCGGCGTGCCTTCAAACTCGGCCAGGTCCGGTTTGACCTCGGCGCTCAGGAATTCCGGCAGCACGCGGCCGCCAATCTTGTTCTGAAAGGCCGAAAAACGCGGTTTGTCCTGGAACCCGCCCTCGGAAAGCGGGGCGCGCACCGTGGCCAGGTTCGGCAGGAAAATCTGACCGAACAGCTCGCCCGCGGCCTGGTCTTCAAACAGCACCGGCCCCGAATAGGGTTCGATCATTTCACTGTCGCGTGCGTCCGTCAGCAGGTTGCCGAGGTGGTGGGCCACGCTCAGCAGCGAGTCGCGCGAAGGCAGGTCGTCCGGGTTGCGCGAATACGTCGTGTAGGTCTGCGCGATCGGCATGCCGTCTTTGGCCTGCGTCACCGCGGAAATCTCCAGGCCGGTAAACAGCTCGGTTTTGATCAGCCGACGCCCTTCCGTGTTCAGATAGTACTGCACCTCCGGCAGGAACTCAAAGTTCACCTGGCTCAGCGCGATATCCGGATACTCGCGGAACACCGCGGAAATGTCGGTGAGCAGTTGGGTGAAGTAGTCCTTGCGGAAGGCCGGAATCGGCTCGACCTCCGTGAACTCGGCCGCGGGCATCGGGATGAAGTCCGGCGTGCTGTCCAGCCTGACGCGGTTCTCGATGGCAGCTTTTTTCTTGGCGTAGATTTCACCGGCCTGTTTGTAGGCGGCGTCGCTCGCCAGCCACAGTTCGCGGCGCAGATTGTCGTAGTCGACGTCCCAGGGAATGCGGCGGTTGCGGAAGGACTCCTCGTCGTCCGTCGTGCCGAAAAAATTCAGGCTGACGTCAAAAAAATTGCTGTTGTCAAACTCGTAGTCGCCCACGCGAATGCCGACGCTCAGCGTGGCTACTTCGTCGTCGGAACTCTCAACCAGGCTGCCGAAGGTGGCCTGCAGATTGTGCGCCCAGCGCCGTTGCAGGCGGTACTCCAGGTAGTAGGGTTTTTGTACGCCCGGCAGCGACAGTTCATTCAGGGACCGACGGATTTCGTCTTCCATGGCCCGCATGATTTTTTTGTTTGCCTCCGGGTTGACCGTCGCGGTCATGGCAGGCTGTGCCGCGGCGTCGACGGACGCGCCACAGAGCAAAACAAAAAGCAGGAGGAGGCTCGTGTGAGCGGAACGGACCACAATATTTGAACGATTCTTCATTGCTGAATTCCGGGTTGTTCTGAGTCTATGCGTCGCCGCGATCGGCAGCGCCGCGATCGGCATTAGTCTATGCCGGCCTGCGACGGAGCCGGCAGGATCGGCAGTTTGGCCTGCGATTTGGCCTTTTTCTGAACCTCGATGGTCGAAACCAGCAGGCTGGGCGATGACGCGGAGACGGGCACGCTGCCCGATTCTGCGCCGCACATGCCGTTGAAAACGCCCAGATCGTCGGCTGCGGCCACGATGTTCTTGAAGGTCGTCAGCGGCGTGCCGATCAGGTCGACGCCGCGCACCAGCTGGTCCGGACGCCCGTCGGCAAAAATTTTGTACACCACGAGCGGCTGCACGTTGAATGCGTTGGGAATCGTGCGCTGCGTGAACGTAAACCCGCCCTGAATCTCGACAAAGTACAGGCCGAATTCCTTGTCCTGTTTTTTGCATTCTTCGCGCAGCAGTTCGCGCAATTGTTCAAAGGGCACCTGTTTTTCCGACTGCACCAGCAGGTTGGACTGGCGCGAGACGACGCCGAAGCCGGGCTGTTTGCGGCCGTGGCCGTTGGAGTTCGGGAAGCGGTCGATCGGCGAACGCGACATCAAAAACTCGCGGAACACGCCGTCCTTCACCGTTTCAACGCGTTTGCCGGGAATGCCCTGGTCGTCGTAGAGGTAGTGCCCCACCAGATCCTGCTCGCCCAGGCGGCGCAGCGCCGGATCAAACACGACGTCGATGAAGTCGGGCAGAATCTGCTCGCCGACGAGGTTCTTGAAGGTCTGGCTGGAGTTGACGTCTTTCTGGCGGTGGCCCTCGATGCGATGGCCGAAAATTTCGTGGAAAAAGACGCCGGCAGCTTCGCCGGAGAGGATGGCCGGGCCGGAGTAGGTCTCAAACAGCGGCGCCTGGCGCAGTTCTTTCAGCAGGCGGATCATCTCCTGGATGTCCGATTCCATTTTCTCTTCGCTCGGCAGGCCGTCGGCGGAGAAGGCAAAGTAGGAGCGGAAGAGCGGTAGCGTCATGCCGTCGTCGGCTTTGGTGTTGGCAATGGCGAACACGCGAATGACGGGTTCGCTGGTCTGAATCGCCGTGCCTTCGCTGTTGACGAAGTATTTGTTGAGCACTTCGGCGCGCATCCAGACCGTGCCGCTGTAGAGTTCGGGATGGCCGGCAAAAAGCCCCGAAAGGCGGCGCAGGCGCTCTTCCCACTGCGGCACGTTCAGGTCCAGTTTCTGCAGCGGCTGCGTGGCCGAGCTGGCTTTTTCGTGTGAAAAGTCGCCGGAGCGATCATCTTCCTCGATTTTAACGGCGCGGTTGGTCAGAACCTTCAGGTAGCGCTCCACGGCGGCTTTGTACTGGCGGTCCGTCGCCGTCCAGATGCCGGCGCGAATAGCGCCGATGTCGTCGCCGAGCGGCAGCGTGCCGCCGCGCGCCAGGCCGGAAGACTCAAAGCTGGAGCCGCGAATCTGACGCGTGTTGTCGAGTGCGTAGTCGCCGACGCGGATGTCCGTGTCGAGTATGCGCGACTTCTCCGGCGAGGAGTCCACGAGCAGGCCAAACGACGCCGTGATGGTATGCCCCAGCACTTCCGTCACCGAGTACGAGAGGAAGTAGGGCGGGTGCTCCTCCTGGCGCAGCTCGTCCATAGTGCGCGCCATTTCCTGGCGCATCGCCGTCAACACCGGTCCCTCCGCGGCCTGCGCGCACGGTACAAACAAGAAAATCATCAGAAAAGTCAGGAAGGCGGTCGTGGATGCCGTGGAGCTGCTGAGGTTTTTCATGCGTCGAGTAGAAAGTACGTGAGGGCGGCGCGGCGCCGGAATACAATTAATGTTGATCCTGGCCCAGATATTCGGCGTGCGTCACCTCGAGATTGTCGTCGAGTTCGTAGACGCGCGGCACCCCGGTCGGGATGTTCAGCTGCGTGATTTCATCCGAGCTGATGTGCTCCAGATGTTTGATCAGCGCGCGCAGCGAATTGCCGTGCGCGGCGATCAGAACGTTTTTTCCGGCGCGAAGTTGCGGTGCGATGTTCGCCTCGTAGTAGGGCAGCACGCGCTCAAGCGTGTCCTTGAGCGACTCGCCGTTGGGCGGCGGCGTGTCGTAGGAGCGACGCCAGATGTGCACCTGCTCGTTGCCGAACTGCTTGCGCATCTCGTCTTTGTTCATGCCCTGTAGGTCGCCGTAATGGCGTTCGTTCAGCGCCTGATTTTTTTCCATGGGCAGGCCGTTTTTGCCCGCCGTCTCCAGCGCGATGTCCGCCGTGCGGATGGCGCGCGTAAGAACCGAAGTAAACACCAGATCGATGGGAAGGTCGCGGAGCAGCTCGCCGGCGCGGCGCGCTTCTTCAACGCCTTTGGGGGCCAGATCGACGTCGACCCAGCCGGTAAAGCGGTTTTCGAGGTTCCACTGCGATTGACCGTGGCGCAGTAAAATCAGAGTAGGCATGTGCGGTATCCGGCTTGTCTGTAAACGGGAAGGCCGTCCGGTTTTCCGAAGGCCTCGTGCGATTTTCCTGGTCGTCCGTCCTGTGCTGAGTCAGGCGTCCGCTGCGTTTTCCGCCCCGGCGGTCGGCCTGTCCTGGCAGAGCTCCATCAACACGCCGCCGGTCGATTTGGGGTGCAGGAAGCCGATCAGTTTGTCGTGCGCGCCGGGCACCGCCGCGCTGTTGATCAGTTTGATGCCGCCCGCTTCCAGGCGCTGCAGCTCGTCGTTCACCGCGTCGGCCGCAAACGCCACGTGATGAATGCCCTCGCCGCGTTTGGCCAGGAATTTGGCGATGGGCGAGTCCTCGTCGGTGGCGGCGGTCAGCTCGATCCGCACTCCACCGACCTGAAAGGATGCGACGTCGACTTTCTGGTCGGCCACGGTTTCGCGGTGCACTTCCACGCCGGGGAAGAGCACGAGCCAGGTTGCGAGGCTCTCGTCCAGATCTTTGACGGCAATTCCGATGTGGTCTATCGCTCTGATCATTTTAAATCCGCTTTTGTTCGTCCCCGCTGCCGCGGTGGGTGAGCAGTTCTTCGAGCGCGAGCAGTTGTTCACGCGTGTTGACGCCCTGGACTTCGCGCCAGTCGGGACCGCGCCAGGCCGCGACCGTTTGGCCGTCGCCGCGCAGGATGCCGACGATGTCGGTCAGGTAGAGTTCGCCCTGGGCGTTGTCGTCGGAGATGCGGTCCAGCGCGCTGAAGAGATGTTCGGCGTCGACCAGGTAGATGCCGCTGTTGATTTCCCTGATCGCGCGTTCGGCCTCCGTGGCGTCCTTGTGTTCCACGATGCGCGTGACGTCGCCGTTTTTGTTGCGCACGATGCGGCCGTAGCCGGCGGCGTCGGGCACGTCGACGGAGAGCACGGAAGCGGTTGCGCCGGAGCTGAGATGCGCCTGTTGAAAGGCTGTGAGCGTGGCGGCGCTGAGCAGCGGCACGTCGCCGCTGAGGATCAGGACGTCGCCGCTGAAATTTTTGAGTGCGGGGCGGGCCTGCATGACGGCGTGGCCGGTGCCGTTCTGCTGAATTTGTTCGGCGAATTCACACTGTGCGCCGTCGCGGCCGCGCAGGTGTTCGATGACTTCGTCTTTTTTGTGTCCGACGATCAGGATGGTGCGGGAGGCATTGAGGCCGGCGGCCTGCTCGAGCACGTAGTCGATAAGGGCTTTGCCGGCCATGGAAACGAGGACTTTGGGCCTTCCGGCGGGGTCGTTCATACGCGTGCCTTTTCCGGCGGCGAGGACAACGACGGCCAGGTTGCGGGCGGGCGCGGAGGCGGAATCAGGCATCGGCATGCAGCGCTTCGTAGACGTTGGTCGAGTGCAGAACTTCGTGATAGCGGCTTTTGATGTTGTTGCGTTCGTCGACGAGCACGACGGTGGGGCGGTACGTGCGCGCTTCTTCGTCGCTCATCGCGGCATAACTCATGATAATGACTTCGTCGCCCACGGCGCCTTTGCGCGCCGCCGCGCCGTTGAGGCAGAACTGCCGTTTGCCGGGTTCGCCCGGGATGACGTAAGTTTCAAAGCGCTCGCCGTTGTTGACGTTGACGACCGACACCTGTTCGTAGGGCAGCAGGTCGGCGGCTTCCATCAGCTCCGGATCGATCGTAAAACTGCCTTCATAATACAGCTCCGCCTCGGTAATCCGCGCGCGGTGGATTTTCGATTTGAACATGGAGCGTGTCATGCTGTTACCTTTCGGATAAACTGGACGAATCTTCGCCGCCGTAGCGCCGAAATTCATCACTACTGGACGACGTCCGGCGAACGAGAACGCTACAGACGTATCAAAAAGGATAAAGTGTACGGAATAATGCAGGCTTTTGGCGCTCATTCCGTATTTTTGGCCGGCCGCGGATCGGAAAGCGACTTTCCGGCGGACGAAGCGGCGAGTGAAAACAGCGTGAAAGAAGGCGGGCAAATGACTTTGATGCGATTGGGTTTTGCGCTTGTGGCGATTGTGATGCTGCTGGCCGGTCCGGCGGCGCGCAACGGCCGCGCGATGGAGTGCCTGGTGATCGACTCGTTGCAGCTCGACGCAGACGTCCTGCTCGACCACATGGACATGCGCGCCGTCGAGATCAAGTACGGCAACCGCAGCCTGCTCGGCAAATTTTTTGCGGTCGGTTTTTACGATCTGCTCAAAACGAGCATCGACGCGCTGCCGGCCGATGAACTCTACGGCGTCAGCCTCATCTGCCGCAGTTCCGACGGACGCAGCGTCAGCCTGTCGATGGCCGAAATCCACCCGGCGATGTGCCAATCCCCGGCGCGTATCCTGATCGGCCCGGCGGAGGAAACGCAGCGCGGCGAGATCGTGATCGACGCCGGCGACACGCCCGACATCGACGACGGCAGCCTGGACCTGAGCGGCCTGAAACCTTTTGCAAACACACAGGTGCGCGAGCGCCTGATACTGCCGCACCTCTCGATCGACGGCAAACAAAAAGAAGGCATTGCGGCGGCGGCCATGAGCGTGATGACGACCAACGACGTGCAGCCCCTGCGTTGGCTGGCCAATATCGCGACCATTTACCTGGTCCGTGCACACTGAAGCGCCCGCCGGCGACGTCGAAGAGTTCCAACGGCAATCCCAACAGCAATTATTGAACAGCAGGAAGTACGAGCATGAAAATCCCTTTGTCAAAAATTGCCCACGCGCGCAGCGGCGACAAGGGCGATGCAGCCAACTGCGGCGTCATAGCATATAAAGAAGAGTGGTATCCGCTCCTGCGCGATCAGCTGACGGCGGCGCGCGTCAAGGAACATTTCACCGGCGTCTGCGAGGGCGACGTGGACCGATATGAATTGCCGAATCTGTGGGCGCTCAATTTTGTGCTGCACAACACGCTCGGCGGCGGCGGCACGGTCTCGCTCAAGCTCGACGCACAGGGCAAGGTCGTTGCGACGGCGATGCTGCAGATGGAAATCGAGGCGCCGGACGATCTGGACATGAGCCGATAGCATTTTTGTAAAAAAGTGTTAACTTCGGCGGGCTGAAGATCAGCGGGAAAATTCGAGGGTCTATATTCCAGGCGCGTTGGTTGACGTTGGACGTCGGTCAACGCGCCTGATGGTTTAGAGATGTTGCCCGCGATTTCATCCGCCTTTTAACCTGCCTATTGTGTTGTGCGCCCGTTTATCACCGTTTCAGGCGCGTTTACTCCGGAATTGACTACGCTTAAACTTTTCCACTTGCCGGGTGCGGGAATTGTGGGCATGTTGCCTGCGTCGAATCATCCGGGTGTTTCGGCCGTGCCGCGCGGGAAGTTCTCCGAGAGGGGATGCGATATTCCGCAGTCGATGGGATGTGATGTCCCGAAAAAAAATCCACGTTGGCGGGACGGGGTGCTGCTGCCCTGCGGTGTGAAAAATTTGAAAAATGGACAGGCGGCGGCGGGAGGCGGGCGACCCTTTTGGGTCCCGGAGACCGGCCACGCCAGTCTCGGAGTCTTCAGTCTTGTTTCTCCGATTGGATTCTGTTTGCGTTCTCCGATTGGATTCTGTCCGCGTTCTCCGATTGGATTCCGTTTGCGCCGGCCACAATCCGCCTCGACTGTTTGGAGCCCGGCTGGTCTGTTGGGAGCCGAATTCTGCCGTTCGGATCCTGCTTTTGCTGAGCGGAAACTGTTTAGGTCCCCGCCCCCCGGCTCATCTTCAATACTGGCATTTGTGTTTTAACGCTTCTGGACTCTTGTGTTCGCGCGCCGCCACATGCCGGTTTGGGCTTCCGTGGTTTGACGCACTTCCAACTCGTGCAGTCGCAGTCCGGGCGCAATCCGGCTTGTACGGAGCGAGGCGACGCCAACGATCTCGTTTTTGGACCGGGCGGCTTGTGCGGAAGTGGTTGTAGGCCTACTGAAATTTAGTTGCCTAGGCAACTAATTTCGTGGATTGCATTCTGACCGCTTTGAGGTCTGCGCTGCGCTTGCCCTCAGGCTCTTTGACTTTTTTGTTTGCCGCCGGGTGATCACGCGTGGGCGGGCGTGTGGCTTGACGCGCGGCGACATTAAACAGGTTCTTTGGTTGACAACCTGACGCTCGGTGATTAACAGAATGGAAAAGCAAGCCACGGCGCAGTCGGGGCGAAGCATCTGAGTTGGCAAAAAAAATGAGTTGCCGCGCAGGCAAAAATCCCCAAATTGCGCGGATGAGCGATTCGCATTCCGAAAGAGTTGCAAGCGAAGCTGCGCCGCCGCTGGACAGGCGACCGACCGATGCGCTGAAATTCCGCTGGCCCTGGCGTCCTTACCAGCAGCGCGTGCTCGATGCGATAGACCGGCATCTGAGCGATGACCGGCTGCATGTTGTCGCGGCTCCCGGCGCGGGGAAAACGGTGCTGGGGCTGGAGGTGTTCCGGCGTCTGGGCGAACCTGCGGTCGTGTTTTCACCAACGCGCGTCATTCGCGATCAATGGCTGGAACGCCTGAGCGACTTTGTGCCGGAAAACAGCGCCCGTCCGGACTGGACGAGTAAAACAATCGATGCGCCGGCTTTTTTAACGAGTTTAACATATCAGTCGCTGCACTCTTTTAACAAACGCCGCGCCGGCAAAGCCGCGGTAGATGAGGGCGATGAGCCGGAAGGCGAACGCGACGAGGACAACGCCGAGGGCGGCCGTGCAAAAGCGCCGCGCAAAGCCGAGTTAAATGCCGCCGCCGCGGTGTTTAATCGTGCGGGCGTTAAAACAATCATCCTGGACGAGGCACACCACCTGCGGGCGGCCTGGTGGCGCGCATTGCATACGCTTGTTGAACAAATCGAAGACGTTGTTGTAATCTCGCTCACGGGGACGCCGCCCTACGATGTTGCGCCGCACGAATGGCACCGCTATGAGTTGCTGTGCGGTCCGATCGACGAGGAGATCGCCATTCCGGAGTTGGTATACAACGAGACGCTGGCGCCGCATCAGGACTTTATCTGGGCCGTCGCGCCGGACGAAGAAGAGCAGGACGACTTTGCGGAGCGCGCGGAAACCGCCACAGCCATGTTTCACGAAATCCTGGCCGACGACAGGCTGGCGCATGAACTGATTAAACACCGCTGGATGCGGGGGCCAGTGGACATCGCCGAGGTTCTGACGGCGCACGAGTTGGCTTTTGCCATGCTCTGTTTAATGAAGGCGCAGGGGCAGCCGCCGCAGGCGCTGGCGCAGGCACTGGGTCTTGTTCACGCGGACATTCCGCCGATTGACAAACGCCACGTTGAACGCGTGCTCGCGTCTTATCTGTTCGACGAGCAGAGCTGGTCGGCGGAAGAGGAAACGCAGGAGCACCGCCAGGCGCTGGCGCGCAGGCTGCGTTCAAAGAACTTGCTGGTGCGGCGGCAGTTGTGTTTAAGTCGCAATCCACGCAGTGAACGCGCACTGGGCCTGTCTTCCTCGAAAATTGACGCCTGTCTGGAGATACACCGGCTGGAGCGCGCCGCGCGCGGCGATGCACTGCGGCTGGCCATTCTGACGGATTACATCCGCAAAGGAGTGGAAGATGAACTGGGCGCATGGCCGATCTTTCTGCGTTTAGCATCGGACGCCAATAATCACGCACGCGACGTAGTATTGTTAACCGGCAGTCTGATTGTGGTGCATCTTGATTGCCTGGAATACCTGCGCCGAAGTGGGCAGCTGAAGGACGACATGTTTCAGTCGCAGTCGTCGGCGGCGCGGCCTGGTTTTGTGCAGTTTAAAATGCGCGGCGGCAGCAATCGGTTTGTACGCCTGTTGTCGGATCTGCTGCGCGCGGGGCTGGTGCACACGGTGGTCGGAACGCGCGCGCTGCTGGGAGAGGGTTGGGACGCGCCGGAAATCAACTCTTTAATCCTGGCCACCTCGGTCGGTTCTTTTGTCTCGACGAATCAACTGCGCGGGCGCGCAATTCGACGCTCAAAACTCGATCCCGGAAAGCTGGCTTCCATCTGGCATCTGGTCTGCGTGGATTGTGTTGCGCCGGAAGGGATGAGCGACGTCGCTCGCCTGGAGCAGCGCTTTGATACATTTGTCGGGGCTTACAACGATCGCGACAGAATCGGCAGCGGCCTGGACAGACTTAACCTGCCGAGCTTAAACAGCGAGCTTGATCTGCAGGTTCTTAACGACCTCTCGGCGCGGCGCCTGTTAAAGCTGGAGTCGATACGGGAAGCGTGGCAGCGCGATCCGGACGAACGCGCCAATGCTGCGGTTGTGCCGGTGGTTCGCCTGGTTGACAGGGAGCGGGCGCTGGCGCCTCCGGAGCCGCCGTCGCTGCGTGGATTCTACGTGCAACATGTTAAAAGCAGTATTCGCATCGGCGGCGTGTCGTTCGGTTCGGTGCTTCTCTCGGCGGGCGCAAAGCTGGCTATCGGCGGTGCGAGCGGCGCCATGCTGCACCTCACTCTCCTTGGACTTGGATTGGGCGCGGCGGCGATGCTGGGCGTCAAGTTGTTTAACCACCTGGGCGGCATGTTAAAACACGTTCCGGCGGGCGGAACCATGCTGCGCATGTGCCTGGCGGTTCGCAATGCGATGGCGGAGATGCGGCTTTTGGAGTGCGATGCCGACTCGACGGCGGTTGCCGTTAAGCAGGATGATGACGGCGTCTGGTCCGCAACGGTGACCGGCGGGGTGATTCACGACAGGTCGATCCTGGCGGACGCAATCGCGGAGTTGTTAAATCCGATCGCCGACCAGCGTTATCTTGTGACGCGCGGGCTGAATCCGGACAATCGGCCGGAGGAGATTCACGCGATTCCGACTGAACTGGCGCGCAAGCGGGAACGGCGGCAGATTTTCCTGAAACACTGGATTAAACAGGTTGGCATGTCGAATATGATTGACACGCATTTGAGCGGCGGCAGGGCGATTCTGCTGCGCATTAAATCCTACAACATGTTGGGCAAACTTGCGCATTCCGTGCATCGCAGCGACCGCTGGGAGTAGTCGCGCAGTTTTGATGAGCGGCTGGTTGTTTAATCGGGGCGCGGACCTGATCGCTTTGAGGCCTGCGCTGCGCTTGTCCTCAGGCTCGTTGATTCTTTTGTTTGTCACCGGGTGATCACGCGCGGGCCGGCTTGTGGTTTGAGGTTTTGAGGATGTTAACAGACTCGGTGGTTTGACGTTGTGACTTCGGTGGTTAACAAAATAAAAAAGCAAGCCACGAGCGCAGCCGGGGCGAAGCGGGGTTTTGCTTGGAAGCCGCCGACGCGTCCTGCACATGACGTGCCGACGGCTGCGATTTTTACAACTTAAACAAGCGGGTGCGGGCCCTGATTCTTTTCGGCCCACTCGCGCGAGCGCTTTTCCATTTCTTCCGGGCTGACGTTTTCGACGCGGCTGGCGATCCACCATTTGATGCCCTGTTTATCCTGCACGCCCGCGTTGCGGTCGCCGTAGAATTGATCGGCCGGTTCCATCAAGCTTGTCGCGCCGAGTTCGATTGCCTTGCGGTAGGCGGCGTCCGTGTCGGGGACGTAGACGTAGAGCATGCTGGGGACGGATTCGCCGTCTTTTGAGCCGAACATGACCATGGAATCGCCGATTTTGATTTCGGCGTGCATGATTTTGTTGTCCGGGCCGGGGATTTTTTCGAGGATGTCCGCGCCGAAGACGGCTTGGACGAAGGGGAGTTCGGCATCGATGCTGTCCACCATGAGGTAGGGGATGACGCGTTGGACGTTGCCGGGGATTGGGTCGACAGACATGGGAGGTCTCCGGAAGTTAATGTGTTGACGGGGGGAATTTAGCGCTCGGCGGCAGAATATCCGAACGCAGATTGCGGCGCTTGCCCGCTTGAGCGGGAAATCATACCGTTGAAGCACGTGTGAGCGACGGTTAATTTTTTTCGCTGGTTAATGCGCGGCAATGTCTGTATGCTTGCGGAGTACGGCGCGCAGCATGCGGCGCGTTGAACCGCGCGAAAAACACTCAGCAAAACTTGCACTGAAGCAGGGAGGGAGGAGTGCGTTGGAACGTGGTGGAGCTTCCCGAGGTGGTGGCGGGGCGGGCCCCGGATCTAGCCTGAAGTGCGTCCGATTCCGATTCCATCGACACGCCGCCCCCGCAACCCCAACAAAATCAACACCTTACACGCTCGCCCTCCAATGCCCGCCGCCGTGCCGCGCCATCGCGTCCTCAATTTCGCATCAAAATCTCCAACGCGCTTTCCGCCCGCCCAAACGGCGTCTGCAGCTCGATCAAAGCAACCCCTCGGCGCCTGAACGTCTCGCCTCACAGCTCGATCACCAGCCCGTCCCAGGCCAGTTCGATGCCGTCCGGCAGCTGTGAACTCAAGTCGGCATGTTTGATCTGGTGCGCGATATGCGTGAAGTACGTCCGCTCGGCGCCGATGCGGCAAGCCGCCTCAATCGCCTCGTCGACAGTGAAATGCGTCGGGTGACGCCGGTAGCGCAGAGCGTCGAGTACAAGAACCTTCACGCCGTCGAGCAGCTCAAAGGATTCCGGCGGGATGTAATTCGTGTCCGTGCAGTACGCAAAGTCGCCGATGCGGTAGCCGTTGACGCGCATGATGCCGTGTTTCATCGGGATGGGAGTGATCTCCAGCCCGTTGACGGCAAAGGACGCCGAGTCGATCTCCGTCGGGATGATCTGCGGGATGCCGCCGCCGATCTGCTCCGGCGGCGTAAATACATAGCTGAACATGCGCTGCAGCGCCGCCAGCGTCTCCGGCAGCGTGTAAATCGGAAGTGCCCGGCCCGATATAAAATTAAAAGCGCGGATGTCGTCGAAGCCCGCCACGTGGTCGCAGTGGTGGTGCGTAAAGATCACCGCGTCCAGGTGTTTCACGTCCGCGCGCAGCATCTGCTGTCGGAAGTCCGTCGACGTGTCAAATACGAGCGCCGTGTCCTCCGCTTCCAGCAGGATCGACGGCCGCAGACGCTGGTCGCGCGGGTCGTCCGACAGGCAGGTGGGGCAGGGGCAGCCGATTACGGGCACGCCCGACGATGTTCCGGAGCCGAGGACCGTGACGCGCATCAGACGTGGCGCTCGGCGTGATAGGAGCTGCGGACCAGGGGGCCGGACTCAACGTGGCCGAAGCCCATTTCCATGCCGATCTTCCTGTACTCGGCAAACTCGTCCGGGTGCACGTAGCGGTCCACCGGCAGGTGATTTTTCGTGGGTTGCAGGTACTGCCCCAGCGTCAGGATGTCGCAGTCGATCTTGCGCAGGTCTTCCATCACCGCCACGACTTCTTCGCGCGTTTCACCCAGGCCGAGCATCAGACCCGTTTTGGTCTTGAGGCCCTGTTTTTTGCATTCGTCCAGCACCAACAGGGAGCGGTCGTATTTAGCCTGCGGCCGCACGCGGCGGTACAGGCGCGGCACGGTTTCCATGTTGTGGTTCAGGATTTCCGGGCGCGCATCGATAATCAGTTGCAGCGCCTGCAGGTCGCCCTTGAAATCGGGGATAAGCACTTCGATGCTCGTGTTCGGGCTCTTGGCGCGCGTGTCCAGAATCGTGCGCGCAAAAATGTCCGAACCGCCGTCTTTCAGCTCGTCGCGGTTGACCGAGGTGATGACGATGTGTTTCAGGTTCATGTCCGCCACGGCGTCGGCCACGCGGCCGGGTTCTTCCTGGTCCAGCAGCGGCGGGCGTCCGGTTTTGACGGCGCAGAAGCCGCAGGAACGCGTGCAGGTGTCGCCAAGAATCATAAAGGTGGCGGTGCCGGCGCCCCAGCACTCGGCGATATTCGGGCAGCGCGCCTCCTCGCAGACCGTGTGCAGCGTCTTGGAGCGCATCATCTTGCGCAGCTTCGCAAACTCCGCGCCGCCCGGCGGGCGTACCTTGAGCCAATCGGGACGGCGTCCCAGGCGCGGCTCCTCGCTCGGCGCGGGCTTGACTTCGGGTTGAATGACAGGTAACGACAGGCTGATATCGCTGTTTTCGCTGACTGACTTCATGACGTAGTACCTTTCTGAAAAAGAGGCGCGCGGACGGCCGCCGTCCGCGCATCACAGGCCCCGCAAAATACCGAATTCCCGTCGGGTGACCATCCCGTGTTTCCGAATTGCTTCGGAGCGGATACAGAAACGCCCGCCGATGGGAAATCGGCAGGCGCTTGTTTTTATTGCTTGTCGTTTGGACCGGGGCGAAGCGTCAACATCAGCCGAGGTAGGCGCGCAGCGCTTTGGAGCGCGAAGCATGCCGCAGACGGCGGATCGCTTTTTCCTTGATCTGGCGCACGCGTTCGCGCGTCAGATTAAAGCGTTCGCCGATTTCCTCGAGCGTCAGAGAGTGTTCGTTGTCCAGACCAAAATACAGGCGGATGACTTCCGCTTCGCGTTCCGACAGCGTCGAGAGCGCGCGGCGTACTTCGATGCGCAGCGATTCATTGATCAGGCCGTTGTCCGGCGGCGGCTGCTGTTCGTTCGGCAGAACGTCGAGCAGTCGGTTGTCTTCGCCCTCGGAAAAAGGCGCGTCGACGGACAGGTGACGACCGGAGATCTTGATTGTGTCGGCTACTTCGCTCATACTCATATCGAGCTGTTCCGCCAACTCGGCCGACGTCGGTTCACGTTCGTAGGCCTGTTCGAGTTCGCTGAATTTTTTCCCGATTTTATTGAGCGCGCCGACGCGATTCAGCGGCAGACGCACAATACGGGACTGCTCGGCCAGAGCCTGCAGAATCGATTGGCGGATCCACCAGACTGCGTAGGAGATAAATTTGAAGCCGCGTGTTTCATCAAAGCGTTTGGCCGCTTTGATCAGGCCCAGGTTGCCTTCATTAATCAGGTCCCCGAGAGAGAGCCCCTGATTCTGATATTGTTTTGCAACCGACACCACAAAACGCAGATTCGCCTTGGTCAGTCGCTCCAGAGCCATTTCGCCCTGCGGACCGCCTTTCTTAATGTTTTTCGCCAGTTCAATTTCTTCCTGGGGGGTAAGGAGTTCAACGCGCCCTATCTCTTGCAGGTACTTGTCGAGCGACTGGCTTTCACGATTCGTATATTGTTTGGTAATGCGCATCGGCAACCTGTTCAATTAGTGAATGTGTCTCTGGAACACTGGAATTACTGAAATCGATGTGTGGTCCGTGATTCCTTCACCGCCTGACGAAGGATGACACTGTTCGGACGGACCTATATTTCATCTATTGTCGCAATCGCGCACAGGGGCTCAAATTTTGCCCTGTGTTTGATCGTGGCTAGCGGCAGCCGCGCTTCGCGGACCATCGCCAGCACCGTGGCGTCGCGGAAGGACAGGCGCTGCGGCTCTGTTTCTTCCCGCAGTATCGACGCGACGGCCTCGGCATAACGTGCGTGCATTCCCAGTATTTTGACGCCGCACAAAACCCGATCGATAATTGCTTTCTGTTCCTTGCCCGACGCACAGGCCAGCAGCTCCGCCGCCTGCACAAATCCCGTAAAACAGGGCCGCTTTGTCAACATCCGCCGCAGCTCCGACGGGGGATCGCCGCACAGTAAAAACGCTGCCAGCAGATCAGTTTCGACAAAAATTGCACCCCTCACGTTTTTCTGCATCTCCCCGGCCCGATCCGATGCCCGCTTGACTTTCTTGTTAGTCCCGCAGAGTTCAGCAGCGCGTATTACAGCAGTTGCGTCAATTTGTTCGCCAGGTCCATGTCGCCCAGCGCCAGGCCCTCGCCGCCGAGGCTGTAGACGACGACTTCGACGTCCAGTTTTTGAGTATCGGCGATCAGCTGAATTTCTTCACCACCGATAGACTCCGAACGTCGCGCTTCATCTCGCAGCACAAAGCGAATATCCGCATGCGCATAGGCGCGCAGGGTTTTGCGGACCTGTTCCGACAGAACCGGACTGCCGCCGGCGTCCAGCGCAACGCTCAGCGCCAGCGTTTTTGACGCCGGTGTTTCATCGTTTGAATGTGGAAGCCCGGAATGCGGCATGTCGACTATCGAGAGTTGGTTTCAGGGTATTTTCTGCTACACGAACGCGGAACCGCAAATATTGGCCCGCTTGTCCGGCAATAGCGCCCATTCAGGAAAATACAATTGCTAATGAAACGTGATCGTACTAGTTTCAAAGCAAAACGCAGCTCAGGCAACCCGATAACGAACACGTTGACATCTATGGCCGCAAAATCTCTTAAAAGCGACAAGTCTTCCACCAGCGATCCCAAATTGCGGGCACTGTCCGCGGCAATGGAACAAATTGAAACGGCCTACGGCAAAGGCTCGATTATGCGCCTGAACGACAGCGTTGTGGTGCCTGTCGATGCCATCTCTACCGGCTGTATCTCGCTCGACAATGCAATCGGCGTCGGCGGCGTACCGCGCGGCCGCATCGTTGAAATCTACGGGCCGGAATCTTCCGGTAAAACAACCGTCTGTCTGCACGTTATCGCCGAAGCGCAGAAAAACGGCGGTTACGCCGCTTTTGTCGACACCGAACACGCTCTGGATGTTAAGTACGCGCAACGCCTCGGCGTCGACCTTAACACCTTGCTGCTCTCTCAGCCCGAATTCGGCGAGCAGGCGCTTGAAATCGTTGAGACGCTCGTGCGCAGCAACGCCATCGACGTCGTCGTGGTCGACTCCGTCGCCGCGCTCACACCGCGCGTTGAAATTGAGGGAGAAATGGGCGATGCGCAGATGGGTTCGCAGGCGCGCCTCATGTCCCAGGCCATGCGCAAGCTGAACGCCGCCATCGGCAAGTCCCACACGACCGTCATCTTCACGAACCAGCTGCGCAACAAAATTGGCGTGGTCTACGGCAACCCCGAAACGACCACAGGCGGCAATGCGCTTAAATTCTACGCCTCCGTCCGCATCGACGTGCGCCGCAAGGAAGTGATCAAAGACGCCGCCGCGATTGTCGGCAACCGCGTGCGCGCCAAGATCATCAAAAACAAAGTCGCGCCGCCCTTCCGCGAAGTGGAATTCGATATTCTGTACAACGAAGGCATCTCGCGCATCGGCGATATGATCGACCTGGGGCTGGCCAATAAAATTATCAACCGCAGCGGCTCCTGGTTCAGCTTCGAAGGCGAACGCACACAGGGCCGCGACGGTCTGCGTCTTAAACTGCGCGAAGACGAGGAACTGCTCAAAAAACTTGAGAAGCAGGTCAAAACGGCCCTCGGAATCATTCCCTCCGACGAAGCCGACACCGACGCCGCCGGCAAAGCGGACTCCGGTGACGAAGAAGTCGGCGTTGAAGCGTCCAACGGCACGTCGCGCAAAAAACGCTCCTGAGGTTCGCCGCTCCCTTGTGCGGAGCCCGGTAAAACTACAACAGTCCGCAACGGCTCACGTGCCGCGTTGCGGACTGTTTTGTTTAATCGCGCAGCCTGAAACTGTTTAACACAACACGCGCCCGCCGCCGCCCGCCGGCGCGTTTTAGACCAACCTGCCGAACGCATGTCCGACATTCAAAAACTCGCCGAGCGCTTGCAGGAACTCATCAGCCGTGGTGAGCAGGCGCGCGTGCCCGACGGAGCGGAAATCATCGGCACAATCTCGGCGGTGCGCCTCGTCGGCCGGCGCAACAAACGCTGCCGCATCTTCGTCGGCGGCGAACTGTTAACCGAGTGCAACCCCGACATCGTGCACGAGTTCGGCCTGGGCCGCGGCACGCCGCTGACCGCGCCGCTGCTGGAAGAAGTTGAAGCCGCGGAGGCGCGCCTGCAGATGCGCCGCCACGCGCTGGCCTACGTGGCATTTAAACCGCGCACCGAAGAGCAGGCGCGCAAGCGCCTGCGCGAGCATGGCTACAACGATAAACTCGTCGAAGACGGCATAGCCTTTTTGTATGAATTCGACTATCTCGATGATCGCCGCTATGCGCGCATGTACGCCGAAGAACAATTGCGCCTCGGCAAAAAAGGCCTGCGCCGCATTAAACACGATCTGCAGCAGCGCGGCGTTCAGGCGGACCTGTGCGACGATGTGCTGCGCGACTTAAACACGGCCGGCGACGAAAGCGAGCGCGCCATTGCCGCCGCGCGCCGCAGACTGCCGCAGCTTAAACACAAAGAACCGCGGAAACAGCGCAGTTCGCTGCACGCCTGGCTGCTGCGGCGCGGCTTCGGCTACGACGACGTGCGGCTGGCGCTGAACACCGTCTTTGCGGAGGAAGACTGAATGGCGCGGAACTTGCAACTCTATCGCGGTCGTATTATCAGCCCGCTCGCGGGCGGCGGCACGCTGGACGAAAGCGACGGCGCTCTGCTCGTCAACGCCGCGGGACGCATCGAATACGCCGGCCCCTACCCGGGCTGTCCCACGGGCGACGAGATTGTTGAATACCGCAATCCCGATGCGCTTATTCTGCCGGGCATGATCGACACGCATGTGCACGCGCCGCAGTTTCCCCTGCGGGCGCAGTGGTCGGGCGAACTGTTAAACTGGCTGGAGAACGTGGTGTTTCCTTTTGAAGCGCGTTTCAGCGACGCCGATCTGGCGCGGCGCGTGGCACGTGACTTCTTTGCCGCCGCACTTAAACAGGGCACTACGACCATGGCGGTTTTTTCAACCGTCCATGCGGAGGCGACGTCGATCTGTTTTGACGAAGCGTTTAAGTCCGGCATCCGCGCGCTGATCGGCAAGTCGATGATCGACATGTGCGCGCCTCCGGACCTCACGCACAGTGACAAACAAAATATGGCCGATATGGAAGCGTTGGCCCGGCAGTGGCACAAGGTGGACAACGGCCGCCTCCAGTATTGCGTCACGCCGCGCTACGCCGGCAGTTGCAGTCGCCGGCTGCTGCGCGACTGCGGCGATTTTGCGCGCGTCAACAATCTCCCCGTGCAATCGCATCTGGCTGAAAACAGGGCCGAACTGGACTTTGTACACAGCCGGCACTCTTACGCGTCCGGTTATACCGACATCTACGCCCGCGCCGGGCTGCTCGGCGAACGCACGATCATGGCCCACGCCATTTACGTGCCCGATGCCGATCTCGACGTCCTGGCGGACAGCGATACGGCGCTGGCGCACTGCCCCTGTTCCAACCGTTTTCTGCAAAGCGGCGTGATGGCTTTGCGGAAGTATCAGGAACGCGGACTGCGCATCGGCCTCGGCTCGGATGTCGCCGGCGGCTGGACGCTGTCGATGTTCAACGAAATGCGCGAGGCGATCGAAAGCGCCAAAACCTGGAATTTCATGCATCCAGAAAGCGAACGTCCCGCGCCGACGGCGCTGGAAGCGCTGCGACTTGCGACGCTGGACGGCGCACGCGCGCTGGGACTCGACGGGACGATCGGCTCGCTCGAAGCCGGCAAGGAAGCCGACTTTTTGCTTTGCACCGCGCCCAAAGAGGAAAGTCGGCGCGAAGGCGTCGATTCCACGGAAAAAAAGTTGAGCGAACTGGTCTATTCAACCACGGCGCCCTCCATTCAGGCCGCGTACATTCGCGGAGCTTGTGTATTTTTGCAAGGTGCTTTGTAGTTTTGCACCGCAATGAACATTCCGGTGCGAACGGCCAGGCGTGTAGAATTCCTCCCGGCGGCGCACAGGATGTACCTCCTGTAGTACGCGACCGCGGCCGTAATGAATGACCACAAAGCAGCCAACGGAAATGAACCCCAAATCTTCAGGGAGTGATATGATTCGTCGTATCGGCTTTGCCGTCCTGCTGGCAGTTCTTGTACTGTCGACGGGTAGTCTGAACGCACAGGATTCCAAAACGTATCCCACATGGTTGTTCGGCCCTTATCTCGGGCTGGACCTCAACTTTCACTCATCGGACTTTTCAACGCCGCTTCCGACGTCATTGACAGAATTTCCCGGGCTGCCCAGTATTAACCCGCTGGACGACAGCGACCTGGGCCTTGGACTGAACGGCGGTTTGCTGCTTGAATACCGCATGAACGAGACCTTCGGCTTTGGCGGACGCCTCGGCTTCGGCCAGGCCGGCGGCGATCTGCTGGGCGCAGACACGCTGACGGACGGCACGCTGACCGATCTGACGATGGAGTCTTCGCTGCTGTATCTGGACATCACGCCGCTGGCCAACTTCTACGACATTTTCGGCGTTGAGAATCTCTACGCGCTCGGCGGGCTGAACATCGGCGTGCCGCTGAGCAACTCCTATACGCTGACGGAAACCGCCCAGGGCGACGGTCAGTTCGTCGACGGCAGCACGGAACGCAGCTACGGCACGGACGTGGACATCCCCGACGCCGCGCTGCGCCTGGCGCTGACGGCCGGCATCGGCTACAACATTCCGCTGACCGAGACAATGTACCTCTCGCCCGAAGCGCAGATTCGTTTCCCGCTCTCGGACGTTTCTTCCAACGATCTGTTCGATTCCTGGAACGTGCCGCAGGCGCGCCTGGGCATCGCCCTCAAATTTGACCTGTCTTCCGACGAAGCCGAAACGCCTGAACCGGACGGCGATTCCGGTCTGCGCGCAGGCATGGACGGGATTGTCTACTACGACGAAACCGGCGCTTCGCAGCCGCTCGACATGGTGCGCGTGGAAGACCTGCAGTATTCGGAAATGTACCCGCTGCTGCCCTACATCTTTTTTGACGAAGGCCAGAGCAAACCCTCGGCCGCGATGCAGGTGTCCGAAGCGCGTTCCGACGCCGGTGAATTTTCAATTGCCGGCCTGCCGCAGGACGCAATGGAAATCAACCGCAATGCGCTCAACGTCATCGGCGCGCGCATGATCGAATACCCGAATGCGCGGCTGACCATTACGGGAACGACGGACGGCAAAGAGTCGGCGCAGGTCGCCAAAGCGCGCGCGGAATGGGCCAAAAAATATCTGGTCGACAACTTCGGCATCGATGCGAATCGCATCACGGCGGAGGGCCGGGGCCTGCCTGCCAAACCGTCCAACGTCAAAGACGGCGACGGCATCGCCGAAAACCGCCGCATCGAGTTCTCGAGCACGATGAACGAAGTGCTGGCGCCGCTTACGGTGCAGCAGGACAATCAGCGCATTGCCACGCCGCACCTGATTGAATTCCGTCCGTCGGCTACGTCCAAAGCCGAGTTGACGCAGTGGACGCTGACGGTGTCGCAGGCCGGTAAAATCCTGCGCGAGTTCACCTACAACGGCGCTCCCAAACCGCGCCGCTGGATCATCCGCCCGAACGAACTTTCGGCTTCCAAACTGCCGATCGAATGGAACCTGAGCGTCGCCGACGCCAGCGGAGCCATCAATGAAGTCAACGGTCAGATTCAGGTGGACTACCTGTCCAGCAGCCGCAAGGCGACGGAACAGCTGCCGGACCGCACGATCGAGAAATTCAGTCTGATCCTGTTTGACTTCGACAGCGCCGACATGACCGAATCGAACCGCGACATCCTGACGCGCTCCATCGTGCCGTCCATCCGGCACAACTCGCAGGTGCGCGTCTACGGTTACGCCGATCGCATCGGGCCGGAGAAGTACAACAAAGACCTGTCGAAGCGCCGCGCCGAGACGGTCAAGGTCGCCATCGACAAAGCCACGAAGTCGGGCGGCGTCGAAGCCTCGGGCGTGGGTGAAGACCTGCTGCTGTTCGACAACGACTCGCCGATTGGCCGCAATCTCTGCCGCACGGTTCAGGTGATCGTCGAAACGCCGAAATAATCGGCCGCGGCCCCGAGTGTGAAATTTCGAAACAAAGGCGCGCGGATTTCGAATTCCGCGCGCCTTTTCTATTCACATCCGGGAGCGGCAAGGGCGACATAGCCGCGCGCCACGGCGCGGGCCTGTAATATTTGGAGCGGCCCCGCGTGTATAGCGCACAACTGGCATTCATACAATCATGAAGTGTTGCCGGAACCTGTGCCAACACAGCGCCGGCATCCAACATCAACGGACGTTCGGGCAGTCCCCAAAAGCAAAGCAACTCCTGCCTGACAGAGCCGAACTTTAGCTTCGGCGGCGTGTATTCCGTCAAACAGCATTGCAGCTCCGCTCTGCGAGACAAACAAGAGAAAACACGCAAAGTGGACATTACCGGTTCGGGTGATTTGAATGGATGACAATGTTTTGAGTTCCCCCGCATACAAGTTTTTACCCTCGATCAATTCCCCCGCGGATCTGCGCGCCCTTGACGCCTCCGATCTGCCGCAGGTCTGCGCCGAAGTGCGCGAATTTATCGTCGACACCATCACACAGGTCGGCGGGCACTTTGGCGGCGGGCTGGGAGCCGTGGAAATTACCACGGCCCTGCATTACGTTTTTAATACGCCCAAAGACAAAATTGTCATCGACACCGGACACCAGGGCTATCCGCACAAAATTCTGACCGGCCGGCGCGACAGACTGGCCAGTATCCGCAAGAAAGGCGGGCTATCGGGATTCCTGAAACGCGATGAAAGCGAATACGATGTCTTTGGCGCGGGGCACGCTTCCACCAGTATTTCGGCCGCGCTGGGGCTGGCCGTGGCGCGCGACTATCGCGGCGAAGATTTCCACGTTGCCGCGGTGATCGGCGACGGAGCCATGACCGGCGGCCTGGCCTACGAAGCAATGAACAACTGCGGCATCCAGAACCGCCGCATGATTGTGATTCTGAACGACAACAACATGTCGATCGACCCGAATGTCTGGTCGATTTCCAACTACTTTACCGGCCTGGCCACCAGCAACACCGTGCAGCGCGTGCGCCGCAATGTCTGGGAACTCGCCGGCCGCACGGGCGAAGTGGGCGACCGCATCCGCCGTCTGCTGGGCCGCATCGAAGACGGCATGAAAGCCGTGCTGACGCCCGGAATGCTGTTTGAAGCGCTCGGGTTTGACTATTTCGGGCCCGTCAACGGCCACAACGTCAAACAGCTGGTCGAGACGCTCGAATTCGTCAAGAAAAATATCAACGGTCCCGTGCTGCTGCACGTGACGACGCAAAAAGGCAAGGGCTACAAACCGGCCGAAAAACACGTCCAGTTTTTACACGCAATCGGCCAGCCCGTCGACAAAATTACCGGCAAGGCGCTGGCCGCGCCGAACCCCGTGGCCAAACCGCCCAAATACGAAAGAGTGTTCGGCGAGTCGATGATCGACCTGTGCCGGCGCAACGATCGCGTCGTCGCTATTACCGCGGCGATGCCCAGCGGAACTGGACTGATCGAACTGCAGAAAGTCATGCCCGAACGCGTGATCGACGTCGGCATCGCCGAAGGGCACGCCGTGACGTTTGCGGCCGGAATGGCGGCCGAAGGCATGACGCCGGTCTGTGCGATTTACTCGTCCTTCCTGCAACGCGCCTTCGACAATGTGGTGCACGACTGCGCGCTGCAACGCCTGCACGTCGTGTTCTGTCTCGACCGTTCCGGCCTTGTCGGCGCGGACGGCCCGACGCACCACGGCGTGCTGGACTTTGCCTACCTGCGCATCATTCAGGGCATGGTTGTGATGGCGCCGAAAGACGAAGCCGAGCTGCGCGACATGCTGTACACCGCAACGTGCGTGTACAAAGATGGTCCGATCTCGATCCGCTATCCGCGCGGCACGGGCATCGGCGTAGAAATGGGCGAGTACAAAGCCATTCCGATCGGCAAGTCCGAAGTTCTGCGCGAAGGCGGCGAGGTCGCGATCCTGGCGATCGGCAATCGCGTGTACCCGGCGCTGGAAGCCGCCGCCGCGCTGGAAGCCGAAGGCATCAGTACCGGCGTCGTCAATGCGCGCTTTGTCAAGCCGCTCGACACGGACATGATCGACGAAATCTGCCGCAAGTACGACAAGATCGTCACGGTCGAAGATCACCAGAAACAGGGCGGATTCGGCAGTGCGGTGCTGGAGTACATCGCGGAGAGCAATGTCAGAGGGGTGGAGGTGAAAGTCCACGGGCTTGAGGATATGTACATCGATCACGGCACGCAGGCCGAGCTGTGGCGGGAGACGCGTCTGGATGCCGCGGGCATCGCCTCGGTCGTACGCGAAGTTCTCGGCGTTCCATACGAAATGAATGCTTTGATGCCCGAAAAGTGAGTTTTTGGTTGCTTTTAGTTTAACAAAGCGCTAATTTTGCTATTCTCTGTTGGAGCCGATCCCGTAGCTCAGTTGGTAGAGCAACTGACTTTTAATCAGTTGGCCGTAGGTTCGAGTCCTACCGGGATCACACATTTCCTGTTTAGCCGGCTTCCACGGAAACATAGCTTCATGCGCCGAAATCACAACCGATTCGGCGTTTTTCGTTTTAGAGCGCCCATGACGCAGCTGTTTGCCATATCAACCGTTGATCACCTCGCGGCCTGACACATGGACAAAATCCAGCTCGGCTTGTTTTTTGTTTGTGGTTTTCTCCTTTCGCGTCTCATTATCAAGGTCAACCTGCCGCAGGCGATTGTGGCGCGTCTGACGGCGGCGCGCAAACTGTCGTTCCCGCGATTGTTGCTTCTGCTGCTCGTCGCCTCGGCCTTTCTCTCCTTCTTTATTCCCAACGTCATAACCGTGCTCACGATGCTGCCGGTAATCAACCTGCTGCGCGAGGACATCGTCCGTGCGTCCGGCGCGTCCAAAGTCGGCGCGTCCACGCTGCTGACGTTGCCGGTGATCTACGGCGCGAACATCGGGGGCATGGGCTCGGTCACATCGACGCCGGCCAACGCACTTTTGGTCGGTTATCTGGGCATCGACCATCAGCCCTGGGAGAGCGTCGTCAGTTTTGCGGTCTGGCTGGGCTGGGGCGTGCCGCTGGTGCTGGTCTGCCTGCTGGGCGCCTGGGTCGTGTTGTCGGTTGTTCAGCGGATCTGGCTGAGCGACGTCGGCATCATCGAAACTCACGTGAGCCGCGACACGGGATCGAAGCTGTTTCACCGGTTGACGGTGCGCATCGGCGCGGGCATTTTCACCGGCTCCCTGCTGATGTCGTTTTTGTTGCTGCGTTTTCCCGATACCGGCGTGCTCAACATCGTCATAACTTCACTCCTGGCGCTCTTCGTTTTTTACCTGCTTTTTGTTCGTCGTTTTGATGGCGGCGACGGGTTGCCGCGTCGACTTCTGACCTTGCGCGACTGTTACAGCGATCTGCCCTGGCGTGGCTTTGTGCTGCTGGCCGTCGTGATCGGCATCGGGGCTTTGCTGTTCATGGCCGGCGATTTTTTTCGCGATCTGGCTGCGGCGGGTTCGGCCTGGATTCCTGAGGGAACGTCGCCGCTGTTGGTCTTTTTTGTCTTTGCCTTGATTATCTCGTTTGCCACCGAGCTGTTAAGCAATACCGTTGTTCAGATTACAGCTTTTACCGTCTGCGTGCCGCTGGCGCAACAGCTTGGAATGGACGTTGTGCCGTTGCTGATCGTCGCGACGCTGTCTTCCACATCGGCGTACATGAGTCCTCTGGCTACGGGCGTAAATGGACTGGCGTTTGGAGGAATGCGGGGTGTCTCACTCTGGCGCATGCTGGTTGCCGGGACCTTCATGAACGTCGTCGGTGCGGCCCTGATAGCCGTCTGGGGCACAATGGTTATCCCCCTGTTTTACTGAGTCTTTTCCTGTTTGCGCTTCTGCGCGGTCTGTAGCTCGCGCGCGTATTTGATCACCAGCGCCTGAATGTCCACGTCGTTGAACGGTTTTGAGATGTAGTCGTTGAATCCCTCTTCCAGGAAGGTGTCGCGCGTGTACTTGAGCGTGTAGGCCGTCATGGCTACTATCGGCACGTTTGCGTCGTTTTCCGTCCGTGTGCGGATCTTGCGATAAGCTTCAATGCCGTCGAGGATGCCGTGGCCCAGGTTGACGTCAAACAGAATCAGGTCGTACTTTTTAACGGAGCACTGCGCCATGGCCTGTTCCGCCGTCAGTGCCTGATCTATATTTGCGAGATTGCGCAGATACATGCTGATCAGACGCTGGTTGCTCTCATCGTCTTCCGCCACCAGAATGTTCAACTTCGGCGGGACGATCCCGTTGCCGCCGGTGAGTTCCGGTTCCAGATCCGGCGATATGGCGTCCAGTTCCTTCTGCGCCGCCTCCGAGTCCAGCAGCGGGAAAGCCACGGTAAATGTGCTGCCGAGACCTTTGCGGCTTTCGACGAATATTTTGCCGTTCATGATTCTCACAAAACGCTGCACGATCGTCAGGCCGATGCCCGAGCCTTCAAATTGGCGGTTGATGCCGGCGCTCTCCTGTGTGAAGGCCTCAAAGGCGCGCAGCTGGAACTCGGGCGACATGCCAATGCCGGTGTCCGTCACGCGGATGACGCCGCAGTTCTCGCCGTCTACTTCCTCCGCGCGGCATTGGATCCGGATTCCGCCCTGCTGCGTGAATTTGAGCGCATTGTCCAGCAGGTTTTTCAGTATCTGGCCCAGCAGCGAAGCGTCAAGCCGGCAACTGATCAGTTCCTCCGGCAGGTCGAGGCGCAGCGTCAAACCGCGCTCTTCGATCTGTGAGCGATAGGAGAACACCACGTCTTCTACTTCACCGGCCAGTGAAACGGGCATCCACTGGATTGAAATTTCATTGGATTCGAGCTTGGCCAGGGCGATGACGTCGCGCAGCGTGTTCATCAGCCGTTCCGCGCTCTGGAAGATGAAGTGCGCATACTGGCGCTGCTCCGGATCCTCGATGTGACGGTGTAAAATCTTGGCAAAACCCAGAATCCCGTTCATCGGCGTGCGGAACTCGTGATTCAGGTTGGCCAGCATGTTCGACTTCATCTGATTCAGCTGCTCGGCCTGATCAACCGCATCCGACAGCGCCCGCATCGTCGTTTCGTATTCGAGCTCGCCCGCCGCGTGGTCCGCGCAGATTTGGACGATCGATTCGGAGAATTGACCGTAGCTGTTGATGTCGCCATTGATGACCATCAGAATGCCGCAGCGCCTGCCGAGCGAGTCGAGCAGCGGCAAATTCACGATCGTGCCGGTTTCCTCATCGCTCAACGAGGCGTCGTCGCTGAAATGTTCGCGCAGTCCCTTCGGCACGATCAGATTGCGACGGCCTACCAGTGTGCGCGACGTCGGCAATTTTTCCAGATGAAAATTGAACTGTTTGCTGATGAGTGTGTCGCCGTGTGTGCCTGCCAGCACGCTCACCTTGTAAGGGGCGTCGTCGCTCATCATTCCTACCAGCACGTAGTCGGCGTGCAGCGTGCGCGCCAGGAAGCGCACCATAGAAGTGAAGAAATCATCACCGGTTTTGGTCGAAATGTTTTCAGCCAGTTCGCGCAGAATGCGCCGCATAAAATGGCTGTCGCTGATTTCGCGAATGATCAGCAGCACTTCACTTTTGTTGTAAGGCACGATGCGCGCTTCCACCTGGCGCGTGCGTCCCTTGCGGGCGTGGATGTCGAGCTCGATGGTGTGATTTTCTTCGGTGTTGCGCGTCGCGGCAATCGTTTCAGTCAATTCCTGCGCCGACTGCGGCGGCAGAAAGTCAATGATAGACCGACCGAGTATTGTCTCATTGGTGAAAACCGGCGGCGCGTTGGGCGCGGCGCGGAAATCGGTGCAGATATTGTGCCGGTCGACGAGGATTATCAGGTCGGGGATGGCATTCAGGAACGCCTGGCTGCGCCGGCGTCCGATCTGGGCCTTTTCCTGGATGAGTCTGGTGCGGCGGCAATACAGGTACAGCGCCACGACCGTGGAGGCGGTGCAGCTCACAAGAAGTATCCACGCGAGCGGCCCCGTGGACGCCTCGGCGGCCGTGCCCGGCGCGAAGTAATCCCAGGCAAGAATCAGGGCGGCGCCCAGCACAAACATCACTGCGGCCGGTATCAGCACACTCGGCTCACCAAACGGCGGGTTTGGGTTCGGTCGATTTCCCTTTTCTTCGGCACGCGTCATAATCGTGAATCCTGGCGGCCGGACGGCGCACGCGGGGTTTCCATTCCAGCCGGCAACATCCCGGATAGAAGGTTGTTATATGCAGAGTGGAACAGCGAAACACAACGGAACAGTCGCCTCGCACGCCCGATCGGTCTATATGAATGAGGCGCGAGTTTCTGTTTGCATCCACTCGAACCGGAACTGAACGCTTACGGCCTTGTCGGGACCGGCAAAACCACATGGAAAAATCGGTCTTTGCGCACCGTCGGGCGGCAAAAACAATCCCGCACCGGATCAGCTGAAGTGAGAGTATACCGATACCCGAATGGCGCCAATTTGGTCTTTCAGGCAATGGCAAGCAAACTCGATTTGTCTGTGGCCCGAGCCGCGATCCGGATGTGCGCGAATATATGCTTCCAATTGTTACGGTTTGGTAATTGTTGCCTGGCTTTGCTCTCCCCGTCAAATCCCGTGTTACAACTACGGCACGGACATGGATGCCCCCCCCGGTTCGGAGTGTGAGCCATTGCCGTCGGCAAAATCAAAGTGCCTCGCCCAGCGAAGAAAAGTCGCGGCAAGGCGTTTACCGGCGTGGTCGGCCCGGCTCAGATCGACATCTTTTTGAACAGTCGCTCCGGGATGTTTCTGATCACGGCCATCACGTACCTCCAGTGCCAGGTTGAATAAACGACGTCCCGACCCCTCTGCACGGCGCGGTACATATCCGCCGCGCATCGCTCGGGTGTCGCGGTCAGCGCGGCCGGCGTCTGCATCCCTTGCAACATGCGCGTCGCGACAAAACCCGGCTTTACCGTTATCACGTGAATGCCCGTTCCGGACAGGCGATTGCGCAACCCGGAAAGAAATGTCGTCAATGCCGCCTTGGCGGCGCCGTAGTGGTAATTGGATTTGCGACCGCGCTCTCCGGCAACCGAGGAGATGCCGATAATTGTGCCGCTTCCGCGATGTTCCATAGCCCTGACCGCGGCCTCCAGGATTGTCATAGCACCGCGTGCATTCACCTGCATGATGCGTTCCAGCTCGGCATTGTCTTTTGTGGCCTGTTCAACATCGCCCAGATAACCGGCGGCATACAGGACTATGTCGGGAGTCTGATCCAGTTGATTGAACCAGTCGGCATGCCCGCCCGAATCCTCGGCATCGAACTCGCGAGTTTCCGCATGCACCTGATAGCGCGTCGCGATATCCCTGACGTCGTCCGCCAGGCGTTCCGGTCTGCGGGCGGCCAGGCAGACCTCGTGCCCGTTGTGGGCGCAGATATGAGCAAAAGCCAGGCCAATGTCGGATCGACCTCCAAGAATGAGAACATGTGCCATCAGAGTCCCAGGCGTTGCGACTGAAGTGAGTTAAATGTTCCGTTCGGATCCAGCACACGGCGCCTTGCGGCAAATGCGGCGTGCTCCGGGTACATGTGCCGGAAATTGTGTGCCGACAGTCGGGCATCCTTGCAAAGATACACCCGTCCGCCGTGCTGCGCCGTTATTTGGTCCAGTTCGTCCAGCAGTCCAAACAGCGCCGGCTGCCGCGGAAAATCGAGCGCCAGCGTGAATCCTTCCAGGGGGAAAGACAGCGGCGTTTTGCGTCCTGGTCCGAACAGTTTTAACACCGTTAAAAAAGGCGCTGAATCCGACGTGCTGATTCGTTCAATAATCAAACGCAGCGCGTCTTCCTCGCCGCGCGGTAAAACAAACTGATACTGCAGAAAACCCTGCGGGCCGTAGGCGCGGTTCCAGTTGTGTATGCCGTCCAGGGGAAAAAAGAAGGGCTCGTACGGTACAACCGATCGGCCGCGTTTCATGCTGTTGAGGCGAAAGTACAGACTGTTAAACAAGGTCGCCGATATTCTGTTTAACATAAATGCCGGCATCGTAAATGGAAAAGCCAGGCGCCGCGTCGGCGGACTCGCCAGCGGCCTCGCCTGTGCAGCCCGGGGCAATTCATCCGGCTGTGCGTGCTCGCCGGTGATTAATACCGACCTGCCGGTTTTGTTGCCGCGCGCAAGGCAATCGATCCATGCAACCGAGTACCTGGTCTGTGCATTGCGTTCAAATGCCTTGATAACCGCGTCCAGGTCTGGCAACAATTCAATGTGTTGTGTGATCCAGGCGCTCTCGACTTTCTGCATCTGCAGGGTCATGTCGAGGATGACTCCCGCCAGTCCCATGCCGCCGACAGCGCTGTTAAACACGTCTTCGCGGTCATTCGCGGAACAATCAATAATGTTCCCCTGGCCGTCCATTAAACGCAGGCCGCGGATATGCGCGCCGAACGACGAGTCGGCATGGTGATTCTTCCCGTGAATATCGGCCGCCGCCGCGCCTCCCAGCGTCACGTACTTTGTCCCCGGAACAACGGGTGGGAACCATCCGCGCGGCACGAACACCTTCAGCAGGTCCGCAATGCTCACGCCGCTCTGGGCGTGCAACAGTCCTGAGGTTCCGTCAAAACTTAACATGCGTCGGTAAAGCCGCGTCGACACGACATGTCCCGCCAGTGCGGAATCGCCATAGGCCCGGCCCAGTCCGCGCGCAATGCCGCCGTTCATTTCCTGCAGAATCGTCCGCAGTTCACTTTCGTCTGCGAAGGTCGACTCCCGCGCTTCAACAACGGGAAATCGGCCCCAACCCGACAGCGCTGTGGTTTTGCCGGCCTGGTCAGTCGACATATAAAATCCACGTGAATGTCAACAACCAGCCGAGGACCGTCAACTGCAAAAAGCGGTCGCGCAACACAATTTTACTGGGGGCGCCGCTTTCCTGTTTAACCAGTGTTAACTGCAGATAGCGCATGATGCCGAGCAGCACAAAAAAGGCCGTAAAGTATGTGTTCTCACTCCCGCTGACCTGCACGGCTCTGTCGGAGACGGTATACATCAGATAGGCCACAATTAACACCGCCGCCATGATTACCATGGAAATGTTGAGGAATTCAACATTATAGCCGTCGACGCTCTTGCGCATCTTTGCACCGGTTCGACTGTAGATGACCTGGTCGTCGCGGCGTTTGGCCAGCGCGACAAACAGCGCACCGAGGAAAGTGACTATGATAATCCATTTGGACAGACTGACATCCGCCGCCAGTGCGCCGCCGACCAGGCGCAGGACAAAACCAAGCGCCACGATCATGACATCGACAATGGCAATCTGTTTAACTCCCAATGAATAGGCCAGGTTAAACGCCAGGTACACACCGACAACCGGCAGGAGGTCCGGCGTCGCAACAATGGCAAGCGCCGCTGCGATGCACGCCATTGCCGCCATCAGGATGAACGCCGGCCCGCTTTCGACAGCACCCGAGGCCAGGGGGCGAAACTTCTTTTCAGGGTGTAATCTGTCGTCTTCGCGGTCGCGCCAATCGTTAAACACGTATACGGCTCCGGCTGCGCAGCAGAACACCGCGAATGCCAACAAGGTGTCGACAAGTTTTTCCGGATTGCTCGCTTCACGCGCAAAAAACACCGGCAGGAACACAAACAGGTTCTTGATAAATTGATGCGGTCGCAGCAGCTCGATGTAGGGGCGCATATCGTTCTTTTTCCCGGTCGACTCAAAAACGTCGCGTCAAATTAGGTTTTGAGCGCTTCGTGGCCAAAACGGAATGGCTCGTCGGGCATTTACGTGGCGCATGCCTTATCACTTCCCGGGGATTTTCGCACTGGCGGATTTTCTTGTTTGTCACCGGGTTGGAAGTTTCGAGTCGGCGCTGAATCCTCAGCGCCACCGCGTTTGGAACCACCTGAAGCCGATGAACACCGGACCGATCAGTCGGGTGTCCGCCGCCGCGTGTGAGCGTACCTGTGCCGCTCAGCTCTTTCGGTGTGTGAGCTTGCGGCGCCGTGCCGTGCCGTGTAAACTCAGCTACTTTTACGCTGCTTTTTGCATGACTCAGTCCGCTTACTGACTGCTGCTGTTTGAATCCCGCCGCCGCTGGGCAATCGCACGCAGCGTCGTCCGCAGCTCGTCTGTGTTGAACGGCTTGCTGAGGTAGTAATCGCTGCCGGCCGAAAATGCGGCACGGCGCTGCATGTCAATGTCGTGTGCCGTAAATGCCACCACGGATATGTTGCGCAGCGTTTTGTCCTGTTTGATCGACCTGATCAGTCTCGTGCCCGCTTCCGCGTCCAGGCTGATGTCGATCAGAACCGCGTCAACGTGCTGCAGATTCAGGATCGACATGGCTTTGTCGCGGCTGTCGGCCATGTACACCGTCATGGCCTCGCCCAGATCGCCGCCGAAATGCTGGCGGACGCTGCTGTGGCTTTCCACCACGAGCACGACCAGATGCGGATTGTTTAACATGGACTCCACGATCGAAACGCGCTTGTCGGCATTGGACGTCTCGCCCCCGGATTCTTCGCCGCGTTCCATGCGCGGAAAACTAAGCGTAATATTGGTCCCGCTGTTCGGCTGGCTGCGCACCGTTATTGAGCCGTTGCTGTGTTCAACAAAGCGCTTGGTCAGGGCCAGCCCCAGGCCGATGCCCTCGTTGCGTTTGTGGTACTCCGGAAATCGGGAAAATTCCTCAAAGATCTGCGGCAGGTGTTCGTTGGCGATGCCAATGCCTGTATCGCTCACAAAGACGGCGATACGGTTGTCTTCGACGAATCCCGTGGCCACCTTGATCTTGCCCGCATCCGTGTATTTGACGGCGTTGTCCAGCACGTGAGAAATTGCTGAACGAATAGCGTACATGTCGGCGTAAATGCGGCCGCCCTCGGATTTCAGGTCCAGTTCAAGCTTGAGTTTTTTGCGCTGGGCGCGCTCGCGTACGGCTTCGACGCAGGCGCTCACAAGCTCGTCGATGTTTAACTCGCGGGCGCGGATCGGAAAATTTTCAACATGCAGCCGCGAGAGGTCCACAATTTTGTTAAGCGTCTCCAGCAGGCTGCGCCCGGCTTCGCGAATGTGGAGCAGATAACGGCCGTATTTGGGATCCAGCTCCTGCCCGAACAAATCCTGGATGAGGTTGGAGTAACTCTGGATGATGTGCAGCGGTTCGCGGATTTCCTGGTTTAAATTCGTCAGTAGTTCCGTCTTTAACTGCTGTGCGCGCTCCGCCACCTGACGCCACTCCTCCTGCAACTGCTCGCTTTCAATCAAGCGGCTGTTGTCGTGGAATGTCACGACAAGTCCGCTGTTTGATCCGTCGGGACCGTCCAGCGTTGCCGCGTAGTCGTCAATCGGCAAATGACTGCCGTCGCGTGTTAACAGAATGGACTGGCTGCGCGATTCAATGAAGGTTCCCTTGCGCAGCGAACGCACCGCCGGGTGTTGCAGTATCTGTCTTGTCTGAAAGTCGATGATGCGCAATACTTCGCTCAGTCGCTTGCCCAGCGCTTCGCGGTCGCTCCAGCCGGTCAGGTCGCTGGCGGCGGGATTGAGGTAGGTCACGGTTCCGCCGTTGTCGGTGGTAATGACTGCCTCGCCCAGGCGGTCCAGCGTCGAGCGCAGTGCGATATTCGTGCGCCGGACCTCGCGGTCGTTGCGATGTTTAAACAGGGCCATTACAATGCTTGTGTGCAGCTCGCGCGCCTGAAAGGGCTTCAGTATGTAGCCGTAGGGTTCGGTTAACTTGGCCCGTTCCACCAGTTCGGCATCCGAAAAGGCCGTTAAAAATATTACCGGGATGTCGAAGTTTTCGCGGATATGCGCCGCCGCTTCCACGCCGTCGATCCCGTCCTTGAGTCTGATATCCATCAATACCAGGTCGGGTCGACGTTCAGATGCGTGTTTAATGGCTTCCGCGCCGGAGGCGACTGCCTGCGGCACCACATAGCCGATGCGGCGCAGCCGCTCACTGATGTTCATCGCCACCAGATTTTCGTCTTCAACAACCAATATCTGTTCGTGTGCCATAAGTGTCGTAGTGTTTTAGTGCGCCGAACCCTGGAAGGTGATCCGGCATTCAAAACCATGGTCGTGTTTAAATGTCAGTTCGGCTCCGATCTGCTTCGCCAGTTCGCGGATGATCGTGAAGCCGAATCCCCGTTGCACATCCGCTTCGGAGTCGGTGGAGGGCAAACCGACCCCGTCGTCGGACACGACGATGTCAATGTGATTGTTTAACCGTTTTGCGCCGACCAGAATGCGGCCGCCGCGTTGGTCGGGAAAGGCGTGTTTAAATGCGTTGCACAAAAGTTCGTTAAGTATCAGCGCGCAGGGCGTCGCCTGATCAAAATCCAGCGGTATTTCTTCCACGTCCACTTTGATGCGCGGCTCGCTGCCGTCCAGATCAAACAGCGAACGCAGCGCCAGAATCAGCCCGAGCGCAAAAGTGCGCAGGTTCATTCTGTTGCCGTCGTCGGTCTGGCACATAGTGTCGTGCACGATTGCTATGGTTTGTACACGCATCGCCGCGGCGCTCAGCATGGCCGCAATCTGCTCAGACTCGCTGCGCATGCCCTGCAGATCCAGCAGGCTCGACACGGTCTGCAAATTGTTCTTGGTGCGGTGATGCAGCTCCTGCAGCATCGTTTGTTCCCGACTGCGCCGACGATCCCGGTCGCCTGTTTGCTCGATGCCAAGCAGAGCGGAATCAATAAGGGCCGCGGCGTCTTTCAAAAAACCGGCAAACCCCTCTTGTTCGTCAGCGGGTGTGTAAACCTGTAGTTCGCCGGCGCCGGCATACAGCGCCACGGAAAAACTCGCGCAGCTGTCGGGGTTCGGCTTGCCGTAATCGAGTGAATCCGCTTTGAAGTGACTGCGCAATGCCGGGGGCAGGTGCAGACGCACGGCGTCGGCCCGCAGCAGCGCGCCCACGTCTTTCAGCAGGTGTTCAAGCAGCAGGTGCACCCCCTCGGTCCCGGCGTGCATCAGGTGGCGGGAATGGCGCCACAGAACTTCGTAGCCCGTCTGCTCCACGCCGCCCGCAGGGCGGTTGGCGTCCAGGTTCATTGATTGAATGCGCTCGTCAAGCTTCATAACTTCCAGAAAAAATCACCGGAGTCCCGCGGTCGAAATCGCATTGCGCCGCCGAGTGCATGTGCGATCTGATCAGTTCCGCCTGTGTACCGCGCATCACCACGTGGAATGCCGAGTGCGGTTGATGTCTGCGCTGTCCCTTGGCTGTATCCCGCCTTGAGTCGGAGAACGTGAAAAATAGCTAATTAATTGTATAAATCGTAACGAGTGTGCCCGCACCCGGCGAATATCCGCACCGACCGAAAGCATCTTCGTGTCTGTTCAGACTCGATCCGATCTGGCTTTACCCGGTTTGTGCGACTGAAGACTGCCGCGTGTTTTTGCGCCTGGTCAACCGGTGTTCAGAGCCTGGAAAAACAGCGGGAATTAAGCCGTAGCTTAATCGAGCAGATGCGTCAACCGAGTGAATGCCCCGCATCGATTGAATTATTTTGACTGATGCCTCTGTCGGATTTAAGTCGATTTATCTTTTACATCGCTCGCAAGGCATCCGCTTCCGGCAGCGACAAAGTTTTTTTGAGATCGAGCAAAATCAGCAGTCGGTCTTCGAGTTTGCCGACCGCCGTGATGAACTCCGCGTTGATCCCGGCGGCAATCGAGGGCGGCGGTTCAATGACATTCTGCGGAATGCGCAGCACTTCGCTGACCGCATCCACGATGAACCCGACCGTTTTCTCTTCCAGTTCCACGATCACGATGCGTGTATTTTTGTCCGGCTCCACATACGGCATGCCCAGCTTGCGGCGCAGTTCCACCACCGGAACCACCTTGCCACGCAGGTTGATGACGCCCTCCACGATACCGGGCGCATTGGGCACGCGCGTGATGGTCGTCATTCTGATAATTTCACGCACCTGAAGAATATCCACGCCGAATTCTTCGCTGCCCATCCGGAAACTGACGATATGCAGCCGTTCCTCGGACTGCTCCCGGACGGCGTTTGCTGTTGAATGATCGGCAGAATTTCCGGCCGCTGCGGCCATCATAGGCTTTCCTCCCGGAGGTTCAGGCAGATGATCGGACGTCATCCCGTCCGCAACACAATATCAATCTTAGGCGCGCGCCGTGCAACAAATTTTTTACATGCGACCTTGCAGCCCGTCCAGAATTGTTTCCCTCCGGTTGGCGACCTCGCGTTTTAGTGATAATTTGGCAGTTCTACGTGTAGGTGTTCCGGGCGGCCCAGGTCGTCCGAGCAACTTAAAAAGGGAAGCCGGGTGAAAATCCCGCGCGGTAGCGCCGCTGTAAAGGACGACGAACCATTCACGCCGCCAGGCGCCCACTGATCAATGCGTATTGACGCGATCGGGAAGGGGAATGGCAAGAACGACTCCCAAGCCAGAAGACCTGCCACACGTGCTCATCGATTGCGGTGGACTACGCCCCGCATCATCCGCGCTAACGGATGGGATGAGGACTTGCCCCGTTTTGACGGCATCTCCCCATCACCGCCTCTAATTCCGCATATCCGCGCTGCGCGTTCCGTGCGATATTCGCACCTCGAACCCTGTTCCCCCGGGAGTCAAAATGGGACTGTTTCCGCGTTTCTGCCCGGCGCTCCTGCTCGGCGTCCTCTGCACCCTCACACTTTCCGCACAGCCAACAAAACTGCTGCAAACCGGTCCGCAGCCGCTGGCCGTCATCGCCGACGGCGATCGCCTGCACATCATCTGCAATCGCATTGATCTCAATTTTGACGGCGTACAGGACGAAGGCGACAGCCCCGCCCGCTGGTACGTCGTCGACAACGCGCTGCCGCTGCACGACCGCGAAGCCGTACTGATGCTGGAGTTCAACTGGGACGACGGCATGGGGTTTCCGCTGCGCGCCGCCATCGACGAGGAACATGGATTGCTGCTGCTGCCGCTGGCCGAGGAAGTGCGCGCCTACAGTACCGTCGATGGAAGCGTCAATCTGGATGTTAACCTCCCCTGGGCTGCGACGGCCGTGTCCATCGACCCGCGCAGTGGTGAAGCCGTTCTGAGTGAGCGCAACAGCTCCGGCAGCGATGTCGTCCGCATCGTCGACATTGCAAGCGGTGAATCGGAGACCTTTGAAACGGGCGAAAATGTTCAACAAAATCTGGTCTGGTACAACTCTGCTGATCAACGCCGCATCGTTGTGTTAAACGAAGGTGTCTTCGGCGAAAGCGGTTCAAGTCTGTCCATCATTAAACCGGGCGCCGATCCCGAGCGACGCGATATTCCGCTCGGCAATACCGGCAACCACCTGCTGCTCGACGGCGATCGTGTGTTTGCCACGGTTAACGGCGATCACGTCGTGCACATGATCAGCCTCGAAAACGAGCGGATTGTCAGCACATTTAACGTCGGCACGAGCGGATTTAACGGGCCGCGCGAGTCGGCCTTCTTTGACGGTTCGCTGTATGTTACAACCTATGAAAGCGACATTCGCCGAATCGACCTCGCCGGCGGCGACGTCAGCGCCGTGCTGACAAGTGGTGGGCGTCCCGAGGGAATTGTTTACTGGGAAGGCCGCCTCTGGATAGCCAACGCGTACGAAACCGGCAACTTCACGTCCGCCCGCAGTGTTGCCGTTTTACACCCGAAACTCTCGACGGAAATCGTCTCCGTGCTGCCGGCGGAATTGCAGCCGGCGCATCTGCACGCGACCCCGGACGGAGTAGTTGCGCTCAGCAATCAGGTTGACCTCAATTTTAACGGCATCCGCGAAGAGGACGACCAGCCGCAATCCGTGGCGATGTACTCCACGCTGGACGGGGACGTTGATTGGCGCTCGGAACTGCCCTGGGGCGCGGGCAGTTATCCACTGCGTCCGGGATTTGATGCGGCGGAGGAAAACGGCTATTTTGTTAACGGTGCACAGATTCGGCACATTGGTCTGAACGGCCAGGTTAACAGTCCGCTCGCGGATATTAACCTTGATGGCGCATCCGCCGTCAGCGTCTCGCCCGACGGAATATTTCTGGCCGTCAGCGAACGCGGCGCCGAAAGCGGCCGCCTGCGAATAATCGAGTTGGCCGACCCGCGGAATGAGCGCGTTATTGAAACCGCGCCGTGGATCCAGCAAACGATCTGGTACGACAACAGGGACGCCGGTTTTGATATACTTGTCCTCGACGAAGGTGAATTCGGCGGCGGGCGCGCCCGTCTGCTGTTTGCCGATACCGAAACGGCGCAGATGCTCAGTCATCTGGAACTGGACCTTGGTGAGGGCGGCAACCACATGTTCCTCAGCGAGGGTTTGCTCTACATCACGTTGACCGGCACCCACGAAGTAGTCGTCGTGGATCCGGCTTCACAAAGCGTGCTGCGACGCATTGCTACACAAACGCTCGGCTTTAACGGTCCGCGCGAGGCGGTGTTGTTTAACAACGAGCTGTACGTTACGACGTTTTCCAGCGATGTGCGCCGGTTTAACCCGATCACGGGCGAGCTGTTGCAGCGCTACGAAACCGGCGGCAAACCCGAGGGGATCGCCGTATACAACGATCGCATCTGGGTGGCCAACGCCTTTGAGTTTAACGACTTCGGCTCGGCGGCGAGCATCGCCGTGATTGCCCCGGACAATACACCAACATCCGTGGGCGCTGTTGAAATGGGACAACCGCCGTCGCATGAACAACTGCGTCTTTCACCCAATCCGGCGGCGTCTCACACCGCGGTCGGTCTTGATGCAGGTTTGACCGGACCGACGCGGGCCGAACTGGAAATTCGCACGCTGGACGGCAAACTCGTTCTGCAGCAGGCGGCCGACCTGGGAATCTCCGGCGCCGGTTCCACTGTAGTCGACCTTGCCGCACTTAACAACGGCGCCTACCTGATAACCTTGCGCCGCGGCAATCAAATATTCACTGCTCCGCTGCTGGTGAACAAATGATCCGCGGAACGCGCCGTCGGAGAACTCTTATTCATAAACGCCCCGATCATTCCGGCGGGGCGTTTAAACAAAGCGGCGCGGCCTGGTTTGTCCTTTTTCTGATTTTCTTGTTTGCCATCGTGTCGGAAGGCTTCAGTTCGGGGGCGTCGCTCGCGGCGCGGCCTGACTCCACGTCGCGCGTCGACAAAGACAGTGTGGTGAGGCTGCCGGGCGTCGAGGTCGATGCGCCGCGCATTCGCGCCTCCATTGCCCGGCCGGAAGTTAACATCAGCCGTGCGGACATTGAACGTCTCCCGCTCAACTCCACGGGCGACGCGCTTGAGCTTTCGCCGGGCGTTTTTGTCAAACGCTACGGCGGTCTGGGCGGCATCCAGACATTGAGTCTGCGCGGCAGTACTGCGCCACAGACTTTGCTGCTGCTCGACGGCGTCCGGCTGAATTCGGTCCAGAGCGGATCGGTTGACCTGGCATTGCTGCCACTTTCCCTGCTGGAGGAGATTCAGGTGGTGCGCGGCGGCGGTGCGTCGCTCTACGGCGGCAATGCTCTGGGAGGTCTTGTTAATATTCGCACTCGTCTGCTGCGACGGTCGCCGCAGCTCGGCGCAGATGTGACGCACGCCTCGTTTAACGAATGGCGCGCCGCCGCCTGGGGCGGCGTGCGCGAGGGGCCGTTTCAGCTCAACGCTTCGCTGGCGCTGGAAGAGGGCGACGGCGACTACCCGTTTACCTTTGACCAGTTCGGCGGCAGAGAGCAGGCGCGGCGCGGCAACGGCGATGCGTCGATTCGCGCCGGGATGTTAAACATGCAGTGGGTGCGGACGGGCATGCGTCTGTTCGCCGCGGCAATTCTGCGCCGCGCCGAACGCGGCTCGCCCGGCGCAGTGGTGCAGGGGCGGATAGAAGATGCCTCGGCCCGTCTGCTGGACGACGGCGTGATTGGCTATGGCGGCGTTGAATTGCTCGGGCGGCATTGGCGCGGCGGACTGTTGTTTAATGTGCGTCGCAACGATCAGACGTATCTGGACCCCGAGTTCTACGGTCCCGATCCGGCCGAACACACCTTTAACTTCCGCGAGCAGGAAGTCGGGGCAGCGCTTAACCTGGCCGCCGTCCTCGGCCGGCTTGAACTGGATGCACGCCTCGAACTGTCCGCCGCCGAACTGCGCGGCGAACAGTTGCAGAACCTCGAAGGCGAGAAGGCGGAGCGCGACCATGCCGCCGCCGCCCTGCGCGCCGCCGGTCCCTTGCTGAAAGTCGGAGACTCTGAACTGCACGTGGAAACGGCTCTGCGGCTGGATGTTTACAGTGAATTCGACGCCGTGCTTTCGCCGTCGCTCGGTGTTGCCTGGAAACGCGTGCTGCCCGACATGACGCTGCGCGCAGACCTGAGCGATAACTTCCGGCCGCCGAGTTTTAACGAGTTGTACTACATCAACTACGGCTCGACTGATCTGCGTCCGGAGCGCGGCTTGTCGTTTAACGCGGGGATTGCATGGGAGAGCGACAATTTATCCGTTGCGCTGGATGCATTTGTACTGCGCACGCGCGACCAGATTATCGCCGTACCGCGCAGCCCGGTTTCGTGGAGTGCGCGCAACGTGGGGCGTGTACACAGCCGAGGACTTGAGCTGGCGCTGCGCGGAACGTGGTGCGGCGGGCGGCTGCGCACCGCGGTGGCGGGCACGTTGCAGCGCGCTGTGGACGAGTCGCCGGAATCGTTCTCGCGCGGGGAGGAAATTGTGTACACGCCGGGCGAATTGTTAAACTGTTCGGCGTCATGGACGGAAGGGGACGTCGCGGCGGGAGTTGTGTATGCGCTCGTGGGTGAACGGCTTTCGCTGCCCGGCGCGGCGGCGGAAGACATCATGCCGGCCTACAGTCTCACAGACCTGTTTGTTGAAGTCGGGTTTGAACTTGGCGGTTCAAAGTTTACAACGCGTTTGCAAACAAAAAATGTCTTTGGGGAAGAGTATGCCGTGCTGCGCAATTATCCCATGCCGGGACGCGGCGTTTCAGTCGGCCTGGGCTGGAATTTACATTGACCGTTAAATGCTGTATTTAACCGCGAATGAGATCTCTGTCGAGTTCGCGCCAGAACGAAATTTTCGTGCGGAATATATCTTCGATATCCTTCCTCGGCAGTTCGTCGGCGAACTTGCCGTCGATCAGATCGCTGGCGTAGGACTTGAGTATGTCGCGAATCTGTTGGGGATCGCGGGCCGTGAATATTGCGGTGCGCAGGCGTTCGGAGCCGTTGAGGTTGTGCGTGAACCATGAAACGTGTTTGCGCACGTAGTTTATGGCGGGTACTTCGCCGAGCCAGATGAAGGCCTCGCGGACGTAGTCGTCGATCATCTCCAGATGTTCCTGCTGCGTCGGCGCCGGCGGCAGCGGATCGCCCTGTAAAACAGCGCGACACTGGTTAAACAACCAGGGCCGCCCCAGCGCGCCGCGTGCAATCATGATGCCGTCCACATTGGTGCGCTGTTTCATTTTTACGGCGTCTTCGACGCAAAAGACATCGCCATTGCCGACTACGGGAATGGCAACGGCTTGTTTAACAGCGGCAATGTAGTCCCAGTTGGCGCAGGTGGAGTAGCTGTCGGAGCGGGTGCGGGCGTGCACGGTGATAAATCTCGCGCCGGATTCTTCGGCAATGCGTCCAATCTGGGCCGGTTGAACCGCAGCGCCCTGACCGGTAGCGCGAATTTTAATCGAGACCGGTGTGTTGCCGGCGGCTTTAACTACCGCGCCGATCGTTTCAGACAGTTTGAGCGGGTCGCTCAGCAAGGCTGCGCCACAGCCGCGCGAACAAATGTTCGGCACCGGGCAGCCGGCGTTAATATCGATGACGGAAGGGCGATGTGAACGCACGAGGCGCGCCACAGCATGCGCCGTGGCTGTTGCGCTGCCGCCCGTGAGCTGGATGGCCACGGGCCGCTCGTCGGGATGGAAGGTCACCAGGCGGTACATGGTGGAGCTGTCTTCCAGTATGCCTTCCGCCGTCGCCATTTCGGTGAAAACAAGGTCACAGCCGTGACGACGGCACAGGCGCCGAAATGCGCTGTCGGTGGTTCGCGCCATCGGCGCCAGCATGACGGCGGTTCGTTCCGCAAAGAGGTTGTTTATCAGGTCGCCGCTCATCGCAGTTTACGTCTGGTCCAGCCCGGTTTAAGCACCGGAATTGTCGATCGCGAGCCAGAGTTATTCGTTAACAAAGGTCAGCCAACCGTAAGGATCGTCGCCGCTTTCAACAATACTGAAGAATCGATTTTGAATGCGGCGCGTGACAGGACCGGGTTTGCCGTCGCCAATGACGACGTGGTCGACGCTGCGCACGGGCGTGACTTCCACCGCCGTGCCGGTAAAGAAAATTTCGTCTGCCGTGTAGAGCATGGCGCGCGGAATCTGGTCGGTCACGACCTGAATGTTGAGGTCGCCGGCGATTTCTATGATAGAGGAGCGCGTGATGCCGGCCAGGATCGATGCGCCCAGGGGCGTGGTGTAGAGCACGCCGTCCTGCACGAGGAAAATATTTTCGCCGCTGCCTTCGCTGACGTAGCCCTGCACGCTGAGGCCGATGCCTTCTGTAAAACCGTTGGAGCGCGCTTCAATTTTTATCAGCTGGGCATTCATGTAGTTGCCGCCGGCTTTTGACAGGGTCGGCATTGTATTGGGAGCAATGCGGTTCCAGGAGGAAACGCAGACGTCCACACCTTCTTCGACAGCTTCGGGACCGAGGTAACGACCCCAGGGCCAGGCGGCGATGACAACTTCCATGGGGCAGTTCATCGGGTAGACGCCGAGCTCGCCGTAGCCGCGGAAGGCAACCGGCCTGATGTAGCAGGATTTGAGTTTGTTGCGACGAATGAGTTCTAGGGCGACGTCGCTCAGTTGCTCAGGCGTGTAGTCCATTTCCGAGCGATAGATTTTGAGGCTCTGCGTGAGGCGCGCCATGTGTTCCTGCAAGCGAAATACCGCGGTTCCGCGCGTGGTTTCGTAAGCGCGCACGCCTTCAAACCAGCTGGAACCGTAGTGAACCACGTGGGAAAGGACGTGGATTTTGGCGTCGTCCCAACCGATGTACTCGCCGTTCATCCAGATATATTCGCTCTTCTGCAGCGCCATTGACAACCTCTCGGGCTAAGTTTAACAAACGACTTCAATTGTAAAGATCCTGGCGCCGACCTGTATCGGCCCTGGTTTTTGCACTGACGTGGACAGGCGGAGTCGCCCGCATGACCGCACTCGTCTGAATCCCTGGGTGGTGTTCCGGCTACGGAGATTCGGCCGGTTTACATTGGGGGATGCTCAGTCACACCGAACATGCATTAACGCGCAAGTTCGGTGTAAATTGCGTCTGAATCCATTTCGTGCACGGCGTTCCGCGCTTCCGGAATGTCGTACAGTCCCTGCGGCGCAAAACTGAGTAAAAACACGGCAAAAGCACACCATCCGATGATCCGCCGTCCGCGGTCGACGGGTTGGTGTTCAGGCACAAAGGGGTGGTCGAGCCTGATCACAAATCGCGTCAGCAGGGCCCAGAAAATCCAGCCGGGAAAGACGGGGAAGAGCCAGGGAAACCACTCGCGGCCGGAAGCCAGCAAGGCGGCCAGCGGCTCCAGTCCGTCAACGGGAAGCAGGCCCCCAATCATCAAAGCGTCCAGCATCCCGAGAATGCCGAGGCAAAGCAGCATCCACCATACCACGCGCGCCAGAAGCGATTGCACTTTGGCGCCGAACATGGCGTAGGCCACGTGGCCGCCGTCGAGCTGGCCCAGCGGGAGCATGTTCAGGCCCGTCAGCAACAGACCGAACCAGCCGGCGCAGAGCAGCGGGTAGTGGTACATCTCGTTCATCGGCGGAACCCAGGAGTCGCCGAAGGGGAAAATGGCCTCAAACAGCGAATAGAGACCAATTTTGCCGAAATGAAAACCCCAGGGCGGAATGGCTCCGCCAAATTCCGACAAATATTCCGGGTGGATCTGATAAATGAATTCCTTGGACGGCAGCGTCAGGAAGCCGACGGCCAGAATAATAACGCACATCACAAAACCGGCGAGGGGGCCGGCCACGCCAACGTCAAAAAGCGCGCGGCGGTTGAGAAATGGCGTGCGCGTGCGGATGACCGCTCCCATCGTGCCGAACGGATTAAAGGCCGCCGTGGTCGCGCCAAAAAAGGGGACAATCGGAAAAGGGATGAAATAAGGCAGCGAAGCATCGATGCCGTGACGGCGCGCGGCAAAGTAGTGCCCAAATTCATGCGCCGTAATAATTGTCATCGTCAGCAGGCTGTACGACAGCCCCAGGGCCCAGTTGGCCGGGTCAAACACATCGAAGCCCGGCGCAGCCAGGCCGACGCCTGCGAGCATCGTCGTGAAAATCGAAGCCAGGAACAGCAGGATGTGCAGCCAGTACTTTTCGCGGGGCTTTTCGTGGGTTGAGTCAATATGCAATCTTGATGTCGGATGAAATCGCTGTGGAAACGTCCAGTCGCGGTCGTCGTCGGCGTGCGCCGGAAAGTCGTCGTGTGGATCGTGGCTCATTGGTTTGTTTCCCTAAAATTCAGCTTCGAGGCTGACGGCGCCGTACGAATCCAGGCGATCGTAAAACATGCCGTGAACGCTGGGACCGTTGTACGATCGAAAACTCAGGACGACGCCCGCGCCGTCGCGCGTTCCGAATTTTATTCCCAAATCGGTGGCCTGAACTATCTCAATATCGCCGCTGATGGAAGGCGCCGTCAGATTATACCCGCCGCGCAGAAAAAGATTCCCGGCAAGCTGCCACATGACGTCCACGCCGAGCTGTGGCGTGAGCGCCCCGAAATCGTCCGGGATGGACGAAAACAGCCAGGTAAAGCCGCCATAGGCGCGCCATTCATCGATTTCCGCCGCGCCGATGAGCTCGACAAATTCGCGGCTGTAGGTAAATGGTTGGCGCGAGCCCTCGTAGCCGTCGACCAGATGAGAGGAGATATGAGCCAGTCGCATCCGGCCGAGAAAGGTCCAGTCCGCAAACTCGTGCCGACGGCTGACATTGACACCGAAAAAGTAGTCGCTGGTTTCAACGGGGAACTTAAACCGTCCGACGGAGCGCAGGCGTGTGAGCGTGAAAAAATCGACGCCGAAGCGCGTTTCGCCGTCGGGACCGGGGATGGCTGCCAGATCGATGGTCGTGCCGATGTCGAGGCGCAGTTTGTCGGCGGCGGGCTGGAAGAGAACGGCGACGCGCGCCTCCAGCGGATTGGCCGCCAGGGGACGGAACAGTATACCGTCGGGACTCCACTCCAGCGCGGCGGCGCTTGAGGCGCCGACGCAGAGCGCGGCGGCGGCACAGAAGAGGAGTTTCAGCAAGACATTCGGTTGAAAAGAGGAACGCAGCGTTGTCATTTTGCGGTTTCAGGTCGGCCGTGAAATAAATTGTCTGCATTGCAGTCGCCCGTGCGGGAATGCAGCAATTGGACGTGCCGCGACAATTATGATTGCCGTGCAATCTCGTTGCCCGTCGTTCGACCTTGCCGCATTAATTGCGCTCAGCTCGATTTCACTTTAACCAGACAGGCGCTATGAGAGGACGACAGTGGGCCGCGGCGGTGGACGACCAGCCGGCATCGCCTGCGGCCTGGGGCATTTTGATTGTGTTGAGTTTGATCTGGGGCAGCAGTTATGTGCTGATCAAACGCGGGCTGGAGGCTTATGAGCCGGAAATGGTCGCGGGGCTGCGCGTGCTGGTTACCTTCCTTTGTCTGTTGCCCTTTGGCCTGTACAGTCTGAAGGCGCTGCGGCGTCGGCATGTTTTCCCGCTGGCGCTGGTGGGACTGGTCGGCAGTTCGCTGCCGGCGTTTCTGTTCAGTCTGGCGCAGACGATGATTTCCAGCTCTGTGGCGGGAATACTCAATTCGTTGACGCCGCTGTTCACGTTGATCGTGGCGGCGGCGTTGTTCCGCGTGCGCTTCGGGCTGCGGAGCGTGGCCGGTATTCTGGTTGGACTGCTCGGCGCAGTGCTTATTATCGGCGCGCGGGCGGGCGTGGGGACGGACGGGAATGCACTCTACGGACTGTTCGTGGTGCTTGCGACGATCGCCTATGCTTTTTCCACGACGTTCATCAAGTATCGACTGGCGGACCTGAAGCCGCTGCAAACGATGAGCCTGGCGATGATGTTCGCCGCGCCGCCTTACATTATCTATCTGCTGGTGCGGGCGGGCGATTTCTGGACGATCACAACGACGTCGCCGGCGGGGATGAGTTCATTGACGGCCATTCTGATTCTGGGCTCTCTCGGCACGGCCTTTACCATTGTGTTGTTTGCGCGCCTGATACAGATGTGTTCACCGCTGTTTGCGGTATCGGTCACTTACACGATGCCGGTGGTGTCGCTGCTGTGGGGCGTATGGGACGGGGAGTCGATTTCGGTCTGGCAGGTGGCGGGACTGTGCACGATTCTCGGCGGCGTGTACCTTGTGAATCAGCGACAAACAAAAAAGGTCAGAAAAGCGAGCTCTCCGAGCGAAGCTGGAGTCAAGGCATAGTTTGAAGCGTCGGCCGGAAATTTGTTTTTGTGCATCGGCGAATTAGTCGTAACTTGGAAATCTTGACTTTTTTGTCAACTTCTGCTTGCGGCCATTGGGACCGGCAAGCTGTTTTGCTCGACCAAAACATCCGTAGGAGTGTTAATGAGTGCCAAAAAGTGGTACGAGACGACGATGATTGTCAACGCCGGCCTTGAAGACCAGGGTGTAGACGGCGTCGTAGACAAAACCACCGATTATATCAAAGAGCAGGGGGGCGAGATTTCCCTGCTGGAGAAATGGGGCCGCAAACGCCTGGCGTATCCCATCCGCAAAAAGAACAACGGCTACTTTGTGTACATGCTGTATGAAGCCACGGCTGAAGTTCCGCCGCTGCTGGAGCGCTTTTTCTTCCTGGAAGAGAACGTGATCCGCCAGTTGACGGTATACCTTTCGGCCAACGACCTGGCTTTCCGTCGCAAGCGCCTGGAAGAGCGTGAAACGGCGAGCGCCGAGCCGGTGATTTCGAAAAGCGCCGAACGCCGTCCTCGCGAGGGCCGCGGACAGCGCAACGAAGAAAACCGTCCGCGCGTAAAACGCATTGAAAAAACCACGCCGGCCGTCGCGGCAGCCAAAGCAGCGGAATCCAATGCCGCCGCCAAAGCGCGCGCCAAAGCCGAGAACGCGGACAATGCGGAAGCCAAAACGGAATCGAGCGAATCCGACAGCTAAGGTAGCGTACGGTTGCGGCCGGATTTGGCAAACGCAGACCGTTAACATTAACATTTTTGCGAAAAAATTATCCTGATACAGCAATGAAAGTCATTTTACGGCAGGAAGTCGAAAAACTCGGGAACATCGGCGACGTGGTGTCCGTCAAGGACGGATACGCGCGCAACTTTCTGATTCCGCGCGGCATGGCCTACTATGCTTCACCGCGCGCCCTGCGGATGATCGAGTCGGAGAAAATCCAGCACGAGCGCCGCATGCAGAAAATGAAAACCTCCGCCGAGCTTCTGGCGATGAAATTGGGTGACGTGCAGATCACGATCCCGATGCAGGTGGGTGAAGAGGACCGACTTTTCGGTACCGTCACCTCGCAGATGATCGCCCAGGAACTGGCGGACCGCGGCTACGAACTCGATCGTCGCAACATCATGATTGAGGAACCGATCCGTTCGCTGGGTATTTTTGACGTGAAAATCAAACTGCACCCGGAAGTGATCGCAACGATCAAAGTCTGGGTTATCAGTGCCTGAGCGGTTCATCCGCTGAACGACATTCGGCACGCGTCGGTGTTTCCATTCTCCGCAGTGCGGCGGAATGGTCGGACCGGCGCGTGAACTGTTTTAAAGCCATTGGGCCGGATGGCCGGAGAGAACGTGTTAACTCTCCGGTGCATTGTCCAGATTGCGGGGCACGTAATTTATCGGTAATTTTAACGTCTCAATCCGCAATCGTTAATCGCGCAATCCCTGATTACTCTGTTCGGAGAATCCCATGATAGTCGAAGTGGTTATGCCCAAGATGGGCGAATCGATACAGGAAGGCAAAATACTCCAGTGGCTGAAAAAAGAAGGTGAAACCGTCGAGCGGGATGAGATCATTCTGGAAATCTCGACAGACAAAGTTGATACCGAAGTGCCGGCGCCGAATTCGGGCGTGCTGGCCAAAATTCTGCATCACGAAGACGACACCGTAGAAGTCGGCACCGTGATTGCCCACCTGGAAACCGACGCATCGGCCGCCGCGGCCGGCGCATCGTCGGCAGGCGCAACACAGGAAGCCGCCGCGGCAGCTCCGGCCGCGCCCGCGCCTGCGCCGGAACCCGAAGTTGCTGTCGCCGATGCCGAACCCGTCGCCGAAGCGGCGAGTGCGGACGCCGGCGATCTGACCGACGTCGTCATGCCGAAAATGGGCGAGTCGATTCAGGAAGGCAAAGTCCTGCAGTGGCTCAAAAAAGTCGGCGACAAGATCGAACGCGACGAGATTATTCTGGAAATTTCGACGGACAAGGTGGACACCGAAGTTCCGTCGCCGGTCAGCGGCACGCTGGCCGAGATCCTGGTACAGGAAGACGAGACGGTTGAAGTCGGCACGGTGATTGCGCGCATCGGCAGCGGCGTTGTTTCGTCCGGCGGCGGCGCCAAACCCGCTTCCGCTCCGGCTCCGGCGGCCAAAGCCGCGGCTCCGGCCGCTCCCGCGAGCAACGGACAGAGCGCCCCGGCGGCGCAGCAGAGCAACGGCGCGGTGCGCGCGGCGGGAGGCACGACCGACATCCCGCGCAAACACAACAATCGCTTTTACTCTCCGCTGGTGCGTACGATTGCAGAGAAAGAAGGCGTGACGCTGGAAGAGCTTGAGACGATCAAAGGCACGGGCCTCGACGGCCGCGTCACAAAACACGATCTGCGCGGCTACATGGAAAATCGCCCGGCAGCGGCTCCGGCCGGCGCTCCGGCGCCCAGGGCACAAGCGCAGGCTGCGCCAGCGGCAGCCAAAGCAGCTCCGTCCACAAGCGCTCCGGCGCGCGAAGCCGTGGTGCAGCTGGAAGACGAGCAGATTTACCGCAAGTACGGTCAGGACGTCGAAATCATCCCGATGGATCACATCCGTCAGTTGATTGCCGACCACATGGTGCGTTCCAAGCAGACTTCGGCGCACGTAACGAGCGTTGTGGAAGCGGACGTGACGGACATCATGCAGTACCGCAACCGCATCAAAGACGACTTCCAGAAACGCGAAGGCGTCAAACTGACGGTAACGCCGTTCTTCTGCCGCGCCCTGATCGAAGGCGTGCGCGCCTTCCCGATGGTGAACGTGAGCGTTGAAGGTAAGAAGATCGTGCGCCACAAACACCTGAACCTGGGTATGGCGACGGTGCTGCCGGACGGCAACCTGATCGTTCCGGTGATCAAGGACGCCGACGCGCTGAACATCACGGGGCTGGCCCGTTCGATCAACGACCTGGCTACGCGTGCGCGCACCCGCAAACTGCAGCCGCAGGAAATCCAGGGCGGCACGATTACGCTGACAAACGTCGGCGGCTTCGGTACGCTCTTCGGCACCCCGGTGATCAACCAGCCGCAGACGGTCATTGTCGGCGTGGGTGCGGTTCAGAAAAAACCGGTGGTACGCGAAGTGGCGGGCAACGACATGATCCTGATTCGTCAGATGATGTATCTCTCGATCACCTATGATCACCGCGTGATCGACGGCGCTCTGGCGGGCAACACTCTGGCGACGATCAAGAAGAGCCTGGAGAGCATGAACGAGAACACCGTTCAGCTCTGATCCCCTGATCGGCGAGGCGAGGATAGAATGTACAAAGGCTCCGCGGCACTGCTGCGGAGCCTTTGTAGTTTTTGGGGGAAAGTGCGTAGACGTGGTCGCTCCATAACCAGCAGCAAACCCCTTTAAAAGCACACGGGGCTCGCGCTTGCGCGCGAGCCCCGTGCTCAAAGATTCGGATGTTCAGGCGCAATCAATTGGCGCTGACGTCGTAATGGTCCGTGCAGTAGTTCTCGTACACGCCGTCCAGCAGCAGGTTGAAGGCATCGGCGGCTTCGCGCGTGGCGTCCAGCGCGGCTTCTTTCTCCGCGTCGGTTTTGCACAGTCGCTCAAGCGCTTCGCGCGTGACTTTACTGTGGATGATGTCGGCTTCCATGTGCACGTCAAAGAAGATCGTGCCGTTTTCCGACGAGATATCGTAGTGTTTTTTGAGACCTTCTACCTTGGTCCGGGACACGGCCGGGAACTGCGACTCATAGGCGTAGAGCGATGCCAGACCTTCGGCCGGGTTGTCGCGCTTGGCGAGTTCGCGCAGCAGCGTAACGGAGGCGCGCGTCTGGCGCAGATACTTGTGGTTCAGCATTTCATCGCGGTTCAGTCCCAGCGCTTCGCCGAAACGCAGCCAAAGTTCGGGGTGGTTGTCCGGCCCCTGCTCCTCTTCCACGAGGTTCTCAAGCAGCATCTGGCGCACTTCCAGGTCGTCGCAATTGGCGTGAATCGCACTGACGTAGGTAGGGAAGTTGCGAACCTGATGGTAATATTCCTTGGCATACTCGCGCAACGTTTCAAGCGTTAATTCGCCGCGGTTCCACATCTGATAAAACGGATGCGAAAGCAAGTGGCGTTCTTCGACAATGGCATCAATCTGCGCGAGAAAATCTTGTCCGGTCATTCAGGACTCCAACACGTTTATCGCTGAAAACACAAGTAAAATTCACCTAAACTGGATTGCGCAAAAATACAAATTATACGTAACTTTGGATCATCTTTTTTTGAAGCGCTTTTTCTTCATCTATCGGATTGAATCTTCAAGGTTTTATCAATGACAACGCCGGAGTACAACAGGGACCATCACATCTATCTTTCCGAGGACATTCTGGAAGCGCCGCTCGTTCAGGATGCGGTGGATGTCGAATTGATCGGCAAGGTGATCCTGTTCAACGACGAATGGCACACGTTTGAAGAAGTAATTGAGCAGATCATCAAGGCCACAGGCTGCACCATGGGCCACGCCGAACACCTTACGTGGCAGGTTCATTCACAGGGCAGGGCCAAAGTCTACGAAGGTGATTTTGGCGAGTGCGTCCGCGTCAGCGGCGTGCTGGAGGAAATCAGTCTGCGCACGCACATCGAACTCTGAAGTCGATCAGTTGACAATTCTGTCCTCGTCAACGTCGCCGCGCGAGATGCGCAGGCCATCAACATCCCCTCCGTCAAGCGTTTCTTCCGCCAGGATGTCCTGATCTCCGCTTTCCGCTGTTTCGCTTTCTTCGTCGCCGGCGACGAAGTTCAGCACGATTTTATCGCCGCAGGTGCATTCCACAAACACTTTTTTGATTTCCCCGTCGGCGTCGCGCTCGACGCTGACGACGCCGCCTTTGTGCTCGTGGGTCTGCGATTCTTCGTCCGTACGCACGTTGGCGATTTCCACGTGCGCGCCCGTATTCTGCACATCTTCAGCGCGGATTCGCGCCTGGTACTCCACGCGGCGTTGTTTGCCGGCTATGAGCGGGGCAACCAGGTAGTCGCGGAAATGGGTGCGGCGGCGTTCTTCCTCCGCTTCCTGCGAAAACAACTCGGGATCTATCTGGGCCGGCACATCCCTGTCGATGTACTGTGTTTCGCGCATGGTTTGGCGCCTCGTCTGTATCTCGTTAAATAGCTGTCAATTGTGTTTGGGCGGCCAGGCGCGCTTGCCCAGGCAGGATGCTATCGCCTCCGCCAGGTTGCCCAGCGGGTGAACTTCGTTGGCGATGCCCGCTTCCACGACCGCTCTCGGCATGCCGTAGACCACGCAACTCGCCGCGTCCTGCGCCAGAATATAACCGTCGCGACGACTCAGTTCCAGCATTCCGTCGCGGCCGTCATTGCCCATGCCCGTCATGATCACACCCAGCGCACGACCGCCGAATTGGCGCGTAGCCGAGGCCACCGTTACGTTGACGGACGGTTTATGAAGACTATCGGCAGGTTCATCCAGAATCTTGACAGTTCTTCCGCTGCGTCCGACGATTAAATGCCTGCCGCCGGGCGCAACCAGAATTTCACCCGGCCGCAGAAAATGCCCGTCGTCGGCCTCGCGAACAGCGGCATGCGACAGAAAATCGAGCCGATTGGCCAGCGAGCGGGTGAAGTGCGCCGGCATGTGCTGCACGATGAGCACGGGAACAGGCAGATCGGGCGGCAGACAGGGAACAAGCGAATGCAAGGCCATGGGCCCGCCGGTGGAAACGCCGATAATCACAATCCTGAAATGGGCCGGCTCCGGCCGCGAACGCCGCAGGATGTTCGCGCCTTTTTCATCTGAACTGGTCGCGGCGGCGTGCGTCGTTTTATTCACGGGCGGCCGTTCGAGTCGTTCGCGGCTTTCGCGCTGGCGCGCGGCGACGCTGCCGCGTTTCAGTCGCATGCGGGCGTGCAGTCGTCTGTCGCTGCCGCTTGTGCGGATTTTTGCCACGAGTTCATCGCGCACCTGGGTCGCTTCCGGACTGCGCGTTCCGATAATGCGCGTCACAAAGTCGACTGCTCCAATTTCGAGCGCTTCCATCGCGCGCGCCGCGCCTTCGCTGTTTGGTCCGCACAGCACGATCACAGGCGTCGGAAAATCGCGCATGATAATTTTCAGCGCGTCGAGTCCGCTCAACAATGGCATGTTCAGGTCCATCACAACCAGATCGGGTTGCAATGTGCGCACGGCGGAAATCGCTTCGCGTCCGTTTTGCGCTTCACCGACGACCTCAATGAGCGGATCGGCCTGCAACGCTTCCTGTAGACCTCGCAGGACGAAGCTGGAATGGTCGGCGAGTAAAACCCGGATCTTTGATGAACTGTTCACGCGCGTTGCTTCCGCTGGAGCGTCCTTCGGCGTCGCTCATTGCCGCCTGAAAAAAGTTGGCCGTCACGCATAGCGCACAGCGCATGTTTCGATCAATTCGACAATATCGAGAATCATGACCACTTGTCCATTGCCGAGAATGGTAGACCCCGCAATCCCGTTCACGTTGCCGAGGTATTCGCCCAGGTTTTTGATGACGATCTCCTGCTGACCTTCCAGGCGTTCCACCACCAGCCCCACGCGATAATCCGCCAGTCCAACGACTACGACGTATTTGTCGCTGGTCGCCGCCTGATGTGTTAAGCCGGGCACGGCCAGCCTGTCGGCCAGGTGGAGCAGGGGAACCACCAGATTGCGAATGCGGATCACTTTGCTGCCGCTTACCTGTTCCAACCGGTACTGGTCCAGCGCAACAACTTCAACAACCGAGTTGAGCGGCACTGCAAAAGTCTCGCCGCCCAGTCCCACGAGCAAACCCTGGATAATTGCCAGCGTCAGCGGCAGTTTTATGGTTAAACTTGTGCCGCGTCCGGGAGTGGACTCGATGTCTATAAGTCCCTTTAACTTCTGGATGTTGTTGCGCACCACGTCCATGCCCACGCCGCGTCCCGACACGGTGGTAACCGTTGCAGCCGTACTGAAACCGGGCGCAAAAATCAGGTTCAACGCTTCGCGATCCGATATTATCATGGCGTGTTCAGCCGTGATGATCTTTTTGTCCACAGCGCTGTTGCGGAGTTGCTGCGGGTCGATTCCGCGTCCGTCGTCGATGACGCGGATGACAATGTGGTTGCCCTCGTGGTCGGCTTCCAGGCGCAGGCTGCCGCATTCCGATTTGCCGCTGTTTAATCTCTCTGCCGGCGTTTCAATGCCGTGGTCGCAGGCATTGCGAATCATGTGTACAAGCGGGTCGCTCAGCTGGTCGACGATGCCGCGGTCGAGTTCAGTCTCTTCACCGTTAATGTTTAACTCGATTTTCTTGTTGAATTCGCGGGAGAGATCGCGAATAATGCGCGGCGCTTTCTGGAAGAGCCGGGAAATCGGAACCATCCGCATTTTCATGACGGCGGCCTGTAGTTCGGCCGTGACAAAGTTAACCTGTGAACTCGCTTCGACCAGTTCGCGCACCAGTTCAGAGTCTTCCAGCTGCTCCATCATCGTTGTGGTGATCTGCTCCAGTCTGTTGCGTCCGAGCACCAGTTCACCGGAGAGGTCCATCAGGGCTTCCAGGCGCTCCACTTCCACGCGGATTGTGCTGTCCAGGGCGCGTTTCCGCACATCGCTTTTCTCTTGTTTGTCATGCGGTGCGGAGTCGGGATCCAGTTTGACGGCGTCCGGCGGGTCGGCGTCCTGTTGAAGTTTCGCTTCTACGGTTGCCGAGTGTTCCGCGCCCCTGTTTGCCGTCGGCCGGGCGGCGCTGCGCTCCGCGCGAATCTCGCGGTCGACCTGTTCAAATGCGCGTTCCAGCATTTCCAGCTCTTCGTCGGTAAAACCGCCGTCGCCGCTGCCGAAGTCCGGATTATCCAGCACCATGCTGATTGCTTCGTTGCCGCGCAGCTCTGCTTCGCTGAGCGGAGTCTTTTTGTCTTGCGCCGCGCTTTTGGCGCTGTTGTTTTCCGCCTGTTTAATTGCCTCTTCGCCGTGCAGGATGATTCCCAGCTTGCGCATCGTCTGGCGGAAGTCAACCAGAGATCTGTCGCCGGCGACAACTTTACGGGCCAGAACTTTGAGCCAGTCGAGCACTTCCAGCAGGACGTCGACAATTTCACTGTTAACTTCCAGTTCTTTGTGGCGCAGTTTATTCAACAGATCTTCGGCTTCGTGGGTTATCTGCGTGATCTGGTCAAAACCCATGAATGCCGAGGTGCCCTTGAGGGTGTGGAAGCTGCGGAAGACGGAGTTGAGCAGTTCGCGGTCGTCGGCGCCGGTTTCCAACGCCATGAGTTCCTGGTCCAGTTGGACAAGTATCTCCTGGGTTTCGACTACAAACGATTCCAGGAGTTCCTGCATCTCAAAATCCATAGCGCCCTCCATTCAGCCTCTCAACGCCGTTAACGCCGCCATTGTTTAACTATTCATCGCCGAACATGGCGTCGATGTCGTCCTGGTTTACCTTCGGGTTCTCCTCATCCTCATTGCGGGCGTTGCGGTTCTGTTTAGAAATCGCATCAATGCTGTTCCGCGTGGCGACGTCGCCGCCGTCATGTGTGGTCGACTCGCCGGGTGCTTCCGCTGCCGCGTTTGTGTCCGACATATCCGATGCGGGCCTGTCGTCGGTGTTGTTCGCGGTCGCCTGCGCTCCGGGATCGAACCCCGCCGCGCGGAGCGCTTCAATATTGCCGCCGGCCCGTTGAAATGCCTGCAGAATTCCCTCAACGTCGCTTTGACGCGACGACTTCTGCTGAATAGCGTGAATTGCTTCCGCATCAAATGCAATTGTGCGATGCATCGCCGTCACATTGTCTTCCCCGGACGATTGCTCTTGCGCAGTCCGGTCGTCTGCGGATTCCTTGAATACGCTGCTGAAATTGGCGGCATCAAAGTGGTTAAGTATGGAGCCGAGGCGGCTTTGCACCGTCATCAACAAATGTTTAACCGCCGCCAGTTGCTGTGAGGTTATGTCCTGAACCTGCAGGGCGAGCATGATTTGCCCGGCATCGCTGCGCAGACTGTCCAGCAGCGTTTCGGAATTGCCGACCAACTGTTTGTTTTCATCTGAATCTGTATTGTTCAAGTGCTGTAGATTGCCGCTGATGACGTCGCACTTGTACTTGAAGCCGTCCAGAATATCCATGATTTCGGTTGTCGCCAGCTCCGTCGCCTCCGTAACTCTGGAGAGTTGTTCCGAGGCGCGCGGCATTTTGCGCATGTTTTCTTCAATGGCGGTGTTGATGCCGTCCAGGATCGGGGAGATTTCGCGGATGAAGATGAAGATTTCTTCGAGAAAGGGTACGACGCGCTGGCCCAGAACAAACAGGGCTTTCAGTTCTTCGGCTTTGGACAGCAGTACATTGATATCTTTCTCGAGCATTGTGTGCTCCTGTTGCGGCGTGTGCGGCCGGCGTCTGCCTGCCCGGCGGCCTACATTAGTTTGTCGATTTTTTCCTTCAGGACGGACGGAGTAAAGGGTTTAACGACGTAGTTGTTGACTTTGGCATGCAGGGCTTCAAGAATGTCCTGTTTAAGTCCACGGGTCGTTACCATCAGGATGGGCAATGTGCTGAATGACGAATCGTTGCGAATGGCCCTGGTCAGCTCCAGGCCGTTCATGTTGGGCATGTTCCAGTCGGTTATCACAAACTCGATGTTTTCCGTGTGCAGTTTGGCCAGGGCGTCCTGGCCGTCCTCGGCTTCCACGACGTCGTGGTAGCCGAAGTTCTGCAGCGCGTTCACCACAATGCGGCGCATCGTGGGCGAATCGTCAACAACCAGAAAACGCATTGTTGTTTAACTCCTGTATTCGTGGCCGCGCGCGTGCGGAATCTGTGTCTAACTCAGGTACTTGGAAACTTCGTATTGAATTTTCTTCGTGTTAAACGGCTTGATCAGGTACGAGTTGGCGCCCAGGTCCAGTCCGCGCTGAATGTCGTCGTTGCTGGACAGGGACGACAGCACGATAATCGGCAGTTCCCTGTATTCGTCAATCGCCCGAACGGATCGAATGAGCTCAAAGCCGTCGACGTTCGGCATGTTGAGGTCGGTAATCAGGAGGTCAATTTCCTGCAGCGGCAGTTGTTCAAGCGCTTGCATGCCGTCGTCGGCCGTCAGGACGCTGAAGCCGCGCACCTTCAGAGCCAGAGTAATAAACTTGCGTATCGATTGTGAGTCGTCGACCGCCAGGATTGTTTTAGTCATGAGCTTGTCACCGCCGCTGATTACAGGTTGAACGTCTGCATTACTTTCCTTCGAATGCCGTTTTCCGGATGGAGCGTCGCCGGTGGAACATGTACCGGCTCCCAGGGATTACTCGCGCTTGTACGCGATCGTCTTGGGAAAATGTACGAGTTTAAATGCTTTGGATATGCCGTGCAGCGACTCCGAGTATCCGATGAACAAATAGGACATCTCTCCCAGGCTGTTGTACAGATTGGAGATGACCTGTTGTTTGGACCTGGCGTCGAAATAAATCAGGACATTGCAGCAGAAAATCACATCGAAGTTAATCATGCTGCGCATCGCGCGCGCGTCGTACAGGTTCAGACTGATGAAACGCACCAGATCGCGCACGTTCTGGTTCAAGATGTACTTGTCCTTTTCCTGCGAAAAATACTTCAACAAATAGTGCTTCGGCATGTTGCGGATGGAATACTCCTTGTAGACGCCTACCCGCGCTCTTTGCAGCACTTTTGTATTGATGTCGTTGCCGATAATTTCGAACTTCATGTCCGGGTAGCGCGGCTTGATTTTCTCGAGAATAAGCATGGCCATGGTGTAGGGCTCTTCGCCCGACGAACAGGCGGCGCTCCACAGCCGAATTGTCTTAACGCCTTTCTTGCGGCGCTGGGCGATGATCTCCGGCAGGATGATGGTTTCAAGTGCGTTAAACTGCGGCGGATTGCGGAAAAAATAGGTCTCGTTTATCGTGATGGCGTCGAAAAGGGCCGGCAGTTCCGTGCGGGTGTTGACCGAGGCCGATGCATAGCGCAGGTATTCCCGGTACGTTTTGATCTGCAGCGCCGCGAGCCGTCGTGAAAGCCGGGCTTCCAGCAGATACTTTTTCGATTCGGCAAAATAAATGCCGCATTGCTCGTAGATGAAGTCGCGCAAACGGGCAAACAACTCCGCGGACATTGTGCGGTCGTCGTCGGCGCTTTCAATGCCGACGGCAGTGCGGCCGGTCGCCGCATCTGGCTGTGTCTGTTTGAATTTGTTAAACAGGCCGGAATTCATTCGCTTTGCCCCGTTGCTTGCCGGAACGACGTCCGGGCTCGTGCGTCTGCCTGACTATCACTGTCCGGCATTCCAACTCAGTGTACTTTTGCGCCGCCGCGAAAAACCTACATCGTATCTTCTTCCGTTAACACCTCGCCCAGATTGAACTGCCGCGCCAACATGCGCGCCGAATCGCGCCGCTCCTGATCGTCGGAATGCAGCTCCCGACGCAGAACAGCAACCGCCCGTTGCGGCGCCAGCGAACACACCAGTTCAATGATTTCCGTACGCACCTGAGGTGCGGTGTCGAGCTGATTGAACAGGGTGTCGAGGAAAACCCTGCGCCGCTCGTCGTCCATCTGGATGAATACCTCGCCGGCGTCGCTGAGAATCTCAAGCAGGGTCACGCCGTCGTCGGCAAAATACCGCAGCAATTCCGCGATGAAGGTTTCCACCGTGGCCAGGCTCGAATAACCGAGCGCCACCATTAAAATCTGTCGCCGTGTTTCACTTTCGCGGCGATTTAGTTCGGTCAGGAGCGAGGGGATGTCCGCCGCAACGTATTCGCTGCCCAGGCCCAGCAGGCCGGCGACGCGGACGTCGGCATCCGAGTCCGCCAGCGCGGCGTAGGCCGCCGCGCGCAGCGTGATCGGCAGCTCGATGTTTTCATCAAAGCGCAGAGCAATGCTGTAAATGGAGGTCAGCAGGATGCCCTGTATCGGCGCAGCCGCCTCCGGCAGCAGCTCCATCAGTCTGTGCGCCACGGCAACGCCGGTAGCGCCGCCGGCCAGCGCGTCGATGCTGGCCACCTGCAGAAATTCGTCGTCCGAGGCAATGGTGCCCAGCAGGAAAGATTCCGCGCGCGGCCCGCCGATGGACCCGACCGCGTCGATGATGTGCGGGCGCAGGGCTTCGTCCTGATCGTAGAGTTCCAGCAGCCCGTCCATCGCTCCGTCGTGTTGCAGTTTGCCGAGCGTTTCAATCGCGCTGCCGCGTACGTTGGCGTCTTCGTGGGCAAGTAATTCCGTGATGGCGTCGACCGGGCCGCCGTAGTTCATGGCGCCCATCAGGTCGCAGGCGAATTTGATGTTGTCGGCCGTGTCGTTCAGCCATTCGGCCAGCCCGGGTGCGGCGGCCTGGCCGAGCCTGAAGAGGACGTCGCCCGCCAGATTGCGAATCTCGATGTCGGGGTCGCCGATGAGCGAAGCGACGCCGCGCTGTATGCCGCCGGCCTTGTACTCCGTCATGCTGTGCGGATCGCGCGTCAGAGCGTTGGCGCAGGCGTCACGCACGCCTTTGTCCTGATCCGACAGCCCACTGATCAGCGCGTCGATGACCGCCTCACTCGTGTACTCGGGGGCGGCCAGGTCTTCCGCGGCGATGCGCCGGTCGCGCGCGTCAGGCGCATCGGCCAATTGTTCGATCAGTTCCTCTACGCTCATTGCTATGTCCTGCGCCGGGCCTCGTTCCCCGCCCGGCCATGCCGCCGGTCGCGACGGCGCTGTTCTCTGATGATTTCAAGGCCGCCCTGTCTGAGCGGCGCGCTCAAAATAGCCGAATGCAGGGTGCACGCCAAACTTTTTCCTGTACTGCCAACACCGCATTGACCCGATTGCCGCGATCCGGTGCGGAAAGCGAAACATCGGCGGCCGCCGCAGCCTACTGAATGTCCTTGCCGTTGATGGATATCCCGAGTTGCTCAATGCGATAGCGCAGCTTGGCGCGCGAGATTTCGAGGATTTTGGCGGCCTTCAGCTGGTTGCCGCCCGTAAGCTGTAGCGTCTGGATGATGAGGTCGCGCAGCACGTTGCCCAGCGATGCGCCCTGACGCGAAATCGAGAGGTAGTGCTGGCCGGGCAGCAGCTCGCGTTTCTGGAATGCCGCCGCGGGCGAGGGGCCCGGAGCAAGCTTGAGGAATTTAAGCGAGTCCTTTGAAATCACCGTGCCGGTCTCCAGCAGTGAGACGCGCTCGATCACGTTGCGCAGCTCGCGGATGTTGCCCTTCCATTCGTAGGTCTGCAGTATGTCGACGGCCTGCGGTGTGAAACCCGTGATTTCTTTGCCGAACTTCGCTGCAAACTCGCGGACAAACAAGGTGGCCAGTTCCAGGATGTCGTCAGGGCGTTCGCGCAGCGGCGGCAGCGTCAGGGAGGCGACGTTGAGGCGGTAGTAGAGGTCTTCGCGGAAGCTGCCTTCCTCGATGAGTTTTTCCAGGTCGCGGTTGGTGGCGGCCAGCACGCGCACGTCTATTGAAACTTCCTTGGAGCCGCCAAGGCGGTAGAAGCGCTTTTCCTGCAGCACGCGCAGCAGTTTGACCTGCATTTCCGGGCTCAGTTCACCGACTTCGTCGAGCAGGATGGTGCCGCGATGCGCCATCTCAAAGCGGCCCTTTTTGACTTTTTCGGTTGCGCCGGTAAATGCGCCTTTTTCGTAGCCGAACAGTTCGTTTTCGGCCAGCTCGCGCGGAATTGCACCGCAGTTGACGGAGATGAAGGGCCCGTCGGCGCGCGGCGATTTGCGGTGGATATGCCGCGCCATCAGCTCTTTTCCCGTGCCCGACTCACCCAGAATGAGGATGGTCGTGTCGTCGCTTTTGGCCACCATATCGGCAAAGCGGATGGCTTTGATCATCGACTCGGAGGAGGCGTGGATTTCCTCGTCGGCGTGTTCGTCGGCCAGGCGCTCGGTCAGCACGTCGACCTGGCGGCGCAGCTCGTAGTTTTTGAGCGCGCGTTCCACCGAGACTTCGAGCTGTTCCAGATCGAGCGGTTTGACGATGAAATCCTCGGCGCCGAGTTTGACGGCGCGCACGGCCATTTTGACGTCGGAAAAAGCGGTCATCATGATGACCGGAATGCGGATGTCGCGTTCGCGCAGCATCTCCAGGACATCCAGGCCGTTGAGGTCGCCAAGGAAAACGTCCAGCAAAATCAGGTCGGGGTGCACGCGGTCGATGTCGTTGAGCGCCTGTTCACAATCCGTGTAGGGCAGAACGTTGCGGTAAAGCCCGGAAAGCACGCCGGCAACCGTGGAGTTGACGAGCGGGTCGTCGTCGATGATTGCAATTGTGTACTTAGCTTTGGCCATGAGTCGCTCTCGCCTTCTTATGGTCGGATTCAGGCCCTCAGGCGTAACCGGGAACCGGGAATTTGACGTAAAACGTCGTGCCTTCGCCCACCACCGATTCCACGTCGATCACGCCCTGATGTTCGTGAATAATGCGCTGTGAAATCGGCAGTCCCAGCCCCGTGCCGTCGGCCTTGCGTGTAAAAAACGGGTTGAAAATTTTCGACAGGTCGTCCGGGCGGATGCCGACGCCTGTGTCGGAAATCGCCACGACGATCATCGTGCCGTCGCCGCGCGCCGTCGGTTCGGCAAAACTGCGGATGGATATCTCGCCGCGCGCTTTTATCGAGTCCGCCGCATTGGTCAGCATGTTGATGAAGACCTGCTGAATCTGCTGTGTGTCGATCATCAGGTCGGGAATGTCGTCCGCCAGGTCGATCGCCACTTTGATAGTCTTGCGTTTGAAGGTCGAGGACACCAACTCGACGGAATTGACGATGACGGCGTTGACCTGCTGTTTGCGCGTGACCGGCAGGGTGGAGCGCGAGAAGTCGAGCGTCGATTCCACGATGCGGGAGATTCGCTGCACGCCCTGCAGCGCGGAGTCGATCATCGGATGGTCGTCGCTGCCCTCGGGGTGGCGGCGGCCCAGCAACTGCAGATTCAGGTTGATCGCGGCCAGCGGGTTGCGGATCTCGTGCGCCACCCCGGCCGAAAGCTGGCCGAGCAGCACCATTTTGTCGGCCTGCACCAGTTTGTCCGTCAGGGCGCGCTGCTCGGTCACGTCGCGTGCGATTGCCTGTATAAGACGGCGGCCGTTGTAATCCACAAAACGGGCGCTTACTTCCAGCATGACGGGGGCGCCCTCGGGCGTTTCCAGCGAAAGTTCGGACAGGATGGTCGGGGAAGCCGACTTGACGAGCAGTTTGAAGATGCGGCGGAATTGCGGGATGGTGGAGCCGATGATCTGGTCTTCGGTCAGGCCGAGCAGGACGGAGGCGCGCAGGTTGGCGTCGAGCACCGACCACGTTTCCGGCTGAACAACCAGCACCGCGTCCGACGCGTTGTCGAAGAACGACTTGTACCACGCCAGCTGTTTTTCCAGTTTGTCTATCTTTTCCGACTCAACGTCGCGTTGGGCGACGTATTCGGAGGAAGTTTGCATGAGCACCCGCGCGCTTGGATTACCGCCAATCCAACAAATATAGTGTTTCTGCGCTTATTCAATTGGTGCTGTGCAGATTCGCAGTGCTCCGCCCGGCGGATCATTCCTTTTTGGGCTTTTCCTCTTCGTCGGGCGACTTCTCTTTCTCTTCAGACTTCGGCTCTTCTTTTTTTTGTTCGTCAACGGGTTTGACGGCATCGGCCTCTTCGTCTTCAGTCTTGTTCTTCTGATTGGTTTCGTCCATTTTTTCCTCGGACTTCAGGCCGGACTTTTTCTTCTTTTTCTCTTCGTCGTTTTTCCTGGTTTCTTCTTTCTTGTCGCTTTCGTCCTTGCCGTCGGCGCCGAAGATATTTTTGATCGGATTAAAGGTACCGGTTGTGTCGTCCAGAACGCTCTGGCCGTTGACGTCCACGTCCAATGTCGGCAGGTTGATCTGCGGCCGCGGGATTGAGAGTCCGCGTTTTGGTTTCTGGCGGTTGTTCTCGTTTTCGGGGAAGGGCACCACGACGCCCGGCGGCGTTTCATCGCCTTTGTCCGTACGGCGCGCGCGCTGCGACTGCGTTGCTTTTTGGAGCGAATCGAGGTTGAGCCCGTCGCGTTTGGCCATGGCGAACATCACGCTCGGCAGGACGTCGAGCGCGTACTCGGAATCGGGATAGCGGTCCACCAGGCGTTTGTAATAGGTAAAGGCGCTGTCGTTGTCATTGAGTTTGCGTTCCCACACCCAGCCGGCCAGGTAGAGCGAGCGGGGCGCCAGATCCGAGCCCGGATGGTTCTCGGCCACGCTTGCAAACTGCCGCGCCGCGCCGGGGAAACTTTCACTTTCAAGCTGGCGCTCGCCGCCCTGGTACTTCTTCAGTACGGGGTCGACGATGGCGTTTTCGCTCAACTCAAATTCCTCGCGCGCAATCTCGCCGTATTCGGTCAGCGGATACTTGTCGAAAATTTCCTGATAGAGTGCGTAAAAGCGGTCGTAGTCGCTGAATTCAACCATGCGCGCCGAAGCAAAGAGGTATTTGGCGCGCGCCTCGTTGTTCGCCGGGCAGGTGTGTGCGGCGTAGTCGTAGTAGACCAGCGCCGAGTCGGGATTGCCGAGGCGTTCGTGCACCCGCCCAGTTTCAAACAGCGCCGCGGCCACATCGGCGCGCAGCGAGTCGCTGCCGGTGCCCGTTTCGTTGAAGCGTCCCATGAGCGGCAGGGCCATCGCCGTTTTCTTTTCCCAGGTGTTCAGCAGCTCAAAATAGCGGCCGGCTTCAACGTGCACCGGCGAGCGCACGACTTTGGACTGCGAAAAGTACTTGCGCGCATCCGTGTAGCGGCCCTCGTGAAATTTGTCCAGGCCGCGCTGGAAGTAGTAGGCGGCCACCGCGCCGTTGCCGATATAGGCTGTATCCGCGTTTTGCTCCATGCCTTCGAGCACGCGCTCGCTTTCGCCGATGGAGGCGCGCAGATCCATGATGTCTTTGGGTTTGATGCCCGCGCCATTGCCTTGCTCAAGCGCCGTGACCGAATCCATCTGATACGCGATTTCCTGGCGATGCAGGTTCATCGTCTCGGCCCAGGTCCAGCCCTTCCACTCTTCAAAGTTGCTGTTGTCGGCCAGCTCTTCGAGCAGGTCGCGCGACTCCTCAAAACGGCCCAGGCGCGCCAGGCAGGCGGCCATGTAGAGTTGCGCTTCAAACTCGACCATAATATTGGGCGAGTGATTAAAGACGGCTTCAAACTCCTGGTAGGCGCGCTCAAATTCGTTTTTGCGGTACAGGATCGCACCGATTTCAAACTGCCAGGTGGCGCGCAGCCCGCCGTCGTCGCCCTGCGACACCGCGCGGCGATAGGGTTTGAGCGCGTCGTCGAGATTTTCTTCGTACAGCGCCAGTTCGGCCTGCAGGCGGAAGGCTTCGGACAGCACTTCGTAGTTGTTCTGGCCCCAGGCGATGTCCACGGTGCGGGAGAGCGCCTGTTCGCCGGACTCGTAGCGTTCCTGCATGAAATAGTTTTTGGCGAGAATCAGGTGAATCTCCGGCGCAAAGTCGGAGTTGGGCCGCACGTCCATCAGTTCCTGGCACTTGATCTGCGACTGCTGCCATTCGCTCTTGAAAAAGTGCGACTTGGCCATCAGAAACAGCGAGCCGTCGACGTAGGCGGACTTGGGGTGATTTGCCAGAATCTTCGAGCCTTTCATCAGAATCGAGTCGACCTTGGTTTCGACGGGCTTGAGGTGGTTGGCCGGCACGACAAATTCCTTGAGGAATTCGGGTTTCGGTTTGGCCAGCGTTTCTTCTTCCGCCAGGGTGTGCTGCTCGGCCACGATGACGCGCGGTTTGTCGCGGTCTTTTTCCTTTTCGTAGGCGAACGAGTCTTCCACCTCCATCATGATGCGCTTGGCATTGTAGTAGGTGTTGAAGAGCGTTGTGAAGTTGTCGTAGGAGGCGCAGCCGACAAGGACTATCGCCAGTATGACAGGCGCCAGTATGACAGGCAGAAGTTTGCGCATGATTTGGTCGTGTTTATCTGATTTCAGCGGGCGTGAAATTATTCAAACGCCCGCTCTGCTGCAAGGTACTAATCCATACCGCGATTGAAGTACGCGTCGCGCAGTTTTTTCTGTGCGTCGCTCGCATCTTCCGCGATTTCAATGGTCCAGTCGGGCCGCACGGTCGGGCGCAGCGCCGCCTCGTAGATCCGGCCGTCGCACTCAGCGCTTACAAGGGCGTCCATATCGACGCCGTTGGCGTTGATTGCGTGTTCAAAGTCCGCCGCACTTTTGACGCGCCGGCCGTTGACGGCAATAATCTCGTCGTCGATGCCGAAGCCGGCGGCCGCGGCGGGCGTGTGGTCCGTGACGCTGACCACGATAGTTTTGCCGTTTTTGTCCTGCACGGCCATGCCGGTAAAAGTTTTGGCCGGTTTGGGCATGGCCTCGATGCCTTCGGCGAAGTCGGGGCGTTTGTCCGCGTCTTTGGCGCGCCAGCGCAGGCCGAATGGTTCGAGCGCCTCGGCATAGGGAAGGTCTTCCGTGCTGTTCAACCACTCGGTGAGCCTGGGACCGATTTCGACGCCCGTGGCCTCGCCGACGATGGACATGAATTCCGGCGCGGTGATTCCGCGTTCGGGGCGCTCAAGGTAGGCGCGCCACAGGGCGCGCAACCCCTCATCCAGAGTCTTGCGGCCTTCACTCTGCGCGACTATAAAGAGATCAAGCAGGAAAAAGATCGCTCCGCCGCGCGTGTAGTACGAGGGAAAACGATTGTGTGAGTCGCCGTTGGAAAAGTAGAGTTTGACCCAGGCCAGGTAGGAGCTGTCCAGGACGTTCATCTGCTGGCGGCCGGGGCCTTTGTGTTCGCGCCAGAGATGCTGATCCGCAAAGGTCGACATGAATTCCGTTTCCGTGCGGAAGCCGCAGCGGAAGGTCAAAAGGTCGTCGTAGTAGGAGGTCACGCCCTCGGCCAGCCAGAGCATGTCCGTGTACGTTTCGTTGAGATAGTCGAAGGGCCCGAGTTCGAGCGGGCGAATGCGCTTGACGTTCCAGAGGTGGAAGAACTCGTGACAGAGCAGTTCCAGGAAACGCAGGATCTGTTTTTTGTCGTCGGCCAGATTGGTGTCGAAGGCGTTGACGGAGCAGCGCGTGTGTTCCAGACCGCCGAAGGTGTCCGGGTACATCTGCAGGATGAAAACGTAGCGGTCATAGGGCAGGCCGTTCATCAGTTCGGCTTCGACGTCGACGATGTGTTTGAGGCGCTCCACGATCCAGTCGTTGTCGAAGTTGCCCGTACCGGCGATGGCCACTTCCGTGACGGCGCCGTGCGATTCAAATGACGCGACAAAGTGATCGCCCATTTCGACCGGCGAATCCACCAGGCAGTCGTAGTTGGACGCGGCCACCAGGATCGGCCCGTCGCCGATCGGGTTTACGGGCGAAAGCGGCGTCGACACCTGCGGCCACCGCTCGCGGTCGTGGTGCAGGCGGACGTGATGTACTTCGTCGGTGCGGCCCTCGGCGTACATGAGGCAGGTGCCGGGCATGATAAATGCGTGAAAGCGATTGACGTGCGAAGTCCGCACGGTGCGCTCATGCGCGTAGGAAAGGTACTCGGCGCGCAGGACGGCGCAGTTGCCGCACTCCACACGCAGGCGGTTTTTGGTCACCCATGCCCAGGACAGCGGCTTGCCTTCGCCGTCAGTGATGTGCAGGTTGCCCTGGTTGGCGCTGTATTCGCGGATTTTGTAGCTGCCCGGCGTCCAGGCCGGCATGCAGAGGTCCAGCTGTGCGCCGGGGCTGTCGATTTCCATCGCCACGCCGATGAGGTGCTGCGCCGCGCGGTCAAAGTGCAGATCGTAGCGGATGGCCGCGGCGCTGCCCGCCAGGTCGGCGTCGCGCTGTTCGATAAAAAATGCCTGGGTGTTTTCCTGCCGTTCCATTGCTGCCTCAATAAATTCCGTCGCCCATGCTGCGCCGGTCCGCGACTGCCGCGGCGCACGTGCAGATGCTGCATGTGTTTTCTGTTGTTGGCGGCTGCACCGTCGGGCCGGGCGTCTCCGCGGCGCGTTCGGCTGCCGGACTCAAGCCGGCTCAGCGGCCGCCGAAATAGGAATTTTTCATGAAATCTTCGTCGAAGGCGCGGCGTTCCTGCGCTTCGGGCGTCTTGCAGTATTCTTTCCAGCGCGCCTCCCAGTCGTCGCCCAGGATCGACTGCAGAAATTGATACCGCCGTTCGGCCTCGTCCTTTTTTGCATCAATTTCGGCTTGCAGGCCTTTTTTATGCTCGTCGATCCATTCGTCGCGGTAGAGATCTTCGCGCCAGGCCAGCGGTTCTTCGGTTTTGAGTTTGGCGTTTTTACGCGCTTCGTAGTCGACGCGGCGCTGCAGCGCGTTTACTTCCTCGCGCAGGAGGTCGAGGTCGGCGGGCGCTTCATCCGTGTCTTTGCCGCCGCCGCAGACGATGTCGTAAATCGACTTGAGCCGCGCGAGGTTCCGCGTCTGGTAGGCCTGCTGGGCGCGCTGCCAGTACTTGCTGAAGTCGGCGCTGTTGTCGGTCGCGTCCGGGTGCAGTTTTTTGACGATTTCGCGATAGATGCCGGGCAGTTCCCGCAGCTCCTGTTTGGCCAGCCTGCGCCGGCGCCGCTCGCGTTTGCGGCGGTCTTTTTCGGCCAGGTTTTGCAGGCGTTCGCGCAGTTTGGCGAACTCGCGCTCGACCATTTCGTGCACGAGGCGCGCCGTGTGTTCGCTGATTTTTTCGCCGCGCTCGAGCTTGGTGCGGAAGAGTTCCTCGCGGCGCGCCAGGTCGGCGCAGCGCAGCGCTTCGCTTTGTATGCCGACTTCCAGATCGCGAAAGTGCCGATCGTATTCGGCGCGCAGTTCGGGAATGACTTTGTGTTGCAGCTCGTACCATTCGTCCAGTGCGGTCGCCAGGTCCGTGCGAAGCTGCAGGCGGCGGGCCTCCAGTTCCACCCGTTCGGGATGGCGTTCAACGCGCGACGAAGTATGTGGTACGCGATCTGGCATAAGGACAGCGGACGGTCAAGCGGCGCATCTAGTTTGAGCCGCGCAATGCACCGCTGCGTGATACGTTGATGGCCCTGCCGGTTGCACGTGTGACCGCCAATTAATTGAGAATCCGATCATGTATGCAACGCCTATTCCGGAAAGGAACCCAAACATGGCGATTTCAATCGGTGCGCCCGCACCAGACTTCACGCTCATCAGCAAAACCGCCGAAGGCGTCAAATCCGTCTCACTGGCCGATCAGCGCGGCTCCAACGTCGTGCTCCTGTTTTTTCCGCTGGCTTTCACCGGCGTCTGCACGGACGAGATGTGCTCGGTCAGCCAGGGCATCGACACCTACAACAGTCTGAACGCCAAGGTTTTTGGAATCAGCGTCGACAGTCCATTTTCACAGGAGGCCTGGGCCAAACAGCAGGGCATCACAATTCCGCTGCTGTCCGACTTCAACCAGAAAGCCGCGGCGGATTACGGCGTGCGCTACGACAACTTTGTCCCGGGCACGCTGGATATGCAGGGCGTCACCAAGCGCTCCGCATTTGTGATCGACGCGGAGGGCATTGTGCGTTATGCGGAAGTTAACAATGACGCGGGGCAACTTCCCGATTTTGACGCGGTACAGGACGTGCTGAAGTCGCTGGCCTGAGTTAAACAGGTATTCGTTGATTAAACAAACGCGCGGGGCCACCTGTGCGTTTGTTGTTTAATGACGCCAGGGCGCTGCGAAGTGCGGGCGGTTCTGCGTCGCCGCTCGTGTGTTTAAGTCGTGCCGGCGCGTATTCCGACTAACCTGTAAGAAAGCCCGTTTAAGTCCGAAACGCTCCCGCCTGGTTTTCTGTGTTTTGCTGTCGCGGTTCAAGCTGCCGGTGTTTTTTGATAAACTTCAGCTTGTGGTGTTTTTTTCACCGTTTCGAACGTTTGCCGAACGCCCTGCTCCATTATTTTTCCGTTCGATTTTGCCGCTCAAATGCGGGTTGTGTTCTTGCTGCTCGTTGTAACCTGCCCGTATGTTCACTTTCTCCTCTTCCCGTCGGTATTTTTCGATTCATTTTCATGCGCGCCGCGCAGCCCGCGACTCTGACCGCTTCGCCTGCTCACTCGGGTTCGCCGGCTTGCTTTTTTCTTTTTGCTCGTCGACGGGCTTGAAGTTCGGAGACCTTGGGTTTGGATGTTTCCGGTCCTGAGACTCGGTGGCTTTGGGTTTGGAGGCTGCTGCAAGTGGAGCGCCGTCGGGTTCGAGTGTTTTACTGCGTTGTTGATCGCTGGTCGATCGGTTGTTTAACAGCTTTCCTGAGATCAGTTTGTCGCGCAAGGGTTGCCGGCTGTGAATTCGATGGCAAACAACAAGGAAAAGCAAGCCGGAGTTTGGCGACGGCGAAGCGGGTTTGGATTCGGTTTGTTTAACAGGGTGTGACGCTGTGAAGTGAAGGCGTCACGAGTTGCCGGGGAGGTGGAGTTCCAGCGTGCGGGTGCGCTCCGCAAAGCCGAGAGAAGTGTAGAGTTTAAGTGCGGCTTCGTTGTGAGCCGCCACTTCGAGTTCAACGCGATCGCAGCCCTCCCGCCCGGCAAGTCCAAGGGCCCCGAGCAGTAGTTCCCGCGCGATGCCGCGACGGCGATCCTGTGCGCGAACAAACAGGTTGTCAACCACCAGGCGCAGGCGGGGTTTGATGATGGGCGAGCGCGTCGTTCGGCGGTACAGGATCGCAAATCCGCAAAGTTCGCCCAGTTCGTTCTCCGCCGCCAGCATGCTGAAGTCCCTGGATGTTAATACCGAATCAAACTTGCTGCGCCATTCGGCGGCCTTGAAATCGCGGTAAAACTGTGGTAGTAAATCCTGGTAGAATTCGTGCGACTCCCGCGCGAGCACGGCGATGGCGGCTGCGTCTGCCTGAACGACCGGGCGAATCCTGAACGCGGTCTTCACTGTGAACGAACCGTGAAAAGTAAAACAACCGTCACGACGGCGGCCGAAACGGCAACGAGCGGTTCAACAACTTCGTCAAAGAAGTTGCGCTCCGGCTCGGGCGGCTCGGCATAAGCAAAGGAATACGACGAGGTCTGGGCGTAGTCGAGCTGCTGTCGACTGAAGCTGTCCGTGTAGTTGTCCCGGAACTCACAGAGAGTAACAATGCGCCCTTCCGCAGTCGTGAGCGAGGCGTTGATGTGAACATCAATGTAGCGATGCAGGAGTTCAGTGTCCGTCGAGTCCGGACGAAGTTGCACGCCGCAACGCAAAATGTTAACAGTGAGCTGAGGGATTGTCGGGTTAAGCGCCGGTCGCTGCCACTCTACCTTGTCGTAGTTGTCGACGATCTGGCTTTTTAACAACCAGCCGGCGGGATGCGGACCACAGTCGATGATGTAAACGGAATCGGAACTGTTGGCGACGAATTGGTCGAGTCTGGTGAGAATTGTATCGGTTCCACGTTGCAGAAGTGAGTCGACGAGCGCGAAGTTTTCAGGTGGAATGTCTTCTGCCAGTGCGGCCGGCCGTGCCGTGCACAACAGGACGCTTAAACACGCTGCCAGACGCAGTAGGTGAAGACCGGCAAAATTCATAACTGGTGTTTTTGTTTAAACTGTGCCATGGCCGATGTCAGCTCGTCCTCGTGATCGTACAGGCCCGGACGAATGCGGAGCGCACGTCGACGGTCGTACAGCCTGATTCTGATCAGTTTGGAAATGCCGGACATGCGTTGGAAACGATCGCGGCGCAACGAAATCGAGCTGATGTCGGAGGCCTTGAACGTGCGTTGCCGCAGGCGGTTTCTGAAAATGATTGCGTCATCCTCAACGATCAGCGAGCGCCGCATGTACGATTGATATACAAGTGTCGCGGACGACTGAACGATCAGAATGGCGAGCAAAATAACCACGGGGTCGTCGAGCGCAAAAGTCAAAAATCCGCTCTCAACCGTGCCGGCGATAAAAGCATAGGCCGCCAACGCGATGATATACAGCAGGAGCGCCTGCCAGTAGAAGTCGACGCGATAAGGAAACTCACTCGGCGATTCCGGATGCCCGGCATTTTTTGTCATAGTGCTGTCCAGTCCGTCCGCGCAGCGTTGATTAAACGGCAAACTTAGCACATCGGACCGTCGTCGGCAAACGCCGGAACGCGGATCAATGTGACAGATCGTCGATTATCGTTTTGGCGATATTGTCGGCGGCGTCAGGGCGGGCAAGCGATGCCGCCGCGACGCCCATTTTTACGAGCGTTTCAGGTGCGTTCAATAATCCGGTGATTGCATGCGGCAAGGCGTCGGCAATGTCTGCATCGATAATGCGGCGGGCCGCTCCGGCCGCCTCCAGTACTTTGGCGTTCTCGTTCTGTTCGTCATTGGTGGCCGAAGGCAGCGGCACGAGGATCGAGGGTTTGCCCAGCGCGGTCAGCTCGGCGGCCGTCGTTGCGCCGGCGCGCGAGAGAACAAGGTCGGCGGCGGCGTAGGCCGTGGCCATGTCGTCGATGAACTCCGACACCTGCACGCCCGGCGGCACGTTGAGCCCCGCCGGATCGAATGTCTTGCCGGTTTGCCAGATAATCTGAATGCCGGCCGCGGCCAGAGTCCGCAGGTGTTGCTGCATCGCCCGGTTGATGGAGCGCGCGCCCAGGCTGCCGCCGAAGACAAACAGGACGGGGCGGTCGGGGTCCAGGCCGAGGCTGTGACGCGCGGAAGTTTTGGCGGGCGGGCTCAGGAAGTCGCGGCGCACGGGGTTGCCGCTGACCACGAGTTTGCCGCGGTTGGCTTCGCTGAAGTAGCGGTGCGAGTCTTCAAAACTCACAAATATTCGGTCGGCTTTATCGGCCAGGGCTTTGACGGCCTTGCCGGGGTTGGCGTCGGCCTGCATCAGGTAGAGCCGCCGTTTGTTGCGCGCGGCGGCCAGTCCGGCCGGATAGCTGATGTATGCGCCCGCGCAGATGACCGCGCGCACGTTGTTCTTTTTAATCAGGCTGCTGCAACTTTGCACGGACTTGAGGATTTTGAACGGCAGGGTCAGCGTGGAGAGGGAGCGCAGGGAGGTCAGCCCGCGAATCGGCAGCGTTTCGTAGCGGAATCCGGCGGCCGGCACCTTGCGCGATTCAATTTTGTCCGGCGTTCCGACAAAAATGAACTGGTCGCGGCTGAAACCGCGTTCGAGCAATTGTTCCACCACCGCCATCGCGGGGAAAAGATGGCCGCCGGTACCGCCGGCAGCGACCATTATCCGCGCATCGATTTGCCGCATACAGGTCCCATTTTACTTTAACTCAATGCCGTTAGGTTGTTAATATGCAAAATAGTAAGTTTATGGCTGAATGGGCTTGTAATTGTTCAAAGCAACCAAAACGTGGCAGTATGAAGAGGAAGTTCGCCACCGGTCGTCGCATTGGGCATGCGATGGCGGTTTGTCTGTTTCTGGTGGTTTCCGTGGCCGGCGCTTATGGCCAGGCCGATAATCTCGTGCGCAATCGTCTGCAAAAAATCGCCATGGGCGAGGGCGATCAGGTGAGGCAGGAGCTGCCCGACCTGCTGGCCGATTTTCCCAATGATCCCGGCGTGACGTTTCTGCACGCATCGCTGGTCGACGACGCCTCGCGCGCGGTACCGCTGTTCGAAAAAATTGTCCGCGAATATCCCAAAAGCGAATGGGCCGACGACGCACAATGGCGCCTCGTGCAGATCTACGCCGTTCTGCGCGACGCCGACAGGGCCCGCGCCGCTTTGCATCGCTTCCAAACCAACTACCCCAACTCGGAATATCTGATTCACGCTTCGGGGATCGTCAAAATGACGGTCGGCCTGAGCGAAGGCGACGCCGCCGGCGTTGATTCCGGCGATCCGAACGGGACGAGTTTTGCTCAGAAACCGGCTGCGGCGAGCAATGTCGAAATGCCGGCGCGCGCCGAGCCTATGCAGATTGAACCGAGCAGCAATACCGGCACGGCGCAGACGGAGACGCCGCCCGCAAGCAACGGTGTCGTCGTGGGCGGATCGGGAGGCAATGGTGTCGGCGTGGGCGGATCGGGAGGCAATGGTGTCGGCGTGGGTGCGCAGCCAACGGAATTGCAGGATCCGGACGGAACGCGCTACACATTGCAGGTTGGGCTCTACAGCTCCGCCGAGAGTGCGCAGGCCGAACTGGGCCGGTTTACGCGTTTCCGCATGCGCGCGGAAATCATCGAGAAAAAGTTGAACGGCGCAACCAAGTACGCCGTGACGATCGGCGATTACAGCTCGCGCGAATCGGCCGAACGCGCACGCGCCACGGTAAAAAAGTACTGCATGTGCACGCCGTTTATCGTCGCGCGCGGCTGATACCACTTACTGATTCAGGTTGCGGGCGTCCGCCACGCACTTGAGTTCGATGGCAATCGGCGTCGGCAGAGAGGAAATCTCCACGGTTGTGCGGCAGGGCTGCGCATCGGCGAAGTACTCCGCGTAAATGCGGTTGTACGTCGCGAAGTCGGCCTTCATATTCGTCAGGAACACGGTCACATCCACCAGGTCGGTCCACTGCGCACCGCAGTCTTCCAGCACGTGGCGCACATTGCGAAACACGGAATGGCACTGGGCCTCGATATCATAGCTGATAATCTCGCCGTTTTGATCCAGTTCCACACCCGGAATTTTTTTTGTGCCGCGCTCGCGCGGTCCGATGCCGGAAAGAAAGAGTAAGTCGCCCAGGCGTCTGGCGTGCGGGTAAAGGCCCACCGGCTCCGGCGCTTTTTGCGACATGTGTTTGTTTTCCCGCTTGGCGGGCATGGAGTCCGACATGTTTATCCTCAACAAAGTATGAACAATTCACCGCTGCAAATCTAGGCAATCACTGCCAGACGGCACGCGGTCGGCCTCCCGAAATTCTCTTCCTGCCCTGTCAAAACTTGCGTAATTTCCGCCCTCAGGCGCACATGTGTCATGCTGCTGCGTTTCACGTCGGCACGAGCGACAACAAAGGGGAACCATGAGCAGGAACTATCAGAAAACCGTAGTGGTGTGCGGCAGCGGCAGTTCGCGGCCGGATTCGACGAATTATCGCATCGCCGAAGCGGTGGGCAAACGATTGGGCGCGGCGGGATATGCCGTTGCAACGGGCGGTTATGGCGGGACAATGGAAGCCGCACTCAAAGGCGCGCACAGCGGCAAGGTCACGACGATAGGCGTGACCCTGAGCAGCCGCGTTGAGGCGCCCAACGAATACGTTGCCACGCGCATTGAGGCCGATTCCTACACGGATCGGCTGATGGAACTCGTCGGCCTGGGCGATGCTTTTGTCATCCTGGAAGGCGGGCCGGGCACGCTGCTGGAACTGGCGATGGTGTGGGCGCTCAAGAGCCGCGGCGTTATCACGGCTTGCCCCATTGTTTGTCTGTGCGAGCAGTGGCGCGAGGTGGTGGAGACGATGTCGTTCTATTCGGAGCAGGCGCTGGCGGCCACGTCCTTCCTGCACTTTGCATCGGACGTCGACGAAGCGGTGGCCCTTATCGCTCGTCACGTGCCGCTCGACGCATAAAATGCACCGGTCGGAATGCGATCGGACTTCGCGGAAACTCATCAGGGCAAACCTGCGTCTTAGGATCGACCTGCGCAATTTTGCCTGTTCCTTTTTGTTTGTCAATGGGTAAAAAACTATGAATCAGCTTTGGCGGCGTGCGGTCAACATCGCTAAGTCCTATATGAACGACTCGGATTTTTCCTTCCGCCGCGAAGCCGAGTCCGAAGACGAAGAGTTGCGCCGGATCATCGACGAACTCAACAGCGAGAAAGAGCAGGAACCGGCGCGGGAGCAGCGGCAGTCGTCGCAGCAAAACCAGCAGCGGGCCGGTGCGGCGCGCAACGGTGAAATGACCATCGCCGAAGCATGCCGGGTGCTGCAGGTGCCGGCGCATGCCGACGCGGATACCATCAAGAGCGCCTACAAAAAACTGATTCGCGAGCATCACCCCGACCGGGTTGCAACCCAGAGCGAAGACGTGCGGGAACGCGCCGCCAAACGTTCGCGGGAAATCAATAACGCCTACAGTTTCCTGAAAAAAGCCCGCAATTTCAGTTGAGGAAGCCGCAATCAAGCAGGAGAAATACATGAAGGGTTCATACATCCGCGACGCATTTTTCATCATAGTTGCCGCCGGCGCGATCGGGTTGATCTACAACAATTACAGCGCCACCGAACTGGATCTGTGGCGCGAAAAAACCGCCACCGTTGAAACCAGCGACGACGAGCTTCTCAGCAAGCTGGGCGAGGAACAGAGCGAAACGACGGACGCGGCGCTGTCACAGGCGGCGGAAGACGTTTTCAGCGCCGACAGCCACGGAGACCGGACGCCTTCAGCCGAACCGGCGAATGGACACGGCGACCACACAGCCGGCAGTGCTCAGGAATTCAATGACCCGAATGGGCAGTCACTTGCCGACGCCGGCGGTACAAACAAAAATGGTATGGATCAGGTCAGGCCGGCCGAGCCGACCCAGTCAACAAAAACCACGGACAACGCCGCACAAGACGAAGGTGCCGACGAGGAGCACGATCTGGGGCCGGTGAAAGTCGTCAAATACGATCAGGTTGTAAAGATGCTGGGCAACGACAAGGTGCAGTTCGTCGATGCCCGCAATGCGGACGAATTCGCAGAAGGCCATATCGGCAATGCCGTCAATATTTTTACACCTGAGCATGAGGAACACTTGCCCGAGATGCTTACGTGGCCGCGCGACAAACTGTACGTGGTGTACTGCGGCGGCGGCAATTGCGATCTGAGTATTGAACTGGCGGAAGTCATGACCGGCTTCGGGTTTGAGAATGTGTACGTCTACAAGGGCGGCTATATCGAGTGGACCGCCAAACAGGGGAAATAGCGGCCACGTAAATTGCAGGGGTAGCGTTTGGATCTGGCTACAATCAAGAGACGTTTTGGCATTGTCGGCGAGTCGCTGCTGATACAGCAGGCGGTTGAGCGGCTGGTGCAGGTAGCGCCGACCGACCTGAGCGTGCTGATAACCGGAGAGAGCGGAACCGGCAAAGACGTATTTGCGCGCGCACTGCACGGACTGAGCAAACGCTCGGGCAGACGCCTGGTGAGTCTGAATTGCGGCGCCATTCCGGAAAACCTGTTGGAATCGGAGCTGTTCGGCCATGAACGCGGTGCGTTTACCGGCGCCGTGGAGCGTCGCAAAGGTTACTTTGAAGCTGCGGACGGCGGCACCATCTTTCTCGATGAAATCGGTGAAATGCCGATCGGCACACAGGTGAAACTGCTGCGGGTGCTGGAGAGCGGCGAATTTTCACGTGTCGGGTCGTCGGACACGCTGTACACGGACGTCCGGGTGCTGGCCGCAACAAACCGCACGCTGGAGCAGGATGTGGCGGATGGGCTGTTCCGGCAGGACCTCTACTTCCGCCTGAACGCGGTTCAGATACATCTGCCGCCTCTGCGCGAACGGCCGGAAGACATTGGACCGCTGGTTGAGATGTTCGGGCGCAGCGTTGCGGCGGAGCACGGCTTTGAGTACCGCGGCATCTCCGGCGAGGCGCTGCAATTTCTGAAAAATCTGCCCTGGCAGGGCAATGTGCGCGAGCTGCGCAACATGATTGTCACTATTACGACACTTGAGCGCGGGGAGATGATCACTCCTGCGACGATACGGCCCTACGTGCCGCGCGCGCTCAAAGCGCCGGGGACGGATATTTACCGGGGCGGCAATTTTCAACATTCCACTTCCGGCGGTACAGGCGCATCGCTGGTTCATCTGAACGGCAAGACGTCGGACCAGGTGGAACGCGAGTTGATATACAAAACGGTGTTGGAAATCCAGACGGAGCTGCGCGAGCTGAAACAGGCTCTGATCAACCGCGAAGACGAGCGCAGGCGGCGGCGCTACGAATTGCCACCGATTGAGGAAGCCGACGCGATAGAAGATGATGCATCGTCGGCGGAAGCGGAATTCGATCTGGAGCGGTCGGAGGAGATGATGATCCGGCGGGCGCTGGACCACGTGTCGGGCAATCGACGCAAAGCCGCGGAGGTGTTGGGCATCTCCGAGCGGACTCTGTACCGGCGGCTGGTGAAATTTGGGCTGATCTGAGGCTGTGGTTGGCGAAGCGACGACGCGGCCCGAATGATTGTTACTGCACTTCCATCCCGCCTTTATCGGCATCGGCGGCATGCAGCTGATCCGGCGCGATCTCGCGGATTGAAAACTGTTCGCTTGAATACGTGATTTTCAGAAACACCTCACTCGGTTGCTCGACTTTCATCGCGCTTTCGTGGAGCGGCCGGGAAACATCAGCGCCGGCGCCGAGGAGAAGCCAGTTGAGATTGCAGCCCATTTCCGCAAGGTCTTCGAGCATTCCCGTTCCCGGTTTGCGGGATTCAAAATAGGGCTGGATGTCTTCACCGGATTTTCCCAGCATGGCGGCAAAGTTTTCAACGGACTCAAAGTTGGCCTCGGCGAAGTAGCGCAGGCGCGTGTGAACATCCTCACCGGACTCTATCCGATTTTTCTGAATGTACTTGAGTCGCATGCGCCGTCCGGCTTCGTTGTTGGCAAACATCATGCCATTGCCGGTGACGAGCCAGTCCAGGCCAAAGCCGAGGTGGTAGAGCCGATTGAGCACATCGGCGCCGGGTTTGGTTTTGCCTTTGAAGTAATTGTATAGTCCCGGCGCGGCCATTCCCCATTCATTTGAAAATTTCTTAACACCACCGACCATATCGGCAACCTTGCGCAATCGTTCACCAATTAACTTGCTCATGACTTATCCTGCTGGATCGGTGTGTGAATGTTGAATTACGGCAACACCCATTCGTTGAAGTCGAATGAAACTTGCACATTGGTAAGCGAATGCTTACATTGCCGACGCATTCACTTAATTATGCGATTAATCTGCGGGCATCCCGTAAGAGTAATTCGCGCGGCACGTCAAAATTACAAGCCACACGGGCGGCACCGCAGCCCGCAGCGGAAATGTGAAAAGCCGATGATACACAACCTTGATGTAAACATTCGGCAAAATTTACTTATTGATTCAGGACAAAGAATAATTGTCTAATAAAGCCACATCGCGCCAAGCATTGCAAATAAAAATTGGTAAAAAATATTGAGAAGTCGCAAAGATGGCTCTGGCAGACGTTCGTCGCACCAAACACACGATTCGAAAGCGGAGCATATCGATCAGCGATCTGGAGCGCACGCGACCATTAAGTTTAGTGCATGATTAATGATTCTGAAAGTGAGATGACATTCCGAACTTGGTCAAATAATCCCGATTTTCCAAGTGTTCCGACAGCCCTTTGGTGATATTCACAAACAAGCAATCTGAAAAGTGGAACAGGGCCTGAATGCGGACCTCCTGTAGCGATTGTTTTGTAGCGACCGGAAATTGGCGGAGGGGGAGTTGCGAATTGATGAGTCAGTTGCGCTCAGGAGCAAAAATTGACCGGTGAACCACGAAAAACAGCCCTTTCAATTTTATGTGCTTTTATTCGCGAGGGCAGCGCCGCATGTTGAATCATCACGTTGGACGGGATGCGTCCCAGCAGTTGTGCAACCGGCCGGAGTCAGGAGGTAAACTGTGACAGCCATCATTGAAGCGAAAGAATCTACAGCGGAAATAGTCAATGCGCTGATGGCGCTGCCGGAAGTGTACGTGCAGAAACTGGTGCGACATCTGTTTGACAATCCCGGTCGGATGTTTACATCGACGAGTGGAGACGAGATAGAAGTACTGGCCTGCGGCGAATGGAACCTCGATGCGGGGCCGGACTTCCGCGAGGCGGCTTTTGTGTGCAGAGGCAGTATTGAGTGCGGCGACGTCGAGGTGCACATGCGGGCATCCGACTGGCGGCGGCACGGTCATCACCACGACGAACGCTTTCGCGATGTACTGGTGCATGCCGTACTTGAGAATGACCTGACGGATGAATACGGACGGTATACGGTTGTGCTGCCGGCGAGGGAACTGTACGCGACCTGGCGTGCAGACCTGAGGCGCAGGCGGCAGACGCGCGAAACCAGCGACGATGTACTGGATTCGTTACAGGTTTTGCAGGAGTATGCGGCGCGCAGGCTGGAGCGCAAGATGGCGTATGCCCGCGAGTTGTTCCACATGTTTGACGTACCAACGGCGCTGCTGCGAATGCTTGGGTTGTTTTTTGATTCGCTCAACAGGAAAAAGCGTCGACCGGCGGCTGTGGGTTTGCCGTCGGAAGAGAATTGGCGCGCTGCGATCCGACAATCGGTGATTTGTCGCATGCTGCAGATGTTGCTTGATGAGCGTTTGCGTGAGGATCTTGGAGTCTGCCTGGATCGACTGGTGCAAACGCAGATTCTGGATGAGGGGCATATGATGCGATGGGAGATCATCATCAATGTGGTGTTTCCCATGGCCATGTATCTCGCAAATCAGGAGCAGCGGCGGCAGGCGCTCGACTGGTATTGGGCCCAGAAATCAGTACAGACATACGGCCGCCTGCGCCGTGTATTTGGCCGCCTGCCGCAGGATACGGTATGGCAGCAACAGGGAATGTTGGAATATTTTCACGAAATTCGTTCCGGCAGACAGCGAGTCTGCGATTTGATGTTTCGATACAATGCGAGCGCCGTGTCGGAGTCGGAACTCATCTATTATTCGGGCGATCTGGTCGATCAGGCGTCCCGCGGTCGGCGCGCGTTGCGACGGCTTACTGACTCAAAGAAGCGGGCGTCGGCCGAGGCTGCGGAAGCTGAAACAGGACGTCGGGCGAGGCGGGAAGCCGTTCAGGCGCAGCCGATAGATGGAGCGTGCGTTGCCGCCTGATGAACTTCGTTGTGAGCAGTAAACATTGTTTAGGGCGCATTCAGCTCAACATGTACAACAAGCTGCATCTGCGATGTGGTAGTTCCGCGGTGACAGCGTTGTGCGGACTGCCATGGGGAACGGACGAACTGTTTTGGTGCGACTTGTGGATCTGTGGGCGTCGAAGGGGAATTGAGGAATGATGAACGTGCTGTACGTCAGTCACCTGACGGATCTCAGTCGCGGCGGTCAACGGAGTTTGCTGACTCTGGTTGAGCATCTGGACCGCTCGAGGATTCAGCCATATTTGCTGGTAGCCGGGGAAGGCGAGCTGGCGGACCGTTTTCGCCAACTGGGAGCCGAGGTGCTTGTCCTTCCATTTCCCTCGCTGGGAGTTAAACGTTTGAAGGCGGTACTGGGTACTCTTAAACAGATCCGCGCCATTCTGCGGGACAGGCGGATTGACATTGTTCACTCGGACAACGAGCGGGCCACACTGTACTGCGGCCTGGCGGCGCGCAAACTGAATACGGCGGTGTTGTGGCACGTGCGCGTCGCCGGCGCGCATCACCTGGATCGGATGGTCGTGGCCGTATGCGATCGCTTGATTGGAATCTCAGAAGGAGTCTTTCGACGCTTTCCGTTTGCACTTAAACAGCAACGTCTGCGCAAGGTGTTCAACGGCGTTGACCTGACAGTTTTCCGTCCGGCGGAAAATCGCGCAGAGCTGCGACGACAACTTGGGCTGCCTGAGAACAGGCTCATTGCGGCCTACGTCGGACAGATAAATGCCCGCAAAGGCGTGCTGGACTTGCTGGCGGCCTGGCAGGGCGTCGTGCAGAATGTGTCGGGAGAACCGCCGCTGTTGCTGATCATCGGTCGACGGCAGTCCGGCGGCGACTGGGAACCCGAGCTGGACCGGATGCTTGAAACTGATTTGCTGAAGCCGCACGTGCGGGAAGTACCGCAGCAAGCGAATATTCAGGACTGGTTTGCAGCGGTGGACATGACGATCCTGCCGTCGCACAATGGCGTTGAGGGGATGGGGCGGGTAATATTCGAAGCAATGGCCTGCGGTGCGGTTGCGCTTGGATCCGACACACTGGGAGTTAACGAAGCCATAACGCCGGAGTCCGGAATTCTGTTTGAGGAAAAATCGCCGTCGTCCATTGCCGCGGCGGTGTCCGATCTGATCAAACGTCCCGATGAAATGGCGCGTCTCCGCCGGGGGGGCATGGAACGCGCAAAAACCGTCTTTGACGTAAAAGTACACGCGCAAAAAATCCAGCAGGTATACGATGAGTTTGCATCCCAGCACTGACGAACGCCGCAGTGCCAGGAGGCGCGTTTGTTACGTCAGCCATTACCGGCACATGCGCATGGGCGGTCAGCGGAGTATGGTTGCGCTGATCAGGCGGCTTGATAGATCTCGTTATGAACCGCTGGCGGTAACGCCGGGGCCGGGCGAGTTAACACAACACCTGGAGGAGCTGGGTTGCCGCGTCATTCACGTGCCGCTATGTCCGATCAAGCCGAAACTGTTTTTACAAGTGGCGCGCAACGTAAAACGCTTGCGGCGTTTGTTCAAGGCTGAACGCGTCGACATTGTTCATCCGGATGCGGAGCGCGATGCGTTTGTCTGTGGTCTGGCCTGTCGATCTGTTGCGACCAAAATGGTGTGGCATGTTCGCTTGACTCGCAGCCATCATCTGGACAGATTTAACCTGGCTTTCGCCGATGCGGTGATCGGGATTTCAGAAGGTGTTAAACAGCGATTCAACGAAGCGCCGGCAATAGAAGCGAAGTATCACACTGTGTACAACGGAGTCGATCTGGACGTGTTCAAGCCCGTAGCCGACAAAGGGTCTGTGCGCAGGACGTTCGGGCTGTCGCAGACTGCATTTACCCTCGTTTTTGTCGGTCAACTGAAACGCGGCAAGGGAATTTTCGATCTTACGGCGGCTGTGGAACTGCTGCGCGACCACGGTTTGACGGCGGAGCAGTTTTCCTGTCTGTTGATAGGAGCGCCGGCAGATGTTGATACATCAAATGATCTGCAGCAGGATATAGTCGATCGCGGTATTGCCGGTTTTGTATCTGTTTTACCGCAGCAAGACAATATTCAGATGTGGATGCAGGCTGCGGATGCGCTGATTCTGCCGTCGCACGAAGGGGTTGAGGGCATGGGCCGCGTGCTGTTTGAAGCGATGGCCTGCGGGACAATCGCAATCGGCAGCAATATCAGTGGAGTCAAGGATGCGATTACCGGCGACAGCGGCGTGTTGGTCGATGCTGAATCGCCGGCCGCGATCTCATCCGCGGTGGAAGGCCTGTTGAATTCCCGTGAGGAGCGCGAGCGACTTGTTCGCGGCGGGCTTGCGCGGGCGCGCAGCGTGTTCAGCATTCAGCGTCATGCGGAGTCAGTGCAGCAGATATACGATGCGCTGTAAGTTAAATGCGAAGTCCCCGAGATTTTGCATAGGAAGGTTGTTTAATAAAGTTCAACACCGATTTGCGGGAGCGCGATAACATGAGTTCAAAGTTTCCGGCCGAAGACATGGCTCTGACCAATATTCTGGTTGTGGACGATATCAATGCGGCGCGAGATTTCTACGTGGAAACGCTGGGTGCTTCGCTGTACCGCGAATACGGCGGCACATCAGTTGTTGTTCAATTTCTGGGAGCCTGGATTTTGCTCGTCACCGGCGGCGGGCCGACGGCGGACAAACCCGATGTTCATTTTGTTGCGCCGGAGAATGTCAATCGCGTGCAGCACGCCATGACAATTCGCGTGCCGGACTGTCGTGCGGCGCACAAAATTCTCAGCGATCGCGGGGCGCGGTTTTTAACGGACCCCGTGGAAAGCGAGCACGAAGTCAGGGCCTTTTTTCGGGATCCCGCCGGGCACCTGTTGGAGATAAGCGAGTTTAAAGGTTGAAGAGCAGCACCTGCGAGATATGCCGGGCCATTGTATGTCCCGGCATGCTCACAATGGCGGACCGCGCTCCACTGCCGGTGAAAAACCAGGTGCGCAGTTCCCGGCGCCCTGACAGCCGACTCGATTTCTTTCCCGATCCGTGTCGTGCCGCCGGTTTCAATGCGTCTGACATCTGACCCGGTGGTAAACAGAAGGAAAAAGCAAGCCGCCAGGCGGAAGCGCCGGAGGCGAAGCCAGGTTTGCTCAGGGCTGAATTCGGAAGCGTCTCTTCAGTCGCTGTTTAAATTAAAAGGACAGGAGTCGACCAATTGCGTGACAGCCGTGAAAATCAGGTTCGAGGGAATGTCGTTAAGGTGGACGTTGCTCGGGCTCAGGATCAGGCGCCATTCGATGCCGAAGGGGTACCACTCGCAGGCGGCGCGATATTTGTGTACCAGCACAACGGCCGGACGTCCGGATGCCGAAGCAACGTGAACAGGGGCGGAGTCTACGCTGATCAGGAATTCGCCGCCGGCCAATAGCGCACAAAATGTTAACCAGTCGTGCTCGATGGTCAGGCAGGTGTCGCCGTTGACATGGGCGCAGATTTCGCGGGCGTCCTCGCGGCGCTGCGGGCCCCCGCTGAGCAGAATAACGAGCTCGGACCAGCTGTGCTGAATCTGTTTAATTACATCGATGCAGTTGGCAACGCTCCAGTTCCGCTCGGGCATGTGCGAGGCGATGTTAAATACGATGAAGGGACGCCCCGCGGTTGCGAGCGAGTTGTAGTCCGATCTGTCGAGGCCATGTACGAAGACGTTTTCGTCGCGAATGTTGTAGCGCAGTGCGTGCAGGCGTGCGAATTCGGCGGCCTGGCGGGCGTGATGCACGTCGAGCGACAAATGAGGTCTCGGTGAAAAAGAGTCGTCGACGCCTACGTCGATGCAGCTGCGTCCGAGATTGAGCATGCGTTGAGAGATGTGTTCGCGCCAGGGATGCATAGCGGCCTGATACTGGAACGCCTTGCCGTAGATGCGCGCGCGTCCGGGATGCAGGAACGTTGCGGCGGGTGTGCCGGGAGCTGCCAGACGGGCGATGGTCGCCGCCTTGCTTAAACGCGTGAAAATTGGTGCGATCACGAGGTCGACCGGCGCTTCGCGTCGCAGGCTGAGTGCCGAAAGCCAGGAGTGGTGGAAGGTATAACGAGGATCGATGGATAGCCGCCGATCGACATAGGGATCAAATCGCATGGCGCCGTCATTGCGGTAGGAGCTGATGACCGAAATGCGGCAGGCGGGGTTGTGGTGTTTGATCCAGCGCATCAGCGCGCATGTGACGAGGTAGTCGCCGAGCGCGTCGTAGCGCAGCAAAAGTACGTGCCGCAGTTTGTCTGCGGGGATGGGAGCGACAGGCGATGTCACGCCGCGCCCAAGCAGCCCGAAGAGGAACGAACGCAGCGGCTCGGAACGCGGTTCGGCGTCTGACGGGGCCCCGCCTGCACCGGGCGACACAAAATCTTCGCGGAGCGCGGGGTGCGTCTGCGGGGAAAACAGCTGCGGAGCGTCGAAATACTGCGTCATAAGGGGCAAACTACGAAGAGCGCGGAAATCTATTTTCACCTGTGCCGCAAGATGCGCCTGTGTTCAGGCCCGCGCCGGCGGCTTTGCGTCGCCTGCGGACGGCGCGTCGTCGGACATTTAATTCCGGGCAATTATCACCGGAAAAAATTTCGTAATTTCCGGGCTCAGTTTCAAAAAGCGGCGTCAGGTAATAACATCAGAGTTTGCGGAAAAGTATGAGCACTTCACGGGTTTTGATTACCGGAGCGAATGGGGAAATCGGGCACAGCCTGATTGAACAGATTACACGCGAACAGGCGGAGACAGCGATTACCGCGGTGGACCTGCGTGAGCCGAAGCCTGAGCTGGCCGCCAAATGCGAGCGCTTCATCGAAGGCGATATCACCGACCGCAAACTGCTGGCGCAACTGGGCCAACTCGACTTTGACGTTGTGTTTCACCTGGCGGCCCTGCTTTCGACGGGCGCCGAGCGCGATCCGATTCTGGCGCACAACGTCAACGTCAACGGCACACTTGCGCTGCTGGAAATGGCGCATGTCACCGGCGTGCGGCGTCAGAGACCTGTCGTGTTCATGTATCCCAGTTCGATTGCCGTGTACGGTTTGCCTTCGGTGGCGGAAAAAACGGCAGCCGGTGCTATCGACGAGCAGTCGTACACCAATCCGATTACGATGTACGGCATCAACAAACTCTACACGGAGCAGTTGGGGCGCTACTTTACGCGGCATTTCAAGCTGCTTGAGGGCGATCGCCAGGATCGCTTCGTCGATTTCCGCGCGCTGCGTTTCCCGGGACTGATTTCGGCCTTCACGATTCCTTCCGGCGGGACGAGCGATTTTGCCCCCGAAATGATTCACGCCGCGGCCCGCAATCAGGTGCTGGAGCTGGACGAGGTCTACGAGTGTTTTGTCCGTCCCGACGCGCGCATTCCCTTTATGGCCATGCCGGACGCGATCCTTGCCCTGCGGCAGCTGGCGGCGGCCGAGCGTTCCGGTCTGACGCAAACGGCCTACAACATCACGTCTTTTGCTCCGAGTGCGGCTGAATTTGCCGACATGACGGCCTCGCTCTTTCGGCGCAGCCGCGTGGAATACGTGCCGCACAAACACCGTCAGGCGATTATTGACAGCTGGCCCGAAAACACCGACGACGCGCGCGCGCGTCGCGACTGGAACTGGGTCCCGGGCTACGACTTCGAGCGTTGCTTCAGCGAATATCTTGCGCCGAACATCGTCGCTCACTACCGCAAGCAGGCTGCGGCAAATGCCGGCTGACCGCCGCTCCCGGAAACGGGCGGCCTGACCAGAATCGCAAACGCCCGCCAGGGCACTGGAGTCCGGACTGTGGCCCACGAGCACACGAACGCCCTCATACACGAGAAGTCGCCCTACCTGCTGCAGCACGCGCACAATCCGGTCGACTGGTTGCCATGGACCGACACGGCATTCGAACGCGCACACAGCGAAAACAAACCAATCTTTCTGAGCGTCGGCTACTCCACCTGCCACTGGTGCCATGTGATGGAGCGCGAGTCGTTTGAAAACGACGCGCTGGCTGCTCTGCTGAATGAATTTTTTGTTTGTATCAAAGTCGACCGCGAGGAGCGGCCCGATATCGACGCGACCTATATGGCCGTGTGCCAGATGGTGACGGGACACGGCGGCTGGCCGCTTTCGGTGTTCATGACGCCCGCAAAAGAACCGTTCTACGTCGGCACCTATTTTCCGCCGCAGGACCGCCACGGTCGTCCGGGTTTCGGCACCGTTCTGCGCTCAATAGCGGCCGGTTGGCAGAATGAACGCGAAAAGATTGAAAAGTCCGGCGCCGGGCTTCTGGCTCAGATTCGCGAACACATCGCCGCCGCCGTCCGGCGCGACACTCTTGGGCCCGACATCTTCGACAAAGCGCTGCGCAACTTCGAACGCGAATTCGACGCTGAACGCGGCGGCTTCGGCGCGCGGCCGAAGTTTCCAACGCCGCACAAACTGACCTTTCTGCTTGGGCAGCACAAACGCACAGGCGATGCCAAAGCGCTCGAAATGGCCGAAAAAACGCTGGCGGAAATGCGGCGCGGCGGCATGTACGATCACGTTGGATTTGGCTTCCACCGCTACAGCACCGATGCACAGTGGCTGCTGCCGCACTTTGAAAAAATGCTCTATGACCAGGCGGGGCTACTGCTGGCCTACACTGAAGCGTTTCAGGCAACGGGCAAAACGGAATACCGCCGCACCGCCATGGAAATTGCCGCTTACGTTCTTCGGGATATGACCTCGGAGAAGGGCGGCTTTTACTCCGCCGAGGATGCGGATTCGGAAGGACGCGAAGGCAAATTCTACGTCTGGGCGGAGTCAGAATTGCGCGAAGCGCTGAACGAAGACGATTTTAAGCTGTTCGCCCGGGCATTCTCCATCGAACCGGAGGGCAACTTTGTTGAAGAAGTCGGCACACACACGACCGGCGAGAACATTCCGCATCTGAAAGCGAGCCTCGCCGAACTGGCGGCGGAGAGCGGCGTTGCGCCGGATGACCTGCAGGTGCGTCTGGAAAAAATCCGACAGCAGCTGTTCGAAATCCGCGAAACGCGCGTGCATCCGCACAAAGACGACAAAATTCTGACCGACTGGAACGCCTTCATGATTGCAGCCCTGACGCGTGCGTCGCGTGCTTTTGGCGAGGCGCAATTGCTGCAGGCGGCCGTGAACGCCTGGAAATTTTTGGACGAAAACCTCTGCACGAGCGACGGGCGTCGACTGCATCGTTATCGCGACGGCGAAGCTGCAATCGACGCATTTCTGGACGACTATGCCCTCTGTGCCTGGGCGGCGCTGGAGTTGTATCAGGCGACAGGCGAGGCGGCGTACCTGCGTGCGGGCCTGGCGGACTGCGAGCGGCTTCTGGCCGACTTCGCGTCGACCGAAGCCGGCGGATTTACTTTCAGCGCGGCGCACAATGAATCGATGCCGTTGCAGACCAGGGAAGCCTATGACGGCGCGATGCCTTCCGGCAACTCGATAGCGGCATGGACGCTGGCGCGCTACGGCAGCCTGACCGGGCGTCGGGAATTCACGGATGCGGCTGTCGGTACGGTGGAGGCATTCGCCGCGGCGATGGACCGCCATCCGACGGGATTTGCTTTTATGCTGCAGGCGCACGATTTTCTTGCGCGCGGACATCGCGAGATTGTCCTGGCTTATGGCGCCGACCGTGCATCTGCAAGCGAGTTTGTGTACCTTGTCGATTCGACCTGGCTGCCTTTCTCCGTCGTGGTGCACAACGACGGTTCGGAAAATGTTAAACAATTGATTGAACATGCGGCCAATCAAACGCCTGTCGGCGCTGTGACCACCGCGTACGTATGCGTTAACTTCGCATGCTGTGCTCCGGTGACGGACGTCGACGCTTTGCGCCGGTCTCTGGCGGATGTTAATGCTTGATTTGGCTGAACTTTTCAACATACATGAGCGAGCGGCGCTGCAATGATTAATCAGCTTGTTGCCAAGTTCCTGCCCCTGGTCCCCAGGTCGCTGGTGCGGGTTATCGCGATGCGTTACATTGCCGGTGAAACGATCGGCGATGCTGTTAAAACGGTGCAACAGCTTAACTCCGAAAACGCAAAGGCAACCGTAGATGTGCTTGGTGAGTTCGTCAAGTCCCGCGAGCAGGCGATCAGCGAGACCGCCACATCGCGCATCGTGCTTGACGCAATTGCTGAAAATGAGCTCGATTCCGGCCTCTCAGTTAAACTCACGAGTCTGGGCCTGGAATTTGACGATGAGTTTTGTTATCGCAATCTGTACAGCATCGTCAAACATGCCCACGAAGTTAACAGATTTGTGCGCATCGATATGGAAAACTCGCCCTATACCAGCCGCACCTTGTTAATGTACAGGCGTCTGCGCGAGGAGGGGTTCGAGAATGTGGGGATTGTTTTACAGGCTTATATGCGTCGAAGCTCGCGCGACATCGAAGATCTGGCCGACCTGAAGCCGTCCGTGCGTCTGTGCAAGGGCATCTACCGCGAAATCCCGCAGATCGCTTATCAGTCGCGAGAGGATGTTCAGGACAACTATAAACACCTGCTGCGCCAGCTGCTGGACATCGGATCTTATGTGGGCATTGCCACGCACGACGATGTGCTGGTGCAGGATGCGCAATTGTTCTTTATGGATAATCCCCAGTACGCCGGACACTACGAGTATCAAATGTTGTTCGGCGTGCGTACGGAGCTGCGCCGCGCGTTAATAATGGACGGCAACAGATTGCGTGTTTACGTGCCTTTTGGAGCTGACTGGTACGGCTATTCTGTTCGACGTCTGCGCGAGAACCCCCAGATTGCGGGCCACGTGTTCCGCGCTATTTTTCGCAAGGAATGATTTGTTTAAACCTTGCGGGATTAACTCCCGTGGATTAACAGGAAAATTCATGCAGTTTGTATTCGGGCGAACATCATCGCGGTCTTTAACGGGATTTCTGCTGCCCCTTTTTCTGATGATGCCCATCTTGTTTGTCATCGTGTCCTGTTCGCGCGAGTCCGGAGAGTCGCACTCTTCCGATCCGGCTTCCGCGTTTGAGGGCGACGAACTGACCGTCGGGACGTTTAACATCAAGTGGCTGGGGGATGGCGAGAATGACCGCACGCCGCGCACGGATGAAGAAATCAAACTCATTGCCGAGTGCATTCGCGACACGCGCGCAGATGTCCTTGCGCTGCAGGAAATTGAGAACGGCGACGCGCTGGCGCGCCTGACCAAGTGGCTGCCGGACTTTGATTACATCGTCAGCGAACGCGGCGGCGCGCAGCGCGTCGCCTTTTTGTTTCGATCGTCACTGCAGGTGACAAAAGTCGATGAGTTTGAAGAACTGGCTGTTTCCAGCGGTCTGCGGCCGGGTTTGATAGTGGACTGCCGCGCCGGAGAATTTGACGTACGCCTGATGGCGGTGCACTTCAAGGCGACCTCGAGTTACGACAATACCGAGGAAAAGCGGCTGCGCAGCTACAACATTCGGCGCGAACAGTCGGCGATGGTCAATTCCTGGTTTGAAGGCGTACTGGCGGGCGGCGCGGAAGACGATGTAATCGTGCTGGGAGATTATAACGACAATCCCGTAGATGACGCCACGCCGACGCTGGCCGAGCTGGAAAACAATCGGGCATTTCGCTTTTTAACAGGCGAGTTGGCTTCGTGTAAAAATGCAAAGTGGACTTCAATAGACCACATTGCGGTTTCGCCGGCCATCTATTCAATGGTTGATCCCGCAAGCGTGGGGACGTATAGCTTGTACCACCGCTACAAACGCGAAGTGGCGGAGCGCATCTCGGATCACTGTCCCGTTCTTATGCGCTTTGCGCTGGATCAGAACGACTCTCTTTGATATTTAACATTTGTGTTTACGTCAATCGGAACAAGCCATGTCGCGAAAACAGGAATTCAAAGTACAGAATGCGGTTCTGCATGCGGATGACGACATTCTCGTCGTGTCCAAGCCTGCGGGATTGTTAAGTATCGCGGACAGGTTTGACCCGCTTTTGCCCAATCTCAGGCAGGTGCTGCAAGATGAGTTCGGCGAAGTGCTGACGGTGCATCGACTGGACCGCGACACAAGCGGCGTCATGTTGTTTGCGCGGACGGCGGATGCGCATCGCGAGTTAAACAGGCAGTTTGCGGAGCGTGCGGTGTACAAGCTGTACCACGCCATCGTCGGCGGCGTCATGCGCGAAGACGAAATGAAAGTCGACATCCCGATTGCGCCGAATCCCGTTCGCAAAGGTTTGATGATGCCGTCGGTGCGCGGCAAAGAAGCATTGACGCTCTTGAAAGTACTGCAGCGTTTCCGCATGGCCACGCTTGTGGAGTGCGACCTGCGCACGGGACGCCAGCATCAGATTCGCGTTCACCTGGCGGCGATTGGACACGCTCTGCTGGTCGACCCGGATTACGGCGAAAGCGCGGGTTTTATGCTCTCCAGTATTAAACGCCGTTACAACCTGGCCAAACACACTGAGGAACGTCCGATTATCGGCCGTGTGACTCTGCATTCCCACACCGTGAGATTTACTCACCCCGGGACGCGGGAAAAGATGGAGTTTACAGCCGACTACCCCAAGGATTTCAGCGCGGCATTGCAGGTGTTAAACAAATATGCGCCGCACTTTGAGAAATTCAACTGGGAACAGGAGTTCGGCAGCGACGATTGGGAGTAAGTTCATGCGTCGGCAAGAAACGGCGGAACCCGCCAATCTGGTAATAGGCGGCACCGGAATGTTAAAAGGCGTCGCGCTCAGGCTCAGTACGGAATTCCAGACCATCGTCATTGCTCGTCAAGTTCGCAAACTTTACGAATTGAGCAGGGAGGCGAAGACTGTCGGCGGCGCAATTTCAGCCTGGCGTTTTGACTACAGTGCACCGCGTGCAGCCGACAGAATAGTGGACGTTCTCAGGCATCGGAGCCTCGACTGTCGCAAGGTCGTTTTGTGGGTTCACTCACACGCCGAAGAGTTCGCTGTAGGACTGCTGCAACGCCTTGCTGAGCGTCATTCGGAGGCAGCAATCGTGCACGTACTGGGCAGCGCTTCGCTGCAACCGGAAGGCATCGCGGATCGCATGGTGGCGAACAACGTCGTGGGCAGTCTTCCGAACTACCGTCAGGCGGTTCTGGGATTTAAAGTGGAAGCAAACACGACGCGCTGGTTAACACATGCGGAGATTTGCACGGGTGTGTTGCACGCACTGGAGATGACGGAGCGGCGTCACGTTGTCGGCACGGTGGAGCCGTGGGGTTCGCGGCCGGGAGCTTAAGGCGGGAAGACTCGCTCCCGATGGAAATACTGCCACTTTATACTCGATCACTTCGCCGGTTTAAGAACGTCGCACTCGGATCCTTCAAGCTCGGGGGATCGTTCGCCGTTCGCGAAGTATTTTGGTCCTGAGGCAATATTAACATTGTTAGTCTACACCTTCATAGTCCACTGGTTGTACAACTTCTTCCTTGTAAGAAAGATCAGGCTCCAACGGATCTATCGTGAAGATGTATCTTGATATGTACGGGGATGTTTGACGCGTCAGGCCATTGAGGATAGTTGACTTAATGTTCACTTCGACATCCCATATTCCATTGTTTTGATGCGCTTCAAACGAGACCCCGGACGCTTCGCTTATCCCATTCTTTGCCGTCATCGAACTTGTTAACTTATCTCTGTCCCGAAATTTGTAGAATTGCAACCATTGTTTGCATGCATTGATTATTGCGGGTTCGTCTATTGTTGGCGGCAGAATGTCCTTCAGATATTCGTTGAAGTGTTTTGATTGACCATCCAGAAAAACATATTGTTTCATATCGTGTCGAACTGCGATTGTCATGCGGTCGTGGGGAATCGAAGGTAATATCACTCTATAGATATAGATTGGCTCCTGACTTGAATAACCAAGGACAGTGTCGACCGGATGAACGAATAAACTCGCGGTATCAATGTCGAAATAGTAGTTAAGAATTGTCCCCGACGAGTCAATCGTTAAATCCAATGAGTCCAGTTCAGACATGCGGTCGAGTGTGGTTTGCATCGATTTGTGTTGCCACACTATCGAGGCAATGTATTTGCACAATTCTTCTCTACTGTTGTGGCCTGTATCATGGAGTCCTACTGCATGATTTGAGTCGGAGATCGTATTGTCACACCATTCAAGTGCATCGCTATATACAAGGATGGATACAATCAACACAAGTAGAACTGATCCTGCCCAGAAGAATCTATTTTTCATTATTTTCTCCTTTACTTTTTTTCTTCTCTTCTTGCTGAATCTTTTCGTATTGGATACGAATGAGGTTTTGTGATTCAAAGGCCCCGACTTTCAGCCATTTGGACTGGTAGGGAGTCCCATTTTGTTCCTCTTCGCTTTCAGTGTTTAAGTATTTGGCCCCTTCAGTTGCTGCTTGTTCCGCATGCCGTAGTTCATGGCCGAGCAATTGAACCAACCGGTTGTCGATCTCATCCTGGTCCAATTGCCCCATCTCACGAAAATGACCGGCTAATCCCACTGAAGGTGACCGATAGTATTCTGTCAATGAGCGGTAGTTATATAAAGATAGAAAATTAGTTTAGACACATCACGATCGGTCATTTTCGTGA
>JAUIKM010000057.1 GCA_030430495.1 bacterium | reverse complement strand
ACGATGCGCGCGTATTATCTGGCTGAGATTCGATCGCGGTCCGATGCAAAAGTTTCGATAAGCGATGAATTCGGGCAAACAGTGCAATTGGAGTACGTGGGCAATGGATTTTACAGAGATGTTGAAAACAAACTGAATGTTAAAGCGCTGAACACCTATGAGCTAGCGGTCGAGTATGATGGGGAAACTTTTAGCAGTTCAACAACTGTACCCGGATCGTTTGAAATAACGAATACATTCGAAAATGATACGGTTACGTCCTTCTGGTACCAGGTAGAAGGCTACCCCAAACCGGACCCATTTTGGCGGATTGAACACACTCCAAGCGAAACGGCTGCTTTTTACCGATATGAAAAGGAAACAAGTACCCTTGGTTTTACGGTTGTTGACAATGCTTTTACGAATGACGGGGCTTTACTTACCTATCTCTTTGAAGCACATGGTGTTGAAACGATATCTTCTTCTGTTCGCACCGAAGCGCTGGACTCCAACTTTGCAAATATGTATCATCCGGGCGGAACGTATACGGCGACACTTGAATGGTTCGACTGGCATGACGAACAAACCAGAAAACCACTGCATATTCGCAGCAATATTGAAGGTCCGCACACGCCGGTCGGCGTCTTCGGCTCCGCGCAGCAAGCGCCAAAAGTTAACTTTGTTGTTCTGCCGCCGGAGTAACTCGGACACGTGTGACTGCAAAAGCCTGATCGACTCCATCGTCAAATTCTGTGTCATCCTTGGCCGCCAGGTTCGAATCGCAGTTTTACAACAGGAGCAATAAGATTATCGCCGCCACAACCTGAAATTCAAAGACAATCAAAACGCCGCACTGCACTTCAATCTTCGCCTCCGTGAAGGAATGCAACATTCGCACCGAATGATCCAAGACTGAGATGTTATCTCCCCTGGCTCCGGACTCGTTGTGCGGCGACGTCAAACCGTCTCGAAGACTCAGGATTTTCAACTCGATGACAAACAAGATTTTCAAAAGGCCGAGACAAGGGCGCAGCCCGCAGGCTCAAGGCCAAAATGAAACGGGTCGCTTCCCCATTGGAAACGACCCGTTGTTTAACCTTCACGATACACGCTGATTATTCAATCACGGGTATATGCGGCAAAGCCAGAATGGCGTGTTCGCTGCCGGCAAGCTGGTTGAGTTGCAGCATGTACTTAAACTGCCGCTGCACCGACGCGGGCATCATCTTCCAGGCTTCGCGATACGGGCCCATGGCGGAAGCGGCCGAAAACTCATCGTATTGTACAGCGAGTTTTTCGGCGCTCATGCCTGCTTCCTCCTCAATGTCGAGCATGCGCAGGAAGGCGGAAAAGGAATCCTGAGGCCGGGGGTAAAAACTGACCAGAACCTTTTCGCCCTCGGGAACGCCGAGCGAGCGTTTAACAATTTCGATTGATTCAGAGAAGTCCGCTATGCCGTCGATCAAGCCGTGTTCAAGCGCCTGACGTCCGGTCCAGACGCGCCCTTTGGCCAGGCTGCGCATTTCGTCATAGGATTTGTTGCGCGATTCCGCCGCGCGCTCCAGGAAGCGATTGTAAATCGCACCGCCAATACTGTTGAGCTTTTGCTCCTGCAAGGAGTCGATCGGGAAAGCCGGGTTCAAAAAGAGTGCCGACCTGGATGTTAACACCGTGTCAAACGTCACGCCGACTTTGTCGAAGAGTCCGGTCATTTGCGGGACGGACATGATTACGCCGATGGATCCGGTAATAGTCGATTCGTGCGCAAAAATAGAATCGCAGGCCATGGCGATGTAGTAGCCGCCGGACGCCGCCAGATCGCTCATCGAACAGTAGACGGGTTTAACCTTGCGCGTTTCCACAATTTCGTGCCAGATGACATCGGAAGCCGTGGCAGAGCCGCCGGGGCTGTCGATGCGGATCAGAACGGCGTCGACATCGTCGTCTTCGCGGGCGGAGCGGATGTAGTCGGAAAAGGTTTCCGATGCGATAACGCTCTCACCGCCAAATGGCGACGGATTGGCCTCGCCTGTTTCAATAACGCCACTGCCAAAGATGATTGCGATGTTAATATCTTCGTTGACTTTGCTGTCGTCGGCAAACACAGGCGCATTAATGTATTTGCGCAGCGAAATCGTGCGCAGACTTTCGAGGCTGTCGACCGAGCTGAGATCGGCGTTAATGCGATCGCAGATACGCTGTTTAAGCGTTGTTTCGGACAGCAGGCCATCGACAAAGTTTACGGCAGCCATCGAATCGGGCGTGTAGATGCCGCGGCTCATCAGGGCGTGCGCTTCGTCCCGGCTCATTCCACGCGTTTCGGAAATCGCATTGAGCAGAATGCCGTAGCGCTGGTCGATGATATCGCGAATCTGCGTACGCGCTTCATCACTGTAGCCGGTTCGCGAGTACATCTCGCCGGCGGACTTGTACTCTTCAAATTGCACGACGTGGTAGTCGATGCCGATTTTATCGAAAGCGCCTTCCAGAAACATACCGACGCTGCCAAAGCCGTTCATCTCGGCAAAACCTTCGGTGGCCATAAAGACGGAGTCGGCTGCGGTGGCCAGGAAATAGTCGGATTCATTCGCGAATTCGATAAAGGCATAGACAAATTTACCGGACGAGCGGAAGTCGATAAGCGCATCGCGCAACTCGACCAACTTACTGAAACCGGCCTGAATGCCACCGGCGCGGAAGTAAATGCCGCGAATGTCGTCATCTGTTTTGGCCCGCTCGATTGCAGACAAAGTGTTAAACAGGTTGACTCCATTGTTCCCCGACGAACTGAGAAATGCGAAGGGGTTAACATTGGCTACTTCGCCGACAGCGCCGGAAGCGGAGAGCGATAGAACGGTATTGGATTTGACGTCAATTTCATTGGCTTCAAACGGATCGGAGATGGCCATGAAGAACACCGTGCCTACGGCGATCATGCCAACCACAATGACGCCGATAATGGCGAGCGGAATCCACCAACTTGACTGTTTGCGCCGCCGGCGTTGATATTGTTCGTAGTTGGGCGGGGTTCTGTGCGGCTTTTGTTCAGGAGATCCTTGAGTGGAATCAGTTGATGCCATGAGCGTGCCACCTTTGTTTGCTGAATGTGTGTGTGTGTATCGATCCACGCCTTTGGGCGGGAATGGGATAACGTCTGATTATCAATTTGGTTGCAATCGGACTTAAACAGGCTGCCGACCGCACAGAACAAAACGCAAGCGCATCAATGCTGCGCCGCAGCTTTATCGCGCTTTTTACGCGCGCGCAAGTTGAGGAATTCAACAAACACGGAAAACGCCATGGCAAAGTACACATATCCTTTCGGAACGTGAACCTGAAACCCTTCGACGAGCAGAAGGAGGCCGATCATCAGCAGGAAGGACAGCGCCAGCATTTTCATCGTTGGATGTTTTTCGATGAACTCACTCACCGAGCGGGCAAAAGCCAGCATGACGCCCATGGCAAGGACAACGGCAATAATCATGATAATCAGTTCATCCACCAGGCCGATGGCCGTGATGACGGAGTCGAGCGAGAATACGATGTCCAGCACTATGACTTGCATAATAACGGACCAGAAAGAGGGCAAACGTCGATTTTTCATTTCCGCCTCGGCATCGCCCTCCACCTTTTCGTGAATCTCTTTGGTGCTCTTCGCAATCAGGAAACCACCGCCGGCGATGAGTATCAGGTCGCGGCCGCTGAAAGCGAATTCACCGACGCTGAACAGCGGATCGGTCAGCTGCGCCAGCCAGGCAATCAGGGACAAGAGCAACAGGCGCAAAATCAACGCGAGCGAAAGGCCGATGCGACGAGCTTTTTCGCGCTGTTCTTCCGGCAGACGGCCGACCAGGATGGAAATGAAGATGATGTTATCGATCCCCAGAACGATCTCCATGACGGTCAGCGTCAGGAGGCTCAGCCAGATTTCAGGCTGGGCGAACAACTCGAAAAATGCAATCATGTGGATTCAATGCTTGAAAAGTAATCTCAGTGCCTAATCAACAAATCGTGAAATCGGAGACGCGACGCGAATATTGCACGGCGGGAGTGCGGGGCGAAGACGGGCCAGGCCGCCGCGGAGTCAATTGCCGGAGCTGCAAATCAGGAGGCAGCTGGAGCCGTCGCGGGACCATTCCTGCCTGACGACTTTGCCGCTGCCTTCCACGCGCGTTTTGACCCTGGCGGCGTGCATCAGGTTGAGGGCGCGCCGCAGAGTCATCCCACGCACGTCGGGCCGCACCTTGTGCAATTGCGTCAACACCGGCAGGGAGTCCGAATGCGCCGTAACGATGGTCGAGTGCAGCCGGGTCTGCACAATCGATCCCGGTTCCAGCGTGCTGCCGGCGGATGGGTCCTGTGTGAGCACGATCCCCTCGCGATAGTCCGATTCGAGGCGCAGGCCGTGCTGTTGCAGCATCGTGCGCGCCTCGTCGACCTCCAGTCCGCGAATGTCGGGTACGCGCACGAGCGGAGAAGTTTCAAGTTCGAGGCTGTCGAGCGGTTCAGCGGCGGCGATCAGCGAGGGGTCGGGAACTTCAATCAGCCCCGCAGCCACCAGCCGCCGCGCAATGCGCTGGAAAATCGGCGCGGACACACGACCGCCGTAATAGCCGCGGCGCGGTTTGTCCAGCATGATGATCAGTGCAATACGCGGCGATTCGACCGGGAAAAAGCCGACAAAGGACGCCGTGTAATTGCGTTTGCTGTAGCCGCCTTCCTCCAGTTGCTGCGCCGTTCCCGTTTTGCCGGCGATCGACAATCCCGGCACCCGCGCGAGTGAGCCCGATCCGTGGTCCACGACGCCGCGCAACAGTCCCGACAGCTCCTGCGCCGTCTCCGAGCGGATAACGCGTCGAATCCGCTGCGGCTGCATGCTGTACACCTCGTCGCCGTCGCTGTCGGTCACCGACGCGACGATGTAGGGACGCATCATGACGCCGTCGTTGGCAACGACGGCATAGGCATTAACGATCTGCAGCGCGGTGGCCGCCAGCTCGTAGCCGTAGGCCATGAAACTCTTGGTGGTGTGATCAAAGGAGCGCGGTTTCTTGAGGATGCCGCGCACTTCGCCCGGCAGGTCGACGCCGGTGTAAATCCCGAATCCAAAATCGCGAACGTACTTGTAAAATTTGTCGGAGCGAATGCTGTCCACCAGCGACGCAAAAACGACGTTGCTGGAGTGTTCGACGGCTTCGGCAAACGTGACGCGGTTGAGCGGCACTTCATCGCGGATAACGTGGTCGTCGGCAATGCGCATCGAACCGCCAAGTCCGTCGACGCTGTCCGGCGAGTGAACCACATCTTCTTCTATCAGTGCGGCGGCCGTCACCAATTTGAAGGTCGAGCCGGGCTCGTACATATCGGTAATGGCGCGGTTGCGCGCGTTCTCCGCCGTGGCCGTGGCGATGTTGTTCGGATTGAAAGACGGCCAGGAAGCCATGGCGAGGATCGCGCCCGTGTTCGGGTCGATCGCCACCGCCGTGCCGGACTCCGCTTCGGCGGCGCGCACGCCCTGGCGCAGTTCGCTCTCGACGACGCCCTGAATATCCATGTCGAGCGTCAGCCGGATGTCGTGGCCCTTGAGCGGTTCGATCACCGGAAGATCGGGTTTGCGGCGGCTGACGCCGCGGCCGTCGCGCTGCATGACGACGTAGCCGGGACGACCGCGCAGGACGGTGTCCCAGCGCAGTTCAATGCCGCTCAAACCGTGGTTGTCGACGTTGGTAAATCCGACAATTTGCGCCGCAAGCGTGCCGTAGGCGTACTGCCGTCCGGCTTCCCAGCGGCGAATCAAACCGGGGTCTTCATTGGAGGCGAGCGAGGAAAATTCAGCGCGGTCCAGCGCGCGGCCCAGCCAGACAAAACGGGAGTCGGATTGTGAAATGCGTTCGAGATAGACGGAGTCCGGGCGACCGGTGAGCGAGTCGAGCGCGCGACAGATCGGCAACGGGTTTTCGAGCATGCCGGGATCGACGGCTATCGACATCTTGCGCAGGGTCGTGGCGATTTCCTTGCCCTTGCTGTCAAAGATGCGTCCGCGGTCGGCCGCCAGTTCAATGCGGGATTCGTACTGGCGTTTGGCGCGCGCGCGCAGGTCGTCGCCCTCAATGACCTGAACGGTAAAGAGGCGCGCGGCAATGACGCCGAAACCGGCGACAAACACCAGAAGCAGCAGGGCAAGTTTGAACGTCCCACGCCTGCGCCGCGGCGGCGGCGCGCCTTCCTGCGCGGCGTCAAATCCCTGCTGTTGGGGATCATTCATCATTATGCTGCACTCGAATACATTCGAATGGGCGTTGCGTCAGCGCAACCTGTTCGGCGCCTGCGGCGCCTGTATCATACCGAGATTTTCGCGCGCAAAAGCCGTCACGCGGTCGGGCGACTGCAGACGCACCAATTCGGCTTTGAGCCGTTCGTTCTGCCGCTCGAGCTCTTCCAGCTCGCCGCGGCGCGCGTCGATGTCGTCCACCAGTTTGTTGACTGCGATCACGTTGCTCACGAAAAAAACGATCAGGGCGGCGCTGAGAACCAGCAGCCCCAGCAGGCCCCAACGGTTGAGCGAAAAGCGTTTGTTCCGGCCCTTGCCGGTCGATGCCGCAGGTTCGCCCGGCGTGGGAGTGCGTTGTCGTTTGCCCATTGTTAAGCCGCAAATAATCGCGGCTTTCCTCCTTCAGGCCGTAATTTAGCACTATATTTATCAATATGGCAGGGGGCGCAGACACTCAAAGATTTTGCGCGCCCGCCGTCATTTCTGCCGCTGAACTGTATATCTTTCCCGAATCCGGAATCTACCCGAACTTTCCGGAACACACTCACACAATTCAAAAGCCCCAGGAGATGAGGAATGCAACACCTGTTTCGTTTTTTAGTGTGTTTTCTATGCGCCGGCGTTGCGCTGCACGCCGAGGACGTTCTGCGTCCCGGATCGGTCGGGCAGGAAAGTTCGACGAACGACAATGAACGCGAAGGCCGCCAATGGCACGCCGGCATTGAAGCCGGGCTCACGGCCTCGTTTTTTTCACAGGACATCAGCGACCCGCTTGCAAATTCGGTTGTTGCCGGCCTGGAAAGCGGTTCAGGTTTGGCGCCCTACCTGTCGGTCTACATCGATGCGCCGTCCTCTTTTTCCGAATCGCTGAGTTATCGCGTCAAACTCGCCTACGACCAGAAAAATTATTCCAGCAATGAACAGGGCATTGTCGATTGTGTTCTCGGCGGCACGACGGTCGTCCCCGCTACGATTGACGTCGATTTTGAAAGTACGGTCGCCTATTTCGACCTGGCGACGCAGCTTCACTGGCAGGCAAACGAAAACATATTCATCGTAGCGGGACCGGTCTTCCAATTTGCCATGGCCGACATTGAATTGACGGCTGACCAAACTATGCTCTCGCCCGATGAATGCGGTTTTGACACGAACGGCGACGGCGTGTTTAATTCAAAAACGCGAACTGCGTCGGAAGACGAAGCGGGCACGGAGACCTTCAGGCTTGGCATCGAAATCGGTGGCGGTTATGCCTTTCCGATCGGCGACAACCTGGAGTTGACGCCGTCGATCGTGTACCAGCACATGTTCACCGCTCCATTGGCGGACCGTCTCGACGCCGACAACTCGCGACAGTTTTCCGAAGGCACCCAGCCGGTTCTGCTCGAAAACGCCGCGCTCAACAGTCTTATTTTCACAATCGGCCTGCGTTTCGGCCTCTGACATCAACACATCACTTCGGAGATACATCATGAAACACTTTGTCAAAACGGGCCTGATTATCCTGATCTCCCTGCCGATTCTCTTGTTTGTCGCGCAGGCACAAACAGTCAAGATTTCGCCGCTGGTCATCAATTCGGCGGACGACGATTTCGGCACCGCGTTCAGCGGCGATAAAAATATGATGCTCTTTACGTCTGCCCGCGCGGCCGACGGCTTCGGCAAGAGCGTCGAACAAAAAGTCTTCACGTCCATCAGCTGGACCAAACCGGAAGCGCTGACGGACGCGATCAACAACGGCCGCCAGAACGGCTCGGTGACAATCACGCCCGACGGCCAGTACATGGTCTTCGCGGCCTACGAACACGACGAGGACGGCGAAGGCCGCACGGACCTCTACGGCGTGCGCAAGGTGCGCGGCGAGTGGGAAGACGTCGAGAATCTCGGGCCGATGGTCAACTCCGACGCCTGGGACTCACAGCCCTGGATTTCCGGCGACGGCCAGATCCTCTACTTTGCCAGCGACCGCTCCGGCGGACGCGGCGGCGCGGATATTTACTACTGCGAGCGACGCGGCGACGGCTGGAGCCAGGCGCGCAACGCCGGCACGCGTATCAACTCCGACGCCGACGACATGTGCCCGGTGCTGGCGCCGGACGGCACGACCTTCTACTTTGCCAGCAATCGCAGCTCCTCGATCGGCGGCTTCGACATCTGGTCCAGCAAACGCGACGCAGGCGACTTCGGGCCGCTTTTCCACCTGAAAGCGCCGATCAACAGCGAGTACGACGAGTACTTCTTCACCGCTATGGTGAACTCGGACATCGCCTACTTTTCCAGCAATCGGCCGGAAGACAACCGCGGCGGGCTGGACATTTACACGGCGCTGCCCAACCCGGTGATTCCCGAGCCGGTGCGCATCGTCCGGGGCAAAGTCACGGACGAACAGACGGGACGCCCGGTACAGGCCGATCTGATTATCACCGATCTGCAGACCGGCGCGTTCGTCGGCGAGCTGCGCAGCGACGACGTGACGGGCGACTACACCGTCTGGCTGCCGGTCGGCATGCGCTACTCCGTCACGGCTTCGCACCCGGACTACCTGTTTTACAGCGAGCGTTTTGACGTGTTGCCGGGCGACGACGGCAGCGAGGTGCGCCACGATATCAAACTTTCGCGCACGCAAACGCGCCTGCTTGTGTTCTTTGATTTCGACAGCAGCAAACTGACCGGCGAATCGCAGTCGGAGCTGCGCCGTCTTGTCGACTTTATGAATTCGCACAGCAAGTCGATCGAACTTATCGGCCACACCGACGACGTCGGCGACGATGCCTACAACGATAAACTGTCACAAAGGCGCGCTGAAGCTGTCAAGTCTTTCCTGCTGGAAAACGGCATCAACGATTCGCGAATCAAAACGACTGGAAAGGGCAAACGCGAGCCGATCGACAAAGGCACAACGGATGAATCGCGGGCGCGCAATCGCCGCGTGGAAATGCACGTAATATAGGCCGGGTTTTACCCGCCGCGTCCGCCTGATGAAATCGAGGGACCGGCCGGAAAACACTCCGGCCGGTTTCGATTGTTTGCCTTTCCGCTCTCCCCGCCATAACTTCTTCCCGAGCCTCCGCCCTTCTGCCTTGCAGCCCTGCGATGCAACAGGAATTACGTATGAATTTTTCCGTGCTTCAGCGCCTCTTTGCCGGTGTTTCGGCCCTTCTCCTCCTGGGCGGCAGCTACGCAATTGCGAAGCCCCATCAATTCCACCGCGCTCTCCCGGCGCCAAATGAAAGACCGCCGGTCTCTGTTTCAGCGGAAGAACCGCCGCCCTCACCTGGTGAGCTGCCCGGAACAGCCGCGCCCGCAAGCGACGAAGAGGTCTCCAACGACGACGAAACGGCCGGGGTGAAAACAAACGCACCGACCGCGGAAGCGGAGCAGGCTACAAGCGCCACTACGTCCACACTCAACCTGCTGGACGGCGTGGCGATCGGTCTGGTGGCCGGACTGAACTACAATCTTTTTTCCGCCGACCTGCAGAACGCCCTGCCCAATTCGGGCCTGAGAGTACTCGATGGCGGCAGCGGGTTCAGCGGCCTGTTCGGGGTGACAATCGATCTGCTGCCGCTGGAAGAAAACGGCGCGCAGTTTCGATTTGCCTACGACGTAAAAGCATATTCGCATTCCGTGCAGTGGACGCACGAATGTCTCAGCGCCGAGAATGAGGTGATTCCATTTCAGACTGAGAGCGAGCATCGTTTTTCGCTGGCCAATCTGGCGATGTCCCTGCTGTTGCGTTTCAGACTCGCCGGCGACGTTTCGCTGATGATCGGTCCGACCATCCAGAACAGCCTGGGTAAAACGATGGGTGAGATTGAGCATCGCGTACGTGATCCGCACGCCTGCGTGCTGCTGCCCACAACGGTCGACGGCAGCAACGATACGGCCCTGATTGAAACCGAACCCGATCAGGATTTCCGCTGGGGACTCGACATGGCGCTGGTGGTTCGCCGCGAGATCGACACCGACTGGATTCTCTCGGCCGAACTGGGCGGCCAGTACTTCATCACTTATCTGCACCGCAACGCCGACGAGCTGCCTGACAATTCACGACCGCGCACGGACGGCGTGGTGATTGCGAGCATCAGCGATCAGATTCTTCACTCACTGCAGGCCCGAATCGGACTCTTGTATGCGTTTTAGTCCCGGCGGAAACAGCGCTCGGTATAAGCGGCCGTATTAAACAGGCAGACAACAGCACGCCCGCAGCGGAATAAACAGCTGACGGCACACTCATCTAAGGGGCCGCCTGACGGGAACTTCCAACCGTCGACACGGCGGCCGGCACGGCACAGGGCGACACCTCTCCGCGTGATTAACAAAAGCGGATTTAAAATCAGGCAAAACCAAAGAGTGCGCCGGAAGAATTCGATCCGTTTAACTTCCCAGATAGGTGTAGTCGTACAGGCCGGAGCGGTACATCTGTAAAAATTCACGCGCCTGCGACGTGGTAATTTTGCCTTCCTTCACAGCCGCGTTAACCCATTTCTCGATTTTGCGCACCAGCGTTTTGGGCTCAAACTGCACATATTCCAGCACGTCGGCCACCGTCTCGCCCTCAATCACCTGATCGATCTTGAACGAGTTGTCCGCCGTCACCGTCACGTGCACCGCACTGGTGTCGCCAAAGAGATTGTGGAGATCGCCGAGAATCTCCTGGTAGGCGCCGACGAGAAAAGCCCCGATGTAATAGGGTTCGCCCTCTTCCAGCGTATGCACCGGTAAAAACGACATGTCCTCGTGCGTGGTAACAAACTTGTCGACCTTGCCGTCGGAATCGCAGGTAATGTCCTGCAACGTGGCCATCTGCGTCGGTTTTTCGTTAAGTCGGTGCAGCGGCACAAGTGGAAAGAGCTGATCAATAGCCCAGGCGTCCGGCAGCGACTGAAAGAGCGAGAAATTGCAGAAATATTTATCCACCAGCATACGCGCCAGGGACTGCAATTCGGGCGGCGTCTGTTTCATGCGCTCGGAAAAGCGTTTAATTTCCTTGGCGATGCTCCAGTACAAACGCTCCGCCTTGGCGCGACCGCGCAGATCCAGCAGGCCGAGGCCAAAGAGTTTAACAATATCTTCCTTCATCTCCTGCGCATCGTGCCAATGCTCCAGAAAACGACGGGGCGTTAACTGCCGGAAAATGCTGTACAGCTCCTTCACGATATCGTGGTCGTCCTCTTCGACGCTGAACAACTCATCGTCCCATTCGGGCAGCGAGGTCTTGCCGAGAACATTAAACACCAGCACCGAGTGGTGCGCCGTTAACGCGCGGCCCGATTCGCTGATGATATTCGGCTGCGGCAGATCGTATTTGCGGCAGACGTCCGCCAGAGCGTAGACCGTATCGTTGGCGTATTCCTGCATGCTGTAGTTGATGCTGCTCGGACCGATAGAACGGGAGCCGTCGTAGTCGACGCCCAGGCCGCCGCCGATATCGACAAAACTGACATCGCAGTCCATGTTGCGGATCTGCGCGTAGTAGTGCGCAATTTCCTTCAAGCCCTCTTTGATGCGGCGAATATTGGTGATCTGACTGCCGAGGTGAAAGTGAATCATTCGCACGCAGGATTCCAGCCCTTCGGCTTTGGCAATCTGAATGGCTTCCAGCAGTTCAACCGAGTTTAAACCAAATTTGCTCTGGTCTCCGCCGGACTCCTCCCATTTGCCGGCGCCGGCATTGGAGAGTTTAATGCGAATGCCGATATTCGGCACGACTTTAACTTCCCTGGAAATTCTCGCAATCAGGCGCAGCTCGTTTAACTTTTCCACGACCAGGAAAATGCGCTTGCCCATTTTCTGGGCCAGCAGCGCGAGTTCGATAAACTCGGCGTCTTTATAACCATTGCAGACAATAACGGCTTCGGGATTCTCCATGATGGAGAGGACGGCCTGCAACTCCGGACGCGAACCGGCTTCAAGGCCGATGTTAAATCGCTTGCCGTAGCGCACCACTTCCTCCACCACGTGGCGCTGCTGGTTTACCTTGATGGGGTACACCGCAAAGTACTTGCCGCCGTATTCGTATTCCTTGGCCGCCTGCTCAAAACAGCCGCAGATCTTGGCAATGCGATCGCCGATAATATCCACAAATCGCAGCAGGACCGGCAGCGGGATGTCGCGGGACACCAACTCCGCCATTAACTCGCGCAGATCGATTGCCGGACCGGCGTCTTTGCGCGGCCGCACGACGACATTCCCACTCTGGTTAACACCAAAATAGTTAATACCCCAGTGGCTGATGTTGTACAGTTCAACTGCGTCTTCGCTGGTCCAGGCACGCATAGGTCGTTTTCGCTGAAATGTTAACAATAAAAAAAACGCTGCGTTGATGCAGGCGCACTTTAACTGCCCGAGCTCGCTCCGCGGCGGTGCAACGTGCACGGTTCCGTGCAGATCGATGCTGTAAGTTCCGCGCGTTATCCGGGGCACTCCCGGCGCGGCAAGGATTCGGAGAGTCAATCAAGAATCGTTTATTTGGCCGGCCCGATTTCGGATGACTGTCTGACCGGAACGCGCCGTCGTACAATGACGCTGCGCACCGGCCGCACACTTCCCTCGCCGCCGTACCGGAACAGACCGCGGTCCACGGACGCCGCGGACGAACACATTCCGGAGGGCAACTCCCCTCACTGCTTTTCTCTTGTTCGTCGCCGGGAGAGAAAACGCCGAACGCAGGGCTGTGAGCAGGCGGCGCGGCGATGGAATCGGCAGCGACGGCATCACAGCGTTCAGGGGCGGGAGAGCCTACTGAAAGCGACATGGCACGCACCTTTGCGCGAAGATTCGATATTGCGGAGCGGGCGGGATTCCGGCTCCGTGTCGCAAACAGAGAACAGCAAAAATACGAAAGTTCGGACTAAGATTATTATATTCGGTTCTTTTGCCGTGTCTTTTATTCCGTTCATCCGCGGATGATACGGCCCCGGAAGAGTTGTTACACGATCAGCAGTGATCCAGGCTGACGCGGCGAGGGTTCCACGGCAGATGCAGCGGGAACCGGCAGCGGCGGGCCGAACGACAAAGAAAGAGACAAATTTGAACAGTGATGTGAACCTGCAGGAACTGCGCGATCGCTTCGCCCAGTTTCTACGACGCAAAAGCTACCGCAACACGCAGGAGCGCTACCTCGTCCTGGAAGCGGTTGTGACAATCAACAAACACTTCAGCGCGGATGAGTTGTACCTGTTCATTCACTCCGAAGGCGCCAAGGTGTCCCGTGCCACCGTGTACTCGACCCTTGATTTGTTAACAAAGTGCAACATCCTGGTCAAGCATCGTTTCGACGGCGAGGGCGCGCACTACGAACTGGCGGACAAGATGCCGAATCACGACCATCTTATCTGCACCGAGTGCGGTCACATCATCGAGTTTCAGGAGAACGAGACGCTGTCTGAAATCGAGAAGAATATTTGCAGCAGATTCGGCTTTAAACCTGTTAAACACGCGTTTAACATCTATGCCACCTGCAACGATCCCGGTCACTGTGAACACAATCGCACCTGAGCGATCGTCACAGTTGTTTGACGCGCACATTCAGTCGTCCGCGCGTCCAAAAAAATTGCAGAGCTCTTCCCCCCCCGGCATTCATGAAGTAACAGGCTTTTCCGACAGTTCATTGGAGCAATCAAATGATCATGAATCGAATCCGGATCACAATGGTGGTCACTCTTCTGGCAGCGCTGAGCGGAACACCTCTGTGCGCCGAAGATGGCCTGATTTTTGCTAAAATCGGCCCCTGCCTGACCTCGGGCGTTGCGGCCGAGCAGGTCCTGGGCCTGGACGACGTCAAGATCGACGTCAGTTCCAGCGTTCTGGTTGAGGGCGGCTACATACTCGAGTTCGGCAAGCACGTCAGCGCCGGCTCGCGCATCGCCTACTCGCGGCTTGAATACGAATACGATTTCAGCGATGCGCAAAATCCGCCGCTGGGCGAAGAGACTATCACCGAAGACTGCGCTGTTCTGATGCTGCAAGGCGTAGTGGAATACCGCTTCAAACCCGATGAATTTACGCCGCTCTTCGGTCTGACCGGCGGTTTTATCTTCGGCGGCCCGGATCTGGACCAGTCGGACTTCGACGATTCACCGACGGCCGACTTCATGTTCGGCACCTTCATCGGCTTCGGCTTTCCCATCGCCCCCGAGCTTCAGGGTTACGTGACTTTCAACGCTGACTTTCCGCTCTCCGAAGACGTTCTGCCGAACTTGTTCAGTCTGCAGGCCGGCATTGCTTTTGAAATAGAATAGGCCGCACAGGCGGCCGTCGGGACTCGATCCGGAGTTGCAATTCATATGAACGTCCTCATCCTCGGAGCCGGACGCAGCGGGCTGGCCGCCGCCAAACTCGCGGCCAGGAACGGCAGCGCGCCCTTTGTCAGCGAATTCAACGCCGCGGACGCCATGGCCGCGGCGCGGCGCACACTGCGGGAACACGGCATCGACGCTGAATTCGGCGGCCATTCACGGGCTTTGCAGATGCGGCCGGACATCGTGGTGGCTTCGCCCGGAATTCCACCGCAGGCAGAAGTGATCCGCCACTTTGAGCGGGCCGGCATTCCGATTATCAGCGAGTTGGAATTCGCGTGGAACCACCTGTCCAATCGCACGATAGCGGTTACCGGCACCAACGGCAAAACGACCTGTACCAGCCTGATAGCCGCAATTCTGACGCATGCCGGACTGGAAAACTATGCCGCCGGGAATATCGGTTTGCCGCTCAGCGACCTTGCCGGCACGATCCCACCGACGGCCGTCGTGGTCATCGAAACCAGCTCCTATCAGCTGGATCGCATCGATCGTTTTTGTCCGGACGTCGCCGTCGTATTAAACCTCACGCCGGACCACCTGAGTTATCACGGAGACATGGATTCCTACCGCCGCGCCAAGTACAAAATTTTCTCGCAGCAAAGCAGTGAAAATGTGTTAATTTCCGGCGCGGATGACGCGCACCTCCAGGCACACCCACCGAACAGCGCTGCAAGGCAGTGGCAATTCGGGCTCGGGGAAGTGAATGAAGGCGCATTTGTCAGGGAAGGGCAAATCGTTTTCCGCTTCTATACCACGCAGCAGCAGCAGCAACAACCGGCCTCCGCGCAGCACGTTTCAACGGCGGACCGGCGACATACGGAGGAAGTTCTCATGCCGTCCAGCGACATCGGCATCCCTGGTGTGCACAATCTGTACAATTCCATGGCCGCGGCCCTCGCGGCGCGTGCATTTGAAGTCCGCAACGAAGATATCCGCGACTGTCTGATGGGGTTCACGGGCGTGGAACACCGCCTGGAATCCGTCCGCACAATCGCCGGCGTAGAATTTGTCAACGACTCAAAAGCGACCAACGTCAACGCCTGCTGGTATGCGCTCGGAAGCTATGACCGCCCGCTTATCTGGATTGCCGGCGGCCGCGGCGACGGCAACGACTACGCCATGCTCGACGAACTCGTACGCCGCAATGTCCGCACCATTCTGAGTATCGGAGAAGAGTCCCGCACAATCTTCAATCACTTCAGCAGCATAACGCGCTGCGTCGAAGCGCCGGACCTGGACGCGGCCGTTCTGACCGCGATGCAACTGGCCGATCCCGCCGACATCGTACTGTTTTCGCCGGCCTGCAAATCATTCGACATGTTCCTCAACTTTGAGGAGCGCGGCAACGCCTTCAAACAGGCGGTCAACAATCTGGCGTAAACGAGCGCTCAGGGAGGGAGGTACTCGTTCGGCATGATCAAAGCAGATCGCACAAGCGGACATATTGACTGGATTTTACTTTTGGCGGCGGCCGGGCTCATGCTGTTCAGCGTGGCATTTGTGTACAGCGCCAGCTCATCGTTTGCGGACGTGCGCCTGGGCTCGTCTGATCGCCTTTTTTGGTCGCACGCTCTGCGCGTGGTTGTCGGCCTGGTCGTAGTTCTGGTCTTTGCAAAAATCGACTATCGCATCTGGCGTAAATTTTCGCGCGTGGGAATTGTCGGCGCGCTGCTGCTGCTGTTATACGTTTTGATAGCGGGGGAGGCGCGCAACGGTGCGACGCGCTGGATCAGCCTCGGATTCTTCAGTTTCCAGCCGTCGGAATTGGCCAAATTTGCCCTTATCACCCACTTGGCGGCAATGATTGCGGCCAAGGAAAGCTACATCGGAAGCTTCAAACGCGCCCTGCTTCCCATGCTTGTGTGGATAGCCGCGGTCTGTATGCTGATAGGGCTACAGCCGAACATGTCGACCGCCGCGGTGATTTTCACCATAGCCATGACTGTTTTGTTTGTCGGCGGGTTGAGCCTCTGGCAGTTGGGAGGCATCGCACTGCTTGGCATTGGCTCGCTCGTTGTCTTTGCGCAGTCGGCCGAATATCGCATGCAGCGCCTGATGGCGTACTGGGGCGACGGCGAAAACTATCAGTTGGATCAGGCCCTCCTGGCTTTCGGCAATGGTGGTATTTTTGGTCTTGGACCGGGGCAGAGCCGTCAGCGCGACTGGTTCCTGCCGGAATCTTACGGCGACTTCATTTTCTCGATCGTCGGCGAAGAATACGGCTTCATCGGCGCGGGCCTGATACTCACGGCATTTTGCCTGATCGTGTGGCGCGGCCTGCGCAGCGCCAAGTGGGCGCCGGACACCTTCGGCCACGTTCTTGCGACGGGAATTACGATTACGCTCGGCGCTTACGCGCTGATCAACGCGGGCGTCACCTGCGGCGTCCTGCCCACCACGGGGCTGCCGATGCCTTTTATCTCCTACGGCGGCACGGCGACTATTATTTCGGCGGCGGCGCTCGGCGTCCTGTTGAATATCTCGGCGCAGGCGGGCGTGTATCCCGGCCCGCAAACACAGGCGGCGGCGGTGGCCAACTACGATATACAAAGCCGCGCCGCACACTAAGCGGGCCGTTGCGACCGTCCTGCTGCCACGGACGCCCAATGTATTTTGCGCACAACCGCGGAACGGGACATCATCATGAGCATGGCCAGCCTGATAGCGCAGATCGACGGAATCTTTCGGCGCTACCTTGTGCGCCTGCCTGCCTCCGCGGTGACTCGCCTCTACTCAAACAATCGCGACATTTTCCTCGACAGTTTTGTCGAATCGCGGCCCGCTCCCGTCCAGGTACCGGAAACGGCGCATCAAACTCTGTGGGGCATCGAATTTCGCACGCCGCTGTTTAACGCCGCCGGCATGTTCAAGGACGGACGCGGTTACGAACTTTGCGCACGCCAGGGCGCGGGAGCCTGGCTGGCGGGCACAACAACGGCTATTCCGCGCAAGGGCAACCTTCGCGCCGGAGCCGTCAAACCCTTTGCCCCCTACCCTCTCTCCGGCGCAGCGTCCAACTGGCAGGGACTGCCCAACCCCGGACATACCGCCGTCGCCGAGCGCCTGGCATCCATTCAACGCCACGTTGACTGCCCCATCGGCGCGAGTCTCTCGGCAGATCCCGGCGTGGAAACGGACATCGCGCGCAGCGGTCTGCTGAGTGGTCTGCGGGCCTATGAGAACGCCGGCGTCGACTTTATCGAGATCAACGAAAGCTGCCCCAACACGGAAGACGGCGCCGCCGGGTTTGATCACATGGTGGAACGGCTGGAGTTTGTCTCAAAAGAGTTTGTTCAGAAGCGCAAACGCCATCTGCCCCTGATCGTCAAGTTTTCGACGGACACAGATCCGTCCCGCACGCCTGAATTGCTCGACGTCCTGCTGCGGCTGGGTTTTGACGGCGTCAACTTCGGCAATACTTCTACGCAGTACAGTCTGCATCGCACGGCGATTACAGCGCCGGAACTGCCGCTCTACGACTACTTTTGCTCCACGTTCGGCGGCGGCGTGAGCGGCCGGCCGCTTAAACAGGCTTCACTGGATCTGGTTCGCGCCGCCGGAGAGTACTTAAACAGTAGAGCGGGACATCGCGAGTTCCACATTATTCGCACCGGCGGGATTGAAACGTCGGCCGACGTCGAGCAATCACTCGACGCCGGCGCTTCACTATGCCAGTGGTACAGCGGATACTTTGAAGCGTATTCCCGCCGCGGCGATCAGGTCTATGCGCAGGTTCTGAAAAAACTTAAACAACTCACGGCCTGAGAACTGCAAGCATCGCGCTTGCGCGCTGCGCGCCGAGCCGCACATCGACGATGTAATAACCGCCGGCCAACCCCTGAGTCGGAATGTCGAAAATCATCTCCGCACTTCCATCCGCCGAGACATCAACGGCCTGGGAGAGTTCCAGCAGACGCGCGCCGCGAATGTCGCGTACCGCCAGCTGTGCCGTCCCGTTAAACGCTGTGCTCCCTGTTACCGTGATGTGTGCGGTTTCCACCGCCGGATTGGGATGAATTGTTATGTTAACATTGCCGCGGGACCGGCTGTGCTCGCCTTCTTCCTCCACCGAGCTGACGATATCCGTTTGCAGATGCAGGACATCGATGGAAGGGCCAAACACGACAGCGCTGCCGTCGTAAAATAACTGCACCTTGTTAAACAATTGACCGGGAAAATCCGCCAGTCGCTCCCAGGAACGACCGCCGTTCTGCGTCGTCAGAATAACGCCGTCGCCGACCGCAACTCCATTGATGACATCCATGAAGTCGACGCCGTGCAGGTCGATCTCTTCGCCCGCATCAACCGGCGAGTCGACTGCCGCAAAGCTTCGGCCGCCGTCCACGCTGCGCGCTATTTGTCCGCCATCGCCGACCGCAACGAATTCATCGTCGCTCAGACGCGCCACAGAATTGAACGGACGCAGTGCGGATGCTCCCCACTCCTGCCAAGCGTCGCCAAAGTCGTCGCTGCGCGCCCACATGGCGCCACCGTCGCCGGGTTCGACGTCGGCTGCGGCATAACCTACTGCCAGCCAGGTTTCCCCGCTGACATGCACCACGTCCTGCGGACGAAAATCGGACTCCACGACGCCGACATTAAACGGTCCACGCAGCAGCTCGTCCGGCCCGGAGTTGCGCAGATACCCCCAGCCTCGGGTGGATGGGATGATCGGCCCGACGGCCATCACCGCGCCATGAATACTGCGATCCACGGCCTGGAAGTCGATTTTTTCCTCCGAACCGGTCCGCGCGGCACTGCGCCAGAACTTCTCGTCAACCGGCCACAGCCCGAAGTCACCCTCGTTGACGGCCAGCGCACCCGAATTCCTGGCAAAACTCATGTCGTGCACCTTGCCCAACTGGAACAGCGAGACGCGGCTCATCACAAACCACGTGGCCCCGCCGTCGATGGTCTCATAGACTTCAGGGCCGCCACCGCCGATAATCCCTGAATTCAGACTCTCAAAATGCCCGGTGCCGTTGGTCCCGCCTTTAAACGAACGCGTAAACACAACGCGCCCGGCGTTTTCCGACCGGGCAATTCCATTTCGGCCCGCTACAACAAGGGCAATGTTATTGCGCAAAATGATCTCTCCCTGCCCGGGATTTTCGAACGCAGCACTGAGGCGCGGATGCGGCAACTGACTTTCCTGCCAGTCGGTACCGCCGTTGGTGGAGTAGTGCATCTCGGCCGAATTTGCAACCAGAAACACATTGTCGCCGTGCACCGCCAGCCTGTTTGCGTCGGCGGGCGTCGCGACCTTTGTCCATCGAACGCCGGCGTCGCTGGTGTGTAAAATGTATCGCGGTTCCGGCATTCTGGTGCCGATATAGACATTTCCGTCGCCTGCTCGCGCCATACTCACAAAACTCGGCCCACCTTTACTCGACGCAAGATCGTAGGGGACCTGTTCCCAACTCGCTCCCGCATCTCTGGTCTGCCAGACGCTGTCGCCGCCGCACAGCACAAATCCGTCACCGCCAAGATGTTCAATCTGAATCGCGGAGGCGGGAGAAAGCGTCGCAACGACCTCCCACTCCGCGCCAAAATTATTGGTCTTAAGGATGTTTGAGCCTCCCACGCACATTCCCGTGCCCTCGCTGTTCATGGCGATACCGCAGATCTCAAGGTTTTCAACCGGCACCGATCCGCGCCGCCAGGTCGCACCGCCGTCATCCGTGGAGAGCATCAGACTGTTGCTGCCGACCAGCCAGCCGCGCTCGTTATCGATAAAGGTCATACTGCACGGCACTTCGGAAACGAACTCGGATTGTTCCAGCTTCCAGGTCAGCCCTCCGTCCGTCGACCGCGAAAACACGCCACGCGTGCCGGCGATCAATATGGAATTGTCATCCAGAAACGCCGCACTGCGGTATGCGCTGTTGAGGTAAGTGAAGTTTGGTTGGGCCTCAATGCGCCCGGCATATAGAAAGTACGCGGCAAGCAACACCGCTAGAAACAGTGTGTATCGTCTCATTGCAACACCTGATAATTGGCAAAGTGATGACTGACTGGGGGATCAAGGGTAAGGTCGATCAAGATACATTTTCTCATCGCCCGATGCAAGCGGATAGTTTACCTGCTCTCTGAGCTTCGCCTCCTGCGGTGGCTTGCTTTTCCTTTTTGTTCGTCAGCGTGTTGTCGGCACGAAGGTGTTGAGCCCGCTTCAAGTTCCACCGTCAAAGGTCACGCGTGCGTTCCGGACAGATGGGCAGCGCTATTGGAAGCGGGCTTTGAGCCTGGGACCTGATACGCTCAACCGCGTTCTACGCCACGTTCAGCGGCAAACAATGCCCGCTCAGTCGTTTGCGCTTGTGAACGCAACAGCTCCGTTGTATGCTTGTTCTGCACCCGGCCGGAATGCACTTAAACAACTGATG
>JAUIKM010000014.1 GCA_030430495.1 bacterium | reverse complement strand
GCCGTCAGACGGCCGTCCAGTTCGGGCGACTGCAGGAGCTCGCAGAGCAAACGCGCACAGTCGCGCGGGTACATGCGCGCCAGCAGCAGCGTGCTCAGGCGTCGGCGCGCGAGGCGCTCGACCTCGCGGTCGCGCAGAATTTCGTCCAGACTGTTCACGATCGTCCTTTTCGATTGTGCCGCGCAGAAGCGCTCGGCCGCGGCTCTTCCGCCAGTGCCGTCCAGAGTTGTTCAAAAGGCGCGATTTCCTCGTACATCGGCCCGTCGATGCGGCCGATTTCCGCGAGTTCTTCATGCGGTCCGCCGTCGATCATTCCGTCCGCGCCGCGCGGCGACTGCTCGCTGCGCAGCAGACGCCCCAGGTGCGCAAGCAGCACGCGCAGGCGCGCAAAACGCCGGTCCAGCTCGCGGCCGTTCGTCCGCAGGTAGTTCGTCAGATTGTTCCAGTGGTTTTCCGCCACCGAGTAAAAACCAAGGCGGCGCGCCCAGCAGATGCGGACCAGCGGCAGGGCGATATTCAGGCCGTTTTTGTCGCGGCGGCAGAATTCAAATTCTTTGTTTAACTCGCTGAAGGAAAATCCGCCGGCAAAGGCGCTGACGGCGGGCGGCGCTTGCGGCGCAAGCAAACGCAGGTAGGCTTCAAACACACGCCAGACCTCGACGCGCTCGGCGCGTTTGCGCCAGTCCGGATGGTCGACCGTCCGCTCAAACAACTCGCGCGCCCGCGCCCGATCAAAACGCAGGTAAAACAGAAAGGCGGCCGCGTTGAACTGGAACCAGTTGAATGAGTTCGAATTCTGGAGTCCTTCGGCATAGTTAATGTATTTATCGCCGATAGAATAATAACTGTCGAGAGTCGCACACCGCACGACGTCAAAGCATGCACGCCACGCCATCTTAGGGTATCGCTTCCGGCTGAACTCAAACAACAGGCAGTAATGTTCAAGCGCAAGATTGATCTGATTGCGCACACGATACACAAATCCCTGACTCAGATGATAGTATTTCATCAATCTGTGGGTCGGTTTGCGGACCACTAACGCAGTATACTGTTGACAGATTTGTTCAACTTTCTTGCAATCTTCGTCTCCAAGCGTAAGATGTTGAGATGAAAGAATTTGAAGGTGGGCCCAGGCTTCGGCAAGTTCAGTCTCAGCGCAATAAATTTCGAACAACAAACGGTGCTGCTCGGCCGCTTTTTCGGCGGCGCGCACGTCGCCGGTCAGTATGTTCACATCGCGCAACACCGTGACGGCCTGCAGCGCGGCATGTGTAATATCAAACTTCCCGGCAGTACCGAGAATGCGACGGGCCAAATGTATGGCGGCGGCGTACTTGCCGAAGCGCCGGCAGACATGCATGGCGAACAGGAGTTTTTGACAGCGAAATTCGGCAACCGTAAGCTCTTCGTGTTTATCCGGGTTTAGGTGAACGAGGTATAAAATATCCACCAGTTTATTGACAAGGCGGTACTTGGTCGTGCGCCAGCTCCCGCCCAGCGCGGTATGAATCTGTTCATTCAACTCACTTTCAGTAGCCTCGGGATTAACCAATACGATGTTAAGTAAACGCGCGTATTGGGCGTCCTCGCGGAAGGATGCATCAACCAGACTGTGGCGACGACTCGAAAGCCGACGCGTAAGTTCGTAGAGATTTTTAATGACATTCATAACCGATAATCGCCGTTTTTTGCGATGAATGCTGCATTGTGATTTGACGGCGGGCTGGTTTGGCCGCCAAATCACACCTTACTTCCGCTTGGCCGGCAAGCGGTCAAACAGCATTTTGGACGGAATTCCGGTTGAGCTTGAATTGGTATTGCTGGGGGATAGTATGGCGCTCGAAATTCTCGTCTGTATTTTGCTGCATCTAAGTGTGATGACTGCACCGGGGACCTACAGTCTGTCCGAAATAGAAGTGTTCGAGAGTGACAACGCGACGGAAATCAACGCCGTCCACGCCGATCCGGCGCTCGAACAATCTGTCGTCCAGACTTATACACCGCAACTCGAGTTTATTGAGATTTGGGATGTGGATTCTTGGGACTGACCCTCGTTTCAATGAACCGCGGCAAAGTACTGCGGCCTGCGGCCAAACACAAATGGGGACTGATTATTACCGTGACAGATTTTTGCACATAACGTTTACGGCCTCCGGTCAATACTGGACATTTGGCACTGAAAAATATTTATTGACCGTAACACGCAACTACGGCCTTGCGGCTGATCTGAAGCAGGATTACCATACTTGGCACATTGAAGCACACGTATTCACCCATCTTAACACCGCACTCCAGCCGACCACTGCGGATAAAAAATCTGCTGCATGGGCCTGAAGTATACCGGAGCCCTGAATTGAATAATCGCGGCATCACCTTTCCTGACTCTTCTCAAAATGGCGAAGGCTGCGCACATTCTTCCTGACGTTTCACGACCACAACAGCCCACAAACTCTGCCGCTGAACATTGCGCGTTAAACACACGCGGCACATAAAACAGAAAGAGCCCGATTCGCTTGAATCGGGCTCTTGTGTTTAACATCTGTTTCACCGCAAACTCAACCCGCGGTCACTTGATAGCGCAGGATTGTCTTCAGTTTTTCGGGCGCGGTGCGCCGCGGATCGCTCAGGTAGATTTCGTGGTGTTGATAACCCAGCGTCAGTCCCGCCGCCGCGGCCAGGCTGCACAGGCGTTCGACGGTGGCCTGCTCCTGCTCGTAGGGCCCCACGTGCATCAGCTGCGCCGCGCGCCCCTCCGCAAACTCAATGAATTCGAGTTTGACGGATTCGTTCAGCTTGCCTTTGGCCGACAGCTCGTCGCGCGCGGCGTCGATCATGGCCTGTGTGATGAACTCGGGCTGACGCGAGAGCAGACGCCAGTTCATTTTTGTCGGGTCGGTATTTTTCTCCCGCCCGGGCGCGTTCCACCACAGGCATTCCAGCGGCGGCACAACGAAGTCCGGCGCCGCCGGAGCCTCGCGCTTTTTGTTGGCGAACTTCATCGTGTATGCGTAGCTGAAAAGCTGGTCGATCGCACCCTGGAACGCGTCCGACTGCGACGGGTCGCCGCCGAAACCCTCGACCGCCAGGAAGTGCATGGGCGGCACGTCCACCACCGTCAGTTTGTCCGGCGCGGCCTTGTACAGCTGTTTGTCGCGCTTTTTGAAGTCGATTTTCTCCGTCATTCCGATTCTCCGCTTTTGCTGTTGTACGTTTTCTCTTCGGCCGCTTCGAGCATCACGAGCAGTTCCACGCGCGTGGGCTGCATCGGATCCACCTTGCCGGCCGTGTAGTGTTCCAGCACCGGCAGATCCGCCGGCAGGCGACCGCTGCGCGGCAGCGCGTGACCAAACAGCCAGGCGTAGGCGCGTGCGATCTGCTGGATAAATCCGCTGAAGCGCACCCGCAGAAACTCTCCGGCCGGAATCTCCAGGCGCTCAAACCCGCAGTCCGCCGGCGGCGCGAAGGCGGCGGCGTCAAAGGAAACGCAGGCGTCGTAGCGACTGTCCTGCGCCGCCACAAGCGCCGGGTCGTCGTAGGGCAGGCCGTAAAATCGACAAGTCGCCGCGTCCGCGCCCGCCCGCTCCAGACAGTCGAACAGCTGCTGCCAGGTTCCGCCGACGGTCCAGTAGGGCCCGACGTGGCGCAGCGCGTGAATGATTTCGGCCGGACGCTCGATCACGTCGGCCGGATATTCCGCCCGGGCTGCGCACGGCTGTTGCGCCTCCGGCTCGGTTGCCCGGCCGTCGCTCAGTCGCCAGTCGCTCGGCGGCATGCCGTAGCGCCGCCCGAAGGCGCGCGTAAACGACTCGTGGTTTTTGTACTGCGCCTCCTCCGCGATGTCCGCCACGCTGCGATCGCTCGTCAGCAGGGCGTGCGCGGCGCGTTCCAGACGCAGACGCCGCACGTAGTCGGCGATGCCGACGCCCTTCATCGCCATAAAAATCCGGTGGAAGTGAAAAGGCGAAAAACAGGCCACGCGCGCCAGCTCCGCCGCGTCCATTTCGCGGTCCAGATTGCGCCCGATATACTGTTCCACCTGCAAAAGGCGTGTTCGATAGAGTGTCTGACTGCTGTCTCGCATAGCCTCAAATTAGCTAAATTGTCCGCCGTCCGGCTTGACCGTTTGTGCGCTTTTTGGCGCGCAGCCGGAAAACATGCACCGACCGCCTGCGTTCATAGGCAGGTTCCGCAGATACGAACCGAAAGGCTGTTGCTTCGATATGGATTTTTCCTTCAGCGAGTTTTTTGGCGGCGCAGTCGACTACATGTCGACGCCCTTTTTTGAGCTGGGCAAGACTCCCATCTCCGCCATGACCATTCTGACGTATATGTTGGTCATCGCCGGTTTTATTCTGCTCAATCGCATTCTGCGACGCACCATTCTGCGCCAGATCCTGATGCGCATGGGCGTCGACGAGGGCCGCCGCTACACCTATCTCCGCATTTTTTCCTATGTCTTCATGATTCTGGGCGCGGTGATCGCCTTCCAGTTCGTCGGCATCGACCTCAGCAGCCTCGTCGTCATCTTCGGTGCGCTCTCCGTCGGTATCGGTTTTGGTCTGCAGAACATCACCTCCAACTTTATCTCCGGGCTGATAATTCTATTTGAACGACCCATTCAGGTCGGCGACCGCGTGACTGTTAACGAGCTGGAAGGCGACGTAACGAGTATCCGCATGCGCTCGACGACCATCCGCTCGCTCGACAACATTTCGATCATTGTCCCAAACCTGGACTTTGTTGAAAAACACGTTGTTAACTGGTCCTACGGCGACCCCAAAATCCGACTTAACGTCAAGGTCGGCGTCAGCTACGGCTCGGATGTCGACAAGGTGATCGAGAGCATGCTGCGGGCGGCCGCGGAACATCCCGAGGTGTTAAAAGACCCGAAGCCCGATGTTTTGCTCGATGAATTCGGCGACTCATCCTGGAACATGCGCCTGCGCTGCTGGATAGCCGACCCGATGCGCCATCCCATTGTGCATTCCGACTTAAACATCGCGATTGTGCGCATCTTCCGCAAAAACAAGATTGAAATTCCCTTCCCGCAGCGCGACCTGAATTTCCGCGGACCGCTGCCTCTGCCGCTCGACATGACAAGCGGGACAAACAAAGAAATGCCTTCCAAAGCCGGGCAAAGCGGAAACAAAACATGAACGGTTCCTTTAAATCCCCGCAAAACCCCAAAGGCCATCTTGTTTGTCAGCGAGCCGCAAGCGACAATGCACGCAGTTGTTTAAAGCGCCTCGTCTGCGGCGTCTGCATCCTGTTTGCCGCCGTCATGTTGTTTAAGCAGGAATTGCAGGCACAGAAAAAACCCGTCGAAAAACCGAATATCATCCTGATTTACATCGACGACCTCGGCTGGCAGGACGTCGGGTATATGGGCAATGAGTTTATCGATACGCGCCACGTCGACAAACTGGCCGCCGAAGGCCGCGTGTTTACCAATGCCTATGCCAATGCGCCCAACTGCGCTCCCAGCCGCGCCGCCGTCATGTCCGGTCAGTACGCTCCGCGCCACGGCGTGTATACCGTCGGCGGCTCCGCCCGCGGCCCGCGCGAACAACAGCAACTGTTAACACCCAAGAACAATTCGGAACTGGGCGACGAGGTCGTCACGGTGGCGGAGGTATTAAACAAAGCCGGATACATCTGCGCCAGCATCGGCAAGTGGCACCTGGGCGACGACCCGACCAGCCAGGGATTCGACATAAATATTGGAGGCAGCAGGCGCGGCGAACCCGCGTCCTATTTTCCGCCCTACGAATTGCCCAATCTGAAGGACGGCCCGAAAGAGGAGTATTTAACCGACCGTTTGACGACGGAGGCCACCGAGTTTATCCGCAAAAATCGCAAGCGGCCCTTTTTCCTCTACCTGCCGCATTTTGCCGTGCACACGCCCATTTCCGCGCGCAAGGATTTGTTTAAAAAATACCACGATCGCTATCCCTACGCGGACCGCGCCACGCTGGCCTACGCCGCCATGGTGGAAGCGACGGACATCAGCGTCGGGCGCATCGTCGCGGCGGTGGATCAATACAACCTGACCCGCAAAACGCTGATTGTGTTTTACTCGGACAACGGCGGGCACCACACCTACAGCACGCTCGGTCCGCTGCGCGGCGGCAAAGGCGAAGTCTACGAAGGCGGCATCCGCACGCCGCTGATTCTGCGCCGGCCGGGACAGATAGCGCGCGGCCGCAGCGACGCGCCGGTGATTGGTATCGACCTGTTCCCGACCTTTGCGGCGCTGGCCGGCGCAAATACCGACAGTCTGCTGCTCGACGGCGTAGCGCTCAACATGGACCAGATCGGCCATGAAGCGCCCGCGGACCGCGCCCTCTTCTGGCATTTTCCCGTCTACCTGGAGGGATATGTGCACTCGGGCAAAACCTTCCGCGCCACGCCCTGCTCGGTGATCCGCCGCGGCCGCTGGAAACTGATCGAGTTTTTTGAGGACAACAAACTGCAACTCTACGACCTGCGGGACGACGAAGCCGAAACGCGCAACCTGGCGCTCAAACAGCCGGACCTGGCGCAGGAGCTGCTGCGCGAACTGCAGGCCTGGCAGCAAAAGGTCCACGCTCCCATCCCGCACGAGCCGAACCCGCTCTACAACCCGGAAAGTCGCGAATAAACGGCGCAAAATGCGCGACCAAAAGCCCCCCCAAAGCCCCCGAGGAAAAAACATTTAGATATTTATCTAAATATGCAACTATTGCATTCGTCCTCCGTTGACGCTGCCTGAAGCCGAATGCCGGCCGCCGGCGGCAAGGCGATTCGCTTCGCTCTGAATCCGTTCACAATTATTGCGGCAGGAAAACAATGAAACTTCGCATACTCTTGATCTCGATGTTCGTTTGCAGCATCGCCGCGGCGCAGGCCGCCGAACAACAGGACGTCTCGTTTGAAAACGACGGTCTCACAATCTCGGGCACGCTCAACCTGCCCGCCGGCAAAGGGCCTTTCCCGGCGGCCGTGCTCATCCACGGCTCCGGGCCCAACGACCGCCACCAGACCGTGATCCTGAACGACCCGAACGCCAAGTGCCTCTACCCGGATCTCTTCGGCGATACCATTGCCGTCTTTGACGATCTGGCCGACGCGCTCACAAAAGCCGGCATGGCGGTGTACCAGTACGAAAAACGCAGCCGCGAACACGCCGCAACACTCGATCAGACCACCGTCACGCCGACGGACTTCCTGCGCGATGCCGTCGCCGCGGCCGCCATGCTGCGCGGACGCGAGGATATCGACGGCGCAAAACTGGTCCTGATCGGACACAGCCAGGGCGCCAATTTTGTGCACGCGGCATCCGACTCGCTCGGCGGCGCAGCCGCCGTTGTTATGCTGTCCGGCCCGGCAAAACCCATCGACGAGGTGGTCATGACGCAGATCGACACGATCCTGCGCCGCTGCGCATCGGCCGAAGCCGCGGACCAGACCGTCGCTCAGATGCGCGGCGCTTTTGAACAACTGCACGCCGGCACGTTCCCGCAGGCTCCGCTCATGGGCGCGTTCCCACAGTTCTGGCGCGACTGGATCGAAATGACGGGGAATGCCGTGCCGACCGTTGCGAAGACAAAGGTTCCGACGCTGATTATGTGCGGGCTGCAGGACATCAACGTCGGGCCGGAGAATATCGCGATGTTTGAGCAGGTCAAAAACGACAAGGTGAAAGTCGTCAGATTCCCCGATCTCAACCACATGTTGACGACCGGGAGCGAGCCGCGCGTAGCCGCGGAGCTGACGGACACAATGGTGAAGTGGCTGCGCGAGGTCGGCGCGCTCTGAGCCGCGCGGCTTTTTGCGCAGCGAGCTAAAATTCCGCCCTCCGCGTACACTAGCGCGGCGGGCGGCCTCGTGTATAAGTGCGTGGACGGACTTTCAGCGCTGTGATTCGGCGCGCCGCCCCGCAAAAAATTTCAAGCCAATCCATTGCCTTTTACCGGGCAAACGCCTCGTTTCGAACGAACTTCGGACCGAGGCGTTTTTTTGTTCGGCGGGGCGGCATCGCTCCAAACCCGAGGACTTCAGCGCTTCCCGCCTGAGCGTTGGATCTGCTCCGCAACACAACTCAACTGAATCTGGCGCGCTTGACGCGGCGGCCGTCGCGCCGCGCAATTTCGGCTTTGTCCACCGGGCCGCTGGCGCTTTTCCAGACCACGTCGTAGAGGTCGTCGCGACGATCGATCAGGTTGCGGACGCTGCCGAGCGTGTGCAGCTCGTCGAGCAGCGTCAGGTCCACATCGGCGATGACCACCGTCTCCGTGTTCGGCGTCGCTTCGGCCACAACCGCCTGGTTGGGGAAGGCAAAATCCGAGGGCGAAAAGACGGCCGACTGCGCGTACTGCACGTCCATATTGCTGACTTTGGGCAGGTTGCCGACGCTGCCGGCGATCGCCACATAACACTCGTTTTCAACGGCGCGCGCCTGGCTGCAGAGCCGCACGCGCAGGTAGCCGTTGCGCGAATCGGTCGAAAAAGGCACGAACAAAATGCGCATGTCGTTGGCCGCCAGAATGCGCGCCAGCTCGGGAAACTCCACGTCGTAGCAGATCAAAATGCCCACGCGGCCGCAGTCCGTATCGAATACCCGCAGCGAGTCGCCGCCCTGCATGCCCCAGTCCCCCACCTCGCTCGGCGTGATGTGCAGCTTGGCCTGCGCGTCGTAACTGCCGTCACGGCGGCAGATATACGAAACGTTGTAAAGTTTGTCGTCCTCCACCAGCGGCATGCTGCCGGCGATGATGTTGATGTTGTACGACAGCGCCCAGTCCAGCAGCTGGTCGCGGATTTGTTCCGTGTAGCCCGCCAGCGAGCGGATGGCCTGCGCCATGCCCTCTTCGTTGAAACGCGCCATCAGCGGCGCGTTGAACAGCTCCGGCAGCAGCAGGAAGTCCGCGTTGTAGGAGGCCACCGAATCGACAAAAAACTCGACGTTTTCCAGCAGCGACTCGACGCCGGCCACGGAGCGCATCTGCCACTGTACCAAACCCAGGCGCACAAACTTTTTCTGCTTGCCCACCGACGGCGATTTGGGCTCAAACCAGATGTTGTTCCACTCCAGCAGCACCGCAAACGCCTTTGACTCCGAGTCGTAGGGCAGGTAGCCCTTCACCACCGTGCGGATGTGGAAGTCGTTGCTCAACTGGAACGAGAGCACCGGATCGTAGATCGACTTGGTTTTGACTTTTTCCAGATAACCGCGCGCGTCCAGCTCCTCGGCGTGTTTGTGGTAGTTCGGCATGCGCCCGCCGACGATGATGCCGCGCAGGTTGAGGTTTTCACACAGCTCCTTGCGCGCGTCGTAAAGCCGCCGCCCCAGCCGCAGGTTCTGCACTTCCGGCGAGACGCAGATCTCGATGCCGTACAGAATGTCGCCCGCCGCATTGTGCGTGTCGAACTGGTGATTGCCGATGATGTCGTTGTAGGTGTGGTTGTCGTCCAGGTCCTCGTACTTCAGCATGATGGACAGCGCAAAGGCGACCACCTTGCCCTTGTCTTCCACGCAGATCTGCCCTTCGGGAAACAGGCTGATCAGGCGGTTGAACTGCCGTTGCGTCCAGGTGTCGCCGATGGCGGCATAGACTTCCTGCGTGACGGCAAGCAAATCCTTGTAGTCGTCCCGCCGCAGCGTGCGCACCTTCAGAAGGTGTTCGGATTCGACCTGTTCGCGCGGATGTGCACTCATTATTGGCCTGACTTTTTTGTTTGTCGTTGTGTTGCCGGTCCCGCGCCGCACAGCAGCCCCCGGGACGCTCATTTAAAAGCACTGCGGCGATACCGCCGGTGTAGATGCACTCGTACGGTATCGCCGCTGCAATTATTGTATCGCCGGGCGCAGTCGCCCGGCTGCCCCAACCCGACTGTTAAAAGTCGAAGTCAAAGGAACCGTTGCTAATCACCTTTGTCGTGGCTGTCTGCGGATTCTCACCGGTGAAGAAAAACGTACCTTCAGCGCCGGAGGCGGAAACTTCATTAATTGTTATCGTGCCGCTGCCTCCAACCCAGGAGCCCGGTATCGAGCCGGTGGCGCCTTCAGAGAATATAACGACAGAACCCGCTCCCAGCGCCGAGACCTGGTAGTCGCCCGCGGCGGCATTGGGAATTGTTATGCTTATCGTACGCGTCGTGCTCTCGGAAACATTGATATTGGTTCCAAACAGGACCATGGTAGCTCCATCAAGCCTGGATCCCGTCATATCGAATGTATAGGATTCGCCGTTGACCGTCGCGACCATGCCGCCGCTGTCGTTGTTGTCGTCGTCATCATCGTCACAGCCGGCGGTAAACCCGATGACAAACAAAGAGAGAAACAGCATCTGAAAGAGTTTAAAACGTTGCATACGCAGCACCTGTAATGTGAAAATGAGAACTGGTGTACCATTCCGGGAGCCGGATCAATGTCCGGATGAAAATGGTAACTCCCTCTCATCCGCATCGCCCCGAAAACGCCTCCCGACGTCCGCAGAATATGTTGCAAATATATGCCGCGTAAAGAAGTGATCAAATCGCTGTTAATTCCACAAGCTGCGGCGCGCAGAACTAGACGCGTCCCAGCGCCCGCGCCGGATCCGCAATGGCGGCGCTGATCGTTTTATAACTCACCGCCAGGTTGGCGATCAGCAGCGCCGCCAGGGTCGCCAGCACAAAAGCCTGCCACCCGAGCGAGACGTGGTATTCAAATCCCTCCAGCCAGGCGCCCATGGCGTACCAGGCCGGCGGTACGGCTATCACGGCGGCAACAAAAACCAGGCGGCTGAATTCGCCCGCCAGCAGTTTTACGATGTCGAATACTCCCGCGCCCAATACCTTCCGGATGCCGATTTCCTTGGTCCGCTGTTCAACCGTAAACGAGGCCAGACCAAAGAGGCCCAGGCAGGCGACCAGAATTGCAAAGCCGGCAAAGTAGAGAATCACGTCCGCCAGGCGGCGCTCGCTCTGGTACATCTCGCCGATGGTGTTGTCCAGGAATCGATAGTTGTAGGGTTCGTTCGGGCTGAATTGTTTCCACGCCGTTTCGATCGTGCTGAGCGCCGTCGGCACCTGGCTGCCGTCCACCCTGACGGCAATGGTGCTGACCATCGGAAACACAAACATGATCAGCGCTTCCACCGGCTGGTGCAGCGAGGCGTAGTTGAAGTCCGGCACCACGCCGATCACCTCGCCTTCGCGCGTGAAATTGTCGCCCAGCCACATGTTGACTTTTTTGCCGATCGGATCGTCCTCCCAGCCCAGCTGCCGCACGGCTGTTTCGTTCAGCACATAACCGCGCAGCGTATCGGAAAGGTGGTCATATGAAAAGGTGCGGCCGCGGATGGCCTTGATATTCATCGTCTCAAAAAAGTCCATGTCCGTGCCCAGGCCCGCCAACGCCATCGGTTCGTCATTGAAACCCTCCAGGAAGTACTGGCGAATCTGAACTCCTGTGCCGATCACTTCCGTCATCGTCGTCACGTTGTGGATCGAGGCGTGTTTAACGAGCTCCTGTTTAAATGTATTGCGCTGTGCCATCACCGGCGGCGCAGTGTTTAACAGGACGATGTGATCTTTGTTGAACCCAAGGTCTTTTTCGGCAATAAAATCCAGCTGGCGCATCACCACGCCCGCGGCGATTAACAAGACAATCGACGCCGTAAACTGCGCGACAACCAAAGTTTTTCTGAGCAGGCCGCCGCGCGTACCCGTACCGCGTTCGCCTTTGAGCACCACCACCGGCTGAAAAGCCGAAAGGTAGAGAGCCGGGTAACTGCCGGAGACAATGCCGACGAGCAGACCGAGCAATACAAGCCCCGGCACGGCCCACCAGTGATCGTGCCACAGCGGCGAAAGTTCCTTGCCCGTAAAAGAGTTAAACGCCGGCAGCAACAACTCACACAGCGCCGCGCCCAGCAGCACGGCGATCATCGACACGAGAATCGACTCGCCCAGAAACTGGTGCACGAGGTGTTCGCGCTGCGCGCCGACCACTTTGCGAATTGCAACTTCACGCGCGCGGCCGGCCGAACGCGCCGTCGCCAGGTTCATGAAGTTAATGCAGGCGATCATGAGAATAAACAGCGCCACAATCGAAAAAATGTAGACGTAGTTGATGTCGCTGTTCGGCCGTATTTCCAGATCGCGATGTGAATGCAGGTGTATGTCCAGCAGCGGCTGCAGCGACATGCTGATGCCGGCGCCGATATTGGCGGGAAAATGTGTTTTAACAAAGTCCGGGAATCCGCGTTCGATTTCCTGCGGCGTCACGCCCTCCGGCAGCACGATGTAGGTCCAGGCCGGATTCCACCACCACTGTTGTGTGAGCGTCTGCGGACCGACAAAGTTCGCCAACGTTGAAAACGCACAGAACCCGTCAAACGCAAAGTGTGAGTTCGACGGCGGATCCTCAATCACCGCGGTAACGGTAAACGGAAGCGGCTGGCCGGATGGATTGAAATTTAACACTTCGCCGGCTATGTGTGTGCGACCAAAGTAGCGCATCGCCGTTTCGCGCGTCACGACAATCGTAAAAGGATTGTCCAGCGCTGTGTTTAAGTCGCCTTCAATCGCCTGGTAGTCGAACACGTCAAACACGGTTGAATCCGCAAAAAACAAGTTGTTTTCACGGAAGGATTTTTCGCCGACTTTAACGCTCAGCGGTCCGATTGGTTTTGACAGGCGCGTCATCGCCTCAATTTGCGGGTAGTCGAGCATCAGTTGGGGCCCGACGGGGAAGGGCATACTGGCGGAGTTCTCCGTCACGCCGTTCAGGTTAATATCTTCCAGCACGCGGTAGATGCGGTCGGCTTTGCTGTGGTACGCATCGTAGGCCAGCTCGTCCTGCACGTAAAACACAATCAGCAGACAACTGGCCAGGCCGATCGCCAGCCCCAGAATGTTAATCGCGGAATACAACTTGTGTTTAACGAGATTGCGCAGGGCAATCATGACGTAGTTCTTCAGCATGACGGTTCCATTTCGCTTTGTTGTTGTGCGCAACTGCCGTCGGCGCCTTGAGGCGGGCGCCGCAGCTCGGCAAGGATGGCGTGGTGTGAGCGGAAACCGTCCCCCTGCAAACCCCGCGCTAACGTAGCCGCACCGCTGAAGTTTCACCCGTGCACAAAATGGCGCGCAAAAAGCTGCGGATATTGCTCCCGCAACGCATGGCCAATGGCATTCCGACGCGCCGACCTTGTCTTTTCCAATCCTTTTAAAAGGCCGCTTTTGTTTGTCAGCGCGCCGGAAGCTGCCAGGCTCAGGGCGTGTACAGGAGTTTCCGCACCAGCAGAACCTCGGTTTGTCGCCGCAGCGCCAGCACGTAAGCCCCGGCCGCGAGTCCCTGATCCGTCAGGTCCACGGAGCCCGCAGCTTCTGTGAGCTCCCGCCGCAGCAGCGTGCGCCCCCGCATATCGGTGAGCGTCAGCTGGACCGCGCCGCGGTCGACGGCGACCCCGCGCAGTTCCAGCGTGCCGTCCGGCAGAATTCGCGCCGCCGGACCCGACGCGCCGCGCGTGTTGTCCTCCACGTCGGTCGGCGTCGTCTCCAGAATCACGGTGGACCAGGTGGACGGTCGGTCGATATCGGCTGTTTGCGGCCAGAAAGAGTAAGAACCGGCCGTATTGGTGACGTCGAAGGCGAGGCCAAAGCCGGCAAAGTCACCGGTGATGACGCCGAGAAAGTCAAAGGGCAGATAGATTTCGATATAGGTCACATTGCCGCTCTGCCCGAGGTTCGGCACACCGATCCAGTCGGGTTGCTCCTGTTCACAGTCGTCGTAGTTGGAGTGCTCGCCGATGCTGAAACAATCGGAGCCGGACACGTGGATCCAGACGTCGTCTTCCAGCCATTCCTCGGAGCGATGCAGCGCGGGATCGATCAGCACTTCCGGCAGCTGGAACTGCGTTTGCAGCGCGCCGCTGAAGGCGCAGAACAGCCCATCGCCGTCGTGCGCCACGTTCACGGTCACGCTGCCGTGCCCGCCGGTGACCTGTACTTCCATTGTGCCGTCGAGTTCGCCGGCGCTCTGCATTCCGTCGGCGGTGAGATTGGCGGAATAGGGGATGACTGTCTGGCCGAGCGCCGCGGTGCTTGAAAACACAACGCCACACAGACAAATACATACAACACGAAGTCTCTGAACGAACATAAAACTCTCCTGATCCTGGCTTGTATAGAATTGACGCACAATATGGCCGCGGCGCCGGAGGCGCACAAGCGCGGGCGCAGCGGTAAATGTTAAATCGATCTTAAAAAACGTTAAGGGCGTGTTGCAGCCGTGCACGTCCGGGAGCGGACGACGTGAAATGGAGCGGTAGGGGACAGTAAAACGGGATGTGCGCTTTGGCTTCAGGGCGAACGCAGATTTTTGGGGCGGCGGAGCGGGATCAAACGAATGCCGTCAGTCCGCGCGCGGTTTACAGCGCGATAGAACCGATTCTGAGATTTGACTTCAGCGCGCACAGTTTGCAGCGCGATCGAACAAATCATGCCATTGGACTCCAACGCGCTCTGAGTTCAAAGCGATTTACGCGAAATATTGACCGCTTGCAGCAGCAGGATGCCCGTTCAGTTTTTTAGCCATGGGAAAACAAGGCCGCGGTTGTAGACTTGCTGTGCGGAGGCGGGAAAGCGCGCCCGGCTCCGCCGAGCGACGAGAAGATGTGAACCGCCCGGTTTTTGCCGGGCAGGGAGAGCTGTGTGGAGAAAATTGGCGCAAGCCGGAGGTGGAGGCGGGGTGGGCCCCTTTGATCACGCGGAGCTGCGTCCAAAATCGAAGCCACCAACAGTTCTTTTGACCGGTCATGCAGTCCAACCGCCCACTCGGGGCACAAATCAGGCCGTTCAGGCTTGTTTCGCATGGAGCATCATCACAGGCGGCCTAGCCCTGATCTTGACCGCTCAAAAAGCTGCCGGCCGGTCCGGGGTGCGCGGGACCATCATCGGAAGTCGCGCGGGCCGCCGGGATCCGACATTCAGATCAGTCCTCATCTGCAAATAAACGGTCCAGCGCTTTGACAAACTCGGGCCACAAAGTCTGGTGCCAGTACTTGTCCTCAGGATTGAACGAAAACTGCCCGAAGATGCGCAGACGCGTGCTCGGCCATTCCGTCATCCCGGCGCAGAGTTTATCGGCGACTCTCGACGCCAGCTTGCCGTAGCGCGCATTGACAACGCGGTAACTGCTCCAGCCCATCTGCTGCGCCATCTCCGTAAAACACACGGTGTGCTCCGGCGCGTAATAGTGATGCGTCAGCAAAGTCAGTTCCGTATCGTCCATCTCTATCTGTTGCAGCGCCGCCAGATAGTCATCGGCCGTGAAAGGGACCGACTGTTCAAAGATCGTGTTGGATTTGCGTGTGGCCATTATCTACCAGCTTGTTTAAGTATAGCGGCAGTGGCGGAGCTGCGTTTTGGTCTTGTCAGTGAGCGCAGCCCCGGTCGCGATAAAGTAACAAAATTTCGGCGTGTGAATCGGGTCGCCACGACCCGCAACTCCTCACCCGCCGACAAACAAAAGCTTAAAAGAGCCTGAGATGCGGCAGCAGCTCAAAGCGATCATGCGGCCGTTGCGAGGAAAAAGGCGAAGCACCTGACAGAAAGAGAAAGCCGCATCGCAGAGGAACGGACAAGCCGGAAACTCTGAAAACAGACGCGCAATTGCCGTGCTGATAACATGTCCTGACAAGCAGAAAAGTGCAATGAGTGGTCCGGCACATGACTGCCGTATGTCCTGCGAGAATAACCAATGCAAAAAATAGCGACTTGCATTCCACATTCGCCGTACTTATCTTGGCCATGAACGCAATCCAGCGGACTCAGGCAGCCCGACAGCGTTCACACCCCCCCCCCGCCCCGGTCAACAGCCGGAATAACTATCATTGAGAATTGAGACTTCTTTGAACATCGGAAGCGGCATAGCCTGATCAACTGTGCCACTTCTCCAATTACCCTACATTCTCTTTACACTTGTATTAAACAAGGATACTTAAAATGACACGCAAGATTTTCATTGCATTTACTGTTGTAGCCCTCGCGTTTGCAACGGTCAACGTCGACGCTAAAACCGTGCGCAAAACCAAAGGCGGCGGACCGCATGGATTCGACACAACGTACGAGGAAACACATGGAAACGACAAACTGATTATCTGTGAAGGCGCCGGATACACCGACTGTCCCAAAGCGACAATCTTTACATCCGAGCAGTCGCTGATGGACTACGCCATTGCACAGATTCAAAGCGGCAACCTCGTAGGATCGTATTCAGATCCCACGAGCGGTATCGGCGTGGACTGGAGCTCCGACACGCCGATAATGAACAACTCTGAAATTACCGTTGAATGACGTAGATTAAACCGCTGAAGCCGCACGGCCCGGCGGTTCGAATTATCGCTAATAAAACAGGTCCGCCGCTTGCAATGTCGCGGCGGACCTGCCTTGTTCTAAATAACGTACACCGCAGATGATGAAACACATCCCTGGAATACTCATTTTCTGCCTGATGCTGACCCCACAGTTTTCGGCTTTCGCCGGGTATCCTTTGCGCAGCATCGTCAAGTATGACAAAACTATTACAACGCCCTTTGCGTTTAACAGCCCCGATAAATTCGCCGGAGCACTCCACAACGACGACTTGTTTATTTATCTCAACCAGGCAACAAACGACTCGCTCAGGTTTGTTGTTGTTAACCTCTCGAACTACTCGACCGAGGAGCAGTACGCAATAATTCCCGCCGAAGTTGAGCATTACGACATCGAGCAGGTAGCGGGAATTGCGGTGGGGCCGGACAAATTGGTCATGTTGTCAAAATACCGCGAACTGATTCTGTTTGACAGGTCCGCCGACAACAAACTCACATTCAACAGCATCCACGAGTTAAACGAGAGTTTTACGGCTGTCGAGTTAAACAACAGCAATACAATTGTTGCATCCAAGATTTACGACGCCCACCCAAAGTCCAGTCCCGAAAAGCGACTGATTCAAATACTGGAACCGCAGACGCTCGCGGCCGCGTTTACCGCAAGACCAAGATTTCATCCGATTGAACTGACCTACTTTCTCCCGAGTCAATGGGTGTCGGTGAACGACAAACTTGTAGCCGCGGCAAATGCGGCAACATACGAAATCGCATTGTACGACCTGGAGCTCAACTACCGGCAAACACTCACCAGAGAGCAACCGTCCTGGTGGAAACAGATCGACACAAACCAGATTGTTAAACTGACCGAACACATTCCGCCGGAAAAACCACGCGACAAGATAAACGCCATTTCGAAATTGTACTACGCGGGATCCAAGTTAAACTTCATCCAGTTTCTGGGTGACTCACTGCTGGCCGTTCGGATTTCACATGGCGAACATGACGACGGTTTTCAACGTTACATCTGGGACTTCTGGAAGCGGCAGAACGGCGCCTGGCAACTGTGGAAGTCCGACGTCGAACAGGACTATGTCCATCAGCAGCCGGACGTTGTTATCGACTCCACGTTCTACCCGATGCAGCCGGCGTACAACATGCAATACATGAACGCCGAATATTTCGTTGTACTTCGTTTTGCTTCCGGCGACAGCCCGCTTGGCCAGACTTTTAATGACTTCAGCGGCAAGGAGGACGATTTTATTGCGACTAATCCTCCGCTACTGGCTGTGGATATTTTTGCATGGCAGTGGGATGTTAACAATGAATGAACCCTTCACAATCTGACGCTGCCGTGAGAACTTTCCTGCGTGCCTCGATACTGCTTGTTTTTGCCGGATTTTTCTGTTTAACCAGGGGGTTTGGCACAGCTATGTCTGGAGTCGACATGGAAGTTTTCCGCCGTTCATTGTTCGCCGTCAATCTGGCCAGGGATACCGTACAGTTGTTTGACGACTGCGACTCGGCACGCGCGTCCTGCGCCCTGCTGGTCAACCGCAACTCGTGCATGTCATGCGTTCAGGAACTTGGCGCATTTATTCAACGGCATCTGGAGGCGGACACAGGCGTGAGCGCATGTTTGCTCGTTCACGGCTTTGAATCATCGCTCGACAGACGCAAGCTCATCCAGGAGATTCAGGCGGATACGTCCTTGCAGCACTGGCCCCTTGTGTTTGACATTGACTCCCCGGAGTTTATTCGCACTCAGGCCGGCGAAGCTGCCGACATCCACGGCCGCCTTGGAATAGACAGCGGACCGGCATTAATTATCTGGAACTGTGAATTCCCCGAACAATCGGCCGTGTTGAAGGCCGCCAACCTGTTTGATGACGAAGGCTCTCTTAACCCGGCGGCCAAAGAATCGATTGTCCGTCATTTGGCATATCGCGGAGAATAGTCAAATTGCGGCCGTTGTCGGCAGATTAAACAGGTGAAACATGATTCGCTCCAGGGTTCTCTCAGCGCTGACTTGCCTGGCCATGGCCTGCTGCTGCGGCTGTGTTTCCGGCCAATCGGACGGCAGCGTGAATTCCGCACACGCTCTGCCGCTGGGCGTGGAACTGAATCGCGACACGATCTACCTGGACAACTTCACGCAAGCTACACTTTTGGTCACGCTGGTCAATCGCTACAACTGCAAAACCTGCTTTAACAAAATTGAATCGTATGTGCTGGATTCTTTGCAAGCAGACAGCACTCAGGTTGGACTGATCGCGCTGGCCCGCTTCGGCGGCAAGTCGCTGGACAGGCGCGCAGCCATGCAATTTGTTGAAAACACGATGCCGCGCTTTACGAGAGTTATTTTCGACGCACAGAGCGGTCGACGCGACGGCCACCCGCCGCGCGAAGTTCAGGGAGGTTGGCACGGACGACTCGACGTCCGCTACACGCCGGAAGTCGTGATTTTTAACAAAACAACCAAGGGCGCGCCGCTGCACTTCCGCTACAATGACTTGTTCGTCACCGGGGAAAATGCAGGAGACTCGCTGGGCCATTTGTCCTGGCGCGGCAAACAACTGCTGCGTGAAGCGCTGGGGTTTTAAGCGTAAAACCGAGAGATTCGTTCATCCACTTGTTCAACGGACTTGCCAGCAGTTGTTTTGCGACCGACGCCCGCCCGATGATCTGCAGCACTGTTTCCCGGCCGCCGCCGACGCTTTGCAATTAAATTCCCGTCTGTTCCCACGGCATGCTCTGGTCGGTTTCAACTCAATCCTCATCGGCAAGAAAACGATCCAACGCTTTGACGAACTCCGGCCACGACGTCTGGTGATAGTATTTGTCAACAGGGTTGAGATTAAACTTACCGGGTGAGCGCCGTTTTTCAGGTGCGATTTATACGAAATATTGACCGCTTGCAGCAGCAGGATGCCCGTTCAGTTTTTTAGCCATGGGAAAACAAGGCCGCGGTTGTAGACTTGCTGTGCGGAGGCGGGAAAGCGCGCCCGGCTCCGCCGAGCGACGAGAAGATGTGAACCGCCCGGTTTTTGCCGGGCAGGGAGAGCTGTGTGGAGAAAATTGGCGCAAGCCGGAGGTGGAGGCGGGGTGGGCCCCTTTGATCACGCGGAGCTGCGTCCAAAATCGAAGCCACCAACAGTTCTTTTGACCGGTCATGCAGTCCAACCGCCCACTCGGGGCACATCTTCGCCCGTTGAAACCTGAAAAGCTGGATCTCTGAATTACCTGGTCCTTCGGCTTCACACTCCTCACCCGCCGACAAACAAAAGCTCAAAAGAGCCTGAGATGCGACAGCAGCTCAAAGCGATCATGCGGCCGTCCTTCAACAACAGCGCGAGTAAACACCCTTAAACACAACAGCCGCCGAACCCGAAGTCCGGCGGCTGCCAACATTCCAATCAAGAATCTGCAAAGCAGTGTTGCACAGAGCGTTTAACTCTGTTTGTCCACGTGCAGATCCATCTGCGGGAAGGGAATCGAAATGCCCTCTTTGTCAAATGCGATTTTGACCTTTTCCGTCAGTTCAAAGTGCAGCGGCCAGTAGTCGCCGCCTTTAACCCACATGCGCACGGAGAAGTTAACCGAGCTGTCGGCCAGCTCCGACACCAGCACCTGTGCGGCCGGATCCTTAAAGATGCGCTCCTCCGCATTAATCAGACTCCAGATCACCTCGCGCGCCTTGTTGATGTCGTCGCTGTAACCGATGCCGAATGTCATGTCCAGACGGCGCGTCGGCTCGGTTGAATAGTTAACAATGCTGCCGCCGGCAACCGGTCCGTTGGCCAGGATAATTGTTTTATTATCCGGCGTTTTGAGGACGGTGTTGAAAATCTGGATAGAGCTAACGGTGCCGCTGTGCCCCTGCGCGTCGATAAAGTCACCCACCTTGAACGGCTTGAACATGAGGATGAGCACACCGCCGGCGAAATTGGAGAGGCTGCCCTGCAGCGCCAGACCGATCGCCAGGCCGGCCGCGCCGATGATGGCCACGAAGGACGTCGTTTCGACACCGAGCATGGAAGCGATACTGATGATCAGTGCGACCTTCAGCATAACGCCGATGATGCTGGTCAGAAAGGGTTTGAGCGACGCTTCCACCTTGGAGCGATCCAATGCTTTGCCGACCGCGGCCATGATGCCTTTGATCATCCACCAACCGACTATCAGCGCCAGAATGGCCAACGCCAGCTTGGGCAGGATGTCCATCGCCAGACCGCTGACGTACTGGATAAAGTCAAAATCTTCCATGTAATTCCGTTCCTCCGGAGAAAATCACAACAGTATTTGGTGTTGTTTCGCTGCGCGAAACAGGCAATTCTATCGGTTTAATCGGCCGAATCGCTGCGGCCGGCGTTAAGCTCGTTCAGCAGGTTTTCGCTTTTTAGGACGCGGCGCAATGCGCGTTCGACGCCGGCGCCGTATGACGATTCAATGATAAATACCGTGACGAGAAAAACAAAGCTGTCGGGCGTTTCGGACTCCAGCTCAATGCGCGGCTCCTGGCGCAGCACGGTCCAGGGCATCTGGCGCAGAATGCCGCCGAGGGTTTGCTGCAACGCCGCCTCGTCCTCATTGGCCGCAAGGGCGACGCGGAAGGAGTGCCGATGCACCATCGCCGCCGGATTTTCGCGTGCGTGCACGGTAGAGCTGAGCTTGCTCCAGGGCATGCGCCAGCGGCGTCCGTCGGCGCTCTCCAGTTCGATCGCCAGCGTACCGCGGCGCCGGATGGCGCCGCGCTGATCACCGACGCTGATCGTGCGGCCGACTTCGTAACTGGACTGCGATTTGAGCACGATGCCCGCCATGTAGTCGCGCGCACCGTACCAGGCAAAACCCGCGGTAAGCACGACCAGCAGCGAAATGGTGGCCAGGATGCGCATGGAATCGTGCACAAAAACCTGGTCAAAACTCCAGAGCGCAAACAGCGTCCAGAACAGCGTCGCCGCAATCGGAAAACTGCGCTGTAAAATGTCGCGATGCGCGCGCCGCTTCAGCAGCACCCACAGGCCGCGCCGCAGCAACCAGAGCAGCACGACGGCCAGTCCGCCGACCGCCAGGACGCGCAGCAGGTCCAGCGTGTGCACGTCAAAGGCGATGTCCGCCAGATCAAAAATGCCCTCGCCGTTCATATCACCTCCATGTCGTGCAGGGACTGGCGCAGCCAGGGCTGAATATCCGGAGCCACCTCAAGCAGGTTTTGGTCGTTTTCGGTCAACAAACCGCTGTGCCGCAGGACATTCAGGTCCTCTTCAATCCGCGCGAGCGGCGTGCCGAAAATGCGCGCCAGCTGCTCCGGCCGGAGGCGCTTGTGAATTGTAATGTTCATCAGCAGCACCAGCCACTCGGGGCGCAGCGCCTCCAGCGCGCCGAGGTTCGGCTTGCGCGGGGCGCGCAGCACGATTCTGTCCGCATCGATGCGCTGAATCAGGCCCACCCAGGTGCGCAGCGCCACGCCGATGTTGCCGCCCGAGTAGTCGAAAATCCTGTTGAAAAAGCGCGCCAGCGTCAGGCTGCTCAGTTTGTCTTCGGTTTTGCCCTCAATCTCAAACATCATGCCCGTCGAGCGGTGACGCAGCAGAATGGCCTGCTGCAGGTCGAGCGCGCGCATCGGCTCACATTCTATCACGCCCAGATAAATGCGGTCCATCGGCACGATGGCGTTGATAAAACGGAAGGCCGTCGTGTCCGCATTGACGATAAAAAAGTGGCGCGAACCGAATTCGGCGATCAGGGCCAGCAGGCGCTGCAGCGCTTCTTCCCCGCCCGGTCGGCGCTCCCACCAGCGCTCGAGGTCGTGAATGATGATGGCCGACTGACGCGGCAGCGTGCGCAGCATGTCTTCACAGTCACCGCGACCGTCCAGCCCGGCGGCGAAGGCGCGGTCCACGTCCGCGCGCTGACCGGCCATGTCGTCCGGCGCGTAGAGATTAAAGACCGATCCGCGCACGAAGTGACGCGCCGCCACGCTGCGCGAAAGGTCGCTCTTGCCGCAGGCCGCCTCGCCCAGAATGAGCAGCGCGCCGTCGATGCCGCGGCGGTGGCGTTTAACCGCGCGCTCGGCCTGCTGCAGTTCGGCCGTGCGGCCCACCCAGAGTTCGCGCACCGCCATCTGGCGGCCCAGAAATTGCTGGCGGTAGTAGGACGGCAGCGTCCTGATCAGTTCGGCGTCGGGCGTTACCTGCTCGACGAAGCTGATCAGATGTTCAATTCCAAACGACTCGTCCGTTTCCAGGCGCTGAAAACGACGCGCCAGCAGCACGCCTTCGCTGCGGCGATACATCAGCCCGACGAGCCAGTCCGACAGGCGGCGGCGCAGCAGACGCGTTTTGGACCCCACGCCAATTTCGAGGCGCGAACGCCCGTCGACGCCGCGCCAGCCAGCGCCGAGGCGCTCGGCGGTGCGCATGACCATGTAGGGCGTCAGATTTTCCATCAGCGCGGCGCGGCGCGCTGCGATGTCGTTGCGCAGTTCTTCCAGTGCCGTGCGGATCTTGCGCAGTTCGCCTTCGATGCGCTCAATGTTGCGGCGCGCCAGCTCCACCGGCGTCTCGGGGTCGTTGACGCCCACTTCCTGCAGCGCGACGGCGATTTCGGGCTCGACGACCGGCGGGTTGAAGGAGCGCACGACGTCGCGCGCGACGGCGGTGGAACGCTCCAGTCGCATCGGCAGCTCGCCGCTGTTGTCCTGCACGGGACCGATCAGACGGCTCTCGACCTGCATCTCCAGCAGGCGGCGCAGCGGCAGGTCCACCGTTTCCACTTCTGTAAAGGGGTGTTCGGCCAGGTCGGAATATCCCTGATCGGAGATGACGGTGCTTTGCTCCGGCAGTTCCGCCAGCGCGCTTTTGACGTCGCTGCGCAGTTGTTCCACCACCGCGCCGTACCAGGACTCGCTGCCAAGACCGGTGCGATAGGCGGGCATGATCGGCATCAGGTTGACGTCCTCCGCGCCGCCGGCCATAGCCTGAAGGCGACGCTCGAGTTCAACCAGTTTGTCGAGCAGCAGCTCGCGCACATTGCGCTCGATTTCGGCTTCAAACTTGTCGATAACCGCGCCCAGGCGGCTGTGCAAGGCCGTCAGCCGCAAGCTCAGCGTCGCGTAGCTGAACGTCAGCGCCTCGTTGCGGGACCAGCGCTCGGCCACACTGCCGATGCGTTCACGCGCCTCGGCGCGGCGGCGCAGCCGCCGTCGAATGCGTCGGTTGCCGTCGACGGCCAGGATGTCGCCGGTGATGGTTTCCACCAGCCGGCGCAGGTCGGCCTGCAGCCCCTTGCGCAGCTGATTGCAGGCGGCATGGATGCCCTCGCGCAACTGGTCAAAATGCTGCGCCGGATCGCCGCCGCCCTGTTCGTCCGCCTCCGCGCCGCCGTCGATCGCGCGGTCCAGGCGGTCGTGCGCCATGCCCAGCACCTGCCTCAGTTCGGACGCCGTTTTATACGCCGCCACGCCGAAACTTTCCAGGCGCTTGTAGAGCAATTCGGGGAAGTGCACGTGCAGCTCGTGGCGCACGAGCGCGCCGATATTCATCACGATGCTCGGCTCACCGCGGCTGAGGCGCGCACGCAGCCGCGCGCGATACTTCAGGAAAGCCAGCCCCGCGCCGTCGCCGGGCGCCGGTTGCAGCTCGGCGCGGTCAAAGCGGATGGCGCTGGTGGCCGGAGCGTGCACCGCCGCGGCGTCCACGCCTTTCAGCAGGCCGTCCAGCCCCAGCTCCAGGCGGCGGCGCATGGCGTCGATGCGCTCATCCACAAAACGATCCACCAGGCGGCGGCTCTGGAAGAGCAGGGTGCTGCGCGCGCGGATGGCGGCTTCACGACGCCGGCGCTCGCTCTGGTCGTCGCCGGCTTTGCGGCGCGACTCATCCACGTTTTCCACCAGCTCCTGCGCCTCGGCGCTCAGACTCAGAAATGCCTGCTCGATGCCGACAACGGCGGAGGCGACAAACTCCTGCAGCGCGTCGCCGGCGGCGGCGTGCACGTTTTCCAGGATGGTCGCCGGGCCGCTCTGCAGCGGCAGCACCGGCGCAAAGTCCATGTTTTCTTCCGCCCGGCGCCGCGCCAGCACAGCCAGCTCACCTGAATCCGGGCCCAGCGAGCCGGCCAGCGGCTTGAAGAACGAAGACGCCGAGACCAGAATCACCGTACCGATTTGCCGCAAAACGCCGTCGGTCCGTTCGACAAAATCGGTGACGTTGTCCTTGTCGAGCGTTGGCAAACCAAAAAGGGTTAAGTCGGCTTCCATGGATTCGGCGCGCAGCAGGTCGTGAAAAGGACGCCGTTCGATGCCGTTGTTGATGACTTTGATGGCCGCCTGCACGCGCTGTTCGTCCAGCACGTGGTCCAGCATTTTCTGCACGGGATTAACCGCGGCGCTGTCGTCCACCACCACGATGATGCGCGCCCGGCTGCCGCGCCACACCTCCGTCGCCTGCAGGAATTTGAGCAGGATCAGCACGAGCGTGACGTTGTTACCGCCGGCGCGCCACCAGATGTCGATGCGTTCGCGTTTGCCGAAGCCGCGCTCCTGGTCGTAGTCCATCACGAGGATGTTCTGGTCCAGCTCGCGCATGCGGCGCAGCAGCTCGGCAAAACGCCGCGGATTTTTACTGTTGCGCGCCCAGCCGAGAATCACGGTGTTCGGCTCGATGCCGGAGAAGCCGTAGATGCGCGTGATCGTCTCAATGGCGTCGTAGACGTTGCGCGCCTCCAGCCGACGCAGGAATTTGCCGGGAATGGTCGGGTCGACCTCGTGTTCGTGGCCGCGCGGCTGCGGAAAGAGGTCCTCCGCCTCCGGGTTTTCGACCAGTTCGAACGACGTCAGGATACCGCGGCGGTAGACCAGTTGCTCGGCAAACTGCATCAGGTGCGGCCGCGTGGTCGGATTGCCGCTGAACAGCATGACGTTCGGCCGCCAGTTGCGCTGGTGCGTCCGGCTCCGGCTCAGGCGGTACAGACCCGAGCGCACCACGGAAGACCAGACGCCCTCCCAGGTGTCGCCGCTTTCCAGCGTCAGCTCGCGCCGTTTGTAGTAAACAAACACCAGCGCCAGCACCGCAAAAGCCAGGAAGGACGCCAGCGGATTCAACTGCGTCATGACCGCGATACAGGTCGCAAATCCCAGCCAGGCGATCCAGGAAGGAATGCGGAACGTCGGTCGGAAGTCCGCGCTGCCGAAACTCTCAATGGCGTAGCTGAGATTCAGGAAACCGTAGGTCGTGATGAAAAACATGGAGATGATGCCCGCGATGGCATTCAGATCCCCGTAGATAATGCCCGCCTCGGCAATCGCAATAACCAGGATCATCGCATTGCGCGGCTCGTTGGCCGGCCCGTGACCCTTGGCGAAAAAGCGAAACGTGATGCCGTCCATCGACGTCGCCTGCAGAATGCGAGGCGCGCCCAGAATACTGCCGATAGCCGAAGAAAGCGTCGCGCCCCAGATTCCCGCCACCACCAGCGGCGCGGAGAGCGAAATTTCGTTGAAGATCGTTGAGTTCGTGCGCAGCTGCTCCGCGTCGACCGTCAGGCCCAGGAAAATTGTCAGGCCGATGTAGACCACCAGACCAAAGACGATCGCGGAAATCGTGCCGATGGGAATCGAGCGCTGTGGGTCGCGCAGGTCGCCCGACATCTGCACGCCGGTGGTAAACCCCGTCACGGCCGGGAAAAAGATGCCGAAAAGCATCATCAGGTTGCTGTTGAATTCCGGGACGGATTCGGGCCGCACCGCCGCCGCCGCCGGGCCAAGTTCGTGCGTGCCGAAAAAGACCGACACCAGCGAAAGGGCGATAGCCGCCATGATGACGTACTGCGCCTTGATCGCCAGCGAGGTGCTGATCCAGGTGATGACCGCCAGCGCCGCCAGCGCAATCGTCCCGCAGATCCGGATGTTGTCCAGGCTGGTTTCCCAGCCGAAATATTCGAGGAAACTCTCGGAAAAACCGACCAGATACAGGCTGATGCTGCAGGAGAACCCCACGAACAGCGCCAGCCCCAGCGTCCCGCCGATCGGCAGGCCCATGCTGCGCGAGATAATGTAGTAGTTGCCGCCGACGCGTACTTTTTTATCCGTCGCAATCGACGCCACGCTCAGGCCGGTGGTGAACGAAATCACGTGCGCCACGATGATGATAATGATCGTCGTGGCAATGCCGGCCGTCCCCACGATCATCGGCAGGCGCAGGTACATGATGACGCCGAGGATCGTCAGAATCGACGGAGTAAACACCCCGCCGAAGGTTCCCAACTTCGAACTGCTTGACGCCATAGTCCCCGTTTCGTCTGGTCCCAGAGCTGATTCGGCGGGAATATACGCCAAATGCCGCTCGTGGCGAATTCGGATCGCTTCAGGCGGCATCATCACCGCGTGAACCGTCTGCCGGGCCACGTCGAGCGCCGGCTTGACAGTCCGGCTTCCTCCCGGTCGCCGTCGGCTTTTCTCCAGGCTGAGAAAGGCCCTTTTGCTCGTCGCCGGGTTTGCAGCCAAAAAGCGGCTGTTTTTGATTGATGAGTCTGCGGACGCCGCGTTCGCGGCCGCCGCAGGCCCGCGGCAAGAGCGCGAGATGCCGGAAAGCGGCGCGACGGCGGTAAATCACGCCGCCCACAGCGGAAAAACTGTACCGGAGAATGACATCGGGAACAATCAACTCAAAAATAGTTGCCTGGGCAACTATTTTCCGCCGCCGCCAGTCCAGTTTCCCTCATGTTCCGGACGTCTGCCCACACACGCACTACCCCACATTTGCGGTGTTTTTTTGAGTCCGGTACGTCCCTTCTGCGGGACGCTTCGGCGCGGCGCGGCCAAACCTCCGGATGGTTCGACAAAAGCAAAATGTCCCCATGCCGGCAGCCGCACAAGCGCAAAAGACTGAACGTCCTGCTTTCACCGCTGAACGGGCGGCAGAACGCAGGTGATCGTTCAGTTGACCGGAAAACAAATCCAATCGCGCGGATACATTCCGGCCTTTATCTGCGATTCGCCGCAATCGAACCGGAAATGCCCCGTACAGACGCCATCGCCGCCGCCGTTTCCGCAACTGAACAAATAATCGCAAATTTGTACCGCGCCGCGGCACAAAGTCGCAGCGCCTGTCATTCAATTCGAATAGTTTGAGGCCGAAAATGTCTTCGCCAAATGCGCCTGAAAAAGGCAGGGAAAAGGACGCCGCTCCAGGCAGCAATTTCATTCGCCAGATTGTGGAGGAAGATCTGCGCCAGGGGAAAAACCAGGGTAAAGTTCACACGCGCTTCCCCCCCGAGCCGAATGGATACATGCACATCGGGCATGCCAAATCCGTTTGCCTCAACTTTGGTCTGGCCGAAGACTACAAGGGCGTGTACAACCTGCGTTTTGACGACACCAACCCGACCAGGGAAAGCGTTGAATTCGTCGAGTCGATGCAGCAAGACATTCGCTGGCTCGGATTTGACTGGGAAGATCGACTGTATTTTGCCTCGGATTACTTTGAACAACTGTATGAGATGGCCGTCGAGCTGATCAAACGCGGCCTGGCCTACGTCGACAGTCTCAGCGCGGCTGAAATGCGCGAATACCGCGGCACCCTGACGGAACCGGGACGCAACAGCCCAGATCGCGACCGCAGCGTGGAAGAAAACCTCGACCTGTTTGCACGCATGCGCGCGGGAGAATTCCCCGACGGCGCTTACGTCCTGCGCGCCAAAATCGACATGGCGTCGCCCAACATCAACATGCGCGACCCGGTGATGTACCGCATCATGCACGTGCATCACCACCGCGTCGGCGACACATGGAAGATCTACCCCAGTTACGACTGGACGCACGGTCAAAGCGATGCGATCGAAAAGATTACGCACTCCTTGTGCACGGTGGAGTTTGAGGATCACCGGCCGCTCTACAACTGGTTTGTCGAACAGATCGGATTTGAACACAAACCCCGTCAGATCGAATTTGCCCCGCTGGGACTCAACTACACCGTCCTCAGCAAACGCCGCCTGCGCGAACTCGTTGAAACCGGCCGTGTGTCCGGCTGGGACGACCCGCGCATGCCGACGATCTCCGGCATGCGCCGCCGCGGATATACGCCCGCGGCAATTCGCAACTTCTGCGAGCGCATCGGCGTGGCCAAAGCCAACAGTACCGTCGACATGGGCATGCTCGAACACGCCGTGCGTGAAGACCTCAACAAAGTGGCGCAGCGGCGCATGGCCGTGCTCGATCCGCTCAAGGTCGTGATCACGAACTACCCCGAAGGCCAGGTCGAAGAACTTGAAGCCGTCAACAATCCCGAAGACGAAAACGCCGGCAGCCGCACAGTCCCGTTTTCGCGTGAGCTGTACATCGAACGCAACGACTTCATGGAAGACGCGCCCAAAAAGTACTTCCGCCTCGCGCCGGGACGCGAAGTGCGCTTCAAGTTCGCCTACTACATTACCTGCAATGAAGTTGTCAAAGACGCCGACGGCAATGTCGTGGAACTGCGCTGCACCTACGATCCGGCCACGCGCGGCGGCTGGTCCGAAGATGGACGGCGCGTCAAAGGCACCATCCACTGGGTCTCGGCGCAACACGCCGAACGCGGCACGGTGCTGCTCTATGATCGCCTGTTTACAGAGCCGATTCCGGGCCGCGGCGGACGCGACTTCAAGGAAGACCTGAATCCCGAGTCAGTGGTCGTCAACGATGCCGCCCTGTTGGAACCCTCGCTGACGCAGGCTGCGCCGGGCGAGCTGTTCCAGTTCGAACGCATCGGCTATTTCTGCGCCGACAAGGACACGAATGCCGCGAAACCCCTCTTCAATCGCACGGTTACGCTGCGCGATACCTGGGCCAAAACCGGCGGTAAACACTGACGCCTTTTCCGCAAGAGATCAGCGCCGTGCCGGACCCTACGTCCGGCGCGGCGTCAAATCCGAAGCGCGCTCCGCGTCGGATCTGACCCGGCGACGTCAGTCTTCGGCACGTGTTTTCCCCGCCATTCCGGATGCCGCGATTCGGAGCGGCACCGCCAGTGCGGTCCCGCCGCCGCCCGCGCGGCGGCTGTGAACAACGCGTCCGCCCAGGCGCTCCACAAGCGCTTGCACGGCGGATTGAGCCATTTCGACGCTTGTGTTTCCAGCGGACATCCGCGGCAGTTCCGGACCGCCCATCACATACAGAAAGCCGTCCGCAACCGCTACCCGCAGGTTCTGTTCTTCGCCCTGCGCCGCCGCCGCCAGCAGCTCGTCAAACAGCTGTCGCAATTCCCGTGAATTCCCGCCATACAGAGCCAGTTCCGCGAATTGGCGTCGCCGGCCGATCAACTCCAGATGCACGCCGTAGTGTTCGGCCGCCCGTTCGGCGACTTCATCCAGCAGCAGGTCGAGGCCGACCTCCCTTGTCTCCGCTTGCGTTTCGGCGGCGCTCCGCTCGCTCAACAGACTGTGTATCCGTTCCTGAATCCTGCGGCAGATGTCTTCCACCACCTGCAACCCCTGCGCCCCGGCCCCCGGGTTGAGCCCGCGCAGTTCTTCAATCAGATTTCCCAGCTTTTCAATCGGCTGTTTCAAATCCAGCCGGAACAGTCGGAGCAGCGTTTCGCGCTGCTCCAGCGCGCACCCAAGGCGCTTTTTGTGCGCCGCCAGCCTGCGCTCCCGCCGCTGCAAAGCGCGCAGGTGTTGTCTTGAATGCATCGCCGCGGCACGCTGCTCGGCAATTGCCGCATTGAAATGCCGCTTGCGCGCCGCGCCGTTGTGCGACAGCCTCTCCTGTCGTTCTTCGCGCCGGCGACCGTGGTCGGCAGCCTGCAATGCGGCGCGGTAGTTGCCCGCCTCCGCCTGCGCGCGCTCCAGCACCGCGAGACTCTCGATTGCAATGGTAAGCGCGCCTGATGTGTCGGCCCGGCGGATCACGCCGTGCAACAGTCTTGCCGCCCGGTCTATGCCCGCAACTCCGACGGCGGCCGCGGCGGCCGCGGCCTGCAGCGCCAGATATTCGTATGCGTCGCCGCCGCCGTGTGTGCGGAGCGCGCGTACAAAGTGATCCATTGCCCCGTGTTCGTCGCCGCCGCGACGCGCCAACAGACCGAGATGAAAATGGCTTGACGCCTGCGCGCGAAGGTCGCCGACGTCGCGACGCAGTTCCAGCGCGCGCCTGAAACAAAGCGCCGCCGGGCGCAATCGCTGCGCTTCAAGTAACAGAGCCCCGATGTTGTCCAGCGTGTTGGCTTCGCCGCGCCGATCGCCGGAGGCTGTTTTGATCGCCAGACTCGCCCTGAACTGGCGCAGCGCCTCCAGAGGCAGCCCCATGTCGCTCAGCAGCAGACCGATGTTGTTGTGCGTCATCGCCCGCCCGGGGTCGCCGGGCGGCGCCGGATCGAGACGCATGCTCGCCTGGTAGTGCAACAACGCTTCGTCGTGGCGGCCCAGGTGCGCCAGCAGCATGCCGAGGTTGTTGTGTACGTCGGCCGTCAGCGACGGCGGCGCGGTCCCTGGTTCCAGGTCGAGGATGGAGCGATACTGCGCGTACGCGCCGGCCATATCTCCGTCCAGTTGCAGGCATACGCCAATGAGTTTGCTGCCGCGAATATGCACTTCGCGCGGGGCCCTGCGACGAAACTCATCCCGCCGCGGCAGCAGCAGCCCGAGGGCCCGCGCCGCTTCACTCCGGCGGACCAGCGATTCCGCCCTGGCCAAAAGCTCTTCACATTCCAGTTCCGCGGCGGCGGCGACCGCCGACCCGTCTTTCATGTCACTGTTTCCTCCGCATCTGTAGCGCCCGCAGGCACTTCCAGCACAAAACGGGAGCCGCCGCCGGGTGCATCTTCGTGGCGCACGCCGCCGCCCATTGAGCGCATCAGGGCGGAGACCAACGCCAGCCCGAGCCCGCTGCTGTGTTCGCCGCCGGTCGGACGGGCGCTGAGCTGCGCGCCGCGGGTGAACAACTTCGCGCGCTCGTCCGCCCGAATTCCCGGCCCCTGATCCTGAACCGTCATGTGAACCGCTCCCGAACAGCGCCGCAATCCCAGCAATACGGTCTTGCCGGGCGGCGAGAATTTCAGCGCATTTGACAGCAGGTTTTCCAGCGCGTGCCGCAGCCCCCGCCGCGCCGCACGGATGCGGATTCCCGCCTCAATCTCGCAGTGAATATTCTGGTTCTTCACGGCCGCTTTCGCGGCGAACTCCGCCGCGATTTCGTGGAGCAAAGCGGCGGGTTCAAAACATTCCGGCGCACCGTCCCGCACAAAGTCGTCGAGCGACTGCGACTGCAGCACGCCGTCGACAATGTCGCGCAGGCGCCGCACGGCGGCCAGCATCTTATCTATGCGCGCGCTGCGCTCCGCAGCCGGAATTCTGTCGCCGTAGTGCTGCAGAATCGATACGTCCAGCACGAGCGCGGCCAGCGGGTTTTTCAGATCGTGACTCGCCAGGTCCAGCAGCTGACTGCGCTCGCGTTCCAGCGCCAGGATGTGGATATTCATCGCTTCCAGCGTGCGATTTCCGGCCGCGGCAGCAATGTTGGCCTGCTGCAATCCCGCCCCGCGCCGCCGCAGTTTTTGCAGTTCGGTCGTGGCGGACAGCAGCGCTTCCTCGCTGCGCAGCCGATTGTCCCTCTCGGCGCGCCAAAAACGCCGCGCGCGCTCCGCCTGCGCATATGCGCCTTTGTAGTCGCCGGCCGCGGCGGCCGCTCCGACGAACAACTGCCGGATCCTGCAGCGCAGGCCCGCCGGCAACTCCCCCGCTTCAAGCGATTGCAGTCGCCGATGGATCCTGCCCGCCGCCGCAACGGCCGGAGCCATTCTCTCCGCCCGGAACACAAGAGCCGACGCCTCCAGCACATGCGCCCCGATTGCGCCGGCGGCCCACAGCGCGCGCCGCACGCAATTGCGCGCCGACCTCTCGTGCCCCGCGCCGGCGGCAAGCCGAGCCAGAAGCAACAGAATGCGCGCCCGCATCAGACGGCGAACGCCCGCATCGGCAATTCCGGCGGCGCGCCGCAACGCACGCCGCAGCAGGCTGTGCGCCCTGCGCGGCCGCGACTCCGCCATCCGGACCGCGCCCAGAACCGTCATGGCGTCGCAGGCGCCGGACGCTTCGGACAATGCCGCGAACATGCGAACGGCGGCAGAACAGGCTGTCATCGCCGGCCCATACTCGGCGCGGCGCGCCGAGAGTTTGCCCTGTTGCAGCAGCAGATGCGCACGCAGAGGCGCAGCGCGCGCGGGCGCCAGACGCAGCGCGCTGCGCAGCATGTGCGCTGCCTCGTCGAGCAATCCCAAGCGGACTGAAATCATCGCCAGGTTGTTGAGTGCAAAGATTTTCAGCGTCGGCTGCGGCGACGCGTCCGACGCTGCCAGGGCCGCCCGCCCGCACAAAAATGCGCGCCGAACATCTCCGGCTGACAGACATTGCAGCGCCAGAACCAGTAGTATCAGCGGCCTGAAATACTTGCGCGTTCGCCCGGCAATATTCAGGGCCAGCCGGGCCGCCGCAATGTTGGTCCTGCCGCGCAGCAGATCGCACGCGGCGGCATTGCACAGCGCCACGCCGATGCGGGCGGGATCGGCTCCGACGCCGCCGCTTTTCGCCCGGTATCCGGGCGTCGGCGAACGCAGCGGAATCGGCGGCGCTCCCCGCGACTGTTGCAGCCACAAAATGCAGTTCATCGTTTCCTCCGCTCCGCGTGGATGACTGTTGTTGACGTTGGTCAAAATGGGGCATCGCGCAGGCGGGTCAAAACACAAAAACTTCAGCGGGCGCTGCTGCCGACTGAACGGTCAATATTTCGATAAATCCGCGCTCTTTTTCTCTGTGAAGAGGCTTCGCGGACAGCGAGGATTTTCATTTGCGGAAGTTCGAAAAATGCCTAGCTTTTGGGGTCATTAACGGTATCCACTGCCACCGATACACTGCTTCTCGTTCGATCTCAACTCGCTTTGCTCTGTTTGCCGACGGAGACACGGCAATTATTCACTGTTTTCCACACCTTTATTTCTGGAGCTTTTATGCGCAGAATGTTCCTGGGCGGCCTTGTTGCCGCCCTGACGGCAATCTTTATGTTCGCCGTCGCACCCGAGGCTCAGGCTCAGGGCCCGATTTGTTTTACCAATAATTCCAACTGTGCCGTCAGCGTGCGTTTTACCCTGCAAGGGCAGAACAAAATCTACGATGCGGGCACGGTTGCCGCCGGGGCGACGGTTTGCATGAACCTCAGCGGCACGGTTTCGGCGCTCTACCTCAACAACAGCAACCAGGGTCTCAATCCTCCCGCTGTCGGCGCCTGCGTTTCCACCGGTCTCAACTGCCCGACGGATGTGTGCCGCGCCGGCGGTCCACCCAACACCTTTGTTTTCTTCTGACGCAACGATGTTCGTTTGTCAAAAGGGAATCGGCCGTGCCGGTTCCCTTTCTTGTTTTGTCGAAGTTGTCCAATCCTGTTCCGACCTGAGCGCTGCGCCCCGATCGCAAGCTCCGTGGCTGGCTTTTTTCTCCTGTTTGTCAGCGCGCGCGGCACTTCAAGCTTTCAAACGCTTCTGACAGTTTTACAATCGTTCAAGCCGCAAAACCAGCCGTTCAGTTGAATATCCGCAGCGTTTCACGGTCGCGACCCAACGCGGCGATTCACAATCCCAATTCTTCCACCGACCAGCCCCAAACGCGACGGTCCACAGCCGCGAACCAGTTCAAAGGCGGAAACATTCCAGCTCGACGGCAAACAAAAAAATCATAAGAGCCTGAGGGCGAAGGAGAAACGAGCCCTCAAAGCGATCAGGCAACCCGGGGCGATCAGGCAAGCGCGCGGCCAGGCGAGCAATCGGACAAAGTGCGCCAAAAAAAAAGCCGCCGCCCCTCAGTCAGGCTGAGGAAGCGACGGCCTTTCAGGCTCATTCAGTCAGTCGTCGGTCAGCGGATGAGCATCAGTTTTTTGCTCACGACAAGCTGGCCGTCAACGGTAATGCCGTACACGTAGACGCCCGAGGGCAGTTGCGCCGCGTCAATGCGTTGTGAATGCGGCGATCCGGTCCGGATCGCAAAACGCGGCAGAACTTCCCGTCCCTGCGTATCCCTGACGACCAGTTCAACGCGGCCGGCCAGCACATCCGGCACGTAGTAGGCCACCGTCGTTTCGTCCCCAAAGGGATTCGGCTGATTCTGCTCGAGCAGGATCTCGCTGAAAGCGCCGACCTGATTGTCGATGCTCGTCGACGTTCCGCCCGTGGCGGCTTCCAGCGTCTGAATGCGCTGTTGTTGTTCCTGAATGGCCTTGACGAGTACCGGAATCAGGTCCTGATAAGCCACGCCCATGCGAGCGTCCGCCTGCCAGTCCGTGCGCACATTGCCCTCTTCGTCGGTGCGCACCTCGGTCATCGGATCGTACACAACTTCCGGAATCAACGGCAGCACTTCCTGTGCAATCAGGCCCAGGCGCGGCGTATTATTGCCGTCCAGCAGATTGTACTGCACCGGATTGAGCGCCATAATGTGATCCAGACCGTACGACAGACTCTGTATGTCCGATTTGTCGCGAATGTCGGACGTTGTAAAGGTCTGGCCGCAGAGGTAGAAGTCTTCCCAGCGGTTGGTCGACGAGCCCAGGTCCGTCTGGCAATCGTCGGCCGGCGACACAACTCCGTTGGCGCCGGGACTGGCCGAAAGCAGAATCTCGGCGAAGCCGTCCTCAATGTATTCCTGCGAACCAAAGCGAATGCGCGAACCATCCACGGTGCCAACGTGCAGCAGGGAGCCGGCGTCCGGATTGTTGTTGGCGATGCCGACCCGGCCGCTCGAAAGAATGCGCATGCGCTCGGTGTTGTTCGTGCGGAACACCAGATCCACGTTGTCGATCGTGCCGAGGAAGTTGACGGCCGGATCCGTGTACAGGTTGCCGCGCAGTTTCCAGAAACACTGGTCGTCGCAGTTGTCGTAGCCGCCCGGCGGGATGCAGTCGAATGTCAGCGCTTCCTGCGTGTTCAGTTCGTTCAGCGTGTTGCAGCGGTTGGTGCAGGGCGCGCCGTTGATCGTGCCCGTGCAGTTCTGGTCGCCCCAGCTGCCGTTGGTCGCGTCGTAGCTGACCGTCGTCACCTTGCCGTTGCCGTCGAGCAGCAGGTCGTAGCGGTTCGAGCAGCAGGCCTCGGAACAGGCCTTGAAACAGCCGTCCGTCTGGTCGAACGCCATGCAGGTCGGCTGCGAGAACCAGACGCGGTAGGTGTTCGTCGACGGGTTGGCAACGGCGAACAGCGTGTGCGCCTGCTGCAACACGAGGCCGATGGCGGCCTGAATCAGGTCGTATTCGTTGGAGCTGCACCACGATGCGTTGTCGACGCAGAATCCGGTCAGGTTCATCTCGCGGTAGCCGCCGCCGCACTCGCGCCACTCAAAGGTGACCGTCAGACGGCAGTCGTTGACGCAGCCTTCAACCACTTCCACCTGGTAGGGCGTCGGGTCGTCCCAGCCGCAGGGCGAACAGCCGAAGTCGCAGGGCGTGTATACCGGGCCCGGCAAGTCGATCTCGAGGCTGGTGCACACGTCCATACAGGGCGGCGTGCATGTTATCGGTCCGCTGGAGGTCGCCGTAAAAGAGGCGTCGATCATGACCTGGCCCGTGCCCGAATCGGTGTGCAGGAAGTAACAGTTTTTACAACAGACCGTCGTGCAGCCGGTGATGACGCCGGTAATGGGGTTCTGCTCCATACAGGCGGGAATCGCAACGCAGATGGAGTACCCCAGGTCGGGGTTGGGAATGCCGAAGAGCGTGTGGCCAAAGTCAAGCAGCGAGCCCACGCCGCTGGTGCGGATCAGCTCGCTGATGTTGACGCTGGTGCAGTTGGCCGGCGTCAGCGGCGTGAAACCGTCAAGCAGGAATTCGTAGTAGCCGTTCGAACAGGCGCGATAGCGATAATTGATCTCAAAAACGCAGTCGTTAATACAGGCCAAACGCCGTATCGTGCCCTCCGTGTAGGGCGTCATGTCCTCCGGACCGCATGAGGTGCAATTCTCCGGCTGCGCCTGCAGTGCGGCAGACGCCGAAAAGAGGGCGATGAACAACAGCAGGCCGTAACGCAGGCCCGCGGAAAAACCAGAATGCCATTGATGATTTGTCATCGTTAGTAACTCCTTGTAATCTCGAATGAGAACGACCGGTCGGGCCGAATTCGGCCCGACGTCATGGCTGCCAAGTGAAGCGCTTCGCTGCATGGTTGGTGAGAAAGGTAGTGCGCCGCGACAAGCTTCAAACGCTACAAAAACACAACAAACGACAGCTGCCGCCCGAAGGCGGCAGCGCACTGATTGAGAAAAAGAGGTGTTGTGGTCGCAACGATCAGGAGATGGCGCTCAGAAACACGGACAGGTTGGTGCGCCGCGGCAGCGAGAGTTTGCGGCGTATGCGCGAGCGGTAGACTTCCACGCTGCGCGGCTCCACGCAGAGCAGCTGGGCGATGTCCTTGGTGCTCATCTGCATGCGCAGCAGGGTGCAGACTCTCAGGTCGGTGGCGGACAGTCCCGGATACCTGCCGGACAGGACCCTGACGTAGTCTTTGCTGAGCGACTCAAAGCGGCTTTCAAACACGGCCCAGTCCCGTTTGCCTGAAATGTGTTCCTGCAGTTCGGCGCCCAGGCGGCGCAGACGGCTGCAAAGGTCGCTGTCCGCGCTGTCGGTCAGCAGGGCCTGGATGCGCCCGTGCAGCCGGTTCATCTCGCTGTTTTTCTCGACCAGTTTGAGCGCCGTGGCGGCATTGTCCTGTTTCTGACGTTCCAGTTCGGCCTGCAACTCGCGGTTGCGGCGCGCGTGGCGGTTGCGCTGACTGCGCAGGTGTTCAAAGCGGAAGCGCTGTTTGAGCCGCACGCTTTCTCTGACGCGCACCTCGCTGCTGTGAGTTTCCATGTTCTCCAGCAGGGCATTGCTGTATCTGAGCGCTTCGTCGACCTTGCCCAGCTTTTGGTACAGCGCGGACAGCGCCTTGAGCGCTTCCTGTTCATCCCTGGCGATATTCACCAGGCGCGCTGCTTCGAGCCCCCGCAGCAGCATGGATTCGGCCGCCTGGTATTCGCCGCGATCGCACAGCAATCGGCCGAGGGCGCTGCGGGCTCTGCCGAGCATGTGCAGCGCGTCGCAGGACTCGGCTTCGGCGATGGCCGCGCGCAGCAGCGCTTCCGCCTTTGCAGCATTGCCGAGCAACAGGTGCACCTCGGCGGATGCGTACATTTTGGCGATGTCCGGCCCCTGCGGCCTGAAGTGTGAAGCCAGGCGCAGCGCCCGCTCGGAGCAGACGATCGCCAGGCGGCGATAATCCGCGCGGCCCGTTTCAACGGAATAGTGCGCCAGCGTCATCGCCGTTTCACTGAGCGTGAACGCCTCGGCCGCCATATCGCGATTGTTCCTGGCTATCCTGAGCGACTGGTTGGCGGCCGACAGCGACGCGCCGAATTCATACTGAATTCGCAGGCACTGGCTCGCGATGGCGTAGGCCCAGGACAGTTTTTCCTCGCAGCCTTCGCCCTCGTAGATGCGGATGCCGCGCAGCAGGTGCTCCATCGCCGTGTTGGGTTCGTCAATCAGCACGTACACCGCGCTGATCCAGATCAGATGTTCACCTTTCATCAGGCGCGAGCCCAGTTCTTCGATCACCGGCCAGCCCTCCAGGGCGGCGGCCAGAGCTTCCTCGTAGCGGCTCAGCTGGCAGAGGATAAACGACTTGCCTTTCAGCGTCAGCGCGGCATTGAGCGGATCGTTGTTGCGCCGATAGATATCGACGGTGCATTCGTACAACTCAAGGCTGCGCTGGTACTCGCGCGACTCGTAGGCGGCATAGGCCGCGCAAAACAGGCTTTTGGCATAGAGATTGTCGTCGCTGCAATCGCCGGCCAGTTTCAGGGCCTGTTCGGCCGCCCGGATGGATTTGGCCGTATTTGTCAATCGGTAAAGAGTGGAAAGCTGGATCAGCGTTGTGATTTGGCCGGCCGTTGTGTCGGCCTCCGCCAGCGCCGCCTCCAGCTTGTCGATGGATGTTTGCACGTTCATTGTCGGACAGTTCCTTGGTGTGTCTGATAGTACCTTGACAGCAGGGCCGCGCCGCCGAGCCGGGCGCTGATGATGGCGCCTCCGGCCGACAGAACTACCCCGGACTATGATCTCAGTTTGACCGCTCTCAGCACGTTAAGGTCGATCTCGGCACAACGCGGTCGTGGAATCGGGAATCTACATCATTCCACCAGAAAAGTGCAACGGTACCTCGCATTTCTCGCAAATCACTTCCCGTCTGTGATTCCTTTTACTTCTCGCTGCGTGGCGGCACGGAGACCCGAGGTCTGAGCGCTTCGCCCCTCTCATTGCATTCCGTGGCTTGCTTTTTTCTTTTTGTTCGTCGTGCAGCGGCGGGTGCGCGGTCCCGCCGATTGAAGTCTTTTTTGTGCGGCGGCGGCAAAATCCAGGTGCACAGCGGCGCACAACTGTCGATCCCGGCGGCGCTGCTCCGGCCGCCGGTTCTCGTGTGCCGCGTTTCTTGGATCTGGACGTCCGATTTCAGGAGGTAAGCGGTGAGACTCACTTCCACAATACCTATAACTACATAGGAGCTGTGTGCCCCGAAGGCTCACGGCTCCTTTCTTGTTGCGGGCATTTTTTGCGCTTGAACGGCCGTATCGCGAGGCTGAAAGCCCTGTATTCTCAACCAGGCGCAGAATCGTTGTTGTCGGCGCAACAAAACAACAATTGGGGCGCTGCCCCAAAAAATTGACGTTTCCAACCGCCTGACCAACAAAAAAGGATTTAAAAGCGTGCGTGAGCACAAGCGCTCAGAATAGATCGCAATGGTGAAACGGCAGGCGGCGGAGCCCTTTAAAAACACAATGCCCCGAAGTACCTGTGCCTGTACTTCGGGGCGTGCGAACCGATGAGAATGTTGAACCCTGCGTCGTATTAATAGGTTCTATCGAATTCAAAGAGGAGTATTTCTGCCGCTTTGCATGCGGGCGCGACGGACCAGGCTGTCGGAAGCGATGACCATGCCGGCGGCGATGATCACGAGGTTTTTACAGATGTACTGGCCTTCCATCGTGAGTTCAAAGGGGAAATCCTGAAAGCAGACTTCCGGGATCAGCACGAAGGGGGAGAAAGTGGCGGCCATGTGCGCCGCCAGCGCCACCAGAACCCAGCGCAGTTTGAAACCAAAAGCCAGACCGAGACCGATCAGGACTTCGGCCCAACCGAGGATGGGAACGAAGGTTTCGGCGGGAAACCAGAACACGGTCTGTTCGACGAGGCCGTAAGCCGGGCTTTTGCCAAAAATTTTGAGACCGCCGAACCAGACAAAGACGACAGCAAGCGCCAGACGCAGAATCAGGCCGCGGTTGCTGCTGACAAATTCGAGCAGGCGTTGAACCGTGGCCGGAAGAGCCTCGTCGGAGCTGCTGCGGGTGATCGGCTGAGCGACGGGCTCGCGACGCACATTACGTGTGCGGGCGACTTGCAGGGGCGACAAAATAGCTTCCTGGACTGGCATGACGTGAATCTTTCTATCCGTTGTTCGTCGTGTTGTTTTGTTTTTCCGATTGCGGCGCGGCGTTTTGGGAAGTCCCTGCGGGCGTCGTGTCAATCGGGCGATCAACCGGATATCCAAAGGAATCTTTTTTGATTAATCGCATGACAAATGTACGTTTGCGCGCAATGGCCTGCCGGCAATTCATGTAAACAGCAGTTTTGAGTCCGTGAAATCGCCATTTTGTCATGCGAAATCCGACGGCGATTCGGAAGACTCGAAATTTCCCGCGGCGCAGCGCCATTTTTTGCGACACATTTTCCACTCCGAAGCGATACGACAGCATGCATCTCCTGATTATCGACGACGACATCATCATCCGCGAACAACTGGCGCACTACACACGGAAAGCGCAGCCCAGCGCGACGATTTCCCAGGCCGACAACGGGCTGGAAGCGCTCAAACTGATGCAGGAAGTCGACTTCGACATGATCGTGCTCGACATCGACATGCCGGAGATGCGCGGGGACAAATTGCTGGAGACGCTGCGGCCCGACTGCCCGATTGTCGTGGTGACATCCGACAGCGATTTTGCGGTGCAATCGTACAATTACAACGTGGTCGACTATCTGCTCAAACCGGTGGAATTCGAGCGTTTTTTCCAGGCGCTGCGCAAGGCGCGCCAGGCGATGCCTTCGAGCGCGCCGGCGGAGAGCGGTCAGGCGCCGGACCACATTTTCGTCAAGGACGGACGCGGGCTGAGCAAGGTGGAGCTGGCCAACGTGCTCTACATCGAAGCAGCTTCCAACTACGTCAGTTTTGTCAGCCCGACGGGCTCGACGATGTCACTGCTGAGCATGAAAAAACTGGCGGAGGAACTGCCGTCAAATTTTGTGCGGATACACCGTTCGTACATCGTGAACATCAACGGGATTGACAAGGTGGACGGCGCGGACGTTCACATCGGCGGCAAACAACTGCCGCTGAGCCCCTCGTATCGCGACGAGTTGCTGCGGCGTCTGCGCCTGCTGCAGTGATGCGGAGATTATCAGTTTGCGCGCCGGGAGTCTTCGGCCGGCCGGGCGGTGGTTTTGCGGCTTGGTTGTGTGATTGACCGACTTCCCGACTGACTCGCTTGATTTCTCGCTGATTGGCTTTCTGACTGACTCTCTGACGATTACCTGAATGACGTTCTGAATGATTCTCCGGATGGCTTCCGGGGCCGCACTCCTTGCCTTCGCTCGACCGTTCAGGGCTTGAGACCGGCCGTTGGAGAGCTGAGGCGGAACACGGAAATTTTGGCAGGCTAAGTTGTTGAGCTGTATGTCCTTAGGGCTCACAGCTCACACGTAGTTTTACGTATTTTCAGCCGCTGAACCTCCACCTGGAACCCCAAACCTCCCGCTCAGCCGATCTCACGGCACGCAGCCGGTTTCCGCTCAGAACTCCGCCGGTATTTTCTCCCGCGCCGCCTCCAGCCGGCTCGCAAAGGACTCCAGACGCTGCACCGCTCCGTCCAGCGCGGACTGCAACTCCGGCGACGCTCCTTCTTCCGCCAGACGCGTGCGCACCGCGCGCAGATCCTCGCTTACCTGCTGCAAACCAAATGTCTGAAGATGCGGCGACAGACGGTGATGTACCTTGCCCAGAGCCGCCGCGTCGCCGGACTCGAAGTGCGCGCGCAGCAGTGGAATCTGGCGACCGCATTCCTGTATCAGCAGCTCCAGCGCACGGCGCATGAGTTTTGGATCGTTGTCGTACATGCGCACGAACATGGCCGGCAGCTCATCTGCGCCGGCCGTATCTGCGCGCGGCGGCGCAGGCGCTTTTGAACCCGCGGCAGCGTCGCCGTCGGACGCAGCGTGCACGTTCAGCCAGCGCTGCAGCAGCTGCGCCAACCTGACCGGATCGATCGGTTTTTCGAGGGCGTCGTCAAAACCGGAGTGTTTGAGCGCGGTCTGGTCCGTGATGTTCGGCATGGCGCTGAGCGCCGCCGCGGGCGTCGTCCGGTTCGGATTATCCGCTTCCGCGCGCAGATGCCGCAGTACCTCCGGTCCGTCCATGTCCGGCATCTGGATGTCCAGCAATATCAGATCAAATTGCTGCTCGCGGCTCAGGGCCAGGCCCTCCAGGCCGCCGCCCGCGCAGACGCAGACCACGTTCCACGGTTTGACGAGGCTGTCGAGCAGGAAGCGGTTGTACTCCACATCCTCCACGTAGAGAATGCGCGCGCCGCCGAAGTCGAGCTGCGCCGGATCCATTCGTTTGTTATCCGCCGCCGCCGGCGCTGCGCCCAGATGCAAGGGCAGATCCACGCGGAAGACGCTGCCTTCGCCGGGCTTGCTGCTGACGCTGATGTTGCCGCCGTGCAGAGTGACGAGTTTTTTCACGATCGCCAGGCCGAGCCCGGAGCCGCCGAATTTGCGCGCCGTATCGCTGCGCGCCTGTGTGAACTGCTCAAAGATGTGCGGCAAACGGTCCACTTCGATGCCGATGCCGCTGTCGTGCACTTCGATCTGCAGACAGATCTCGCCCTCACCCGCCTGCGCGTTCGGCTTTGCGTCGGAGCGCTGCACGGAGACAATCACCTCGCCTTCCTCCGTGAACTTGATGGCATTGTCGAGCAGGTTGTTGACGATCTGCGTCATGCGCAGGCGGTCGCCGCAGAGGTAGGGCGGCAGGTCCGAAGCCAGGTTCAGGTGCACGAGCACGCCGCGCTGAGCGGCGGCGGGGCGATACGAAGCGACGATCGACTCAAAGGTCGGCGCCAGCTCAAAGTCGCTGCTCTCCAGCTCCAGCGCGCCGGCGCGCAGTTTGTTGTAGTCCAGAATGTCGTTGATGAGCGACATGAGGTTGCCCGCCGCAAAGTCCAGCGTGTCGATTACGCGGCGGTCGACCTTCGTCGGGCCGTCGCGTTTGAGCAGGTGGGTCATGCCGACGACGGCGTTCATGGGCGTGCGGATCTCGTGGCTCATCGTCGCCAGAAAGTCGTCCTTACTGCGCATCTCGTCGCGCACGCGTTCGCTCATCGACTCAAAGGCGCGCGCCAGCGCGCCGAACTCGTCGGATCTGTCCGTCGGCAGGGCGCTGACCGCATCGCCGGCATTGTACTTCGTCAGCGCGGTGGTGATGCGCTCGAGCGGGCGCATCAGAAAACGCGCAAAAATCCAGATGGCGACAAGACCTATCAGCGAAATCACGATGGTCAGGATCAGGCCCTGCACTTCGATCTCCGCCGCGTCGCGCAGAATCAGGTCGTAGGGCGAGATAATTGCCAGCACTACAAAACGCTGCGACCCCGGAAATGGCAGCACGCGCCGGAAGTACGTCAGCGTGCGGTCGTCGTCGTCGCCCAGCTCTTCCGAATAAGCCGTACCGCGTCGCCCCTCGTACAGCTCGCGCAGAATCGGATAGTCGTCCTGGATGCGGAAATCCCAGCCGCGGTCAAAACTGAATGTGCGCCGCGCGTCGGGATGAATCAGATAGTCTCCTCTCTCGTTGGCAAGCAAAAGAGAAATCCCCGGGCCGGTCAGCTCGATCAGATCGTTGAAAATGCGCCCCGCGTCGACGTTGATAACCAGAATGCCGAAGACCTCGCCGCTGCTGGTGTAGACCGGCGTCGAAACGCGTACCGTGGGTAAAAACGGCAGGCTTACTTCGCCTTGTTCGCGATTGAGATTGATGTCGGAGATGTGAACGCGGCCCGCGGGCAGCGCGATTGTTTCGAGGAAGTATTTGCGGTCGCCCTTGCTCTGCAGCTCGGGTTCGCGCGCGTAGACGATGGTGGTGCCGACGCGGTCCAGGCGCAGGAGTTCGCGGCCGTTATCGGCGCTGCCGATCAGGCGCACCTGGGTGTAGTCGGACCGCGTGCGCAACAGCGCGCCAAAGACGGCGGCCAGGCGTTCGCGGGCGGGATCGGTCTGTTCGGGTCCGCGCGCATCGGCAATTGTCCGCACCGCCTGATTGCTCATCAGGAAGTTGACGTCGTTGCTGACCGCGCTGAGGCGCTCCGTCAGGCGCAACTCAATGATGCCGGCGGTGTGCAGCAGCCGCTCGCGCGAGACTTCAATGAATGCGCCGCTGCTGGCGGAGTACACCAGATAGCCCAGCAGGAGAGTGGACGCCAGGATGACGGCCGAAAACACGAGACTGATAGTCGTCGAAATCGAGCGGGACATGCGTGCGCCTTGGTTGCGGAGCCGAACGGTCTGTTAGCTCCAGCCGACGAGCGATCAGCCCGCCGATTGCTCATTTGCCGCCCGGGCCGAGCGCGCCTGGCTGCTGTCCACCGGCATGCTCGCCTCCGCGCGGCCTGCGCGCAGCACGGAATCGCGCGTCGAGGTCCACTCCAGGATGCTGCCGAGCGACTCGCGAAAAACGCGCAAGTCAATGGCGTCAATGCGGTGAATAGCGGGCTTGGTCGTCAGGCGGCTCCACGGCGAAGGCGATTTGTAGTCGTAGCGGCCGAAAATCAGCACCGGCGTGCCGCGCGCACGCAGTTTGCCGTTTGCACCCAGAATCCAGGACTCCGCCCAGCCGTAGTTCCAGTGCGCGTCCTCTTCCAACAGGCGCATGCAGGCGTGGCTGGCGGGATAACCCGGCATGTCGTACTGGTGCATGGAGACGCCCTCAAAATTCATGACGTTCACGTTCCACGGCAGAATCCAGCTGCGGTCGATCGTGCTGATGGCGCGTTTGGATTTCCAGTTGACGGAGAACAGACCCGTCGGCGTCGGCGTCGAGCGTTTGCCCATGCTCGTCGGGCCCCAGCGCACCAGCCGGCCGTATTCATACGCGCCGAAGGCCTGCACGCGGTACGACACCAGCGTAAATTTCGGTACAAAGGTCAGCTCCGGAAGTCGCTGCGGAAAGGGCGAGTAAGGCATCAGGCTTTCGTGGAGCGGATCCGGCACAACCAGCGTGTCGCCGTAGTGCAGGTGCCGGCTGTCGAGGCGGTTCAGTGACAGAATGACGCGGCGCTGCTCGGCCGAATACTGTTCGCGGAAGGTCTTGAGGTCGGCCGCCGAACTGATGGCATAGGGCGTATAGCTGATCCGAATGCTGTCTTCGGCATCGCGGCGCGCCTGGACCGCGTCGGCCTGCTTTGCCGCGATAGTTTGCAGGCTGTCGAGCGTGCGCAAATCGGCCGGGGTGGGCGCGGCGTCGACGGGCTCCTCGCCGCAGGCCGTCGCCAGCACAAGCATGCACACAATGCCGCCGATTACTCCCGCCGCGCGCCGCACACTCTGTTCAATTTCCATTCTCCGCTTCCTTTCCGCCGAATTGCGCCAGTCGTTTTACCTATAATTCCCGGACCGCAAGAGTTGTCACATTAACGGCAGTACAAACGAATCAGCCGAACGGCGGCGTGGATCGGGGCACTATTTTTACCCCTTTTGATCCGCCGCTTAACAAATGCGCCGCCATTGACGCACGTGGAGGCGGGATAGTGATGCGCCGACGCGGCCGACGCATTAAACAAGGGTTCAGGCGTTTATTGTGTGTTCGCTTCAAAATTGGCCAGGTCATATTTGGCTGTGTCCCAATTTGCGCGTCCTGCGCCGGCATGGTACGCGCTGTCCAGAAAGTCCAGAATCGCCTGGCGCGGATTCGCGGCGGAGCGGACTTCGTCGTAGGCCAGAATGGCCATCGAGCCGCCCTCGCTTACATTCCACATGGCGGCGTCGGGTTTAAGCGGCTCCTGCGCCAGCCCTTCCGGCTCGGGATACACGTAGGAATAAAATGCGGGGAAAGGCACGTTTTCGTCGCCGGGCCAGAATCCAAAACTGATCACTTCATGTGAATAGGCTTCGCGGTCCGCATTTGTCCCGCTTTCACGCCGCGCTTCGCGACCGGAAAATCGCGTCAACGCCAGATCAAAGCTGTGCCAGAACAGCTGCACCGGTGTGCTTTTGCCGATAAAACGGCCGCGGAATTCTTCAAAAACAGAATTGATGTTTAACAGCGCCTGCCAGTAGCGCGCCGCATATTCGTGGTCGCATCCGGCGTGCACGTTATCGCTGTCAAAGGGGATTGTGCTCATTGTATCGTAGGGCCGCGCCTGAATCGGCGCTACAATTCCCAGGCGTTTTAACTCTGCATTAAACAAACGGAAAAAGGCAGCCACGGAAAGTCCGGACAGCGAAAAGCCGGTTTCAGCTCCGTCGCTCACAGAAATGTGCAACCTGTGATCGCGCAGATTCAGTTCTATTTCAAACACGCGGTCGCCCACGGGAATGGGCCGCGTTGTTAAACCGCGGCTGGACACGTAGAGGGTCACATGCCACCAGTGATTCTGTTTGGGCATGAGCGCCATGCGCGTCTTGCCGATGATCTGACAAAACAGGTGCAGCGTATTTTTGGACTCTTTCCAGTCTTCGTAGGGGATGGGTGGGAAGGCATTCTGCATTGCGGCAACTCCGGCGTCTCTCTGGTTTAACATTGTTTTAACTGCTCATGGTTTTTCACTTGTGCGGAATGTACGCATTTTGCTTCACATCAAGAACGGCGCGCACAGATTTTACCCGTCGGCACACACGCGCGCAGCCACCTCGCTCAACACCAGGGTGCGACTGACCGCTTTGAGGGCTCGTTTGAGACTTCGCCCTCAGGCTCTTATGAGCGTTTTGTTAAGCATCGGGACAGAAGGCTCCGGGTCCGGAGTCTGCCGATGAGTCGCCAGGTTCAAACCGGTGCGCATGTGGAAAAGTTTTTGAGCCGGGCGATGAGCCTGAAGCGGGCAGCCGCGAACAGGCAAGGCGCTAAGGCATTGAATTTCAAGGACTTGGGGCGGCGGAGGCGTTGTGCCGTTTTAGAAAGAGCGGACTCCTCGCTAGATCAGGGGGCCACCCCGCCGCCGCCACGGTCAGTCCCTCCGCGCTCCGTACACACTCCTCCCACCCTGCTTTGTGTGCAGATTTTTCTTGAGTGAAGGCCGTCGCGGAATCACGCGCCGCATGCTGCGCGCTGTTCCCCCAATCATAAACATTTCTTCGCTTTGCCCATACGGTAAAAAATTGAACGTAGCGCCTGTCGTAGCCAACCGGTCGCAATTCGGTGGCGAACGGACATCACTTCCGCTTGCACAGCTTTGCCGGGCATTGACCCGCACTCCAAAAACGCCGCCCCTCGCGCAGAATCCCCCCCGTCCTCGCCGCACCTGAAAAACATCGTGCCCCCCGAACCACTCCGCACCTGCACCATCACCTTAAATTGATCGCCCGACCCGCGGAAAACGGTCGCAATCACTCAACACAGAAACTCAGAACAGAGATTGATCCGAACGCCGCATGACCGCCACAACCATACTGAACGGAGACCTCGTTGCTGTTTCCAGAGCTCCCGCAATAACTCTCGCCACAACCATTGAGTGCTTGATTCCCGCTCACACAACACAACAATGCGCCGGGTGAAATACCCGGCGGCAATGGAAAACTGACCAACGGCAACTGTTAACGGTTGAACTGCCGCTTGGGTCTGATGTAGCTGCGCCCGATTCTGTCGAACAGCAGCGCGACCGCTTCCTCGCGCAGCGTGCGGACGCGGCTCTTGTCCCCGCGCGGCTCGCCCGCCGCCAGTTCCCGCGCCAGACGTAGCGTCGCCTTGTGTGCATTCGGCGCATTGACAATATGTAGCCCAAGACAGGCCAGCGCGGCGCTGAGTTTAAAGTCTGCCGAAGCGTCATCCAGTGCCGTCACGCTGTTTGCAACGACCAGCTCAACAGTCTCCCTCCGCGCCGTCGCTGCAGGTGTAAAACTCAATCTGATCGACGCCAGCTCGTCCGCGGCAAGCGCCCGCTCTGTTAACATCGGCTCGGTGTAAACACTCAAAGACCCGTCCCGATCCGCCGCCGGAACAATCTCAAACTGAAAAATGTGCTGTGCGCCGCCAGGCATGTACAGCGCGGATGTGTCGGCCGGCGCGTAGTACCAGACCGCGCGGCCGCGCGGGTCACAGCCCAGCAGCCGGTACGATTCCACCAGGCGCGGGTTGAAGTCAAAGTCCACCAGCGGGTTAAACAACACCGCTGCGCGGTCGGCCTTGAATGCGTCATCAAGCGCCGCACTGAGTTCACCTGCCGTACCTGCTATCCGGTGTTGTCCCCCGCAGCGCCGTGCGAAATCGGACAGGTGACAGTTGTCCGTCACCAGCGTGCCGACGCTGACAATGTCCAAAGTTGCGTCAAGCTCCTTGAGTGCTGTTAACATTCGCTGGAAGCGCGCATTCTTTCCGGACTTAAACAGACTGGCTCCGTCGCTCAACACAACAATCCGTTTGCTGAGTTTTGTATTGCCGGCGTCGGCCAGGCACTGCGGCAAATCGTAGATGCTGAACGTTTCTTTCGCCCCGTCGAACTTCAGGCCGTCCAGCGCGGCGCGCAGCTCATCGCGCCGCAGCGGCGGCCGTGGCGAGCGCACCGTCTGCATGTTACCGTCCAGCACGACGTGCAGATTTATCGCTGTTGTGACATCGGCGCGGCGCAGGTAATCCTCAAGATCCTGCTTTAACTTTTCGAATTTGCCCTCGCTTTGCATCGATCCCGACACGTCGACAATCAGGTGCACGACGCGGTCGTCGTGTCGTCGCTCCGCTGCCGTCGGCTCGCGCGTGCACACGGCGATGTTTAAAAGGTAGTTGGCGGGATTCCAGGGACAGGGCGTCATTTCGCTGTACAGCGCCGCATCTGCATCAGTCGGCGCTGCATAACTGTAGCGCGGCGTATTGACGAGTTCTTCGATGCGCGGCGGTACGCCGGTCTTTTCCACTCCGTGTTCCAACAGATGCCGCAGAATTGCAGCGCCATGCCGCTCACAGAGCGGCGCCGCACGGGTGACCGGCGTTTCCGGACTGCGGCGGAACTGCATGCCTGTTAAACCTGCCGCGGACCCGTGCTGCGGCGCGCCGACTTCACCTGCGCTGAGTTTAACAGGGCCCGGGTGCATTTCGTTTAACCAGGCGTGGAATTGAATCGGCGCGGGACGGCCTGAAAGGTAAGGTTTACTCGACTGACGCCCCCATTCAAACAGCTCGACGGCAATCCGGGTTGTGTCGTCGGGCGCAACTTGCAGTGAGTAAACATCTTTCGGTTCAAATGCGATAGATGTCACATTCAGGTCATACGTTCCAGAGAGAACCTTGATGATCCGGAAACGACCATCGGCGCCGGCCACTGCGCCTTGTGAAGTTCCTGCCAGCCTGATCGTGGCGCCCGGCAGCGGATCACCCCACTCGTCCGTCACCGTCCCTTCCACGATGCCGTAGATCCCCGCAAGGCAGGGCAGAGTCGACATCAAAGTTATTGTTGCCAGAAGTGCGCTCGTTCGCAATGCCCATTGTTTAAGTCCGCACATTGTCGCCCCCGGTTCGTGTTTAACCCATCCTGTGTTTTTGTTCCTGCACGGATTGTTAACACACCGAAGAAAACTCTGGTTACCTTTTAAAACATCAAACGCTCGTCGGCCTCACACGGAACCACTCGAGCGTTTGAAGGTAGCACTGCAAATTTTCGCGTCGCGGGCGTTCCACCCTTTCGACATCTGCAATCTACCCCCGCGCTTCTGCAGGTGCGCTACGCAATTCTTACTCAATAACTACGCAATCCGAAAACCCTTTTTGTTCGTCATGGAGTGATCAGTCCCAATTCCCGCAGTCCGTCCCGCGTCGCCGCGCAAACAGTCCCACAGTGAGTTGAGTGGGCCATACAGCCGGAAGTCAGGTAAGTGATGCCAGATACGTGGTCAGGTTGGCGTTGCGCGCCAGGCCCAGCTTGCGGCGGATGCGCAGTCGGTGACGCTCAATCGTGCGCACCGACAGCGCCAGTGAGTCGGCGATCTCCTTGCTGCTCATCGAGAGCAGCAGCAGCGAGCAGACTTTCAGTTCCATCTGCGAGAGCTCCGGCAGGCGCGCGCTCAGCGTCTGTACCTTCGGCGTCGCCTCCGTCGGGCGTTCTTCGTTCTGGCGCACCTGCTTTTCAAATTCCAGCAGGTAGAGGTCCAGTTTGTCGCGCCGCGGCAGGCCGAATTTGCGGCGCATGCGGTAGCGGTGATTTTCGATGTCGCGCAGCCCCACGTTCATCAGCTCGGCGATGTCCTTGTTGCCCAGTCCGAGTTTTATCAGCGTGCAGAGGCGCAGCTCCGTCGGGCTCAGATCCGGAAACCGCGCCGCCAGGTGTTTAACAAAGTCATGCTGCGTTTCCTGCAGACCGCGCTCAAATGACTCCCATTCGCTGCTCAGCCCCAGGTTGCGGTCCAGCTCCTGCATCGCCGCGTCCAGCCGGTTCGTGGCGTCGCTGCCGATCAGGCGCGGCAGCTGACGCCTGAAGTTGTTGATCAGCTCGGCTTTCTGCACCAGCAGCAGCGCCATCGTCGCCAGTTCGTCGTTCTTGCGGTGCAGCGCCATTTCCAGGTGCTCGCTGCGCATGCGGTACATCTCTTTCTCGTACTGCGCGCGCTCCAGCTTGTGCTGTACGACCAGCTGCTGCATGCGCTCTTCGGACTGGCTGTTAAACAGCTCGCGGCTGCCGGCGTGGTAGAGTTTGTGGTACTCCAACGCGCGTTTGTGCTCGTGCTGCCGCGCGTATGCTTCCGACAGCACTTCGTACACGTCCAGCAGCTCGCGCTGCAATTTGATATCGCGCGCCACCGGCAGCGCGCGTTCCAGCGCTTCCGCCGCCGCGGCGTAGTCTTCCAGCGCCAGGTGAACGCGCCCCAGCAGCGTCAGGGAGTTGACGATGCCGTAGCGGTCGCCCTGCTGCGTGCGCAGCTCAAAAGCGCGGATGACCAGGTCGCGCGCACGGGCGTGCTCCGCGTCGAGGAACCAGCTGTAGCCCAGGTTGTGCAAGCAGTAGGCCACGCCGTCGTAATCCTTCAGTTCCTCGCGAATCGTCAGGCTGCGCTGCAGGAATTCGCGCGCGCGCGGCATGTCTCCCAGCCCGCCGTGGACGAGGCCCACATTGTTGTAGGCCACGGCCATCGAAGGCCGATCCCGCAGCGCTTCGTCCAGCTCCATGCCCTCCCTGTAGTATTGCAGGGCGTTGGCAAAGTCGCTGCGCGCGTAGTAGACGTTGCCGATGCCGTTGAGCGAGCGGGAGATCAGCTTGCGGTCGTCAAGCGTGCGGTGAATCGCCAGGGCGTTGAGGTAGGCCGCCAGCGCTGCGTCGTAGTTGCCCAGACGGTAGTGCGCTATTCCCAGGTTGAAGTACAGCTCCGCGCGGCCGGCGGCGGCGTGGTCCGGCGCGTCCAGATCGATCGCCGTCGTCAGGGAAACCGCGGCCTGCTCGTAGCGCGCCGCGCGGATGTCGCGCCGCGCCCGCCTCAATAGTGCGTCCACGCGCTCCTGCGGCTCTTCGCGCAGCGCCGCCGTCGATGCAGCGGACGCCGAATCTGCTGAGTCTGTCGTTCTGTTGTTCGCAGTCATCCGACCCCGAAATAATTCCTGGAAGTGCCGCACGCCGACGGATCTCGCCGTGTGCGGTCGGGATGCGCCAATATCCCATGCGCCGCCGGACTGTGCAAGTGCGCCGCGAGCGCGGGCGGACTGCGAGCAATTCGACCCGGCGCGGATCGACCGACCGGCGGAGCGCTCGCAACCGCTTGCGATGCGCAACTCAACACCGCGGCGCGACCTGCAATTTCCAACGCATTGACAAACAAAAAGAGGCTGTTCGGGCAGTGGACGGCATGGGAAGGATAAACTGCGCCGCTTTTGAAAGCAGCGTTGATGCGCTTTGCATCGTCCCGCTGCAATTGTCGCCGCAGCCATTTGTTTTCCGCCGATAAAACAGCGAATTTTGAAGTCCGCACAAGCGGGCGGAACCGTAACATCGACCGAAGCGCGGTCGGCCAACCGCTTTTTTACCTCCTTTTCCAAACGTGGAGTCGCTAAATGCCAAGTTCGAACCAAACACACACCAGTAATATCGAGCAGGTAGCGCGCGATATCGAAGTCCTTTCGATGGCGTATTCGCGCAGCCTGAATGCCATGAACAACCTCATCCAGATGCAAATCCAGGACATCCTGGACGTCAGCCTGGAAGTGCGCCGCGAACTGATCGAAATGGAAGAGCTTGAAGAGTATCTGGAACACTCCGAGATAGATATGGAGGATTTTGACGACGACATGGTCGAAATGGACGAGGATGCGCCGGCAGACATCGATGAAGAAGACGACCACGACAAGGCGCATGCAAAACACAAAAAGAACATCAACAAAATTACCGCGGCACAGAACGACGTTCAGGCCGTTGCCAAAGCCGCCAAAAGCACTGCGGCCGAATCAGCCGGCGAGTCGCAGACCGACCCCGTTGCTTCGCTGGTCAACGCCGTTACCGTGAACCTGGCCAAAGCCATGGAAAACACGCTCAGAATGCAGGAAGAACTAAATGTCGTCGCCACCGCAGCGCTGACGGACGGCCTGGCGCTGATTTACGGCTACGACGACGAAGACTTCATCGATAACGGCAATTAAACCGACCCGTAAAACTTCCGGCGGCACTTAAACAAACGACCGGAACGACGCAAAAACGAAGGGGAAACGGATCAGTCCGTTTCCCCTTTTTTGTTTAACCTTTTTTCTCAGACGCAGCCCAGGCTTTACAGCCGCTTGCCGAAGAGCGTCAGGTACATCAGCCGGTAAATGTCGGTGTTGTCGACGTTGGCCGGCAGTTCTTCGCTGTTCAGTCCCGCGGCGCGCGCCGCCACGCTGCCGCCCAGGTCCGAAAATCCGGCCCAGGCCACGCCGAAGTAAAAACGCACGCCGCTGTCGTCGGGCGCCGCCTCAAAAGGCGGCGAAGCCGTGCCGCTGCGACCGTCCAACGGCGCGCCGTTTTCCATGCGTTCGGGCAGATTCTTGTCAAACAGGGCCGGATCGCGCACGGCAAAAATGGCCGGACCGCCCGCGTCGCTGTCGGAAGCCGTGATTAACAAAGTGTTGCCGTCTTCGCGGCAGAAAGCATGCGCCGGGCCGATGGCGGCGTCGGCGCGGCGCAGCGCCTCAATTGTTCCCGTGGCGTTGTTGTCGTTGGCAAAATTGTCGCTGCCTTCCTCTTCCGCCACCAGAAAAAAGGGCTCGCTGCGCGTCGCAAATATCTTCAAAGCCTTGGCGCACATCTCCGCCAGCGTCGGCGCACTCGGATTGTACAGCGGCAGATTTTTTTCGGCCAGCGCCTCTTCGCTCATGTCGTTGAACGTGTGGTACGCGGCAAACACGCCGAGCAGTTTGTTGGTGCTGTCCGCCACGGCGTCCAGTTGTCCGTTGGTGAACACTACCTTGTAGCCCGCCGCGCGCGCCTCGTCCAGCAGGTTGCGCCCGTCCTTGCGCCTACCTTCCACGCCGTGAAATCCCGTCACGCCTTCGGGCAGCAGGAAGACTTCACCGCCCGAGAGAATCAGGTCCACGCCGCTTTCGATGATGCGCGCGGCGATGACGTCTTCCATGTCGCGGTTGGGCGCGCTGGCCGCAAAAATCCCCGTTCCCGGTTCGGCTATGTGCCCGCTGTTGACAATTCCCACGGCGATTCCGGCCGCCTGGGCTTCGCGCAGAATGCTTTGCGGTTCGCCAGAGAGCGAGGTGCGCTCGTCGTCAAAACCGTAGTCGCGGTAACGTCCCTTTTCGCCGTAGGCATGACTCGTGGCGCCGCCGTTGGACGTGCTGACCGGCGAATCTTTCAGGTGCCCGCGGTACAACCCCACCTGCGGCAGTTTATCCCAGTTGCTCATCCCGTCCGGCCCGTAGTCGACCATGCGCTGGATCGCCCAGGCCGCGGAACCCGCTCCGTCGGGGTGAATAAAAATCACGTTGCCCGTAGCCGTTTCAGCCGTCATTTTGGGGGCGGAGCCCTCCTCATGTTCTGGCGGCATACAGGCGTGCAGGCCGAGCAGTACAATGGCCGAAAGGAGAATTGTTAAACGCGGACGGAATGCCGCGCCGCCGGAGTCCGGAAACTGGCAGGACATAGTGCAACCGGTAGAATGGTACATCGGAATCCGGGGGCCAATCTACAAAAGGATTGTTTACGAAACCGTTAATTCGACGCAAAACGGACCGCTTGCAGCGCGCTTGTGCGCTCGCCGATTCAGAGCGCTTCGCCGTCGTTGTCCTCCGGCTTGCTCCTTTCTTTTGTTTGCCACCGGGCTGCAAACCGGGAGGCCGCAATTCCGCCGCGGAGCAATTAAACAAACGGCGTTCGGGCCGGCCGCGGCGCGACGACGTCAAACCACCCGGCGACGCGGCACTGTTCTCCGCACGACGAACAAAAGAAAAAAACAAGCCGAAGGCCGCATGCGCAGGCCGCACGGCGAAGTGATCAGGCAGTCGAAACTGGAAGGCAACTTAAACAAACACATCGCAAAAAACACTTAAACAACTTCGCGGCGCAGGTGATCCGCCATCCTGACTCCCTCCGCCTTGCACTGCGCCCACAGAGCAAAGTCGAAGTATTCAAAGATGCGCGCCGAAGGACTGCCCGCGGCCGCCTCGCGCAGTTCCGTGGACAAACGCAGATAAAACTCGCGCTCGGCGTCCGCGCCCGTCACGTCGCCCGCCTTGGCCAGGCGTTTCAATAAAACATCTTCCACGGCAAAAATGCGCTCGCGTTTTTTGAGAAAACGCCGCGTCGAACGAACCGCGTTCGGCAGAATGTCGAAGTCACGCAGCTCCACGTGTGCAATCAGACCGAGCAGTTTAACAATGTTGTACAAATCCGGGTTGAACGGCTCGTCATTGAGAATGTCGTTAACAAACTCCAGCGCCAGATCGAACTTGGCGCAGACAAGGCAGGCCACCACGAGATTGTACACAACCGTCATGCGCTGATTGGTAACGATATGCGGTCCCAGCTCCGCCAGTTGCTCGCGAATGGTCGGAATCATGGCGATGGCCTCGTCAAAACGGCGCTGCAGACTGAGCAGGTTTAACTCCAGCGTCACGATCGATTCAAACCTGAACTTGCGCATCGTCATGTCGTTGCCGGGAATGGATTTTAACTTTTCCAGGGTGGCCTGCAGGTCCTCCACCTGTGCGGCGCGCAGGCAGCGCACGGCAAAATTGTGCAGCAGACGCGCATAACTCATCGAACCGCCGCCGATATCGGTGGTCTCCCAGATCTCCACGCAGCGACGCGCACTTTTGTAGGATTGCTGGTAGTCGCCCAGGACCATGTGGCAGCGGCTGTGAATGTTGTGCAGCATGTAGCGCAATGTGTCGGTTGGCAGACTCTCCGGATCGCGGCGCGCAATTTCGTGATCGAGAATGTCCTGAATGCGTGCGCGGTCGGCTTCGGTGCGGGCCAGGCTGACGTTGTTGAGCCGCGCGTGCGTAAGGGCGTGCAGCCAGCTGATCTCCGTCTCCTGGCGCAGAATTTCCAGGCACTCGGTCTGGCGCTCGTACAGTTTCTTCAACTCGTCTTCGATGTGGTCGTCGCCGCGGAAATGCTGATCGCCCAGCCACTGGCGCGTCAGGCGCAGCGTCGCGATGGTGTTCTCGTTTTTGTCGGCCAGGCGTCCGGCCTGTTTTAACAACTTGGCGGCGATGTCCCGCAGACCGCGGTTGGTCAACAGCACCGACTCCTTGATTTTTTCCTCGATGTTGATCTCGTCCGCCGAGCCCGCGTGATACGTGCACAGCGCCTTGAGGATGCTTTCCTGCAGGTAGATCTTGGCCATGGCGAGGTTTCTGGTGAAACGGCCGTCGCGGTTTTTGGCCTGCAACGCCGCTTCGTCGTATTCATCCTGCGCGTCGATGGCGTCGAACAGAGCGTGGTAAGCGCTGGCCTTGCCGGATTCGCGCTGACTGGTGATGACCTTGAAATAGCGCTTCTCGGAAGGGGACAAGGTCTTGATAATGCGAAACAGATCGTCCGATGGCTTCTTCATGCTCGGGTTGCTCTTGACCAAAAAGCCGACTTGGATTGCCAAAAGTACACATTCCGACGGCTTTGGTTAGCACATTTCACATGAAAAAGGTCATTTGCAGCGCTTTGCTACGCAATCGGCATGTGCGCCAGCACCTTCTGCGCCGCGGAACGGCCGGAAAGCCAGGCCGATTCGAGGCCGCCGCCGAAGGCGTCGCCGGCGCAGACAAACAGCGGAAGCCGGCTCAGGGTCAGATAGGGAATCTCAAGCGGGTTGATCAGCGTGGAGCGGTCCCAGCGCAGCAGTTCGGAGTGCACAATCGTGCCGCGCACGTAGTCCTCCGCCACCGCCGTCAGCGTGGCGATAATGTCGCTGTCCAGACCGTCCCAGAACAGGTTGCTCCACGAGGGACCGGCGTGAATAGTCAGTGCGCCCGCCTGCGGCGAGACGCCCTTGGCCGAATTGTCGATGATGCGGCTGACGGGACCGTCCGGCGGCAGGATGTTCCAGTCCGCATTGGGCGGCGAGGTCTGGTCCAGCGCCAGCAGCAGCGTCAGGGTGCGCTCGTAGTCGATCTGCTCAAACAGGACGCGCGCGTCCGGCCTGGCCGCATTCTGCTCGTCGATGAGTTCCAGCGTTTCCACCGGCGCAGCGGTCAGAATCACACTGCTCGTGCGCAGTGTCTCCACTGCGGACGACTGCGTGTGGACCAGATAGTGATCCCCGACGCGTTCGATCCGCGTCACGACGCTGTTGCAGCGCAGCGGCAGCGTGCGCGCCACCGCCTGCGCAAACATGTGCATGCCCAGCGGAGCGGTGTAGCGGCGTTCGCTGCGCCCCACGCCCGCGTAGACCGGCGGGTGACGACGCAGCAGCGCCATCGAAGCCCAGTCTTCCAGCTGCTCGCGGAAGGAAAGCGACTCCGCCGCAAAGTGACCGCAGGCCGTATCGAACACAACGGTGCGGCCGTCCTGCAGCGTGCGCTCCACGCCGCCCAGCCTGCCGCCGGCGGCCTCGCCCGCCTCCAGCACGAGAATCTTCGGCCCGGCCTTCTGCAGCGTGTGCGCGGCGGCCATGCCGCTCATGCCCGCGCCGATGACGATGCAGTCGTAGTCGATCGGCGCGCGGCCGTTGTTCGTTGTTGCGTTCGGCAGCCCCACTGTTACCTCAACTCCAGATCCCGACTGGCGACCAGGGCCGATTCGCCGCCGTCGGTCGTCACGGTTTTGACCGCATAGCGCACTTTCATGCCTTTCCGTACCTCCGCATCGCGGAAGGTGCGCTCGGTCGATTCAAGCGAGCGGACGAGCGACGGACTTGCCTCCCCGACGGCGCGGTAGATGTAAAATGATGCGCCCGGATCGCCGGAGTACTCCCAGCTGAGCAGCACCGCGCCGGACTCGTCCTGCGTCACCGTCAGGCCGTGGACGCCGCTGCGGACGCCGGAATCGTAGACGCGCCCGGCCACGACGTTGGACAGCGGCGACACCAGGCCGGCGTCGTCCTGCACCTCCACGCCGTACTCGTACACCGTGCCGCGCAGCGCGCTGGTATCGGCGTAAATATTGGTCGTTTCGGACGCCACGTCGATCAGCGTCAGCCAGTCCGTGCCGCCCTGTTCGCGCCGCATGATGCGATGCAGCACGGCGTCGTCGCTCGGACTGCGACGCCAGCTGATCGTCACGGCGCTGTCCGTCACGATCACATCGCTGATGACCGCCGCGGCGGGCGGCACAACGTCGGGTTTGTGCAGCACCAGCGGCTCGGAAAACTCCGAGTGATTGAAGTTTTCGTCCAGCGCCGTGACTTTGTAGATGATTTCTTCCGACAGCGTAATGACCGTCAGCGAGTCGTAGAAAACGGTGTCCACCAGAATGCCCTGCGTCAGCTGCTGGAATTCGTGGTCGCCCTGGTGGGCGTAGAAAACGCGATACCCCTGCAGGTCATCTTCTTCGTTGGCATCCCAGGTCAGCGTGACGCGCCCGAGCGTGTCGATCTCACCCGTCAGATTGCGCGGCGTCGCCGGCGGAATCGAGTCGGGGAACATGACGAGCACCGGGACGGACAGACGCGTGTTGCCGGCCGTGTCGACCGAGCCGACAACGTAGTAGTGCTGCGGCAGGTCGACGACGTCGGGATCGACCCAGCTGCGCGTATCGGGCGCAAGAATGTCCGTCAGCGGCTCGTAGGGGCCGTCGGTATCCGGCGCTTTGGCGACAAAAAAGCCGGTGAGGTCGTCGTGCACCTGCATCGAGTCCATGTGCCAGTTGAGCTGCACGGAACGGCCATCCTGCACGATGTCGTATTTGTCCATGCGCGGCTGGCCCGGCGCAGTTTTGTCGCGACCCATGGCGGCAATGACCGTATCGCCGCGCGTGTATTCGCCGAAGGCGTCGACGCCGCGCACGCGATAACTCGCCGGTTTGTAGTTCTCTTCCAGTTTAACGCGGTACTCAAAGACATCGACTGTTTCACCTTCCTCGTCGCTGGTCTTTTCGTCCACCGCCGGGATGTAAGGCGTCGACGTCAGGCGCTCGAAGTTGACGCCGTCATAGGAGCGTTCAATGCTGTAGGCGCTGAAGTTAACATCCGGGTGTTCCCTGCGGTCCCACTGCAGGATGATCTGTTGTTCGCCTTCGGCGGCGCGCAGCGATTTGATCGCGCGGTAGTCGTTAAACGTCTCGCCTTCGACCAGAACCGTCGCCGTGTCGATCGGCAGGCGCGTGGCGCCGACCGCAAACACGCGGTAGAGATAGGTTTCGCCCGGCTGGAAGTCGCGGTCGACCAGGCGCAGCCCCAGGCCGTCGGCCAGGTCGGGCCGCAGATCGGCCAGCAGGTGCGCTATGCTGTAGAAGTTGGCCTGCTGCAAATGCATTTCGTAGATGGCGCCGAACTGATCCTCCGTGGTCGTGATGGCTTTGCCGTAGAGCGTCTGCACGGCCGCGCCCGCCAGGCTGTCCTCGGGGCGGTAGCCCGCGCGCCACTCGTCGATCGTCAGCGGTTTAATCGGTGTGTTGTTAACGCCCTCCCAGCGCGCCGTGCTCATGTCGCGCTGCAGACGTAAACGCTCCACCATAAAACCGGCATCGGACGCGGCCTGCCAGTGCACGTAATCGCTTGCGCCCCAGCGAATCACGACGGAGTCGCCGTAGTGACGCGCCAGCGCCATCAGCGAGGGGCCCGTGAGCGTGTCTTCCGGCTGGACGACGCGTTGGCTCAGCGTATCGGCTGCGGCGCGGCGCGTCGTCTCGTCCATCTCAATGTCTTCCGGCGAGACCTGGGCGTTCAAACCCGCCGACAAACAAAAGAAGGCTGTTAAACAAGCCAGAATGTATCGGTAAACGCCGGGACAATGACCTTGCATGATTGTTCCGTTTAAGTAGTGTGTTGACATTAGTTTCCGAGTTGAAGCCAGACTTCTTTGCCGAGCGTGGCGCGCGGGTACTGGATCCGCAGCGTGTATTTGGCGCTGTTCAGCGGATTCATGGACCAGTAGTTCCAGCCGTTGACGCCCAGGGCGTCGGCGGTTGATTCCGAGGGACAGTTGTAGCGCATGAAGTGCCAGAATGTCGGCGTCTGGCCCAGGACGTTGCCGTAGCGCCGCATCAGCTCGTCGTAGACCAGCAGGCGGTCCTTGTGCAGCACGGTCATCACGTCAAAGCGAATCGTCATGAAGTTGTGTTCCAGATTCTGAATCTGGTTCGGGCCGTTCATGTTCGGGTTGTTTAAGCCGTTCAGGTTGATTTTGCCGATCACCATTTTCTTGGGACCGTTTTTCTCCTTCAGATTGGCCTGAAAACCCTTGTTGGCCGGCGCCTTCGGTTTGGGCGGGTTGAAGCCTTTCCAGTAGGCCGCGTTCACCTCCGCATTGGTTAACTTCTTGGCCGTACCCGTGCCGCTGTAGTTAATATCCACCGCGCGTTCGGGGAAGTCGTCCTGCGAGAGATGCGTGTGGTTTGTTAAACGGCTGCCGGGCAGATAGGCGTTTTTGGACGGATAACTGCGGAAAGTCAGCGGGTTTAACTTATTCTCCAGCGGCGGCGTGGCGATGTACACGGAGTTGATGTACTGATCGCGCGTGCTGTAGCGGAAATAGCGATTGTACAGGTGCGACCACCAGGTATCGCTCGTCGCCGGACCGGAGCGGTCGTCGGCCACGCAGTACACGAGCGGCTCATTGTAGTAGGTCACGCTGCCTTTTTTGTACCAGGTCTGGTTGAGGTCGTACCAGTCGAGCGCTTCATCGCCTTTGTATTTGGCGTAGAGCGTGCGGCTGTAGAATCCGTTGCCGGTTTCCAGTGAGACGCGATTGTTAATGTACTTGTCGAGTTTGTTTTTAAACATCGAGTACTTGCTGGTGCGGAAGGCCAGCTGGTAGACCATGAACTCGTTGTCGCCCAGTTTCAGCGAATTGACTCTGGTGCGTTTAACTTTGACTTTATTGCCCTGGCCGACGTAGCGGTTCTGCGTCCAGTTGCCGACGTTACCGCCGCCGCCGCCCTTGTTGGCGTTAAAGTTCATGTTCATGTTGGCCTGCATACCCTGGCCCTGACCTTTTTTCACCTTTTTGCGCACGATCTGCATGATGTAGATCTTTTGCGGGCTCAGGTCGGGAATATCGAATTCAACGCCTTTAAAATCGCCGGTGTTTTTCCATGTCAGGCCGCCGGCTCCGATTTTCTCGCTGCCGCCTTCGACTTCGTGGAAACGCGCCTCATAGACGTATTTGTAATCGTTGTCTTCCGGCTGCAGGTTGGCGATATGCGTCGGGAATTGTTTAAGCCGCACGTTGCCGTCGTAGAAATCGCTCCAGTGGAAGTAGCGCTGCCAGCGGCCGGGAGCCGTGGAGATGACGTCCTGATGGCGGAAGTTCTCGGGCGCCTTGCCGGTTTTGAATTCGATGTCCTTCGATTCCACGTAGTCGTTCTGACAGTTTTTGCAGGCTTTGACGCGCTGCCACTGTCCGTTGATCTTGCGGTCGCCGTGGATTTCGATGCGCGCTTTGTACAATGTCAGCTCGTCGAGCATCGCATTCGGCTCAAACAGCGCGGACATGTTCTGTTCGACCATCGACCAGGAACCGGCCACTTTGGCGTTGTTGGACTTGCGGCGCACTTCAAATTTGCGGACGTCGAAGCGGAATGTTAACACCTCCGTTTCCTGGTCCTCGTTTAAAATCTGCACCTGAATAACTTTGTTCAGCCCCACCGGCAGGCTGAACGTGGCCTGCGGGAAGGCGTAGACGTCGACGTCGCTGCCGAGCGGTTTGAGGTCGGAAATAACCTGAACGCCGCCGAAGGGGTTACCGGCCGCCGGATTGCAGTAGTCGCCCCAGCGGAACTTGAAGTGGCAGGAACCGGAGAGCAGGCCGTTCATCACGCTGTACTGCCCCACGAATTCGCCGGCCAGCCAGGTTGGATTCGGCAGTCCCGCCGCCAGTGCCGTGTAGAGGCCCACGGAGAACAGTTCCACGTCGGCTTTGGCGAACCAGAAGTCGAGTTTGAGCCCGACCTCGGCCTCCAGCCCGGCGTAGACCTGACCGGTGGCGTACCAGCCGTTCAGCCCCATTTTGCCGTCGACTTTGTCGCACTCGGCATCGTAATTCAACACGGATATATCGTAGCCGAAATCGATCGCTATGCGCGCATAAAACACCAGGAAGGTCAGCTTGCCGGTGTCGATGCCGAATTTCTGCCCGAAGGCAAAACCGCTGCCGCTGTTAACCGCCCCCAGCCGTGGAAACTGTTCGTTGAAGCCGGGGAACTTGGCCTTGAAATTGATCGGACTCGTCGGCAGGTCCGGCATGTCGCCCAGGCTGTTTTTGCCGATCATAAAGTAGGAATCGATTTGCAGCAGGCCGAGCACGTTAAGTCCCATCGGGTCTTCCGGCTGGCCGACCTTGATAAACCACTTGTTCGCACTGAAGTGCATAAAGGCATCGCCGCCGCCGGAGATGATGTTTTTGTTGCCGGCTTTGATGTTAAAATGCACGCTGACTTTGCCGTCAAATGTTTTGTTCGCGCCGGAGTAGCGGAAGTCCGCCGTCGCCACCAGAACGGCGTCGTCACCCGGGCGGTTCTGCGGGTCGGGCACGGAGACAAAATACCCCGCGCCGTAGAAGGCGATTTCGTTGATGCCGCCGCCTTCAAAAAAGGACATCTCAAACGTTATATCGCCGTTGAAGGCCTTGGGACTGGGCATCGTGCCCATAATGATCGAGGCTTTAAACCCGAAGGCGATGTTCGGCGCGGGGTCGTATGTGATGCCCGTGGACGTCAGTCCGGGCTGATCCTGATTAAAGCCGTTGACATTTTCGGGATCGCCCGCCAGCGATGCCGCCGAGGGCATGCTGCCGACCGGCTTCATGTGGTAGTATGCACCGCCGCCGAAACCGTAAATTCCGAAGCCGGGATAGACCATTATCCCGACGTTCATTTTGGCCATGGCGTCAAAGTACCAGTAGCGGTAGCGCGTATTGCCGTTCTGGTAGTTCGTGCTGCCGAACTGCACCGTGGCGGAGACCTCTATCAGCGGTCGGAATTTGACGGTTAACGCGCCGCGGAAACCGTCGCCGAATTTTTGATCGCCGTTGTAGAGATTGACTTCACCTTCAATCTCGCAGGCGGCGATACTGGCTTTCAGATAGATGCTGTTGAGTTCGGGTTTGTCCAGACTCCAGCTCTGTTTGCCGTTGATTTCATTCATTTTGCCCCAGATCGTGAAGCTGGTGCCGCCGGTGAGGGCGCTCTGGCCGTTGCCGTCGAGGCCGACGTGAAAACCGAGCTGAATGCCGGCTTTGGTCCCGTTGTCCTTGAACTTGATGGCGATGCCGTCTTCCGGTTTGATCGACACCGGGAAACCGGCAAAACTCTTCTGCGGGCTGGCGAACTTAAACAGGTCGGCGGAGAGATAGGGCTTTTTATTGCGGATCTTGAAGTTCTGGAACTCGACGTCGGGAATCTTGACGGCGACGTTCTTGAGGCTGGCGAACTGCTGATCGACCGTCAGATCGCCGCTGAGCACCGCTTCGACTGTGACGTCGTTGCCCTGGGACACGACGGAGATACTCGATCCCTCGTAGATGTTTAACTCGGCGCCCCACATCGGCACGTTCAGGTCGTTGAGCGTCTGCACCTCAAAAGCCGTGTGCAGGTTTTGCCCGACGTTGCTGAGCAGGCAGGAATAGGCCAGTCCCGTCTGCGCCACCGGCAGTTTGAGTTCGCCCTGGAATTTACCCTGCGTCAGCGAGTTGTTTAAGAAGGCCAGCTCGAACTTGCTCATCGAAAAAGACCAGCCGCCCAGATTGCCCTGGTCGAGCGAAAAGACCGGCTGCACGGATACCTTGCCCGTAAAACCAAGCTTGTTTATCAGGGCGTCCTGCAGGCTGATCGTCACCGGCTGCTGCCCTTTCTTCAGGTAGTCCGGCAACGTCACGCTGATGCTCTTGAAGTAGAATCCGCGCCAGTCGGGGCCGATGCCGCCGTTGTAGTTGGCCGGAAAACTCATGTTGGCCGGGTTCTGCGTGTCCGAGAAATCAAGCCAGACCTCGTCGAACTCCATCTCCAGGCCTTTAAACCCTTTGATGATAAAAGGATCCATGTCGATCTTGCCGAGCATGTTGCCCCAGGAGCCGACGGTAAAGGTGAACTCCGCCTTCACTTCGCCGTCGTTTTCAGCGTGCTGCAGGATGTCCTCGGAAAAGGTGAAAAAGCCGTCCAGCTGCATTTCGTGGTAGCCGTCGCAGTCCCACTTGACGTAGCAGCCGCCGTTCTGGCCGCCGACCGCTTTCAAGGTCAGATCGATGTTCGGTCCCCACTGCATGGTCTTGTCTTCGCCCAGCATCGTCAGTTCCTGCAGGCCGTCCACACTCAGGCCGGTCGGGTGAAAGCAGACATTTTTCTGGCCGAATGCAACGATGTCGTTCTGCGCTTCGGGGATTTCAAAGTTGAGAAAGGCGTTAAAGCGCGCGCCGTCGGGTTTAAACTCCACCGCGGCGATATTGATCAATTGCAGTTTGCTGTCGACCATTTTGCTCCAGGCGAATGGCAGACCCTGGATGTCGACGTCGGCAAATTGTTCGACGTATTTCTGATTGTTCTTAACAAAATCGCTGACCTGTTTAACCTTGTTCGCGGCGATGTTGTTGAGGTTGTTGTTAAAAGCCTGCAACTGCTGGTCCACCTGCGCGCCGGGATCGTACGCGCCGAGGGCCGCACCCTGGTAGACTTTGTGGTCGGCGTTGACTTTCAGTCCGTTAAAGGTCGTTTTCAGGCGCGTGTGGAACACCGGCGCATCGATATAACCTTCACCCGTCAGATTGGATGCCGAGGGATTGTCCAGGTCGGTCAGCGTCATGATAAAATAGCCGATCTGGACTTCATCGCCGATTTCGTAGTTCTTGTTGGCCGCCGGCCCCTGTGCGATCGGCTGCGGTGCGCAGTTCAGCGTTTCGCACGGGTTGGCGTACTCCTCTTCCAGGTCGACCTGTTGCTGCTGCTCTTCCTCGTCGTCTTGTTGCTCCTCGTCGTTGTTGTCGTCCTGCTCGTCGTCCTGATTGTCGTTCTGGGCTCCCCACACAAAGGCGCAGACTTCGCTGTAGCCGTTGTTCTTGAAGCTGAGCGGTTCATTCTGGTTGTTGCTGCGCGCCTGCACGCGCATGGCGTAGCGCATGCCCTCTTCCAGCAGCGGGTCGAAGCCGGTGTAGAGATAGGAGTTGGTCTGCACCACTTTTTCGAAAAAGGGCGGGTTCGGGGCGGCCAGCATCGCCTGATTCGGATCGGTGTTCGCGGGCAGCACTTCCACCATCTGCAGCACGTACTCCAGCTTCTGCACGGGCGCACCGGCCGGAATGGTCCAGGTCAGCAGCAGGTTCTGCGGCTTCTGGGCGTCGACCTCGCTGTCGCACAGCGGCTGCGTTATCACCGGCGGATCGTAGTGCGTTATCAGGAACTGCGTGCAGCCCGAGGGCGCGGCCGGCGAACGCGGATTCGGCGCGGCGTAGTCGAAGGCGCGCATGCAGAGCTGGTAGTTGCCCTCCGGCAGGCCGTTGCCCTGCACCACCTCCGCCTTGGAAATGCCGGAAAAACTCAGCACGTCGGGGTTGAAGTATTCCTGCAGCTGCGAGCCCATCAGCGAACGCGTCTGAAACGCGTTTAACACGATCGGCTGCGCCGGCTGGAAGTTTTCGGGTATCGCGACCAGGACGTTGTTGTCCAGGCCCTCGAACGAGCCGACCAGACGAAGCTCCAGCGGCTGGTTCGTCGTGTTGATCAGCGTCACCACCAGTTTGTTTTCAAAGTCGACGTAGTCGGACAAATAGGGGGAATACGGCGGCGAAACCGTGGTCGAGACGATGACGTCGTTTTGCGCCTGCAACTTCAATACCGCACAAAGCGGCAGCAGCAGAGCGATAAACATCAGCCGGGTTTTAGAAGCTGAATACATAACGTGCCGTGGTCGTAAATTCCGTGAATGAAGAGTTATCAACGTCAAATGACGCCGAGCTGAGCGAAGTGGACATGTTAAACGAGTGCTGTTCCGCCGGTCGATATCCGACGCCAAGTACGATGTTCGTCGCCGAACCCTGCTGACGCGTCGAGCCGGCAAAACTCAGGCTCAAGGAAAGCTGCGGGTTCGCAAAACTTTTTTCCGCGCCCAGGCTGTACGAGAAACTCGTGATGCGCCCGGCCAGGTTGTCCAGGCGGTTGCCGGAGACGCTGGCGGAAAACGACAGCGCCTCGCGCACCAGCGCCAGGTTGTAGTTCAGGCTCACGTTGCTCGATTCAAAGCGCGTATAACGCCGTGAGAATTCGTTGTTGTCCTGCAGTTGGCTGTGCATGGCCGTGGCCACCACCGTGTGCACCTTGGTGCTGTCGCGCAGTATCAGGCGCGGCGTCAGGCTGATGCTCGGCATGCTCTGGTCCATGCGCGTCGTGTCCGTCAGCTGCACCGTCCCGTCTTCCTGGCTCGTAAACATGTCGCTGTACTGCAGGTCCACGCCGAATTCCGGCAGCGGGTTGTACGAGATGTTCAGAATCGGCGTGATGCGCGTCGTCGTCGCCATCTTTTTGTCCTGCAGGTTGTCCTGCTGCCAGGCCAGCGTGCCGTTGAAGCGCAGCTGGTGGTTCATGAGCGAGAAGTTCGGCGAGAAGGCGATGCGGTGCACGTCGCTCGCCAGAAAGTACGCGCCCATCGACTGGTAGTCGGGGTCGACGCGCGTGTATTCCAGACTCATGCCGTAGGCCGCCTGGCTGAAACGCAGGCCGCTGTGCAGCGCGGTGTAAACCTGCGTCGATATCTTCGGGTCGATGACGGAGCTTGCGGCCTCGACCTCCGCGCTCTGGTCCAGCACGTCGAGCGAGCGCACGTTGCGCGTGTAGGCGCTGACGCCCACGTCGGCCCAGACGCTCAACTGTTGCAGCGGCTGAAAGCGCGAGTTGATTCCGAAGACGGCGTTTTCGCCCGGCTGGATCTGCGAACGCGAACTCAGCGGGGCGATCGAATTCGTGTCGTCCGACGCCTTCAGGTAAACCAGGTCAAAGAAGTTCTGTCCGCTGCCCACGCCGAGTTTGACGCTGTAGCCCGTGCGTTCGTAGCTCGGAATCTGCAGCAGGCGCGTCGTTGTGTCTTCCTCCACCGCCGCGCGGAACTGCCCGCCGATCACCGCAAAACGCAGGATGCCCGGCGTCAGCTCCAGCCCCGCCCCGAGTATCTGATGCCCCGCCAGCGTGTAGCGCGAAAAGCGCAGGTTGCGGTGCCCGAAGTGCGCCGTGATCCACTCGTAGTGCGGACTCAGGCCAAACTGGTTGAACGGCTGGCTGAAGTCGGACCCGCGGTCGCTGAGGCTGAAGCTCAAGGGAATGGCGACGTCGTAGACGCCGATGTTCAGGTTGCCGCTCAGCAGCCAGGTCAGCGACTGACGCCGCGCCGCGATGTCGCTCGCATCGTAAGCCGTCGATTGGGCGCTCACCGAACCGTCGATGGTAAACGGATTGCCGTCGCCGATGGCGCCCAGGTCCTGCGCCCGCAGCGATGCCCGCGCACCGCCCGCCACAAGGCAAACAATCAAAAAGTACAGTATACAGCTGCGGCAGCCCTTCACGGCGAACCTTCCATTTTCATGGTTTGTGTCAGTTTCGCCGGTCAATTTGTCCGCTGCGCCGCGGCAATTCAATCCAGGTTTTGCGCTAAAATCAGGTTTCTGGTTTTGGGGCTGCTGCCAAGGCAGTGTTCATGCGGGATCGCGGAGGTTGCGCCAAAATTCGCCAAAAATCAGGTTTCTGGCCCGCGGCAGGTTGATGTCGCGCGCACGGCGGAGCCTCCCGGCACTGCCCGGGTGCGGAGACGCAGAACAGGAATTGCAACTCATTATTTCATTTTTGTTATATTAAGTGTCTGAAAATTTTACACCTGAAGTTTCATCCAATACGATGGAATCGTCTCTTTAACACACCCTGTGAGCTGTAAAATGAAGAACTTGATGCTCTGTACCCTCCTGCTCTGCACCGGCGCTCTTCTGGTTTTTCCGTCCGATCGTTTGGCCGCCGAGGACGCCGGACTTTTCATTCGCCCGCAACTGCAACTCTTGTTCCCGAAGGATATTAAAGATGGTCTCGTGTTTGACATGGAAGCCGGCTTCATGGCCGAGGATGACGACTGGAGCTGCTCGATCGACGGCGGTTTTTACTCCAGCCGCGACGGCGACGCGGAGGTGCAGTTCGTGGAAATGAACGCGCGGGTTTCGGGACGCTGGTATCTCGAATCTGATATCTTCGGTCTCGGTTGGCTTTGGTTCGAGCACAACGTCGGATTTGTCGTCGGCGGCTTCGGCGGTTTCCGTTGGTTGACATTGACGCCGGGACCGAACCTGAGCGACATCGATTTTACGGGGCCGCACTTCGGCCTGGAGGTCGGCCCGATTTTTCGTTTCGACGACAATTTCAGCATCGAGACACCTGTCGCCTACAGCTTCAACACAGCCGCAGCGGAGGACGCGGAGCTCGCAACTGCGGATCTGGACCTCAACGCCTTTTCCGCGCGCCTGGCCCTGCGCTACGCTTTTCGCTAAGCGCCGCCGCCTACGACTTATTCCATGATCGCTTTGAGCTGCGTTCGCATCTCAGGCTCTTATGACTCTTTTGTTTGTCACAGCGGGAGAAACCGCCGGCAACCGCGCTGGAAGCGGCCTGAGGATTGAAACAACAGGGTCTTCGCGCTCAAAACCAACGACCAGCAAACTGCGACGGGCTGTGTTATTTGCGCGTATTGCGCAGCACCACAAACGGCACGCCGCCCTCAACCCGGTTCTGCACCCAATTTCCTTCGGCAACGACCTCAAATGCCAGCGAACCGAGGACGAGGTCCATGTCGCCGTCGTGGTCGATGTCGCCCTTGTCCATAACAATCCAGCGGCCGAGTTCGGCGACGCCTTCAAACGTTGCGGCCGTGAAGTTGAAGTCACCCTGGTTTTCCAGGTAGACAAAACCCTCCCCGGGCGCGGAAAAAGGAAATGGCCGCGATATCCGTTTCGCCGTCGCCGATGTGGATGTCGCCTTCGTCGCTTACTTCTATCATGGTCGTGACGGGCGGGGAGAGGCGCATCGGCGATTTCTCCACTTTAAACTGTTTGAGCCCGGTGGCGATGTGCCGGCTCGGCGGCGTGTCCGGCGCGTTCTGCAGGTAGAAGTCTTTGATCTTGCCGAAAGCCGCGGCCGACAGCATCGGCGTTTTGGGATAAACATTCGCCGCCTCGACCTCCGCGCCGCCGGGCCCCTCTTCGATCAATCCGGCGCGCGTTGAATCGGTGGCGTACATGCCCATGAACTCAGCCATGCGCGGCAGAATCGATTCGCGCCAGCTCGTTTTGTCCAGCAGCGCCGGCTCGGGGTAGAGGTGACAGGAAACGCAAAACATGCCGGCCAGCTGTTCGCCGGACAAATTCACCAGAGGATCGGTCGTTGGTTCGGCTTGTTCGGCCGTGTCGCCGGAATTACAGGCCGGACAGAGAAAAACCACCGGAGCAAACAGACGTGCCGGAATACGCATATCAGCCAATCGGTATGTTGAAAAAACATCGGGTTGCAAGCCGGCGATGTGTGTTAACACCACAAAAATATTCAGCGAGTTCAAAAAGTGCCGAAAGTCAAGACAACGGAAATTTAACAGCGCGGAAGCACGGCGTTAAAGTCGCAATGGCGGCGCGATGTTCTGGTGAGGCTGCGGCAAAGATCAATTGCAGTGAGACAGCGCCCGAACTGTGAAGCCCGACTTAAACAGAGCCGCAATTATTCAGCAGGAGATGTTTAAACAAGTGAGGCGGTTGTTGAGTCTTTCAGTCAAAAGTCGGCGAGACAAGCTCTGAGTCCGCAGTCCTGAGTTCCACGTGAATCGCGGACAGTGCAGTCTGTTTAAGTGCGCGATGCGGACACCGGGCGCTGTCGCCTTGCAGTCGGCGGCCGGCCGCGTGTGCAATTGCCGCGATCGAATGCGGCATTGCTTTGATCGACCGATTCCGCGCCTTTCGGTCCCTGTTCGCAGACCAACGAAAAAAAAACGCTGAGCCGAAAGATCTGGCAGGTATCTCTCGACTCAGCGTAACCAACAATTCCAACACACTCATGAAGTGGACGCAATATGCAACGGCCCGGGCGACGCCGCCAGCGCTAAAAGAGCGAATCGTGATAATTCCGGACTGAAGCGTCGGGCGGCCGAAGCGGGCGGAGTGCACCGACTGATTCCCGGCTTCGATCGCGACGTGAAACGCCGATAAACCGCGCTCACCGCGGGCGGCGGCCGTCGGCGCAATTGTGAAGGCACGGCGCACCAGGAGGCGGCCGCCCCCTGCCGCTGGTGAAGCTGACCGGCGCGGAGAGTGCGCGCCGCAATGACGAAGCGACGTGAATTGCATGTCGGATACCAGCTCAAAACCGGAGACAAAAGACGGGCCGGCGGCATTGGGCCAAATGCCGCTCCGGTTACAGGCGGGGACTATTCGTCGAACGGGATTCAACACTGTGTGAGGTTTGACGGCAAGTTTAAGATTTTCGGTGTATATCTGCATGCACGCGGCGGGATTCATTCGTCGGCCCTTGACGGCTCTTGACGACTCCTGGGCGGCACGCAGCTTTCACATGCGGCGACCACGCGCGGGCTGCGGGCTTCCGACGCGCAGCGCCGCCGGCGCCCCGACCGGACGCCTGCAGTGCGGCGACCCAACGACCCGGCGCGGGCAAAACATAAAAAGGCCGTTGATTACGTCGCCAGATCAGGGCCCGGGCAAATGTTTCGTCGCCAAAGACGGGGCAGGCGAACTGAGGCAGGCCGGTGCGACGAGCGCGATGCGGCCTGTGCAAGCACAAAACGGAAGAGGTAGAGCATGAGTGAGAATCGTCAACACCATCTGCTGCATGTGCTGGAACACTATCGGCGTTTCTGGGGCGCGGTGCCCAATGTGCTGAACGTGGAACGGGGTATGCCGCCGCAGCTGCCCGAGGGGCTGGCCGTGCTGGAATTTGCGCCGACGGAGTCTCGTTCCGTCTGGTCCTACGCCACCTGCGGCATGTCGACGGGCGATCAATTTCGCCCGCTGGAGATTTTTGTCGTGACGCGCGAACCGGACCGCTCACAGCGCGACATTCTGGCGATGGCGGTGCACTACCACCACAACGTCGTCCGGCTGGACCTGCACCACCGCCTGCGCTTCGGGCGCGCCTGGCAGCCCGATTCCACCTGCTCGCATGGCTTCCTGACGCGGCCGCATCTTGAGAACCCGGACCTGGAGTGGATGCCCTCCACGCCGGCCGGTGCGACCGTGCGATTTTTGTGGATGCTGCCGCTGACGGAGAACGAGTCGCGTTTTGCACGTGAATACGGCCCGCAGGAACTGGAGCGCCGCATGGAACGCGCTTCCGTGGATTTCCTGAATCCGCGCCGGGCGTCCCTGCTGTGAGGGTGCGCGGTAACTTTTCCGCAATCGAGTTCATCCGTCTGCTTCACAATCGAGAGAGGCGGGACGACCGGGTATTTGCCGCGGGGTGCGGGCACGTGCCGCGGGGAAGGGACAATTGCATGGGCGGCTTCCCGTTTACCTTGCCTTCTGTTTTGTCAATGCGTTAGAAACTGCGGACAGCAATACCATGTCAACATCCAGCCTGAAGTTTCTGAGTTGTGTCTTTGCGGCCCTGGTCGGCCTTGCGGCCTGCGGCGAGGAACAAACGAATCAGGAAGATCCGGCGCAGGAGCTGATGAAGCGCGCCATCGAGACCTCCAAACGCGCCGGGCGCTACTATGCGGAACAGCGCCTCGACAGCGCGATACAGCTCAACTTCGACGCGCTCAACATGTTTCTGGAAGTGCTCAAAAAGGATTCGACCAACGTCAAAGCCATGAGCGCCGTCGGCTTCAGCTACATGATGGCAAACGACTTTGAACCGGCGATTCCCTGGTTCCGCCGCGCCTTGTCGCTCGACCCGACGCTGGCGGAGGCGCGCCGTCAACTGGGAATTGCGCAGATAGCGGACGGACAGGTGCCGCAGGGCAAACAGAACATCAATGAGTCGATCAGCCAGGTGGACAATCCGCAGGCGCGTTTGCTGACGATGCGCGAACTCGACCGCATCGGCACCGAGGCGCACGGCATCGGCGTCATTCACGGCAAGGAAGACGAACCGGAGCAGATGAAGAATCAATTTCGCTACAGCCTGGCCGTGCTGACGTTTGCGCACGAAATCGGCGGTCCCGACTCCGCGCTGGGCCGCAAGATTGCCACGTACGCGCTTGAACTGGGCGATGAAACGACGGCGGAACAGTTCAGCGCGGCATACAATCTGGGCGATCTCTCACACTGAAATGCACTTGACGTCGCGACGCCGAATCAGGCCGTCGCGACGCCGATCAAAGAGAATTGAACTGTTTTCGTCTGCTTGCGTGACCCGCACACGTTCCCGGTGTCGCTGCGGCAGAATACGGACAGCAGGAGAATTACATGCACGGTATGACAAACGACTTCAACGCAGATGGCCGCCGGCGACGCCGTTCGGCGAAACTGATCTGTTTGCTGGCGACGGCGCTGATGTGTGCGGCGGTATCGCTTCCGGGCCTGACGGCTCAAAACAATGACCAGGATGGCCGCCACGGCAAACTGCCGCCCATTCACGAGCGCATGGTCAAGCTGCTCGACGAGCACTACGAACGCTACGACACGACCGGCAGCGTGGCCGGAGTGGTCGAACGCATGTCGACGCTGCTGCTGATGGTGGACAGCACGGAGCAGTATCACTATCACGGCAAGGCGCTGGACCACGACGCGCAGGAGTACGACTTCGGCTTTGATCTGACGATCATGCACTTCAAGGAAGAGCACGAACTCAAGTTCGCAGTGACGGCGCTCTACGAGGTCTACGACATCAACCACAGACAGCTGTACACGACGGCGCGGACCAAAAATTCAAAGGCGCCGCCTTTTATCCTGATCGGCTCCGGCACGACGATGACCTTGATTACAACTACCTGCGGCGCTTTCCGCGTCAAGAGCGACTGGCTCGATTTTTCGGAGTTGGTGCGCACGCTGACAATCAAAGCGCGCACCGTGTGCGTCAACGATTGCAATGGGCCGGTGTACCTGTACTGAAGCGCGTGCGGCTTGCGAAACTCGTTTGTGGCGGAACATGTACACAGCGCCTCCGGATCTTGATCCGGGGGCGTTTTTGTGTCGGATAATTGCCCTTCGGCGCGTAATTTGGTGCGTGGGGCGGACTGCGCCTTCCAGCCTGGACAAACAATTTTCAGGCCAATTTCTCGTCACAACAAACTCACTGAAGACTGAAAACTTGCTAACGGGAGTATTTGTGGACAAGCAGACATTAATCGACAATCTGAACAAGGACCTGGCGAACGAACTGGCGGCTGTCATTCAGTACATCACCTATGCCGCCAAAGCGACGGGACCGTTCCGTCCGCAGTTGGCGCAATTCTTTCTTGAAGAAGTGACCGACGAGTCGACGCACGCCCAGTTCCTGGCCAACAAAATTGTGGCGCTCGGCGGCGAGCCGACGACGGTTCCCTCCGCGGTTCCCCCGGCCGGCACCAATCGCGAAATGCTGCAGGCGGTCCTGAAATCCGAACGGGCCGCGATTGCCCAGTACGAAGAACGCGCCCAGCAAGCAGCCGACTACGGCGACAAAGGCCTGGCCGTCATGCTGGAAGACATGCTCAAAGACGAGAGCGGCCATGCGGAAGAATCCGAACGCATGCTGCGCGACTGGCCCCTCTAAGGCGCCGGCGGCGTACGCGCCCGACGATCAGAAATGAAAAAGGGCTCCCGAATCGGGAGCCCTTTTTTTATGCTTTGAGAATTTTGAAGGGCACAGCGCCGGAATCCCGGCATTCGGCGACTATTCGTTGCCGCGCGCGTTCAGGTCGTTGATCTTGGCCTGGGCGATCGGCCCGAGGCGCTGCGGATCCAGTTTAATGACTTCAAACAGCTTGCGGCGCGCCTCCGCGTTCCTGCCGAGACCCAGCAGGGCGTCGGCCCAGTTCATGAATGCAAAGGGGTTCTTTGGCGCCAGTTTGATCGACTGCGTGATTTTGTCGATCGCCAGGTTGAACTTGCCCTGGCCATTGAGGGCGCGGCCCCAGTTGTTGTAAAAAATGGCGTTTTGCGGATCCAGGTCCACCGCCTTACTGAACTGCTCGATCGCTTCGTCGTACTGCTCCAGGTCCGTCAGCGTGTAACCCAGGTTGTTGTAGGCAAAGGCAAAACTCGGGTTGAGTTCTATCACCTTGCGGTACTTTTCGACCGAGGCGTCGAGTTGTTTCATGTTGTAGAGCGCCACGCCCCAGTTGAGATAGGCGCGGTCGCACTGCGGATTGACCTCGATCGCCTGGCGGCTTTTGTCGATCGATTCTTCAAAGTTGCCCAGGTTCATCAGGGCGTTGCCCCACTCCACAAAGGCGGGAAAAAATTCGGCGTTCAGTTCCGTGCTGCGCCGCAGGAAGTCGGCGGCGCGCGCGTTCTCGCCCGCGTCTTTCAGAACGATGCCCAGATTGTAGTGCACCAGATAGTCGCCGGGCGTTTCCTGCACGGCGCGCGTCAGTTCGCGGACGGCGTCGTTGCTCTTGCCGCGCGCGTTCAACGCGATGCCCAGATTCATGCGCGCGTTGGTGTAGCTGGAGTCGAGTTCCAGGGCGCGGCGGTGTTTGCTCAGCGCCTCTTTGGATTCGCCCGAGTTGTAGAGCGCGCGGCCCCACTCGTTCCAGGCCTGCGCGTTGAGCGAGTCGATGGCCAGCGCTTTTTTGACCTGGCTGATGGCCGTTTTGGTCTCGCCGTCGGCGATGGCGGTGCGCGCCAGGCCGAGGATGGCGCTGACGTCGGCCTCGTTTTTCTGCAGCACGCGTTCAAAGTTTTCGGCGGCTTCTTTGGTGCTGCCTTCCTCCAGCAGCGCCTCGCCCAGTTCGATGACCGCGGCGGCGCTGTCCGGCGTGTTCTGCACGCGGGTGCGGGCGGCTTCCACGCGCGCTTTGGCCGCGCGCGTCGGCTTGCCTTTGGGCGCGTTGAGCGTGCTGGTCGTGGGCGGCCGCGGCGCCATCAGGTTGGCGCTTGTGTTGGATTTCACCGCCGGCGCGCTTGTTTCGGCCGTTTGCGGCGCGGGTTCCTCGTCGGAAGCGCCGCCGCAGCCGGACAACGCCAGAAGCAGGCAAAAAGTCAGAGAGGCTGCGACGGTCGTGCCGGACCGCGGCAAACAGAGGCTGGAGTTCATACAGAGCTTCCCGAATGACACAAAGAACCGCCGCGGGGAACAAAGCGCCCGGCGGGCGGCGCGGACCACTGCGAAAATCGCCTTTTTTTTGGTCGGCGGCAAAAGCGCGCCGCAAATTGATCGGGCGGCGCGCCTTACTCCGCGGAGGAGTCGGGCAGCAGAATGCGGCCGTCGTCGCTGAGAGCAATGCCCATCTGTTCGGCTTTGCGCTGCCAGCGCTGCCGCGCCAGCGTCTGCATGTCCACCGAGGTGTCCTGCTCATCGACAATTTCCATTCCCAGCAGCGTCTCGATGACGTCTTCCAGCGTGACGATGCCGGCAAATCCGCCGTACTCGTCCTGCACGAGGGCGATGTGACGGCGCTCGCGCATCAGCAGGTTGAACAGGTGCATCAGCGCCAGGTTGTCGGGCACCGCGCGGATGTCGCGGTGCAGGTCCTGCAACGGCCGCGCGCCTTCACCGCGCACATAGGTCTGCAGGACGTCGCGCCGCAGCACAAAACCCGCTACGTGGTCGCGGTCGCCGGCGTACAGCGGAATGCGGGAAAAGGGCACGTTGAGGTGCTGCGCCACAAATTCGGCCGCCGTCATCTCCTGCGGCAGCATAAAGACCACCGGGCGCGGCGTGATGATGCTGCGAATATTTTCCGACGAAAAACGCATCAGATTGCGCAGGATCTGCGACTCGTCCGCGTGCAGCTCGCCCTCGCGTTTGCCGATGTCCGCCAGCGCCGTAAACTCCTCGCGGTCGAACACCGCCGTCTTTTTCTTGCCGCCGATGGCGCGCGTGATGATTTCCGACAGCCACACAAAGGGTTTCAGCGCGGTCACGAGCATTTCCAGCATCCTGCCGATGGACGGCGCCATTCTGCGCCAATGCACCGCGCCCAGCGTTTTCGGGATGATTTCGGAGAATACGAGGATCAGCAGCGTCAGCACGGCCGAAGCCGCGCCCAGCCAGGCCTCGCCAAAAACGATCGCGGCCTGCGCGCCCGCGCCCGCCGCGCCGATGGTATGCGCGATAGTGTTCAGGCTCAGGATGGCTGAGAGCGGCCGATCCACATTTTCCTTCAGGTGCGCCAGCCGCCGCCCCGCTTTGGGATTGCGCGCTTCCAGCGTGGCGACATAACTCGGCGTCAGGCTCAGCAGTACGGCCTCGGCTATCGAACAGAAAAAGGAAAAGGCCAGGGCCACAAAAACAAACAGGATCAGCAGCGTCATCGGAACAGCGCAGATTTGTTAAACATTTAATGTCGCAGGTCGGCGCATGCGCGCGTCACAGCATGCGACGGCTCCCCGCGCGCCGAATTTTACGCTTTGTTTCACGGCCGCGTGCGCCGCCCGCTGTTGTTTAAGTTGTTTAACATCCGCCGCAAGGGAATCGGGCTTGTATTCTGCGTCGCGCCAAAGGCCTTCCCGATCGCTTTGAGCCCTTGTTGCGCTTGCGCTTCACGGCGGTCTCAGGCTCTTTTGACGCTTGTGTTTGTCGGCGGGTTTGACACTGAAGGCCTGTGAGCACGGTTCGAAGACGCCGCGTGCAACGCTCGGAGTTTGCCCCGGGGTGCGAGGCTGAACAGCCCAAAAACCGGCCCGCCGCCGCGTGCTTTCCATCCCGATGACGAGCAAAAGGAAACAACAAGCCGCGGCCCGAGCCGACGGCGAAGTGCTCATGAACGACAGGTCCAACGCGACCGGCGAGCGGCAGTAAGCCGGATAAAATGCACCGCGCGGCACCAAAGCGCATTTTGGTGCGTCACTGCCCGGCGACGAGAACAGCTGGAAGAGCGGGAGGAACGAGAGAGACGTGGATCTGGAAAAACGACGACGGCGTCGGCGCACACTTATAATCGCCGCCGCGCTGCTGGTGATCGGGGCGGCCGCCGCCTGGTTTGTCATGGATGAATCGCTGCCGCGGGGGGAAGAACACGCGGATGCCGACAGCCTGGCGCGCGCCATTATGCGGGCCGTGGGAACGGAAGAGTGGGACGATATACGCGCCCTGCGCTGGACTTTTGCCGGGCGGCGCACCCACCTGTGGGACCGCGACCGCAACATGCTGCGCGTGCAGTTTGACGAATACGAGGTCTACCTGCATCTCTACGGCGGCGCGGATGTGGAACAGGGAGTGGCGATGAGCGGCGGCGAGCGCATACACGACGCGGAACGGGAAGCCGAGCTGCTCGCCACGGCGCGCGAATACTGGATCAACGACTCCTTCTGGCTCAATCCTTTTGCCAAAATGTTCGACCCGGGCGTACGGCGCGAAATCGTGCGGCGCAGCGACGGCGTGGACGAACTGCTGCTGCGTTTTGGCCGGGGCGGTGCAACGCCGGGCGATTCCTATCTGATCCGCTGCGACAAAAACGGCCTGCCGACCAGCTGGAAAATGTGGGTGTCGCTGTTTCCCCTCGGCGGCCTTGAAGCGTCATGGGAAGACTGGCAGCGGCTGCCGGGCGGCGCAAAAATTGCACAGAAACACCGCATTGCATTTCTGGACCTGGAACTGACGGACATCGCGGGCGCCGCGTCGATGCCGGACCTGCTGCCGGGCGGCGATCCCTTTGTGCCGCTCATGACCAGACAGTGATTTTACCACCGCAATCAATTGTTTGGCAACGCGCGGCTGCGTATACTTGACGCGGCGTTCAGCGCATCCGATCAACTGCCGAGTTCAACACCCGGACGGCGCACCGACCAACTGCCGACGACCCGACACGACTCTGAGACCGAAGCCGGAGCGCGTACCCGCGACCCGCCGCAGGCGCCGTTTGCCGACGCATCAGCGCAGCGGAACAACCGGCCGACCCAATGCAATGCGCGGATGAAACACTGCCCCCACACAATGGGCCAACCAACTGATCTTATAACTCATTACAGGATAACTCACATGAAACGCTTTATAGGGATACTTGCCTGCTTTGCACTGATTCTGGCCGTTCCGGCCGTCAATGCCGACGCACCCGCCGAAGAGCCGACCGTACACATTGAAATGCTGATGCAGAACGACACGGGCGACGAACCCGTATGCGACACGGACTATCTGACCTGCGTGCGCGCCGGCCACACGGAATGCGACGACGCGTCGATTGAAGCCAAAACCGAAGAACTGACGCGCGCGGCGCTGCAATGCGCGCGCGAGGAATGTCGCACGCGCGGCTGCGGCGGCATCCACGTTCGCTCCATTGAGCGCGAAGTGGTGAAGGGCGGTTATTCCTGCGGTGTAACGATCACCGTGACCTACTGCTGCATCGACTGTCCGGACTGATTCTGACCAGGTAGTGGAGCGCCGAATGCCGCGGCCGCAGATGACATGATTGTCGTTTGCGGCTTTTTTATGTTCGTCACCGAGACGGAAGCGGCAGTTCTCCGAACCGCGACGGGCGCACATGTACAATAAGTCGCCGCGCCGTTCGCCCGCTTTGCGGCCATGCGGACCGGCAGTTGCGGGCCGCTTTTCACTTTAACCAGACAACATTGCGGAGCGCCGGCATGCCCGAACTGCCCGAAGTACAAACAGTCGTCAACGATCTTGACGCCGCCGGACTGACCGGCCGCCGCGTCCTGGCCGCGGACGTAAGCTGGCCGCGCACGGTGCGCGGCATGACGCCGGAGGAATTTGCCGCGGCGATCGCGGGGCGGCGCTTTGAAGCGCTGGGCCGCCGCGCCAAGTGGATCACGGCCGACCTGAGCGAGGACTACACACTCCTGATTCACCTGCGCATGTCCGGTCGGCTGCACTTCACCGCACCGGAGGAGCCGCGCTCCAAACACGAACACGTAGCGCTGACACTGGACGACGGACGCGAGCTGCGCTTCCACGACACGCGCAAATTCGGGCGCGTGATCCTGACGCGCGAGCCGCGGGAGATACTTGGCAAACTGGGCGTGGAGCCGCTCGGCGCGGACTTTGACCTGAAAACATTCGAGGCTTTGCTGGCGGGGCGCTCGCGCATGATCAAAGCGCTGCTCTTCGACCAGGAAATTGTGGCGGGGCTGGGCAATATCTACATCGACGAGGCGCTGTGGGAGGCAAAACTGCATCCGTCGCGTCGCGCCGACACGCTCACAAGCGCCGAACTGAAGCGCCTGTACAAGGCCATCCCGCTGGTGCTGCGGCGCGGGCTGAAGAATCTGGGCACGACGCTGGGCACGGGCAAAACGACTTTTTACTCGGTGGCCGGGCGCCGCGGCGGCAACAAGGAAGATCTGCGCGTTTTCCGGCGCACGGGCGAAGCCTGCCCGCGCTGCGGCGAGACGGTAGTTCGCCTGGTGCTGGCGCAGCGTTCCACGCACGTCTGCCCGCGCTGTCAGGCCGCGCCGGACTGAAGCGGCGTCCGTTTGTAATTAGCCTGCCGCACCGGTAATTTATCGCCGCAATTGCTGGTTGTCCGATGTCTGAATCGAAAGCTCACCAAATGATGAATCTCTTTCTTGCCGCGGGCGCGGCGCCCGAATTTTTTGTGGAGATCGCGGCGCTGATTATTGCGGGCGCGTTGATCGCTTTTGTCTGCCAGCGCATCGGCATCCTGCCGATCGTCGGCTTTTTGCTGGCCGGCGTGGTTATCGGCCCCATGGGATTGGCGCTGGTGCGGGACCAGGCGCTCGTGGACGCCGCCGCCGAGGTCGGCGTGATTCTGCTGCTGTTCACGATCGGGATTGAATTCAGCCTCGAAAAACTGGCGCGCATCCAGCGACTGATTTTCGGCGGCGGGGGACTTCAGGTCCTGCTTGTGACGGGCTTGACGACCGGCATTCTAGTACTCTGCGGCGTCTCCTGGCAGGCGGGTGTGTTTACCGGTTTTCTGGTGGCCTTGTCGTCCACCGCCATCGTGCTGAAAGTGCTCAACAACGGCGGCGAGATCAATTCGGAGCACGGCCAGGTCGGTCTGGGCCTGTTGATATTTCAGGATCTGGCGATCATCGTCATGGTCATGCTCGTGCCTTTTCTGGGCGAGGGCGGATCGGGTTCGCCGCTGGACATCGTGCTGGCCCTGGGCAAGGCCGGCGTGATCATCGTTCTGGTTCTGCTTGTGGCGCGGCGCGTGATGCCCAGATTACTGGAAGCGGTGGCGCGCACCTGTTCGCCGGAGATCTTCCTGCTGACGGTGATCGGCATCTGTCTCGGCACGGCCTACCTGACCAGTCTGGCCGACGTCAGCCTCTCGCTCGGCGCTTTCCTGGCCGGTCTGATTGTCAGCGAGAGCCGATTCAGCGAACATGCGATGAGCGAAATCATGCCGCTGCAGATCATCTTCAGCGCGACCTTTTTTGTTTCCGTCGGCATGCTGCTGGACCTGAGTTTTCTGTTGAACAATCTGCCGCTGGTGCTGGCCTGCGTGCTGGTGGTATTTCTGATCAAACTGCTTACAACGGCGGTGAGCGTGCGTCTGCTGGGTTACGCCATGCCGGTGGTGTTTGCGTCGAGCATGCTGCTGGCGCAGATCGGCGAGTTTTCTTTTGTGCTTGAGCGCGTCGGCCGTGAGGCGGGTCTGTTTCCGGCGGGCATGGAAGGACTGGGCTCGCAGGCTTTTATCGCCGCGACCGTCATTATGATGGTGATGACGCCCTTCCTGCGCATCGCCGGCGCGCGCGGAGCGGAGCGGCTGCGCCGCCGCAGCGAAGACAAAATGGTGGAGTCGATGCATGCGGAGATGGAAAGCGTTGAAGACGGACACGGCATCGATCTGAGCGATCACATTATCATTGCGGGATACGGCAACGCTGCGCGCCATCTGGTGCGGGTCCTGCGCAACGCAGATGTGCCCTATGTCATCACGACGCTGAGCCCGGAGGGCGCGCTGGAAGCCGAGGCGGAGGGACTGCCCGTCCTGCGCGGCGACTCCACAAAAAACATGACGTTGCAGCGTGCGGGCGCGGGCGCGGCGCGCCTGCTGGTGATAGCGGACGACAAGCCCGAGACGACGGCGCATATCATCGGCGTGGCGCGCGCGATGAATCCGGCGCTGCGCATCGTGGCGCGCACGCGCTACGTTTCGGAGGTCGATCATCTGCATCAGGCGGGTGCACACTGCGTTATCGCCGAAGAGCACGAAAGCATCGTGCAGCTCTTTGCCGAGCTGCTGCGCGACTACAAGGTGGACGAGGGCATGATCAACGCGGAGGTACAGCGCATCCGCGAGAACAACTACGCCGCGGTCCTGAAAAAGGAGAACACCGTTCCGGCACCTGCGCCGCGCCGTCACGGCGCGCGCACGCGCGTCGACACGGAAAGCACGATCGTAGTACCGGCCGCTGCGGGGGATGTAAGCGGGTGTTCTCATTTAACGTCGGAGATCAGAGTGATCCCGCGATCGGACGGCTGCGAGGAATGTCTGCGCAGCGGCGACAGCTGGGTGCACCTGCGTGTGTGTTTAAGCTGCGGGCACGTCGGCTGCTGCGACGACTCACCAAATCGTCACGCGAGCAAACACGCGCAGAGCAGCGGGCATCCGCTGATACGCTCGGCGGAGCCCGGCGAGACCTGGGTGTGGTGTTATGAAGACAAGGTGATGGTGGAGTGAGGGGCTGTGGTGTGGTGTGGCTGACATATCCCCCGTTTTGTGACTTTGCCGATACTCGATCTTTGATTACCTTCGCGCTTTCCGGCTTTTATCGTGCTGCGCCGCCAGGCTCCCGGATCGCCCGCTGCAGTAAGCGTCACTTCACTTTCCACTGTTTGTTTGAACGTCGGCACAGCAGATGCCGCGGAGCTCGCCGCTCCGGTTCACTTCCCACTCTGACATCGACGCTTGCGGACTGCGGCCACGGCATTGACATGTTGTATCGGTTGCGTCTTGGCGACAGGTCCGAATCACTGCGGGCATGGCGGCTCTTTTACTCAAATCTGGAGTAGTATTATGCTGGCTTTGATGTTTGTTAAACGCGGCGCTCTGTGCCGCGCAATTCTGTCTGCATTGTTCCTGTTCGGCTGCTGTACCCCGCTGTTTGCCGAAGACGACATCGGGATCACCGCGTCGATTAACTCCGTATCTTCGACCCTGAGCATGCCCGTTTGGATCGGCGATGCTTTCACGATTGCACCCGCCTTTGCCGGCAACTGGATGGAGGGCGTCGACACCTATTCACTGGGCTGCAATGCCCGCAAGTACTTCAGCGAGGTGCCGGACGAAGTCGACAAGGATGTATTCCTCTTTGCTGCAGCGTCGGCAATGTACGTGCTGCGCGTGACCGAAGAGAACGGCAATACCTCGGGCTGGAACGCCAGTCTGGGCTTTGGCGCGGAGTTCTTTGTTACGCGCAGCCTCAGTTTTGGTGCGGAATTGAATCTGACGGCCACACAAAGTACGGTGCGCCGCACAACATTTGTATCGCCGGGTGTGCCGCTAACCCTGGAGGACACGCGCACAAACGTCAGGACAGCCAGTCAATTCAGCGTTAACATCTACTTCTAGCTGTTTAATAAAACGCTGTTGAAGAGCCCGAGGCTGCGCACAAATTGCGCGGCTTCCGGCTCTGCGTGCATTGGTTAACAAAAAGAAAAAAGCAAGCCGGGAGTCTGCGACGGCGAAGCGCTCAAGCTGCGGGCCGGGAGAGAATGTCAAGTCGCTCGCCGAGCCATTGGCGAATGTTCAGATAGTCGTTAAACAGGGCAAAGTGGTCGGCGTGCTCGGCCGCCATGCCGTCGGCGCTGTCGAACAGCTTGTGCCACAACTCGTGCAGGATGCTGTTGTAGTCGTCCGGCGGAGCCTGGCAGATGCGCGCAAAAAAGCGTAAAATCTCGCGCTCAAACAGCATCGGCGCGGCGCGCTTGTTAATGTAGCGGCGGTACGATTCAATTGAGTATTTGAGCACCGTAATGTGCCCCAGCTCAAAGTAAATCAGCAGACGCAGCATGTGGCCGTATGCCGCCACGTGAATGCGCTCGGTCTCCTTGCCGAAGCTGAACATCATGTTAAGCTGCTCCAGCGCCTCGTTAAACGCGCCCTGGCGGAAATGCAGGTAGGCGTATTGATACGCGAACAGAATGTGGTAGTCGCGTGCGGCGCTGACGCGGTATCTGTTTAACAGCGCCGTGGTCTCTTCCTGCAGCGCCAGGCCGCGTTTGTTTAAGCCGCGATCGCGGTACATCTCCAGCTCCAGATTGTATGTCTGCAACAACACCTTGACCATCGTGGGGCTGCGCTCCTTCCAGCGCAGCTCCTCCGGCAGCTCGCGAATGCGCTGCAGCGTCGCCTCCAGTTTGTCATAGCGTTTGAGATGCAGCAGGACGGCGGCGTAATTGGTGAGCGTCGTAACGTAGACGCGCGGGTATTCGCGGATGTAGCGCGGACGGCCCTCCAGCATGGCGATCTTGGCTTCAATGGCTTCGCAGGCCTGGTCGTGGCGGTTCTGGAAAAAAGCGTAGGTCTGCGCCGCGTAGTAGTAGAGGATGCGCGCGTTGAGGCTCAGCGCCTGGTCGGCGGATTCCAGCATGGCCAGCTCGCGCCGCACCTCGGGATCGTCGGGATTGGCGCGCTCGCGGTCCAGCGTGTCGTAAATGCCGGCCGAAAGTCGGTTGTAGTCGTTGAGATTGAGCAGCACGTGCAGCAACTCGTTTTCCTGCCCGATCACGTCCAGCAGAAGGTTGCGGTTGTTGCCGACGGTCGAAAGCTGGATCGTCAGTTTGCGCTGCCAGCTCAGCACGCTCAGCAGCTCGGCAAAACACTCAAACTCGCGCGCCAGGTTTTCCGCTTTGTCCAGAATGCGGCGGCACTGGTCAAAGAGCTCGCGGTCGTAGAGAATCTCCGCCTCGACAATCAGTTCGCGGATTTCGTGCTGACGCGACGCCGCGCCGTAACGCGGACGCAGGCACTTCATGATCTGACGCCACAGGTAGTTTTTGGTGACGTGCAGCTGACGCACAAAGGCCTTGTCGGCAAAGTGCCCCTTGATCGCGCCCTCGTCGTACTCCTCCTGCGCGTCGATCGCATCAAAGAGCTGCAGGTAGTTGCTGTCGTCCGCGCGGCTGCCCGCCGAGAGGCGCAACTGACGCTTTTCCGCCGGCGTCATGCTCTTGATCAGGTCGAACAGGTCTGTGTTGCGAGGCATAAAACCTACGTTTGAGAGACGGTAAAACGCTCAAATTTGCAAAATATCGCCGTTATGGCGCAATTCCGGTCTGCTTGAAAGTTTACGAACCGGCCAAAGTTTGTTTTTAGCGGCCTGCAGGAACGAGCTAGATTGGCCTTCGTAACTCCGATCTGATCTTTCAATTTATCCAGGAACAATAGTCATGGCAAACGCCATCAATTGGTTTGAAATCCCGGCGGCCAAATTCGACCGCGCCGTCAAGTTCTACTCCGAAGTGCTCGCCACCGATATGCCCGCCCAGGAAATGATGGGCAGCCAAATGGCATTTTTCCCCTATGCCGAAGGCGGCGTCTCCGGCGCCGTAGTGGCCGGTGAAGGTTATGTGCCCTCCGCCGACGGTTCGCTGATTTTCCTCAATGGCGGCGACAACCTGGACACGCCGCTGAGCCGCGTGGAAAGCGCCGGCGGGAAAGTGCTGATGCCGAAGACCAAAATCACCGATGAAATCGGCTACTTTGCGATTTTCATGGATTCCGAAGGCAACAAAGTTGCTTTCCATTCGCGGGCCTGATGCGGCGAAATTTCCGAAAACGGTGAAATTCTTCTTGACTGGCGGACAATCTGATCGCGCAAGCGCTTGGATTGTTTGCCTTTTAAACGCTTTGTGGACCACGGTCGTCTGTCGGGCTGTTTCGTACGAAACACATTTTCCTTCTCCGTTTTTGTCCGACATTCTACGGCGTTGCCATGTTTCGCTATCTGCTTGTTCTGGTCGTTGTTTCTGCCGTTGTCTATGCCGCCGTGCGCATCATCCACAACATGCGCCACGCCTGCCCCTCCTGCCATGGCCGCGGTTGGTACGAGGGCGTGCGGATGAAGGAAACCTGTCGCAAATGCGGCGGCAGCGGCAAACTCGATCCTCGCCTTCACTGAAATACCAAATCCATTTTTGTTTGTCAGCGCGAGCGAAGCCACAAAAAAAGGCGTGCCGGCAGAAACCGACACACCCTTTATTTGCACGTCTGTGCCGCGCCTTGAAGCGCTGCACGTACTGTCTGTCTCAGATCAGTCGATCACCAGTTTTTTCGTGAAGGACTGGCCGTTGCGCGTCACCTGCAGGAAGTAAGCGCCCGTCGGTTTGTCGCTGATATCAATCATGCGCTCGTAGTTGCCGTCGACGCCGTTGAGCGTTTCGGCATAGATCTCGTTGCCGCCGACGTCGAAGATTTTCACGACGCTGAGGCCGTCGCCCGGCAGTTCAAAGTTCAGGTTAAAACGTCCATCACTCGGGTTCGGATAGAGCGTCAGGTCCTGGACTTCAAGATCGTTGGCCAGATCGCCGCCAATCTGGCGGCTGAGCGTGTTAATGTCTTCCTGTCCCAGGTCCAGCACGGAAATGCTGACGCGCACTTCGCGGATAACTTCGGGCTGATCCATCGGAGCCAGGTTGAACTTGGCCATGTGTTCAGCAAAGAGATCCGGATCAATGTGCGGCGCTTCGAGGAACACAATCTCGGAATCGTTTTCCCAGAAAGCAGCGTATTCTTCCATTTGACCAGCGGCTTTCTCAAGGTTTTCCCGGGCTTCTTCCATGTTGCGTTGAGCTTCTTCCATGTCCACGGAGGGAGCCCGGTGCCATTGACCCCTCATCACGTTTGAGCGGATCCTCATTTCACGTGCTTTGGCTGTGCCGCTGAGACTTTGAACGACGCCGTCGCGTTCGACGTCGACGGTAATTGGCTCGCCGACGGTCACGAAGTGGCGTAGTATCACTTGCAGTTCCATCGGTTTGCCGACTTTTTTACCGTTGACGCCGACAATCTTGTCGCCCTGCTGAATGCCGATTTCTTGCGCCGTGGTATTGGGAACGACGTAGGTCACTTCCGTGGAGCCGCCCTGGCCGATCTTGTGGCCGATTCCGAGAAAAGGAGTGGATTTGCGTTCGAGTTGCCGTTGGCTGCGCTCGCGCTCGCGGTGCAACATGCGCTCGATGTTCTGCTCGCGCTGGCGTTGCATGTATTCGGCACGCGAACCCAACGTCGCTTCGGTCGTCATCTTTTTGTCGTCGCGCAGAAACTCGATTTCCACTTTGCTGCCCGGTTTGAGCGCCTGGATGGTTTTGACCATCTGATCGACGCTCGCCACGGGGATGCCGTCGATGCTTACGATCACGTCGCCGCCTTGCAGGTCTGAATCGGCCGCACCGGTGTTGGGAATAATCGAGCGAATGGCCACGCCGATTTTGCTCGTGCCTTGATCGGCATCGCCGAGAACACGCACGTCGGCGATATTAACGCCCAGGAAGCCGCTGCCGGTCTGGACCGGCGGCGTGCGGAAGACAGGCGGGCCCGGCGCCGGCTCCAGCTGAACGTTGATGTCTTGCAGCAGTGCATCGTGGCGCTTGCGGCGCACGATGATTTCTACGGATTCATTGTCGGCAATCTGGCCGAATTCATCAATGACACCCATGTCGCGCAGGATGGACTCAATGGAAGCATTCTTGTCGAGCGTGAGGATTTTGTCTACTGTTTCGGACGTTCCGTTGTCGGTTGTGACTACTTTGACGTTAACCTGTTTTTCGGGAGTTTCCGAGGATGTCGTTGCCTGCGCCGTCCCTGAACCAATCGCAATGGTCATGGCAAGCATGGCGCACGTAACAACTCCAATCAAAGGGATTCGTGCACGTTGCATAAGCGTCGGTAGAAATACTTTTAGTTGACAATAGTGATTTAGTCCGGAGTTGAGCGGTAATACCCCTGTGGGCTTCAGGCGGCGTTTTGTGTCCGCTGTTGACAGCGGCGGGAATCTCCGAATTTTCGGCGCTACGCGGGCCGTTCCGGATTGTTGCGTTTTTATCGGACTTTCCCAAAACTTTTCAACTACCATGTGTCGACATGTCATTTCAGACAACAACTGTTGTTCAACCCTGGGGTTAATGATCGCGCGACTCCGGGGCCATGCATGAGTGATCGCGCATGGCGAGAGGAATAGGCTCTCACAGGAAATGGCGTCACAAACGGACGCTTTTTACCGCCTGCCGGCAGTGTCGCCGAGCAGACGGCGCGCGCGGGTTATTGCGGTTTCCGTCGCAATCGCGCCCTTATCATTCCGGGCAGCATCAACAAGCATTGAGTCTCCATGACGCGTCCGGTTCCGCGAGCGCTGTCGCGCACGGTGCCGGGGATGTTTCACGCGGACAAAAGCTGAGTGCGAACGTCGAAGAGCAGAGCCGTGGCGGTCGCAACGTCCGCTGCAAATCGAGCAATCTGACGGTGAAAAATCTGCCGATGCGTTGGGAATCATGCGGTTCGGGCGCTTACCCGCATCGACGTAAGATGTTGATATAAAAGGACTTAGGGCGACTCCCGGCGCGTCGACTTCGATTTTGGGCACACTTCGGGCTTGATCCAGGGGCCCACCCCGCCGCCGCCACGGTATCTACCTCCGCGCTCACAACACACTCCTCCCACCCTGCAATGTTTTCGTGCAGATTCTCCTGAGTAAATGCCGTCGCGGAGCGGCGCACCGCATGCCGCGCGCCGTCACGACAAGCTTAATACCACCACCCCTACTTTCCCAGCGTAAAAAGTTAAACGATGCGCTCATCGTGTCTGAACGGGCGTTGGTTACGCCTGAACGGCCGGAGTGTTTGTGCTCGACGCTCAAATTGCGCCGCGCCTGCGATGCGCCGTTCCGCCGCCGACCGCACCCGGCGGCGCATGTCCTCTCCACCTGAATTTTGTTGCCGCGTCGTTGTTGCACGCATTGAATAACTGAATCGCCGGGAAGATGTGCGATTGCAACCGACCGTCGCACGCGCGATTTCGCTCGCGCAGCCGCGCCCAACGCGGCGGGCCGAACAAAAAGAAAAAAGCCCCCACGCAGGCAAAGCCTGAACGTGAGGGGCTTGAATTGTGCACTGTCAGCCTGAATCACGAGCGAACGATGTGGACAGATTCCGCGCCGCGGCGGCAATTATGCGCCCGGATAAGTCACCAGCAATTCGGTGCCGGTGTAGGTAAGGCAGGCGTCTGGATTTGTGATATTGTCCGCCTTGGCCGTGCCTTCCGGTCCCGAGAACTGCGCCGAGTAATTAAATGGCCCCGAAGGCGGTACAATGGTTCCCCAGGAGTTGGCGCTTTTGGAGCCGGCTTCGGATGCAGTGGAATTGCTGACAGACCACGTAGCCGTGGAGCTGGTTGCGTTGTTGAGAATCATACGGTAATCCCAGTGATTAATGGTTGGTAAAACATGGCAGAAGCAAAAAGAGCGCTGGAACTTACGGTGAGGCACCGAGCTGACCAAACCGTTCAATGCTGATCGTGGGCTGGGCCCGTCAGAACTCGTCGTCAAGCTCGTGGCGGTCGCTTTTATCCGCGCCGTCGTCCGCGATTTCCAGCGTCCGCAGCAGCGCCTGAACCTCCGCCGCGGCCGGATTGAACACCAGTTGGCCGCGCAGGACAAAACGGCACATGCGTTCCAGTTCCTCCAGGGTCGCCTTGCGGAAATCGCGCGGAATCTTCATCAGGCGAGCATCTTTTTTGTCAAAAGGCGGGGTGACGCGACTGTGAAAGAGGTGCGGCCACAGACTCGCGGCGCAGGCGTACAGAATGCGTCCGGGCGTACACTCCTCGTCCTGTTCCGCCAGCCAGCCGTTGATCTCCTCGAAAAACTCGACCGACTGCTGCAGCCTGATGCGCGATCCCAGACGCGATTTTCCTTTCGTTTTCAGATGCGTCAGTTGCGACTTTCCCTGGCTTTTGCGCACCATGTATTTGCGGATGATGCGGTGGTCGTACAGCAGGCCGCGTCGCGTGCGGGCCAGCGCCGCCTGGCCGGACTGCAGAACCAAAACAAAAGCCTCGGGCGGCTCGGCGTTCAGTTGGCGGCTGTAGTCCGCCGGATCGCTTTGTGCGGATGCGACGGGGAAAGCGGGCGGACAGCGGAAACGGGCGTACTCGCGTCCCTCAGCGTCGCGGAAAATGCAGCGCAAAACGGCGGAGTCGAACTCACAATTCAGGCCCGCCCGTACAATGGCGCGCTGAATGGCGCGCAGAATGCGAATGCTGTCGCTGTAGTCGAACGATATGACGCGGTCGCCGGATTTCATCTGCTCAAATGTACCTCTTTGCGCGGCCTTTCCCGCCGTGCCTGCTACACAATGCTGATTTTGTAATGCCAATTCCACATTTTAACGTTCGCTTAGCAAGTAGACAACAATCCGGCTGTCACGGAGTCGTATTGTCTGAGCAATACCGGCTATTCCCTACCAAACATCAATGGCGGTTATGACAACAACAAATGTCTTCGTCGATGTCGTGATAATGGGCTTGTTGGGTGCGGCTCTTTTTTACGCAGCCATAACCAATCTGAGAACGCGCATGCATCCAGGTGAACTCCCTCCCGGCTTCGACCAACCGCAAACGCAGGACGAACTGACCGCTTTTCTGCAGGGCGGCGGCCGCCGCTGGATTTTCAAACATTCGGTTGCCTGTTCCGTTTCGGCCTATGCCTGTCAGGAATTCAGCCGCTTTCTTGCGGCGCACGAGGGCGAAACGGCGGCTCTCATAGTGGTCCAGGGTGCGCGCGATCTCTCCAACCGGGTGGCTGAGGAGTTCGGCATCCGGCACGAAAGCCCACAGGTCTTTTTGTTGGTCGATGGAGACGTGCGCTGGCACGCTTCCCACGGGCAAATCAACGCCGACAATCTGGACAAGGCTCTGCACGCCGAAGTTCTTGACGTTTAAACGGTTTCCGCACATGTTTTTTCTTTCTGATCGCTCTCCGGCGGTTGGCGGCTTTCGCCTTTTAAAGGCATTTTTTTGTTTGTCACTGTGTGCGACGCTGCAAGTCATTGCATCTGTCCCGCAGCTGCGCGCCGCCGAAGCAGAAATCCTGCCGCATTTATCACAGCCGCGGGACGCGGATTCCGAGTCATTGCAGGCCGCACTGATGCTCTACGCCGCCGGACGCGGCCTGCGGGTGATCGACGCCCGCAGCAGTTTCAGGCAGGTCTACGAGTTTAACGAACCCGAACTGATCGGCATCGCGGGCGGCGTGGCGCTGGCCCTGTTCAGTCATTACCTGATCGGTACGGACGACATCAGCGGCGCGGAGATACAGCGTTTAACACCCGATTCAGTGCGGTCCGTCCTCTTCTTTGAGCAGATGGATCGCTCGGCGGCCTACAACTGGAGTCCCGCCGCTTCCGACCTGAGCGACTGGGGCATGTACCTGAGCGTGGCCGCACCGCTGGCGACCGGCGCGTTTTTTATGCCGGATAAATCCGCCGCTTTGGACCCGGGCGGCGCGGGCGACTACATCGGGGCTTACGCTCAGACGCTTTCGCTGAGCGTCGGCCTGAATCTTCTGGTTAAAAATCTCATTTCGCGTCGGCGGCCTTATCTGTTTAACACTGATCTGAGTCTGGATAAAAAACTCAGCTACAAACCGGACTACACCAGATCATTTTACTCCGGACATACATCAATCGCTTTTACTTCAGCGGCATTTTTAACAAGTTCATATGCGGAGCTCTATCCGGATCGCGACTCGCGCTATCTCGTCGGCGTCCTGAGCTTCGGCACGGCCGCGCTGACCGGCTACCTGCGCTACGAAGCAGGCAAACATTTTCCCAGTGATATTGTCGTCGGCGCAATCGTTGGAACCGTTTTTGGTTTTGTTGTTCCGCAGCTGGACTGACCCGCTGTTTAAGTGATTCGAAAGGAAACAACCATGAATATTGCAATTATCGGCGCCGGCAACGTCGGCACAGCTCTCGGCGAGCATTGGGCGGCCAACGGACATTCCATCTGTTTCGGCGTCCGCCGCCCCGACGACGCGAACCTGAAAGAACGCCTCGCGCACCCGAATGCCGACATCAAAGATATAGAAGCCGCCTGCAGCGACGCCGACATCGTTGTTCTGGCCACACCATGGACCGCGGCGGCGGAAGCGATTGCCGCCGCCGGCGATCTGAGCGGCCGTATTCTGGTGGACGTCACCAACCCGCTCAATCCCGGCTTGCAGGGCCTGGCCGTCGGCACGGAAACCTCCGCCGCGGAACACCTGGCAGCGCTGGCGCCGCAGGCCAGGCTGGTAAAAGCGTTCAACAGCACCGGCGCGGAGAACATGCGCAATCCGGACTTCAATGGACGCAAAGCACTCATGCTGGTTTGCGGCGACGACGACAACGCGCGCCGGACAGTTCTCGATCTCGCGGCCGAAATCGGTTTTGACGCCGTCGACGCGGGACCGCTCTATGCCGCGCGCTACCTGGAGCCTTTTGCGATGATGTGGATTCACCTGGCCTACAAGCAGGAGCTCGGCCGCGACTTCGCGTTTGGTCTCCTGCGTCGCGACTCAGAGTAGATGATTCAAGGCGGCCGGACGGCGGCCGGACAACGGGAATATCAGTCGACGACATGCGCCGGTTTAACCAGCCAAACGCTCCACTCATCGCCAACGATCGGCCGTTTCTGCTGTGTTCATGCCATCGCCGGTCCTTTATGCACAGGGATTGATTTTTGCATTTTTTTACGTGCGCATGTAACCCTTTTGTTTGGCCGCTTGTCAACCTCTCCATACACAGCATATGCCGGGTTCGTCGTGGGCACACAGGATGGATCATTACACAAAGCGATTAAACACCGGCATGTGCTACTTCAATTTAACTAGCCTTAAAGGTCGGTGCTGCTCGCGTGCACCGCGGCGGTGCGTGCATTGATACGCCTGCCAATCGTCTAACCTATATACACAACTCCATTTCGCGGCGTTGGACGGATCGCCGCACGCAATGCTTTCAGGGGCTGCCGATAGCTACTCTTTAATCGTTTTCCCCATATCAGTACGTGAGGCATTATGAGGACGAAAAAACTACTTTTTTGGTCCCTGGGATTGACGTGTCTGTTAACCGGTTTTGTCGTATTAACCAATCCGTTTAACAACAGTTCACCAAGGTTTAGTGGAGTGACATCCGCCGGTCAGATGCAGGCCGAATTGCAGGAAATGTTGGCCGACGCCGAACCAGGTTCACAGGCGGCGGCCGAGATCCGGGCGGCGCTGAACAAACTGGCGGCCAAACAGTCGAAAGACCGCATCAAAGCCGAAAACCCCGGAGCGTTAATCGAAGCGATGGCCGAAATTAAAACAGGCGCCGACGGACAAACCTATTCCCCCGGTTATCGCATCGAAGAACGCCGCAAAGCCCTGGCCCGAAAAAACAGCGGCGATGTGATTGCCGGCGATCCCCTGCCCTGGACGGAGCGCGGCCCCGGCAATATCAGCGGTCGCGCCCGTGCTATTGTCGTGGATGCGGGCGACCCCGGCGGCAATTCGTGGTTCATAGCATCGGTCGGCGGCGGAATCTGGTACACCAGCGACCAGGGCCAGAACTGGTCCGATATGACCGCGGATCTTCCCAACCTCTCGACCAGTTCACTCGAACAGTCGCAGTCAAATCCAGACATTCTCTATGCCGGAACCGGGATGGGCTACGGTCGCGTCGTTGATATCGAAGGATCGGGCGTCTGGAAATCGACCGACCACGGGCAGACCTGGCGGCAGTTGGCCTCCACCGCCGACGGCAAGCTGTTCGGCGCCATCAATCGCATTGTCGTCGATCCCGCAAATCCCGACGTCGTTCTCCTGTGCGGCAACGATTCGCGGGCGCATCAGTACGCCAAACCGCCGGCCGCCAAACACAGCGGCATCTACAAGTCAACCGACGGCGGGGAATCCTGGACGCTGGTGTTTGATCCGGAAGGCGTCCTGCCGGCCAATACCGACAACCGCGTCCAGCAGATCATCTACGACCCTTCCGACTTCAACAAACTCTACGCCGCCGTTAACGAGGTCGGAGTCATCAGGTCTGTCGATGCCGGCGATACCTGGACCATTTCAGCCGATAACTTTGCTCTGCCCGGCGATGTCGGCCTTCCCACCGACGGCGGGTTTGGACTGGCAGGCGTCAGCGTGCGCACCGAGCTCGCCATTTCACCGAGCGATCCGAACCGCCTCTATGCCGCGGTTGAACGACCGCGCGGAATTTCCGACATTTTCATGACTACCGACGCCGGCGACAACTGGGTTGAGCTGCCGGACACCGGCGCCGACCCGAACTGGTTTAACGCCTTTGGACAGTCCGGCGCTACTCCCGGAATGTATACGGCCGGTTGGTTCGACAACACAATCGTCGTCCATCCCTTTGACCCGGATGTTGTCTTTGTCGGCGGTGTTAACATTTATCGCATCGATGTCGACACGCAAAATCTCAATCGCCTGGCCTCGCCGCTCACCTGGTGGCTGGCCAATAACTCGGGGCTCGGTCGTGTCCACTCCGACCAGCACGACCTTGTTACTATTCCCGATCACGCCAACCAGACATTTCGCATCGTGGTTGCAAATGACGGCGGTGTCGGCTATTCGCAGGACGGCGGAACGAACTGGGTCCACCTGGTGGGAATGGGTACAAGCCAGTTCTACGGCGCAGACAAAAAACCGGGAGAAGACGCTTACATCGGCGGACTACAGGACAACGGCAGTGTGTATTCACCTTCAAACCCAACCGCGGCGACGCCCTGGAACCCGGCCGGTGGCGGCGACGGATTTGAAGTAGCCTGGAATAAACGCGACGGGAACCTGCTGTTGGCAACCTCCCAGTTCAACATTTTCCATCGCTCGTCCGACGGCGGTAAAAACTGGCTGCGTGTCATTCCCGGCGGCAACGTGCGCTCCTCGTTTATTACCAAGGTGGCGCAGTCGCGCATGGACCCAGACCTGGTTTTCAGTGTGAATGCCAACGGCATTCTGCGTTCGGACGACTTTGGACTGACGTGGTCGCAAACAGCCATTCCGGCGAGTTGGCTTGGCTATCGACCATTCTGTAATGTCGAGGCGTCTCAGGCTGATGCGCGTGTCGTCTGGGCCTCGTCCAAAGTCACCGTCGATGCGCCGTCAAACCGCTCCGGCGGCGTGCATATCTCGACCGACGGCGGCTCGCGATTTGAAGAAGTCACGCACAACATCCCCGATGGCTTCATCGAAGCGTCGGGCATCGCCACGCATCCCGACGAACCCGGCACCGCTTACCTGCTGTATTCCGCGCCGCGCCAGGGCAAAATCCTGCGCACAACCGATTTCGGCAGCAGCTGGGAAGATTTCAGCGGATTTGTCGACGGCGTCAGTACGACCGGCTTTCCCGACGTGGCGGTCTTTGACCTGCTGGTGATGCCCTTTGATCCGCAGGTCATGTGGGCGGCGACCGAGATTGGATTGTTCACGACGTCCGACGGCGGCGCTTCCTGGGAGTACTCGGACAACGGTCTGCCCGCCGTCTGCATCTTCCAGCTTAATGTTGTGGACAACCAGGTCGTGGCCGCCACCTACGGACGCGGCATCTGGTCGACCGAACTGACGCAACTGGACGACTACGTCGCGCCGCAGCGTCCCCTGATGCCGCGTATCGGCAAACTCGCGGTCAGTCCCGACGGCATGCTGACGGTGTCCGTAGACCAGCGCAGCGCCTACGACTCCACGAGGATCTTCAGAAACGGATTCCGCATCGGAACGCTGGAAGCAAATGACGAACCGGCCAACTACCACTTTGAAAGCGCGATAGAGAGTGAGGGCGTCGTGACGGTCTATGCCCAGGCTTTTGTGGACGGGCAGGTGTATCGCTCGCCGGATCGACAGATCTTTATCTGGTCGCCGGAAGAAGTGGTGTCCTACTCAACAGATCTGAACGACTCCACCGACGCCGCCGACTTCCGCATGTTCGGCTGGTCGGTCGCCACGCCGCCGGGTTTTTCCAATCACGCTTTCCACACACCGCATCCCTACCCGAATGCAAGCAATATGGTATTGTGGCCGCGTTTTGCCATCCGCGTGGCGCAGGACAATGCAACACTTGAATACGACGAGGTTGTGTTGGTCGAAGAGGGAACCGCCCCCGACTGGCAGGACCAGAGCTTTTTTGACTTTGCGATCGTTGAGGGGAGTTCGGACGGGTGCAACTGGGTGCCGCTGATTCCCGGGTACGACTCCCGCGCCTACGAATCTGCCTCGGCCTCGTATCGCGCAGGCCTGGATGGAGGAGGCAACTCCACGACGCCGGGCAGCACCGCCCTCTTTGAGCGCCGCGTTATCAATCTGCAGGAGACCTTCAATCCGGGTGATTTGATCTTTGTCCGCTTCCGCCTCGGAACGGACGCCGCCGCCAATGCCTGGGGCTGGACCATTGACAACCTGGACGTACAACCAAACGCAACCTCCGTACACAACAGCGGCGCCGCCATGTCCGCCGGCGCTGCGATTGCCGGAGTTTATCCACACCCGGCGACCACCGAAGCACGGGTTGAACTCGAAGTTAAACGCCCCGGTCACGTAGCTGTCGAACTGCTTGACCTCCGCGGACAATTTGTCGCAACGCTCTTTAACGGCGATCTGCCGGCGGGACTGTTTAACATACCGCTTTCCGACGCTGTGCCTGCCGTCGACAACATCGCCGGCGGCGTGTACATGCTGCGCCTGCAGACAGATGTGGGAACTGAAACGACATCGATTCTCCTGCTTCGTTAATCCGTCATCCATCCTGTGACGCGAGAGGGTCTGCCGTACCTGCGGGTGCGGCAGGCCCATTTTTTTGTTAATCATCGGGAAACAAACACACAAATTCAAAGGTCCTGCCAATGCACCTTCCTTCGGGTTCTGCCTTAACCCACCGCGTTCATCAGTTTGTTAAAACCATATCCGCGCTTCTGCCCGCGGGTGGTATCCGGCGCTGTTAAACAAAAAAACGCCGGTGCATCTGCATGCACCGGCGTTTTTTCCGCATACGGTCGTTGTAGGTCGGGGGACGGTTTACGGAACTACAAAGCCGAGCGTGCTATTGCCGGCGACCACGGTAATCGTGTTTTTGTCGCTGTCTTCAAACGTCACATCCTCTTCCAACGCCAGCGTCAGACGCGTGCCGGATTTCCAATCACTTATCAGCGAGGTGGCGCGGAAACACACGAGGTAATAACTAGGTACACAGCACCAGCCGCAATACCAGCGGCAAATGCGCACAACGTGGTAAACGTAAACGCGATAGCGGCCTGTCGACTCTTCAACGATGTCGATACGCGATTTTCCGTCGTCGCTGGTTTCCGTTTCAAACAGGATGTTCTTCATCGACGAGCTGACAATCTGCGCGCGTCGCGTTTTGTTGTCGACTTCCTCGAACGTCTCCCAGGAAACGTCAATGCTCGAATTCAGTTCCGTTGCATTGGTGTTGTCGCTGTCGCCAAAAGTAGCCGAAAGACTGGCTTGTCCGGTGGCATCGCCGGCGTCCTGCGCCTGCAGAAACAGCGGGCAGGCACAAAAAGCTGCAATAATCAAGAGTGAGAAAAACTTCGTGGAATTCATGGAATTGTTCCTGTAATAAAGAGTGGGTATTAACACCGTACTCTTCGTGGTATTCGATGGATCGGTAAATGCCGCCGTGCACGGTACGCGTTTCGGTCATTTAGTGATGTCGGCTCAAATGTTAACACGAAGGCGGTGATGGACTGATTGGTAGTATGGTACTCGTGGCTGCGTTATATGCAACAATCCGCTTTATAAACAAGAGAAGTTTTCAGCCGGCCAACAGCCCCGCTGCCCATTGCGGGGCTGCTGCCGAGCGCAATTCCGACGTCAGATCCAGGCGTTCTGACTTTGTATTTCATCGACGCCTGAAAGAGACGCCTGCTTTGCATTTTGCCTGATCGGCCGAAGCCGGCAGTTCCGTCCGCGCGGACTCCTCTTTGGGCTGGAAGAGTTTTCGCGCGCCTGATGTTACTCGGTGACGGAACCTCCGGCTTCTTCAAACCGATGATGTTAAATTGCGATCCTGGTCGCAATGTTGTATTAAACAAACGCCGCGGCGTCAGGGTACAACAAAGGATACGGTCGAGGCATCGGCTTCAACCGTCAGAATTTCGCCATTGGCGTCTTCAAAATCGACATTGTCAACAACGTCAAGATCGACGACCAGACCCGGCTCCCATGCCACATAGGCGGCACGCGAACGCCAGCAAATCGTGTAGTAGGTCGGGATGCAGCACCATCCGCAGTACCAGCGGCAGATGCGGACGCGGTGGCATACCCAGACCCAGTAGCGCAGTGTGACGTTGTCGCGGCGCAGTTCGATCCAGTTCTCAGGGCCAACTTCAGTTTCAACCTGGAACAGCGCGTTTTCAACTGATGCGTCGCCGATATTCGCGCGGCGCAGGTCGGGGTTCACCTCGACAAAGTCATCCCACGTGACGTCAAATTGCGTGTCGATCGTTGTGGCCGGACCTTTGGACGGAATAACGCTTACAACACCGACAGCGCTGGCCGATCCGCCGGGCTGTGCCATTACTTGCTGTGTGGTAAACGAAAACGTAAACAGAACGGCAAATGCCGCTGCGAGTAAGATATTCATGCGTTTCATGCAGTTTTCCTTGCAGAAATCAAATGTGGAATTGAGGTTGAGTTATTAAAGTGGATTCTGGTGCGCCGAGCCCATATGCATAGTTGTGGATTCCAGAACTCGGCAGCCAAAATTCAGCTGTTGCTGTTTAAGTGTGTGTGGTCTCCGCCCCGGATTAACAGTTCGGGACGGATAGAGCATACAGGCATAACAGGGCATGACCGCATCAAACCCGAGACGAATAGTATTCACGGTCGAATGCGATGCGCACGCTACAGTGGCTTAGTTGTTAAACCTGGTTCCGGCGGTTTGGGCGGTCCGCTAGTTTCTGATAATGATCTGTTCGTTAGTGGGTCGACAAGCTGCAGTGTTGTCTTGTTCCTGTTAAGTCTCGTCGACACCTCACATTGAACAGTGGCAGTGGGGGTTAACATACTAGCGCATGTAGTCAAATGCAAATCTTTTTGCGAAAAATGTGCACGCATCCAAACTATGTGTTACACATAAACTAATTCAAGCGCCAAAATACAGCCTCCCGTCATTCGCTCTTTCCCGTCGCATTCGGCGAATGCGTTCAAATTTGCCGCATTTTGCCTTTCAATGCGTCCTGGGTCTTCCGATTCGTCATCAAGCTCCCTCCCGCCGCGGAAATGCTGTCCATTCTCGCATATCGTTCGCATGAATTCTTCCAAATCCGCTTTTGTTTGTCATTGTGTTGTCGGTTTCGTTCCGTGTCTGATGCACCAGGGTGCATGGTCGTCGGTCTGCATTTCAGGGTGAACGGGCTTTCTTTGTCCCGGCGTTGTGTCGCACAAAGTCCACGGCTCCCCGCTCCGCAACGCCGCCTTGTGCGGCGCGCAATCAGCGCAGGCCGCGCGGGCTTGTCGGCTGCCGATTTTTTGGCCATTTTGCGGGTTAAACGACACTTTTTACAGCAAATCCAGGCCACAAAGCCCATGCACGAACTTGCCGGTCAGCCCGCTCCCGCAGACATCCTGACGAATATTCCGCAACTCATGGCCGATTACTACACGCGCAGGCCGCAGGCCGACGACCCCGCGGGGCGCGTGGCATTCGGCACCTCGGGTCATCGCGGTACGGCTTTGCGCGGCAGTTTCAACGAGAATCACATCCTGGCGATCTCACAGGCCATCTGTGACTACCGCCGCCTGCAACAGATCGATGGCCCGCTGTTTATCGGCAAAGACACTCACGCGCTTTCCGAAGCCGCCGAACGCAGCGCCGCCGAAGTCTTTGCCGCCAACGATCTCAATTTTGTCGTGCAGGCCGGCGGTGGATTTACCCCGACCCCGGTAATCTCCCATGCAATTTTGACCTATAATCACGGCCGTACGAGCGGCCTGGCCGACGGCGTTGTGATTACGCCCTCCCACAATCCGCCGGCCGACGGCGGATTTAAGTACAACGGCGTCAACGGCGGCCCCGCCGCAGCGGAAGCGACCGCCTGGATTGAAGAACGCGCCAATCGACTTTTAACGGACGGCCTGCGCGACGTGCGCCGCCTGCCCTGGACGCGCGCCGCCGCCAAAGCCGCCGCACGCGATATGATGCGCGCCTACGTCGACGACCTGCGGAACGTGCTGGACATGGACCTGATCCGATCCGGCGGCCTCAAAATTGGCGCGGATCCCATGGGCGGCGCCGGCCTGGCCTACTGGGAGCCGATTGCCGAAACCTACGGCCTCGACATCCAGGTCGTCAATCCGCATGCCGATCCAACCTTTCGTTTTATGACGCTCGACCGCGACGGCGTCATTCGCATGGACTGCTCCTCACCCTGGGCCATGGCCGGCCTGATTGCCAACAAGGACAGGTTTGATGTGGCATTCGGCAACGACCCCGATTTTGACCGCCACGGCATCGTCACGCGCGGCGGCGGGCTGATGCAGCCCAACGCCTACCTGGCCGTCGCCTGCGACTATCTGTTCAGCGCGCGCGACTGGGCGCCCGCCGCGGCCGTCGGCAAAACCCTCGTCACAAGTTCGATGATCGACCGCGTGGCCACCGCCCTCGGGCGCAAAGTCTACGAGACGCCGGTCGGTTTCAAGTGGTTCGCCCCCGGCCTGTTCTCGGGTGAACTGGCCTTCGGCGGCGAAGAAAGCGCCGGAGCGTCCTTCGTGCGGCGCACCGGCGGCGCCTGGTCCACCGATAAAGACGGCATTATTATGGATCTGCTGGCGGCCGAAATTATGTCCGCGCGCGGCCGCGACATCGCCGAACTCTACCATGAGCTGACCGAACGCCACGGCGCGCCCATGTACGAACGCCTGGACGCGCCCGCCAACGCGGCGCAAAAAAGCGCGCTGAAAAAACTGCGGGCGGAAGACCTGCGCGTCGACGTCCTCGCCGGCGAGAAAATCGAAGCGATTCTGACGAATGCGCCCGGCAACGGCGCGGCCCTCGGCGGCCTGAAAGTCCAGACCAAAAACGGCTGGTTCGCCGCGCGACCCTCGGGAACGGAAGAGATTTACAAAATCTACGCCGAAAGTTTCCGCGACGCCGCGCATCTGGCGGCTATCCAGCAGGAAGCCCAGGCCATCGTCGATTCGGTCTTTGCGGCCATGCCCTCCGCGGCCGCTTTGTGACCCGCAACTGAAAACACGCAGGCCCCCGGGCCGGGCCAAACAAAATGGCCTTTATAAAGCAGGTGGAGTGTTAAACAGGGCGGTGTATGAAACTGAACAGAACACCAGTCGGAACATGGACCGCGCGAAAAGTTGCGCTCCTTTTGGCGTCGTGCTGCTGCCTCGTGTTAACATGTGGCGTTAAACTTGCGGCGCAGGACGAGGGTACGGCGCTCGACCGCGATGTACTCGGCCGCTCCGATGTTGTGCATGTCGACAAAGACGGTGAAGTTGAAATCTTTTCCGCCAGCCGTTCCGCCAAACGCGTCGACGAGCTGCCGCTGACCGTGTACGTTGTTAAACGCGATGAAATCCTGGAGAACGGCTGGACGACGCTGGTCGATGTCTTGAAAAGCGTGCCCGGCATTCGCGTGTCCCAGCCCGGCGGAGGAGCCGAGGGCGAGACCTTCCTGATGCGCGGGCTTGTCGGCAACAGCTACACCAAATTCCTGATAAACAATATCCCCGTGCAGCCCAGCACCGGATCCGGCATGCCCATCGGCGCGCAACTGCCCGTGCGCCAGGCCGAACGCATTGAGATAATTATCGGTCCGGCTTCGGCAATTTACGGTGCGGATGCTTTTGCCGGCGTTATTAACATCGTGACGCGGGAAGCGGTGGACGACCTGTTTGTCGTGGCGGACATTGCACGCGGCAACCGCGAATACAAATACGCCAATTTTATGGTCGGCGGCAAAGCCGGGCTCGACGACGAGGTGTTTAACTATTCCTTTTACGGCAGCGTAGCCGACGAAGACGACATAGGAGTTAAACACAGCAAAAGCGGGGTGTACAATCCGCTCGAATATTTCAAGGTGTTCGACATCGAAGATGTCCGCACCGGAATTTTAAACGACACGACGTTTCAGCCCTACTACCGCGGCACCGAAACCGAGCCGGAATTCGGCAATATGCCGCACCACAGCAATCAACTCGGCATTCGCCTGGCCTATAAGGGTTTGAGTTTAAGTTTTGAACGCATGGAGCGGCGCGATCACTCTTCTATCGGGCAGTCGGCCATCGTGTACAACTACAACAATCCGGCCATTTTTTTTGGCGAGACGATTCAGCGCTCCACCGTGAGCCTGGATTACAACATCGGGCCGGTACTGGCTACGTCGACCCTGTCCAACCTGCAGATGCGCGCCAATCCGCTGTCGTCCTATGCCACCACCTACAGCAATAATGGCCGGTCCTACGTGTGGCATGCTTCCGACGATTTCTTTGCGGAGCAGTTGTTTACGCTGCGAGCGGGGGACGACACGGAATTGATCGGCGGATTTTCGTCCCAGGTTTCCAGCAATCTGCCGCGCACCAACGAGCTGCCCGAGCCTTTCGACACGGATCTGTACGAGGCATTTGAAGAGGAAACGTTTTATACCGATTCGCTGCTGGGCGACTTTGGGTTTAAGTCGCTGACATTTGAGAACCTGGCGGCTTTTGCGCAGTTGTATCAGCGCTGGAACGACTTTGTGTTTATCGCCGGCGTGCGCATCGACGACAACTCGCTTTACGGTTCCTCGGTCAATCCGCGGCTGGCCGCGCTCTGGCGGCTGGATCGTCAGACGAGTCTGCGCGCTTCGTGGGGCCGCGCTTTCCGCGCGCCTTCCACCTGGTATTCACGCAGCTCAACCGCCTTTGTCATTCCGGAAGCGCATGATTCGATATACTACGCTATTCTGCCCTCGCCCAACCTGGAAGCCGAACAGATTCACGCCACGGAGCTGGGCATCAGCAAAACGTTCAGCCCCGATGCACAGCTGGACCTTGTGCTCTTTTTCAACAGTGTGGACAAACGCATCGCCGGCATTATCGACACGATCGATCGCAATCTCTATCCGCGCAGTATCGACTCCGTGGCGCGCACCTACGCGAACGGCATCGGCGATCCCTCGCAGTTGATGAGCGCGCAGGCCTCGCTGCGTCTGCGCAATCTCGTGCCGAGTATAGGTCTTGATCTCAACGCGGCGGCCACCTGGTCCGTCGGCCGCGAAACCCTGCCGGACGATGGCGGCGAGCTGCCGGTCTTTCGCATGGCGCCGCAGTTCCTGGGCCAGCTCTCGCTCTCCGTCAACCCCTGGCGCAACTGGCATCTGCGCGCCGACGTGGTCTGGTCCGGGCCGTGGACGCGCCGCTTTACGCCGACGCCGGCGGCATACGAAGACGAAGAATTTTCACGGGTCGACGGCTACGCGACGCTCGACCTGCTCCTGCGTTATCACATCGACGAGCGCATCTACGTTCTCTTCAACGTCGACAACGTGTTCAACACGGAATACGGCGGCATCGGCTCTATCGGCTGGGACGTCGATCTGCACTACAACCCGCAACGCCTGCGGCGCATCCGCGTGGGCTGGAACTTTGAACTGGACTGAGGTCGGAGCAAACTCATCTGCAAACCGCGCACATATCTCGGCCTGATGTTCCTTGCCATTCTCTTGTTTGGCCCGGCCGCGGCCGCCGTGGCGCAGAGTGACGGAGCGCGGCTCGACAGCGCCTGGCGGGCCTACGAGGGCGGAGCTTACAGCGCCGCAATCGACTCCGCCAACGTCCTGCTGGAAGCCGGCGCGGCGGACAGCACCTTCAGCCCGCTGCACCGCAGCGCCCTGGTCCTGCTGGCCTGCTCCTACGCCGAAACCGGCGACACCTCCCGCGCGGTCGGTTATTTCCTGCGCGCCATTCACCTGCACGAACAGGCGAAGGACAACGGTTCGCTGGAGCGCCTGTACGAAGCGGTCGCCGGTATTTACGACAAGCTGGCTTCGCCGGCGCGATCGGTCGAATATCGCCGCAAAGTCGTCAGGCTGCAAACCGCCCGCGGTGCAGCGCCTGATCTGGCGATCACTCATCGGCGCATCGCCGAAAGTTTTCTGAATACACAGGAATACGACAGCGCGCTGGCGGCGCTGGACCGCGTTCTCGACATCCAGCGCTCGCGCGGCGACAGCATCGCACTGATGGGCAGCCTGCGTCTGGCTTCGCGCACGCAGATCCGGCGCGGCGATTTCCCCGCGGCGCTGCAGCACGCCCTGGAAATTCTGGAACTGGCGCGCCGCCGCGCCTATCTGCCGGAAATTGCTATCGCGCTCAACAATATCGGGTATCTCTACACGCGCATGGGCGATCACGTGGCGGCCTTGCAGCACTTCCGCCGCGCCATCCAGATAGAGGAAACCATGGCGGTGGACGGACGCGCCAGCGCCGACGCCTATCGCAACCTGGGCATCGCCTATCAGAATCTCGGCAATTTTGAGGAGGCCCTGGACCTGCTGCGCGCCGCCGAGCGCCACAACCTGGACGACGGCGCCGACTGCGACCTGGCCGTGGTGCGCAGCATCATTTCCGAGCTGTACCTGCGCCGCAACGATTACTACAACGCCGCCGAATACGCCGCCAACGCCGTCAAATCACTCGACGCCTGTTCCGATCCCGAGATCATGCAGGATGTTTATTCCGTCTATGCCGAGGCGCTGCAGGCGCGCGGCGATTTTGAGGACGCGCTGGTCTACTACCGCCGCCAGTACCTCATCCGCGATTCCATCAACTTTGAGCAGCGTCTGCGCCAGGCCGAACGCCAGGAGCGCCGACGCGATGTGGAACAGCGCGAAAACGAAATGCGCCTGCTCTTCGCCGATCAGGCGGTCAGGGATCTGGAGCTCAAACGCGTGCAGCTGGAGCAGGAACGCGCCGAGCGCGAACTTGAGCTGCTGCGCCGCGAAGACCAGCTGAAAGAAGCCGAGCTGACGCGACGCGAACTGGAGCGGCGCCAGGCCATGCAGGCCCTCCAGATTGCCCGCGAACAACTCGAAAACGAACAAAGCGATCGCGAGCTGGCCGAACTGCGCCGCCTCGAAGAGGCGCAACGCGCCGAGCTGGAAACCCGCCGTCTGCAGGAACGCGAACGCGCCAACGAAATCGAACTGCTCGAAAATCAGAAGTCCCTGGCCGAAAAAGAACGGGCGCTCGAAGCTGCGCGCGCCGACCGCAACGAAACCCGCACCACGGGCCTGCGCATCGGTCTCATGCTCGCTTTCATTCTCCTGGCCGTGGTGAGCTGGAGCTTTTTCCAGAAACGGCGCGACAACCGCAAACTGGCCAGTCAGCGCGACGCCGTCGCGGAGTCCTACCGCCAACTGGATGCCGCCCACAAACAGTTGCAGCAGGCCCAGTCGCAGCTGGTCGAAGCGGAAAAAATGGCCTCGCTCGGTCAGCTGACGGCCGGCATTGCGCATGAAATCAACAACCCGATCAACTTCGTCAGCTCCAACGTCGGCCCGCTGAAAAAGGATCTCAACGAGATTTTTGAACTGCTGCAGCGCTACGAACAGCTGCACGAGTCGGCCGATCCGGCCGCCGAATTGGTCGAAGTCGCCGCGCTGCGCGATGAGTACGATCCGGAAATGCTGGCGGACGAAATTCGCGACCTGTTGACGGGCATAGAAGAGGGCGCGCGCCGCACGCGCGACATCGTCCTGGGGCTTCGCAACTTCTCGCGCGCGGACGAAAACGACTTCAAGCCGACCGACTTGCAGCAGGGCCTCGAGTCGACGCTGCTGCTGCTGCGCAACAAACTCAAACACCGCGTGGAGGTCCACCGCGACTACCAGCCGGTTCCGCCCGTCGAATGTCTGCCCGGCAAAATCAATCAGGTGTTTATGAACATCCTGACCAACGCTCATCAGGCGATCAAAGACAAGGGCGACATTTTTGTGTCAACGCGTCCGGAAGGCGACAAGGTCCTGGTGGAAATTCGCGACACGGGTTCGGGCATGAGCGAAGAAATACGGCGGCGCATCTTTGAGCCCTTTTACACAACCAAAGGCGTCGGCCAGGGGACGGGACTCGGCCTGTCGATCTCCTTTGGAATCATCGAGAATCACGGCGGCAGCATTGCGGTCGACAGCGTCGAGGGCCGGGGCTCAACCTTTGCGATCCGCCTGCCGCTGAAACAGGCGCTGCGGCCGGCCGCCGATGAAAATCCGGCCGCAAACAACAAGTCGCCGCAAACCGACGTCTGACATCGCGCCCGGCGCTGCCGCGCCATCATCTCACGTGAAACAGACGGGTTTCAAACGCTATGACCATGCAATCAGAAGTGGCTCAACAGCAGGACATGCAGACAGAATCCGGCGGCATCCGCGCCGTGATCCGCGCGCGGCGCTCGCGTTTCCCGGCCGAATACACCGGTGCGCGCCTGGACGACGACGTGGTGCGGCAGGTGCTCGAATGCGCCAACTGGGCGCCGACGCACAAGTTGACCGAGCCCTGGCGTTTTGCCGTGTACTGCGACGATGCGTTGCCGCGCCTCTTCGACCAATTTGCGCGGATTTATCGCGAAACGACGCCGCCCGAACGACAGGTGCAGGCTAAATTGGACAAGTTTGCCGCGCTGCCGGACAAGGTGTCCCACGTGGTCGCTTTAATCATGCGGCGCGACCCGGCGCGGCGCGTGCCGGAAATTGAGGAGATTTGCGCCGTTGCCTGCGCCGTGCAGAACATGCACCTGGCGCTGGCCGACTTCCCCGGCGCGGGCGGTTACTGGAGCACCGGCTCCGGCGCCTTTACGCCGCACATGGCGGAGTGGCTGGGCCTCTCCGCCGACGACCGCTGCCTCGGCTTTTTCTATCTGGGCAGCGTGCCGGCGGAACCGCGCAGCGGCCGCCGCGGCCCCGTCGACCGCAAAATCGAATGGGTCCGCAACTGAGGACCGACACCGGTTGCGGGCAGCCCGCAACCTTTCTTTGATCATCGGGAGACCGACACAATCACATTCACTGGAGAAGAGCGCATGACCGCAAAACAGATTCCCGTCGACGATTTCCGCCGCATCGAAGTTCCCGTCCACCTGGTGGTGATAGACCAAACCGCCGACCAGGCCGAGGAACGCTGGGGCTGGAAGCTGGAACGCGGGGAATACGAGACGGACAAGGAGAAATTCGCCATGTGCAGCCTCGTGCTGGAGAACGGCGATCAGTACTTTCTTATGTGCCACCCCGAGGGCAGCGACGGCACGGAGAAATTGTCGGTTTCCATTCACGCCGATTTCGGCAATCCGGCCGATATGGAGCAAAACCTCAAGGCCGCGCTCGGGCTGGAAGACAGGGAAATCATGTGGCGCAACGACGCCTTCGACAGTTATGACTTTCGCCTGTACACGCGCGACGGGGACGGCAATCGAGTGGTGGTGTCCAATCACGCCGCCATGGACGACGCCGTGATGGCGCGCACGCTGCACATGGCGGCGCATGAAGGTCAAACCTTCTGGGTGGATAAAATTCGCGACAACAACTGATCTGCGCTGCTGCGCAAAGCAGAGCGGTCCGGACGCCGCGCCCGGACCGCCGAAGTATCAATCCACCGGAACTTCAATCAGCAGCAGATCGCAGTCTTCGAGCGCTTCGATTCCCGCCTCGCTAAAGTCGCTCAGCGCCACGGCGTCGCGCCTGTTCAGTTGAACGTTGGCCACGTCGGCCGCGCCTTCGATCACAAATGCGTAGAGGCCGACGCCCGGCGCATGCGTCTGGTATTCCAGCCTTCGGCCTTTCTCCAGCGCCGCCAGACTGAACCAGGCTTGCTGGTTGATTTTTAACGTGTTGCGCCCCAATTCCGGCGCCACGACGGTCTGGATCTTGTTCATCCTCTCGCTTCGTTTGAAGGTCTTCTGGTCGTAGCGCGGCGTGATGTCGCGCTCCAGCGGGCGCACCCAGATTTGCAGGAAGTTCAGATCTTCCGTGCGCGAGTGATTAAACTCCGAGTGTACGATGCCCGATCCGGCCGACATCAGCTGCACGTCGCCGGTGTGAATTACCGTCCCGTTGCCCATGCTGTCGCGGTGTTCCATTGCACCCCGCAGCGGAATCGAGACTATTTCCATGTTATCATGCGGATGCGACTCAAAACCCGCACCGCCTTTGACGATATCGTCATTCAGGACGCGCAGTTTGCCGAATTCCATGCGATCCGGGTTGTAGTAGCGCCCGAAACTGAACGAGTGGCGCGTGTCCAGCCAGCCGAAGTTAAAGTGTCCGCGCTCGGCGGCTTTGTGTACGTCGCTGATCATGCTTGCGGTTCCTGCGGTTGTAATCTGAAGTCCAGCTGTTAACGTGTAGTTTGAGCTTCCCTGGTTAACAGGAGAATCAGCCGGGTCGGGTCAGATCCGTGGAAAAACCCGTGCATTCCGGCAGCACTCGCCGATCGGGTTCGCCCCGGATTTGTTAAGTTGTACCGCCCGACAACTGCTCTGTTGTTCGAACAACTGACGACTGTTGAATTACCTTCGTGTTGACGACAAAACCGACCGGAACACCGTGAATCCGATCATTCGCATACTGACGCCCGCGGACGCCGCAGTCTTTTACGACCTGCGTTTGCAGGGACTGGAATTGTATCCCCTGGCTTTTGGCGAGGCGGCGGCCGACTGGCGCGCTCGCAGCCTGGACGAGGTCGGCGCCATTCTGGACGACCGCTCCGCCGCGAACGGCACATTTATCCTGGGCGCTTTTGACGGCGATCATCTGGTGGGCGTGGCCGCTCTCAAACGCCGCAACGGAGCCAAATTCCAGCACAAAGCGGAAGTCTGGGGCATGTTTGTTCGGCCGACTCACCAAAAACAAGGCGTGGCGGGCGCTTTGGTCCACGGGCTGATCGAGAGGGCGCGCAAGGTCGACGGCCTGCGGCGGCTGACCCTCTGTCACGTGGAAGGCAACGCGGCGGCGGCGCAATTGTACACGGCGCGCGGTTTCCGCGAATACGGCTGCGAACCGGACGCTCTGGTCGTCGGCACGACGGCGCATGCGGAGATCTACATGAGCCTGGCCCTCTGAAAATTTTTGTTTGTCAATGCGTTTGGAGCAGCGAGCCGGAGCACGACAATGCTTCCCTGAGCGTCCCCGAAACAGGAACAATGAATTCTGCATCCAAACTTCATCGCAAAACCGGAGAGTATTCATGTCTGACCAGAACAAACAATTCAGCAACCCGCATCTTGAGGCCTGCCACCATCATTTTGACAAAACTCTCGACCTCTTCCACGAAGTGACGGATGGTCTCAGCGAAGAGCAGTTGCGCTGGAAACCGGCGAAGCAGCAGTGGAGCACGGCCGAAAATATCGGTCACCTGCTGGCGAGCAACCAGTTGTACTATGAAAGGCTGAAGCCGCTGATTGAAACGGCACTGGCGCAGGGGCGCAACAATCCGCCCTGGCTGGAAAAACACAAGTCGGGATTCGTCGGCGGAATGATCCGCAGCGTGGTCGACCCGGCCGGCAAGTTCAAAGTCAAAACATTCCGCTCCTTTGTGCCGCGGGAAATGGCAACTGATGAACAGCGACGCCAATATCTGGACTGCAACGAAAAACTGCTGCGGCTGCTGGAGCAGTCCGACGGTCTGAACACGCGCAAGCTGACGATCGCGTCTCCGGTCTCCGGGCTGCTGCGAATCAATCTGGGCGATGCCTTCAGCATCCTGCCCGCACATGCCGAGCGCCACCTGAACCAGGCCGCACGCCTGCGCAAACATCCCGACTTTCCCGGCAACTAAATTGAGAATCCGCCGACAGCGGCGCCGAGCCTATGGCCGACACAGCAACAACTGCCGCCGCGACAAGCGGAACCGCCAAATCGCGGTCTGCCAACAACCGGACACTGACCTGCACCGCCGACGAGCTTGAGCGGCTTAAACAGGGACTGCGGCAAGCCGACGCCGCCAGCTCTCTGGCGGATCTGGTGAACTCCGTCATTCACGGCGACACCTTTACAGCGCTCGGCGTGCTGCCGTCCAACTTTGCCGATCTGGTGATTCTGGACCCGCCGTACAACATGTCCAAGAACTACAACGGTTCACATTTTTACGAAAAACACGCGGACGACTACACCGCCTGGTTTGAGCGCCTGATCCTCGAGCTCAAACACTGTCTGCGGCCGACGGCGGCGCTGTACGTCTGTGCCGAGTGGCGCACGTCCATTCTGATTGCGCCGGTGCTGGCGCGTCATTTTGAGCTGTGCAATCGCATCACCTGGGAGCGCGAAAAGGGGCGCGGCGCGCGCGCCAACTGGAAAAACGCCTCGGAAGACATCTGGTTCTGCACCGTGTCCAACGACTATTTTTTCGATACGGAAGCCGTTAAACAGAAGCGTCGCGTTATAGCGCCCTACAAGACGCAGTCCGGCGAACCCAAGGGCTGGGAGGACGGCAACGACGGCCGCTACCGCCTGACGTTTCCGTCCAATCTGTGGACGGACATCACGGTGCCATTCTGGTCGATGCCTGAAAACACGGACCACCCGACGCAAAAACCGGAGAAACTGATCGCCAAGTTGATTCTGGCTTCCTCCAGACCCGACGACATTGTACTCGACCCTTTTTTGGGCAGCGGCACCAGCGCCGTCGTGGCGCGCAAACTCGGCCGCCGCTACATCGGCATCGAACAAAACCTGGAGTACTGCTGCTGGAGTCTCAAGCGCCTGGAGAACGCGCAGGAAAACGCGGTGATTCAGGGATATGAAGACGGCGTGTTCTGGGAGCGGAACTCGGGGAGATAGGGCCGCGGGTTAGTCGGTTCTGAGCTCTCCACGCTCACAGCTTGTTATCCGGCCCGACGCACATAGTCGCTCAAACCGCGCTCGCCCTGGCGCATCACAGCGTGGTGATTCCACTCAAACACCGGACGCGCCAGGGGATCCAGCGCGCGCATCCAGCCTTTGTTCAGCTGAACCTGCCAGCTGTGCAACACTGTGCAGACGCCGCCCGCCTCGCTGAAAGTCCACGCACCAAAACCGTTGAGATCGCCGTCGATGCGCCCTTCCATGCGCTCCAGATGGTCCAGCCGGGTGATTTTCACGCCGAACCGCAGGCGGTACAAGAGCCGCGAACGCCAGGTGAAACGCCAGTACGCGCCGCGGCCGTCGGCGTCGCCCGCCTCCAGTTCGCGGGCCTGCAGCAAAGCGGGCCACCACGCGCTCCACGCCGCCGCGTCGCTCACGGCCGCCCAGACGGCGGCGCGATCCGCCGCTATGCGCCACCGAGATTCAAGACTGTAAGCGCCGTCGTTCTTCAAACCACTCGTCTTTCCGCTTTATCGCTCGATCAATACCGCGGCGGTGAGACATTCACGCGCCGCGCAGACTTTCAACAGGTACATTCCCGCCGCCGGCACTGCATGTTTGTCCAGGTTCCAGACGACCTGCTGCGCGCCGGAACTCGCAGATCCTCGCCGCTGCGCCAGACGACGACCAAAGACGTCGTAGAGCTGCAACTCGTATTCCGCCGCGCGCCGCAAGCGGAAACCAATGTTCAACGCCGTCGTCGCCGGTTGCGGATGCAGCGTCAGGTCGCCGAGCGTCGTGTTTTCAGCCTCCGCGTCCGCGACGGAAGTATTCACGTCAAAAGGCTCCAGATACATCGGCGCATAGCCGAGTTTCAGGCTGAAAGACCGGCCGCTCGTCGCCGCCACAACCGCCGGGGTTGAAACCTCCGCGTCCGTCCTGCCCGTCACAATCTCCATGTATGCGCTGTCAAACTCCAGCTCCAGGTCTACCGTCTCGCCGTTCGGAATCGCGTAGTCCAGGTCCGGCGGCGGCGGCCCGGTCTCGCTCCACAGCACGTAAACCGGATTGCGGTTTTCGCGCTCAAAGCGATAACAACGCGTCAGCGGACTGTTCGAAACGTCGACTTCGCTGACCGCGGTAAAGTCGTGCAGCCTGGCCACCATGTGTTGCATCGCGTAAAAAGAGGGCTTGCGCTTCCAGTCCTCGCCGGCCGTTCCCATCAGATTGATCCAGCCCGTCAGCGCCGCCCGGTCCAACGCAAAGTCGGCCGTGCCGGAATAACAGACGCGTTCGGCCCCCTCGCCGAAAGCCGAGGCAAACGCCTTGACCAGATGCCGGGCGCCGCGTTCCAGATACCAGGTCCGCGCTCCGGGGATCTGATCAAACACCACGCCGCGGCGCAGGTCCGTATAACTGCCGATCAGGTCGTTCGGGAAGTCGCCCTCGCGGCTCCGCCCGTCCTTGAAAAACTGGCTGTTGCCCGGCGCATCTTCGCGGTCCTGCAGGAAAATATTGGCCCACATGTCGTCCACGTAGATAGGTTTGTCGGGCGCGTATTGTTTGATAAAACCAAAACTCTGCTCCACCTCGCGCCAGGCCATGTGCGGGTGCCAGCCGATGTAGTCGCATTCGATGCCGTCGCCGTCATCGCCGAAACTCGTCAGCATCCGCCGCAGTCTGCCGATGCTCTCCGTGTAGGGCGCATCGTGGTTGTTCTGGCCCTGCAGGCGCGCCGTCACCGTCGGTCCGTCGATGGCGGGATAATCGGGAAAGTCCGTGTAGAGGTCCCAGAAGATTCCGCCGGAGCTGACCAGTTTGGTGTGGCCGCTCGGATCGGCGTCGTGGATGGCGCTGTACACAATGCGGTGCGTGCGCAACAGCGGCTCTATATCGTCCGACCAGAAGCCGATGCCGTCGCCCAGATCGCCGTAGCCCTCGTCATCGCCGGGACCGGGCGTCGCGCCGGCAAACTCAATCTCACCTGTCAGCAGGTAAAACTCGATCGGATAAAGCAGGTCGTCGCCGTCGTAGTCCGGCGTTTCGTCGCCCATGTCGTCGATGCCGTCGCCGTCGTAGCGCTCCACCAGGGCGTAGATGTAGTTGTACAGATCGTCCTCGAATTCCGGGCCGGGCGCACATTCCGTGGCGCGCACCGGACTGCGGCAGGTCTCGCTGCCGGCAATGGCCCACTCCGCGTTGATGCGCAGGTTCCACATCATCGTAAAACCGTGGGCCTGCAGGGTCTGCACCAGCTCATCGCTCTTGTTGAACTGATAGGGCGCGCCCTCCGTCGGCTGCATCTGATGCCAGCCGCCCGCCGTTCCGTTGATGTTGATATCGCCGCCCTGTTCCTGCGCCTCCGTCACTTCCGCCAGGCGCGCCAGCATTGTGTCCTTTTGTTCGCGGCTCAACAGCCCGCCCACCTGCGACCAGGTGTCTTCCAGGCCGAAACGCCACGACAGTTTTTGCGCTTCCACATCTATGGCAAACAAGAAAATCATGGAGGCCAGCGCACACAGCGCGCAGCCGGTCAAAGGTCTGGTCATGACCTGCTCCGGAAAAATGTTGTCAAAATATTAACGCCGGGCAGCAGTGGCTTTTGAGGCGGAGATGCACGGCCTGAGCAGAATTCACATGGCGGAATGCTGCGGTAGCTTGCTCTTGCTTCGTCGAAATCCTGACAAAGCCCTTCTTGTTTGTCAACGGGAGAGAAGTCACGAGAGATGCGGCAGCACTTCCCGCGCCAGCAGATCCATCGAACGCAAAACCTGTTCGTGTTCCATGCCGCCGAAATTGAGAATGGCGAGCATGTGCGTCAGACCGGCGTCGCGGTAACGGCGAGCAATCCGAACGATGTCCTCCGGCGTGCCGAAGGCGACGAGATCCTTGTCGACGAGGTCGTCAAAGGAACGTTGGCGGGCAAACAAACGGGTGCGAACGTAGCGCTCCATTGCCGGACGCGCCAGGGAAAGAGCTTCGCGACGGCGGGGGGCGCACAGAACGTGCAGGCCGAAAGGCAGCATCGCCTGATCGGCAGCACCGCCGGCGGCAGTATATGCGGAGCGCCAGGCGTCGACGGTGTCGCGCAGTTCGTCGACCTGCTCGGTCGTGGCATAGGGGATCATCATGATCGGCATGCGTCGCGCACCGACGAAGCGCGCGGCTTCATTGCGCAGAATTGCGACGGCCGTGGGCGGCATGGGATGTTGCAGCGGCGCAACATTGAGCTGAACGCCCCTGAGATGGTAGAAGTCGCCCGCGTGGTCGAAGCGTTCGCCGGTCCAGGCTTTCATCAGGATGTCGAGCGACTCGTCAAAACGGGCGCGTTTCTGCGCGGGGTCGACGCCGAAGCCCTCGTACTCGTGCTGCAGATAACCCGAGCCGACGCCGAGCACGAGGCGGCCGCCGGAAATGACGTCGACCATGGCGTAGTCTTCAGCCACGCGCAGCGGATTGTCGAAGGGCAGGACCACGACGCCGGCGCCGAGTTTGATGCGTTTGGTACGCGCGGCGGCGGCGGCCAGCATCACGGCCGGACGCGGGATGATGCCGTATTCGTGAAAGTGATGCTCGGCCAGCCAGAAGGAATCAAAGCCGAGTTCATCGGCGCGGACGATCTGTTCGAGCAGTTCTTCGTAGAGGCGCTGCGGCGAGCGTCCCAATTCACCCGGATAGTGATCGGTAACGCTGAACACTCCAATTTTCATGGGCGGACACAACCAGTGCTGAAGGTTTCGAGAGACACAATACTGTAGCGCGGCCGAGCGAATCCGCGCGGCGAAAGATGCGCAGGATCGGGGCACTTATGCAAATCGCGGAGGCGGGCGGCTCGCTTTTCAGCCCAGGGCGGCCAGCAGGTCGGCCGCGCGGTGTGAGATGTCGAAGCGCTGCGCCTGGAGGCGGTAGACGCTGCGGTCGCGCACATCGGCTGCTGCGCGGATGGCGGCCAGGATTCCCTCATCGGTGTCGACCGGTACGGCGATCTCACCCACGACTTCGGGCAGGCCGCCGGCGCTGGTGACGACGGGCGCACAGCCACAGGCCATAGCTTCTACCACGGTCACGCCGAATGTTTCATCGCGCGAGAGCTGGCAGTATGCCGTGGCGCGGCGATAAAGCGGAATCAGCTCTGTTTCCAGATCGAGAGGGCCGGGTATGACGCGAACGTTTTCGAGCGGTTCGGCGGCCCATTGGATCAACTCCAGCGCCGGGCCGCGCATCCCGGCGACGACAAATTGCTGATCGGGCGCCTGCTCGGCCAGCTTGACAAATCGGTCGACGCCTTTGATGTGCATTTCCAGCGGGATGTTTGCCCGGGAGACAGTCAGGACTATATCCCGCTGCGGCGCGGGCGCAGTCATGGCTGCGTGCAGGCGACCGAGATTGACGCCGTTGTACAGCACCTGAATCGGCCCGTGGCGCCCCTCGGTCAGTTCGTCCAGCGAGTCGGCCGTCGACTGCGACACGGCAAAGATGCGCGTAGCCAGGCGGAAGGTATGGCGGATACAGAACCAACGATATGGTTTGGCTTTGGCGCCGTAGTTGAGCTGCGGCAACCATCGCGAGTCAAATCCGCCGGCGACGACATACACGGGTTTGCGCAGCATGCGCGCCAAAAGCGCCGGTAGAAGCGTGGCATAGTCGGCAAACCAGCAATAGACGACGCGGCTGCGCAGCACGGCCTTGAAGGTCCCCATGAACAGGTGCAGGAAGGATTTCAGACCCGCCTTGCCGGCGCTGAATTCGGTGTCGAATTGTTGCAGATCGTGCTCCCGCTCCAGAATCGAAATATCGTTTCTGACGAAGGTCAAATTCAGGGGGCCGATAAAGTATATGCGCATCAGGATGGCGTCGGCAGTACGATGATTACGCTTTTGAACAACGTGCAAGGTACAAAATTGGCCGCAGTTTTTGCATTTGCGCACTTCCGGATAAAGGGAAAGCCGCCCCTCGGTTGAGGAGCGGCTCGTATCCGGATTCAACCATTTCACCGGTGGCGGCGGAAGGCTCAGAGCGAGTAACGCACGCCGAACTGCATTTGCAGGCGACTCGGCAAGTTGTCTCTGGCGTAGATCGTATTCGGAGCGGAGAATGTGACGATCGGCTTGCCGCTTTCGAAATTGCGACCGCTAACATTGATCAGCGAGTAGGCCTGGAAGTTGACGTATTCCTGATGCCCCCAGTCGCCGTTGAGCAGGTTCATAAAGTTCAGAATGTCAAAAGTAAAGGAGATGCGCTGACCGTTGAACGTCGGAATTTCCTGGGCCAGGCGCAGGTCCGGATTCTCGATCCAGGGCTCGCGTGCGCCGTTGCGCGGCATGATCTGGCCGCGGTATTCGCTCAGCGTCTCGTCGGCGGAAATATAGGCGTCCAGCTCGGCCCACATGGCGTCGGCTTCTTCCCGGGTATCGACCTGATACTCGAAGTCGTCCTGCGAATCGGGTACAAAGATGAGGCGCAGCCGGTCGGAACGTGCGTGTCGCGGACGGTGATTCCGGCCGGGAGCAAGACCGCTCCCGGTCAGGTGGTTTAACATATTCACAATTCCTCTCACGTACGATGTTTTAACGGCCAACCGCTGAACAGCTTGTTAAATTCCGGCCAATCCGAATGACGGGCAATGCGTCCAGGACCGTTTAATCAACCTTCTACGCCGGTGAAAGTTTTGGGGACACATGAACACAAACACTGTTAAACAACTCCAACAGCACACTAAAACTCCGATCGGGTATTTTGGATTGGATTTGAATTCTGATTCCGGTCGAGCTTAAATTGCGGCTTGCGGCAGCGCTGTTTCCGCACTGTCTGTTGTGAAAATATTTTCGGACCAGTACCCGGGTGTTAAAATGATGATTCGCCGTTCGGCCTTGTTGATGTTTGCCGCCCTTTGTCTGCTGTTCCGCATGCCGGCGGCGCAGGCGAACGAGTCGCTGCTTCAGGCCGGCCCGATGCCTGGATATGCCGACATGTTTGAGGTGAAAGTCTGGCTGCAGACCAGGGAGGCGCATGCGGTTCACCTGGTGTACCGCGATGTGCAGGGCGGCGCGGAGATGCAGTCCGAAACGATCAATACTTCGCGTTCAACGGCATTTACCGCACTGTTCGTGCTGGATCGACTGGAGCCGGGCCGCCGCTACAGTTACGACGTCTACGTGGACGGCCGCAAACAGGACTTCGAATACGCCACGGAATTCACAACTCAAAAGCTGTGGCAGTACCGCGAGGATCCGCCCGCCTTCAAGGTGGCGCTGGGCTCCTGCGCCTTCATCAACGACTCGACCTACGACCGCCCCGGCAAAGCCTACGGCGGCGACTACCGTATTTTTGAAAGTATTGTCACCAAAAAACCCGACGTGATGGTTTGGCTGGGCGACAACGTGTACTTCCGCGAGCCGGACTGGAACACCTTCAGCGGCATGGCTTACCGCTACACTCACGGGCGCAGCATTCCGGAAATGCAGGAGCTGCTGGCTGCCTGCAATCACCTTGCTATCTGGGACGACCACGACTTCGGCCCGAACGATTCGGATGGGAGCTTCTGGAACAAAGAAACCGCACTGGAAGTGTTTAAGCTGTTCTGGGCCAATCCCTCCTATGGTTTCAGCAACATGCCCGGCGTCACGAGCCTGGCGGAGTGGAACGACGTGGATATTTTTCTGCTGGACAACCGCTACAACCGCAGTCCCAACAAACGAAAAACCGGCAAGCGGCAGATACTGGGCGACGAACAACTCGAATGGCTGATCAGCGCCCTGACATTCAGTGACGCGCCGTTTAAACTCGTGTGTATCGGCGGGCAGGTGCTCAACCCGGTGGCGCGCTACGAGAACTACGCCAACTATCACGAGGAGCGCGCCCGCCTGCTGGGCGAAATAGAGCAGAACAAGATCAGCGGGGTTGTGTTTGTCAGCGGCGACAGACACCATTCGGATATCAGCAAAATGGATCGCTCCGGGACGTATCCGCTGCACGAGTTAACGGTTTCCCCGCTGACGTCCGGCACGTATGGAATTTCCAATGAGCCGAACTATTTCCGCCTTGAAGGCTCAAGCGTCGGACAGCGCAATTTTGCCGTACTGTCGTTCAGCGGACCGAAGGAAGAGCGTGTGATGGACATTCACATCTATGCCGCCGACGGAACGGAACTCGTGACACACAGTATCAAAGCGAGCGAGCTGCGTTAAACAAGACGGACGCCGACTGGTCAGGTGTCGGGAGCAACGAGTTTGTTTAAAGGTTATGGATGCGCATTGGAACCGAATTAAACACGCCGCTGCGGCAAATGCATGAAACGAGCGAATGTTTAATTATTGAAGTCCAACGGAGCACAAAAGGCAAAACACATCCTGGAAATTTAACGGATGTGCAATCTGACGACAACGAGTTGCAGTTTCCGATTGCCGGATTGTTGCAGTTTCATTGTTATCCAACGTTAAGCTGAGCGGCAGTCCCGGTGGATTCCAACACAGGTGTCGACAGGCTGGAACGCTGTGACTGAAGGCTGAAAACTCTGCGTGGCTGCACACACAATCAACTCTGCGGCCCGCCTCTGCGAGGCTCGGAGCGACTAACAAAAAAGTCATGCATGAAGGGAGCGCGAGCGAATTTCCCGGCAAAACCGCGGAAAAGTGGCAAAAAACGGCGCTTTGCAACTATTAAACGAGGCTGCGTGTCATTCACATCGTCGCAACCGAATTATTGCAAATCTTTAACTTGTCGACGCGGAATAATTCGATTAAGTTGGGCAGCGTAGTTATCCAGGAAACACCTGTTCGGCGGGGGACGCCGGCGGGAGAGACAAGAAACTGAATGACGAATGGCAATGGAACTTGACCAGTACAACATTCTGCTGGAAACGGACAGCGCGGACGGGCATCAGGAGAGAGCTGACGGCCGGGTTACGGTGGTCGACACGCTGATCGTCTCGGACATCCATCTTGGTTCGTACGTTTCGCGTTCAAAAGACCTGCTGAAGACGCTGAAGAAACACGACATGAAACGCCTGATACTCAACGGCGATGTGTTTGACGACCTGAATTTCAAGCGTCTGAACAAGAGTGACTGGGAATTTCTGTCGTACCTGCGCAAGCTGGCCAATCCCAGGCGCGAGTGCGAGGTGGTGTGGGTAGCGGGCAACCACGACGGCGCGGCGGAGATCCTGTCCCACCTGCTGGGCGTGCAGGTTTTTGAGGAGTACATGTGGGAGTCGCACGGCCGGAAATTCCTGGCGATCCACGGGCATCAATTTGACAAGTACATTACGAATCACCTTGTCCTGACGTCGATCGCCTGTGCGTTTTACATCGTGCTACAGCGTCTGGACGGCAAAAATCAACGCTTCAGTCGCTGGATCAAACAGCGCAGCAAAAAGTGGCTGCGGGTATCCGAATCGCTCGGAAACGACGCACTCCAGTACGCCTCGAAAAAGGGCGCCGACGTGGTCTTCTGCGGCCACACGCACCGCTCGGTGCAGATCAAAACCGACGATCTGATTTACTACAACAGCGGCTGCTGGACGGACTTCCCCTCGCACTTCCTGAGCATCGACCGCGGCCAGGTAGAGGTCTGCGAAGCCTGACGCGGCAAAGGACAGGTCAAATAATTACGGCGCGCGACGACATGTGAAGACATGTGTGATCGCGCGCTTTGTGTTTTGGAGCGGACAGGTTTTTGATTGCGAAGACGCAGGAGTCGGGGGTGAAGACTGAAGACTCCGAGACTTGAGCGGCCGTGAAGTTGGCCCCATTACATGGGGCCCCCTCCCCCTCCACCACCTGACCATTTTTTCAAATTTTCCACCTCACAGAACACACCCCGCCAACCCCGCAAGCAGGTGATTTTTTTAGAATCAAAACGGCGCCGCATGGCGACGCCCGGTTGCGCGGCGAACCCTCCGGAGGATCCACGCAGGCAATCTGCACTGCCGGTCCGGTCGTCACAAGCGCAAAAGAGTAAACGGCAATCTTTCGCTGCTGAACGGGCATTAAAACGTGGGTAAACGGGCGAAGTCCGGCAGCCGACGCCGCGCAATCAGTCGTCGTTTTTCTTCGTTTTTTTCTCGTCGAATATCATGCTGAGCAGCCAGCTGACGAGGCTTACAACCAATGCGCCCCAGAAGGCCGCCTCAAATCCGGTGACGTGAAAAGCGTCGAGCATCCAGTCCGTCAGCATGAACATCAGCGTGTTGATCACCAGTGTGAACAAACCCAGCGTCAGGAAGATCAGCGGAAAAGACAAAAATTGAACAATCGGTTTAATCAGTGCATTGATCAGTCCAAAGATAAAAGCCACAAATATGAGCGTGCCGAGGCCCGGGTCGATCGAGACCCCGGTGACCCATTCGGTGGCGGCCCACAGCCCGGCTGAGTTGATAAGCAGTCTCGCTAAAAACGTGCGCATGGTACTTCCCGCTTTGTTTGCCTGTGATGCTTTGCGCCTGAGCGCCGCTCAAGATAGCCAGAGAAAGATTTTCTGCATAAAAAAAGCCCTGCGGGGAAGGAACCGCAAGGCTTGAGCGAATCGACCTTGGTCGTTCGCGGCGCGTTTGCGCGAGTCAGGCTGCTTTCTGATCTCCGCGTTGTGGTGCAGAGTCGGCTTCCATCGCTTCCCCGTGTTCCGCGGCGGCAACACAGTCGCCCTGCGGCCGCAGGCGCGGATGGACCTCCGCCAGGCGCTCCAGGCTGTCGCCGATGCGGCGTGCCAGTTTGTCGACCTCGCGTTCAAAATTCTCGTTGCCGTGCCGCGCAGCCGCGGGCGGCGCAGCGCCGAACAATCCTGCGAACAGGCCGCGCGGCCTTGACTCCGCTGCGCGGAAAAGCGGACACGCGATGATTTCAACCCGCGGTTCCGACCGCAGCAGCGCATCGCCTTTGTTGCGCGAGAGCAACCAGTCGTTCTGCGCGCTCATGTTTTCCGTATCGACCGTGCCGGCAGCCTTGCCGGGCGCGGAAACGTGCAGGATATAGGGATTGCCGAGAAAATGCCGGTTGGCCAGCAGCAGTCCCGGCAATCCGAAATGATAGCGCTCGTAGCAATACTCGTCGCTCCTGATGGCGCGGTTTACCACGTTCAAAACAACATCCGCGGTTGCCGGCTGTGTCCAGCTGTGATAAAAGGGATCAAAGGTCTTGCCGCGCGGCGCGGGCTGGATGTCGTCGCCGCTCTCCAGGCAGTAATAATCGTCGATGCATACTCCGGCATGCGCGGCGCACAGACGCTCGCTCAGAGCGGCTGCGAGAATCTCGTCGGTGTGAAACAGGATAATGCGCATGTAGACTTCCGTTTGAACGGCACGACGCCGGCTTTGAGCTGATTACCGGTCGCTCTGATATTTCAATTGCAACAGAGCTTCCAAATTGTTCAGTTATTTCTGAAAATACCTGTCAAAAAAAATTTCGATTTATTTGCCGAAGAGCCTGGCAAATCCACCGAGGAACCACTTTCGATCGGACTTGACGATGCCGCTCAGCAGTTTGTCGGACTGGCGCGCAAAGGTGCGCACATCGGCAACGCGTTTGCTGAACTGGCGCACTTTTTCCTCATCGCCTGTGAACTCTGTGCTGTTGAGCGTTTCAAGCATGTCGAGCACCGGCTCCAGCTCGCGTTTTTTGCGCTCTTTGATCACTTTGCGGGCTGCCGTCCAGAGGTCTTTTTCGGCCACGAAAAACTCCTTGCGCTCGCCGGCCTTGAAGTGTTTGTACACCAGACCCCAGTCGAGCAGGGCGCGGATGTTCATGTTGGCGTTGCCGCGCGAGATATTCAGCTCAGCCATGATGTCGTCGGCGCAGAGCGCTTCTTCGGAAATCAACAACAGCGCGTGCACCTGGGACATCGTGCGATTGATGCCCCACTGGGAGCCCATTACGCCCCAGGATTGAATGAATTGCTGTCTGGCTTCTGCTAATTCCATGGCTGCAACTTACGGCGCTGAAATGAACTTTCAAAACTTATTGAAAGTTTCTTACGAAAAAACTTTCACACGGGGATTTCGATCTGCTCGCCCAGGAACTTCGGCTCTTTGCCCAGAATGTAGATGTCCAGCACGGCCTTGACGCGCGCCAGGTACTCGCGCACGTTCATCATCAAATCCCAGGGCACGTCGGCATCGTCGGCGCAAAAGGCCACGGCATCGATGTCGTAGTGGTCGCTCAGGAAAAGCGCGCGGTAGGTGTGAAATTCCTGTGAAATGATTGTCAGACTCTGCTGTCCAAAGACCTTGTTCGAACGCACCACGGCGTCGAGCGTGCGGAAACCGGCATAGTCGAGTGTGATGTCTTCCGCCGGCACGCCCAGATCGAGCAGGGCGTTCTGCATGTCGATCGGTTCGTTGTACGACATCTCGGAATTATCGCCGCTGAGCAGGAGGTGGCGCACCTTGCCGGAGTGATACAGATCGGCCGCGGCCCGCATGCGGTTGTGAAAATAGGGGTTCGGATTGCCGCCGCGCATGCGTTTGCTCGCGCCCAGCACAAGACCGACCTGGTTGTGCGGCACGGAATCCAACCCGCCGAACACGCGCTCGTTTGTGCTGTACACCACCCACACATTGCACGCGGCGACAAACAAAACGGCCGCAAAAGCAGCGAACAAACCGTAGCGCAATATGCGTTTGAGCAGCGTGATCATAGGTGCATACCAGAGGCGCAACGTACCGCAATCCGATGCGGAACCTCCGCCCCCGACCGGTCGGATCGGCAAAATTTACAATTCCGGTTCAACGGCCGTCACGAGGAAACCGCGCCGGCGCAGAAGGTCGATCAGACCGCCGCGACCGCTCAGGTGCCCGCTGCCGACCGCCACAAAAACGCGACCGCGTTCCAGCAAGCCGAGAATACGTTCCAACATCACTTTGTTGCGCTCGCCGAATATGCGACGATTGATTTCCTTGCCGGTCGGCGTATCGCCCATGCTCATCTGCAGCAGCGAGTCGAGCGCCGGCAGATCGTGGCGCGCAAAAGCATTAATCAAAGATTCAGCCAGTTCCAGTTGACCGTCCATATCGTGCAGAACCCCAACGAGGATTTCGGCCTGTTCCTGCAGCGAGGTCCCGGCAACGGCGTTAATCTGTTCCGTCGGCGTTTCCAGACCGGCCAGTTCCAGCCCCGCTTCCGCGCCCAGCTGCGCCACAAACATGTCGAGCGGCAGATCCCGATCCGCTTTCATATTGCCCGTCGTCAGCAGCGCCGCGACAAAAATGGGTTTTATGCTGGAATAGCTCTCGATGCCGCTGCCAACCGCACTCTTCAGGGTGCTGTCGAGCAGAATCACGTCCGCAGCGGAAATCAGGTCGGACAAGGTGGTGTCCTGCATGCTGATCAGGTTGGAGAGGTTGGCGCTTCCCAGCGAATCGGGATGAAGCTCGATCGCCAGCAGCTCGTGGCGCGGCACCAGCCGCCGCAACAGCTTTTCATCACCGAATGCGCGCTCGTCCTGCACGTGAATCGTGCCGAACAGCGTGTTGGTATCGGCCGAACCCGGCTGGTAAAAACGCCAGATTCGCGAATGCTCGGTCGTCAGTTCGCTTTCCTGCGTCGTCGCACAGGCCGCCAGCACCAGCAGCGCCGACATCAGAACCACAGGGTTCGCCCGCGGCATTCTCTTCTTCGACAATGTATCTTGTCCGTTTCTGTTTGCTGCCTGAATTGCGTGCCCCGCACGCTTTATGAATTTTCTTGTTTGCCGGCGCGCCGGAAATGTCGAACCGACGGGCCGCGTCGGCGCGGCGCCGAACTATCCGTCGCGCTGCGCTTTGCGCCGGCCGCGGCGCAGGAAACCAAAGGACATGTTTTCATTGGAGACGCGCAGCGTCAGTATTATTCCGGTCACGCCGATCAACACATTGGCGAACCACATGAATATCGGCGAGATAAGTCCGCGATCCGCGAGTTTTTCGCCGCCGATCAAACCGGCCCAGTACACGATGTAAAATCCCAGCGTAATCGCCGCACTGATGCCGAAGTTGCCCTTTTTGGTTATGATGCCCAGGGGACAGCCGACCAACATAAACACGACACAGGCAAAAGGTATCGCGTATTTTTTGTGGATTTCCACCAGCAGACGGTTTTCTTCGCGGCTTTCCTGCGCCAGCATGGCAATGTCCGCCTCCAGCGTCGAACGGATGACGCGCAGGCGTTTTTCGGCGCGGCCTGCCGCTTCCTGACGCGTCAGATTCTCGGCAAAATTGGAACTGCGGCGCACGACGGAATCCGGTCCCTCGGTAAAGAGGAAGTCAAAGTGTTTCTGCATCTGCGCGTTGATGCTGGAATCGATGCTGTTCTGTTTTTTGATGTTCTCATCTACGCGCGCCTGCATATCGGCCACGCGCATCTCGCGGTCGCCGCGCGAAAAAACGTCGGACTCGGAGCGCGTGAACTCAAAACCCTTGGTTTGCATCACCACGCGATGCCGCTCGAAGTTGATACGCCTGAATTCGTTCGGATCCATCGTTTTGCTCTGGTGGATCTCTCCGTGATACAGGCTGACAATCAGGTGCCCCATGTCGGATGAAAAGGCCACAAAACCGCTGTCGGCCGAGATGATGCTCCGTTCGTTGGCATTGGTTTTGTCGTAGATCGTCACGCCGTGCATGCTTCCGTCGACGGAGTCGATCGAACGCGAGAGAATGCTGTAGCCTTCTATCGCCGAGCTGAACTGCCCTTGCTGAATGGCAAAGGTCGGTTTCTTGCGTTGAATATCGTGCAGCAGGATCTTGGCCTGGTGGTTCGCGTCCGGCAGGACTTTGTCATTGAACAGAAAGAGCAGAATAAAAATTGCGATGGCCGCCGCCGACACGGGCATCATCATGCGGATCAGACTGCCGCCGCCGGATTTGATGATCGTCACTTCGTTCGCGCCGGACATATTGCCGAAGGCCATCAGCGTAGCCACGAGCACGCCCATCGGCACGGCCAGCACGACCATCCACGCCAGGTTGAGGCCGATCAACTGCACGATGATCCACAGCCCCAGCCCCTTGCCGACCAGTTGATCGACAAACTTGTAGAGGAATTGCAGCAGAAAGAGGAACATCACGGTCACCGATCCAAACAGGAACGGGCCAATATGAGCGGAAAGAATGTAGCGTGAAATGATGGACATGGGCGTTGTCGGAAATTCAGCCTATCCGTAGCGAAGCAACCGGGAGTTGTGCAGACGGCGCAGCGCCGGTTTTCGTCACTGCCGCACACAATTAATTTACGGCGCCGCGAGCGAGCGGCAGTACCGACGCGCGCTGTGATACGCAAAACACCGGAGACACAAGATGCGAACCCGGCAATAGAATATCACCTCAAAAAGGCGGTTTGTTGTTACAGGTTTGCCCGGGCGAATCGCGTTGGATGATTGGTCCGTTTCAGCGCCTGAGCGGGCGGTTTTGGTGTGTGAGCGGGCATAAGTTAAAAAAGTGCGGTTTTTTGCGTGATCAACGGGGGCCGCCCCGCCGCCGGCTGTTTTGACCTCCACCACACACGCCTTCCCTTACCCGCCCGGGCGGGAATGGAACGGCAATTGCGCCGCTTCACAGATCAACGAGTGCCGGACACGCGTTCCCGGCCGTTCGCATAGCAGAGTCTAACACGGCGTTCCCACTTTTCAATCGCTTTAAAACTGAACGGCATGAGCACATGGGTCAGCGCGACTTTTGCGCTGCTGAACGGGAAGAATAATGTATGCGGAAAAAGGCGTGGCGGCGGATTTTACTTCGATTTTGCACGCAGTTCGGCGATGCGCGCCTCGAATTCGGCGGCGCGATCCGGGTAGTACCGTGCCAGTACTTCAAAGGCGTGGATGGCTTCGGACCAGGCTTTTTGGCCTACATATAGATTAGCCAGCGTCTCGCTGACGGGAAGCTCGCCCATGCGCGGCACGGGCGGTTGAGGCGCTTTTTTACCGCTGATTGCATCGTGCGGCAAGGCGCTGTTGAGTTCGCGCATCTGCCGCGCAAATTCCTTCAGGTTGTCGCGCGCCTGCGATTCTTCCACGCGGCGTTGGGGCATTTCCGGCGGCCTTTCGTCGGCGCGGCTGTCCGTCGCCGACGGCGGCTGGTCCTCCTGGGGCGTGGAAATATTCGGAAAAGCGGGCGGCTCCGGCATCGAAACAGAGCGGTCAAAGGTGCGGCCGGCGTGGCTTTCAAAGCGCAGCGGCGTGAATTCAAGCCCGGGAATCAGTCGAATATTGCGGCTGCGCCAGGCGCTGCCCGTCGGCCGATCGTTGGGCGCGGTCTCAATAATGCGCAGATGCGAACTGTGCCCGGGACTTTTGGCCGGAGTTTCGGGGGCGATGATTTCCGGCTCGGGGGCAGGCTCGCTGACTTCGTCTTGTTTGTCTTCCGGGGCGATGACTTCCGGCTCGGGGGCTTCCGATTCTGCCGCCTCGTCTTCCGGGGCGATGATTTCCGGCTCGGTGGCTTCCGATTCTGCCGCCTCGTCTTCCGGTTCGACAACTTCGTCTTGTTTGTCTTCCGGTTCGATGATTTCCGGCTCCGGGGCTTCCGATTCTGCCGCCTCGTCTTCCGGGGCGATGACTTCGTCTTGTTTGTCTTCCGGTTCGATGATTTCCGGTTCGGGGGCTTCCGATTCTGCCGCCTCGTCTTCCGGGGCGATGACTTCGTCTTGTTTGTCTTCCGGTTCGATGATTTCCGGTTCGGGGGCAGGCTCCACAGTAGAATCGCCGAGAGGCGCGGGACCGGCCTGAGATTCGGCTGATTCGATCTCGTCGACTAACAAGATGGGCTTTTCCTGGTTTGGAAAAACGTCGCGGGCGGCGTCGAGATCCAGGCGACCCAGATCCTCCGCCAGTTGGGCGAGTGAGCGGTTCTGCGGAAAGCGGCGTGTGCCGTCGGCAAGTAGAGAAATGGCGGAGTTGAAGTCCCTTAGCTGGACGGCCGCGCGTGCGGCTACAAGATAGGCGGTGGCGTATTCCGGGTACTGCGCCAGGCCCCGACGGCACAGGTCGAATGCGGCGGCAGGTTGCGATTGATTCAGCAACTCGGCCGCTTCCATTAAAAACATTGGAGAAATGCCCCGCTCAGGCGCCATTAGCTTGTACTCGCAGAAAATCCAGACGTGATGCGCGGAAACTTAGCCATTGAACAGCGACTGAACAAACAGCGCCGCGAAAGAACGGCCGTCCGGCCGGAATGCACGTTAGCCGGAATTAACGGCCGTCAGGCCGAACGCTCGATCGTGAACTCCGCAAAGGCCTCCAGCGCCGCGCGTGCATCGCTCATCGGCAGCCCGGCCAACTTCGACCTGGCCTCGTCCACCAGGTCGCGGGCGCGTTTCTGGGCGTAGTCGATGCCGCCGCGATCCATGACAAAACGGGCCACGCGTTTGACGTCGTCGCGCGTGGGTTTGCCCTTGACGATTTTCATGATCGCCTTTGATTCGGCGCGCGGTGCGTTGGCAAAAGAGTGTATGAGCGGCAAAGTCAGTTTTTTCTGTTTCAGGTCGTTGCCGACGGGTTTGCCGATGGTGAATCCGCTGCCGAGGTAGTCAAAAATATCGTCGCGGATCTGGAAGGCGCAGCCGATCAGCTCGCCGTAGTCGCGCAGGTTGGCCTGCACCTGCTCGTCGTCCGTGGCGCTGACCGCGCCGATTTCACAGCTGCAGGCGATGAGCGACGCGGTTTTATCGCCTATAATTTTGAAGTAGGTTTCTTCATCGATGTCCAGCAGCTTGGACTTTTGAATTTGCAGCAGTTCGCCTTCGCTCATGCGCTGCACGGCGCGGCTGGTGATCTGCAGAAAACGGAACTCGCCGGCATCGACGGCGGCCAGAAGACCGCGTGCCAGCAGATAGTCGCCCAACAGAACCGACACCTTGTTTTTCCAGACGGCGTTGATGGACGCGATACCGCGTCGTTCCGACGCCTGGTCGACGACGTCGTCGTGCACAAGGGCGGCGGTGTGCAGCAATTCAACCATGGTTGCGCCGATATAACTGCGCGGTCCGGCTTTGCCGCAGGCGGCGGCGCTGAGCAGGACGAGCATGGGCCGCACGCGTTTGCCGGTTCGCCGGGTCATATAGCGCACGATGGTTTCGAGCAGCATGACCTTGGAATCGATCTGCGAGCGGTAGACCTTGGTAAATTCTTCTATTTCAGCGGCGACGGGCCTGGAGATTTGCTTGAGATCCATGGGTTGCCAGGATGGTTCGACTAACTGGAGACTGCCGCCTGCTCACCTTCCTGCGAGGGTTTGGCAGCGTATTTAGTTATAACCACACTCAGTTCATACAGCATCACAACGGGTATGGCAAAGGTCAATTGCCCGATCGGATCGGGCGAAGGCGTCAGAATCGCGGCGATGATCAGGATGAGCACATAGGCATGACGCCGGTAGGTGCGCAGGAATTTGGGCTTGAGGATTCCAATGCGCGCCAGCACCCAGGAGACCATCGGCAGCTCAAAGATCAGGCCCGCACTCAGGACGGTCATCGCCAGGAAACTGAAGTAAAAATTGATTTCAATATCGTTGCTGACGCCTTCAAACACCATACTGGCGGCAAAACCGAGCATGAGCGGCATCATGACGTAATAGGCGAACAGGATGCCGACGATAAAACAGAGCGACGAAAGAAAGGTAATGCGCGAAGCCCAGCGCCGCTCACTGTCGTACAGACCGGGCGAGACGAATTTCCAGAGCTGGTGCAGCACAAAGGGGAAGCCGATTATAACGCCCGCCACCAGGATGATCTTGAAGTAGAAGAAGGGCTGTCCCATCGGGCGCAGGTTCTGCATCTGCATACCCGCGTCGCGCACCGGCGCCAGCACGACGTCGGAGATGATGAACTCGCCGAAGAGACTGGCGATAATGCACCCGCCGGCTATGCCGAGCACGGCGTAGATGACCCGCTTGCGCAGTTCTTCCAGATGGCCCAGAAACCCCATGTTCCCGAGGCGGCCTTCGTCCTCTCCGCGTTGTTCTTCGCTTGTTTCCGCCATAAAATTACATTCGATTGCATACGTCCCGGGCATGCCGCCTGTCGGACCGGGTACAGGCAAGGGACGATCAAATTACGAAGAATTGTCGGGAGTCTGCCAACGCGGCGGCGATTCGCGCTTTTTACGCAGAAAGCGCCCCTGATTTACGCTCTTGTCTGATTTTCCTGTTTGTCATTTGGCGCGACGCCGCAGATTCTCCGGGCAGTCGACGAATGCGGCGCGTCGGGATTCGGGTCCGCCGGGACGGAACAGCCGCCGAGCAGCGATTGTCAGAATGTCGACAGCCCGGTGACTCCGCTTCAAACCACGCATCGCGAAAAAGTTCAGGAGAAAATCCCCTCGGGGGCGTGGACAGTAGCATGTTTTTTGTATTTTCGAAGCCCAATTTTTCCCGGGGCGCTTCGCATCCGTCGAAATTGGCTCGACGGGTAGAAATTCCTGAAAATGGTCGAAGTAACTTTCAATGATCGACAGCAAGACATTAATTCGCCCGCGGCAAATTATTCTGCTTGCCTCTGAAAACGGAAAGTGATAAACTTCAGCGTTCTTCAACAAGAGCGCACCTTGCTTGTATTGATTCCTACCAGGGAGCTGCCTGATATGGCTCGCTTCCCTGCTCCAGATCGGGCGGCGCAGCGTCGTACTTAGTCGGCTGTAAGACGTGGCCCATCGTCCCAAATTAATCGACACAACTGAATCGGCTTTAGGTGAGCAAAAGGCTAGACTATGAGCTCTAAGTCTATGGACTTTTTTGTCTCTGATACTGAAGATGCGGTCGGAAAAGACGTGAACAGCAATATGCCGGAAGAAGGCCATTTGCACCTTGATAACCCAACAGAACCGCAGGCCATGTGGTCGCGTTGTCTCGCAATTATCAAGGACAACGTCAATGCTCGCGTATACAAAACCTGGTTTGAACCAATTCACGCCAAAACCTGGATGGACAACCAACTGACCATTCAGGTTCCCAGCCAGTTCTTCTATGAGTGGATAGAAGAGCACTACTACGGATTGCTGCAGAAAACCATTAAACAAATTCTCGGTCCGGAATCGCGCCTGCAATATCAGGTCGTCATGGACACCAGTGAGGAAGAAACGCCGCAGCAGACGATGCGTCTCCCGGCTTTCCGCCAGGCGCCGGCAGCGCCCAAAAAGGCGTTGCCCAATTCCGCGGCTCCCAGAGCCGACAAACAAAACGACCTGCCCTCTTATCTGAATCCGCGTTATACCTTTGAGAATTTCATTCAGGGGGACAGCAACCAGCTGGCGCACGCCGCAGCCGTGGCCGTGTCCAAAAATCCGGGCGGCACGCGTTACAACCCCCTCGTCCTCTACGGCGATACCGGACTTGGCAAGACGCACCTTGCTCAGGCCATCGGCAACTCCGCCCTGAAAATGAACGGCGACCTGCGCGTGGTTTACACGAACAGCGAGCGTTTCACGATGGAATACGTCAGCGCCGTTCAGAATAACAAAATCAACGAGTTCACGAACTTCTATCGCAACGTCGACATCCTCATCGTCGACGACATCCAGTTTTTCAGCGCCAAGGAAAAGACGCAGGACAACTTCTTCCACACCTTCAACGCACTGCACCAGGCCGGCTCGCAGATCATCCTGACGAGCGATAAAGCGCCGCGCGAGTTGCAGGGCGTTCAGGAACGCCTCATCTCCCGCTTCCAGTGGGGTCTGACGGCAGACATTCAGGCGCCGGACTACGAAATGCGCCTGGCGATTCTGCAGCGCAAGGCGGCCGACGAGGGCGGCGACGAGATTCCGGGCAACGTGCTCGACTTCCTGGCGCGCCACGTCACATCCAGCGTCCGCGAGCTCGAAGGCTGTCTGATCAGTCTTCTTGCAAAAGTCTCGCTTGACGCGCGCGAGCTCAACCTGGACCTGGCCAAGGAAGTCGTAGGCGGCATTGCGTCCAACACACCGCGCAAAGTCATCTCAATCGGCTCCATCCAGGAAACTGTCAGCGAACACTTCGACATCCCGGTTGAACTTATCACGGGTAAAACGCGCAAACACCACGTGGTGCTGGCGCGTCAGGTGGCCATGTTCATCTGCAAGGAACTGACCAAGTCGTCGCTCAAAATGCTTGGGGCTCACTTCGGCAACCGCGATCACACGACGGTCATCCACTCCTGCCAGATGATTGAAAACTATCTGGAGACGGACCCGCAGGTTCAAAAGGATGTTAACGACATCTTCAGCAAGCTCGGCGTTTCGCGTTAGGCGCGCATCGGCATCCGGCTTCGACTCTTAAACAGCCCGCCATTTGGTCGGGCTGTTGTTGTTTTAAACGCTGGCTGTGGGATCGCAAGCCTGGAACTTGCCACTCACTGCCGCTCGTGCCTGCCGTCGGCACCATGTATGTGCATTAACATTTATATACTTTTCAGGCTTCCTGCCGGTCGCCTGCAGGAATTTCCAAGGTTTTTTTTGATTGTTGGCGGGCGTGGTAGTTCAAGTGTTCGGGCAGGTGTGGAGTTGTGCTTCGGAAGGCGCAGTCCCTCTCAGCTGTGGAGCGTATTCGGCCACTTGGTGATACCCTCTTGTTTAACACTCGTGTAAATAGGGACGAAAACGGAGGCGGAGCCCTCTTGCAACTCCGGCGCCTCAGGTGAATAGCACTGGATGCTGGAGTCGATTTGCTGCACGAGAACTCATCATCGGCCCGGTGACGAATCAGATCGGAGCCTCAGGTGAATAGCACTGCTGTTGGAGTCGATTTGCTGCACGAGAACTCATCATCGGCCCGGTGACGAATCAGATCGGAGTCTCAGGTGAATAGCACTGGATGCTGGAGTCGATTTGCTGCACGAGAACTCATCATCGAGCCAGCGACGAATCAGATCGGAGCCTCAGGTGAATAACACTGGATGTTGGAGTCGATTTGCTGCACGAGAACTCATCATCGAGCCGGCGACGAACCTGCTCAACGCCTCAGGTGGATAGCACTGGATGTTGGAGTCGATTTGCTGCACGAGAACTCATCATCGGCCCGGCGACGAATCTGATCGGAGCCTCAGGTGAATAGCACTGGATGTTGGAGTCGATTTGCTGCAGACAATTGACATTGGTCTTCGCACATGGATGACGCTCAGGAACAATTTCCCTGGCTCGGATTTTCAGGACGCACCCCTGCGAGATCAAGGGGCCCGCCTGCCCCATCGCCCGCCCCGCCGCCGGTATGTTAAAAAGCAAGGAATTTATCCCGACCGGTGTTTTAGAGACGTAGCCCCCCTGCGCCGTACGATTGATCGTACC
>JAUIKM010000056.1 GCA_030430495.1 bacterium | reverse complement strand
CGTTGTAACCGGCGTGACGTCTTACACGGCGTCGCATGAGGATGCACGTCTCTAAAACACCGGTCGGGATAAATTCCTTGCTTTTTAACATACCGGCGGCGGGGAGGACCCCAAGATCAACAGAGAGGTGCGTCCAATCCGTTCCCAATCCGCACCGCCGCAGCCGTAACCCCATGCAGATCAACACTTTACAAGCCCCTCGCCGCAAACGCCACTTCCGCCGACCGCACCGCGCCGACCGCACCGCGAATGATCTCCGCCATGCGAACCTTCGCCCGGTTCGGCAGGATGACGCCCTCGTTCAAAATCACGCCGTGTGTTTCCGTAAACTCGCTCTCCAGCTGGTTGACCGACTCCCAGTCCGGCCCCTCACGGCACATGGCCAGAAAGGACGCCGCATCAGAAAACGTATGCGTGCCGCTGTTGAACCTGAAATCCGGAGCCAGACTGCGCTCCATCAGTTCCCAGTCGCGAATCTGCCGGAACGTGAAATAGTTTAACACCAGTGTTTTAACATCTGCGCTGCTCATTTCTTGTTCCTCTGCGTTTGGTTTGCCGTGTTGAAAACAACCACGCCCAATCACGCTCACGTGGGAAGCCGCATGACGAAGCCGCATCTCTCACAGTTCCCAGGCCGAAACGCCGTCAAGCAATTCCGTCAACCGGCCGTCGCGCTGCTCCAGGCCCTGCTCCAGATCCGCAATAAGGTCGTTGATGTTTTCGATGCCGACCGAAAGACGAATCAGATTGTCGCCCAGGCCCGCACTCTCCTGCTGCTCCGTGGTCATGGATGCGTGGCTCATCGTCGCCGGGTGTTCAATCAGCGACTCTACGCCGCCGATGGAAACCGCCACGCTGAATATACGCACGGATCGCAAAAGGCGCCGCGCCGCCGCTTCGCTGCGCAGTTCTATTGACAGCACCGCGCCGAAGCCGCTCTGCTGCTCACATGCCAGCTGGTGCTCGGGGTGCGTCGCCAGGCCGGGATAGTTGACGCGCTGTACGGCGGGGTGACCGTCCAGAAATTCGGCCAGCGCGCGCGCATTCTCTTCGTGCTGGCGCATGCGGATCGGCAGCGTCTTTAAACCGCGGATCACCAGCCAGGAATCAAAAGGCGCCGCGCCCGTTCCGTGTGCGTTTGTTAACAGACTTAACTCTTCCAGGTCTCTTTCATCGCGGCACACCAGTGCCCCGCCGATTACGTCCGAGTGTCCGTTGATGTACTTGGTTGTGCTGTATAAAACAATGTCCGCGCCGAGATTGAGCGGACGCTGCAGGAGAGGCGAGAGAAAAGTATTGTCGACGACGAGTTTAATGTTAAACGAGTGCGCCAGCAGCGCCAGGCTGCGAATGTCGCTGATCCGCAGCAGTGGGTTCGAAGGAGTCTCAAGCCAGATGGCGCGCGTGGTCGGGCGGATAGCCGCCTCCACCGCCGCTTCATCGCGCGTGTCGATAAAGCTGACGTCGACCTTGTTTTGCTGCGCCAGGAGTGTTAACAGTCGCGCCGTTCCGCCATAACAGTCGTGTGAACAAATGACGTGTGAACCCGCCGCAAAAGAGCCCAAAACAGTTGAAATCGCGGCCATGCCGCTGTTAAACGCAAGTGCGCCGCAGCCGCCGTCAAGCCGCGCCAGTTGCTGCTCCAGCGCCGTTCGCGTCGGGTTGCCGCTGCGACTGTAGTCGTAGGGGTTGTCGCCGTCACCCGCCTGGAAAATGGCGGTCTGGTAGATGGGGGCGCAGACGGAAAGAAATTGTTTGTCGAGATTGCGTCCGGTCAGAGCCAGTTGTGTATGCGCGTGCATGGTATTCTCCGTTTTCGACTTGTATTCTGTGTTTAACACTCATCGAAAACCACGAAGAATCATCCGCACATGACGACGCATGCACTCATCTTCTCCCTTTAAACGCAAAAACCTCCCGATAGTGGGAGGTTCAACACAATTGCAATTCGCAATGTGACGCCTCCTCATCTATCCCCGGCTATGCGCTTCGGGCAGGATTTAGCACCAGTCGAGCGGTGTTTAACACCGACTCCGGTTGCTACGACGTCTACGGGCCTGATCCCTCGGTCGTTCTCGATGAGAGTGCTGCAAAGATACAAGCGCCTTTTCCACTTTTCCAAATACTTTTTAAAACCCCTCTTGTTTGTCACTCAGTGAACTGTGATCATCCGCCGAACCATGCGCGAATCCGCCGCGCCAAAAATGTTAAGTGCGTACACGCCCGCCGCCAGTTCGCGCAGGTCGATGTCGAAAACATATGCGCCGCTGTGTATCGCGCCCGAACGCACCAGCCTGCCGTCCTGCGCCCGCAGCGTCCACAACTGCGGCGCGTCGATTTCCAGCTCTTTCAGCTCGATGTGCACAAACCCGTCAGCCGGCTGCGGGTAAATAAACGGCGCGCCCGCAGGTTCGTTTTCTTCCACCGCGGTGGTTTCCAGAGGGACTTCCTCGCGAATAATCTGCTTGAGCGTGTAGTAGGTCGGGTAGACCGCTCCCAGCGTCGAAAAAACCGAGAGCACGCCCGCCAGGTTGCGCTCGCGGTCGATCCAGGGACTGAAGCCAAACGCGCCCTGTGAGCTCGCCTCCGTCAATACGCCGTTCTCGTCCAGCACCTCGCGCCAGACGCCCACGCCGTAACGCGTCCCCGGCAGCGCCGGGTCGAGCCGGAAGTAAGGCTGGTACGGCGAGTATACAATCGTTGCGCCGCCGGTCTGGTCCGCCAGCATCGTCTCAATCGCCGCCTCCGTCAGCACGCGCTCGCCGTCGAACACGCCGCCCTGCAACAGCATAATCAGAAAATTCATGTACTCCTCGCCGGTCGACCATGCGCCGCCGGAGATGAGCGGGTTGTCGCCGCGCGTCAGCGGAGCGTCGTAGCTGCTGCGCGCCATGCCGAGCGGATCGGCGATCAACTCGTCGAACATGCTGTCCCAGGCGTCGCCCGTGGGCAGCCCCGGCGCGTAGACGATCTCCGCGATGCGCCCCGCAACGTGCATCGAATTGCCGCCGTAGGCGAACTGTGCGCCCGGCGCGGCCACCAGATCTTCTTGCAACACCTCGTCCACGCAGCCCGCCAGCCCGCCCTCGAACTTGCGCTGACTCAGACACTCGACCGAACTGTTGTCGTTGTCCGGCATGCCGGAGGTGTGGCTGAACATCTGACGCACCGTCATCGCCGCGTGCTCGTCGTCCAGACCGCTGAAAAAGTCGCCCGCGCGCGTGTCGAGGCTGAGTTTGCCCTGATCGACCAGTGCCATGATCACCGCGCCGGACAGCCACTTGCTGGCCGATGCGATCGGCGCCAGCGATGTCTCCGAGTAGTCTTTGTCGTTTTTATTGAAACTGCGCTGGTAAATGATTTCGCCGTCTTTCCACAGCATCAGGTTGACGCCGCCGCCCAACCCCGCTATCTGTTCGAGCGAATCCTGCAGCAGCCGGTCGATGCGGCTGAAATCGTAGTCCTGCGCCGCGGCCGGACGCAGTGTCAGAAACAGTCCCAAACACAGTGACAAACAGAAAAGTCGCAGCATGTGAAAGCTCCGGGTAATAGAGTCAGAAACGCCGGGTGAAGTCGGAAAACGTCGAACGTCGGGATCACAGCCGAATATTCAAACTACAAGATGCTGAAAAACTGTGAAGAGGCAACGGGCAAAGCAAGGGCCGTCGCGCCTGGAGCATTTGAACGAACAAGCAGTGCCAACCATCAGTTTGCAGCCTGGATTGAAATTTGCCTCTGTGAATGTCGGCAATGAAACCATCAGTGATCTTCTTGCTTTTTGCGCTTGTAATGAGCAGCCGCCTTCATCCTGTTGCCGCATATCTTCATGCTGCACCATCGGCGCGTTTGATTTTTGCTGCTGTCGTAAAACAAGAGAATGCACTTCGGATTCTGGCATTTTTTGATCAGAGAAAGGTTCTCCTGACTCAGGAACCTGGCGGTTGACCTGGCTATTGGCACAAGCAGATGAACCGGCTGGTCGAACGAGTAGCAAGATTTCAGCTTTACCTGCCCCTCTTCAAAGTGCAGATGCTCAAAGCCGGTTCTGTGACGCAACACGCAGTTGATTTCTTCAATTGCACTGGCTTCAAGTTGCTTGCCGGCCGCCAGTCCTTCCATCATGCCTCTGAGAACCGCACGGAATTGCCGGACCTCTTTCAGCGCGGATACCCCCGCGGGAGTACCATGCCACTTGCCGATAAGGTCGGCCTTGTCATCGGCAGAGATCACCCCGGCCTGATGTAACCAGTCGGCAACATCATCAAAGTCGGCCAGCCGGTCAACGTTCTGCTGATTCTCCACCACCAGTGTGTTAATGAAATCAAGACTAAGGCTATTGCCGATAAAAAAGAATTTCGAGTCCTGCACCGGAAAGTATTCTCGTCTTTTTGAAAGGAAACTACAAACAATCGATTCACTGCGTCTTCCGCGCTCGGCAAAAAAGATCCCAGCCATCGAAAATATTTCAAAAGGTGGGAACTAAAAAAACAACAGCTCCGTTATAACCGCTCATATGTACTTTTACCGGTTATAGTCAAAAGGACGCTTTGTTATGAAGAAAGCTGCAATCGTCATTCTCTCAGATCCAAAAACGGGTTCCGACGAGGCGCTCGGCCGCGTGTTCAACGGCCTGGCCGTGGCGTATGATTTTAAGAATGCCGGAGAGGATGTAACGATCCTTTTTCAGGGCACGGGCACGCGATGGCCGGAAGTGCTTCAAAAAGAAGACCATCCCGTCCACGGCCTGTTCAAAGCCGTCGAGGATAAAATCCAGGGCGTCTCATCCGCGTGCGCACTTGTTTTTGGAGCCGATCCCTCGGGATTTGACCTGGTCAAAGACAACGCGGTCCCCGACACCAGTGGTTTGCCAAGCCTCTACAGACTTCAACAACAGGGATATCAGGTTCTGTTGTTCTGAAGCATCGTCAAAAGCCGCCTGTAAATACAGGCGGCTTCAAATTCCAGGATTGTTTACCACAAAGGAGAAACAGAATGGCACAATCGCCTTTTCACAATGGGGAACTGCAAGTGCAGGAACGGGTCGGCGAGGGCGACATCGCGAGGCGCGTCGGAGCCATCGTAAAAAACTCCATGCCTGCCAGGGCTCTGGACTTTATTGACAAGCAGACCATGGTCATTGTGAGCAGTCAGGATGAGGAAAGAAATATCTGGACATCCATGCTGGTGGGGCGGCCGGGCTTCGTACGCGCGACAGACGAAAGAAACATTAAAATCCACCTGCCTTCAGTGGTCAGCAGCAAATCAGACATCGTCTGGAAAAACATAGAGAAAGAGCGAAAAATCGGCTTGCTCTTCATCGATTTGACAAGCAGAAAAAGACTGAGAGTAAACGGCACCGTTTCTATTAACAAAAATGATCTGCTCATTTCAATAGAACAGGCCTATCCCAACTGCCCCAAATATATCCAACGTCGGGAAATTGAAGTAACACCATCCCATACGGAGACCGGGCACTCAATTGTCCGAGATTCACGCCTGACGACTGAATTGCAAGAATGGATCAGAAACTCCGACACATTCTTTGTCGGAAGCTCAGATGGCAATAAAAACATGGATGTTTCCCATCGAGGCGGAAATCCGGGATTTGTCGAAGTATTGGATGATCTCACTCTGAACATACCGGACTATCGCGGCAACAGCATGTTTAATACGCTGGGGAACTTCTCGATAAATCCCAAAGCCGGACTGTTGTTTGTGGACTTTGAGAAGGGCCGGACGCTTCAGATCACGGGCAAGGCCGAAATTATATGGGATGAAAAAGACGTTGAAGAGTGGACCGGCGGCACAAAACGATTCTGGAAGTTAATAGTTGCCGAGTGCATTCAGGCAGACGCACTCAAAGGTATCTCCTGGAAGCTGGTCGACTATTCACCCTTCAATCCGAAATAGGCGTTTGAGGTGGTCATGAAGTGCCATGAACATTATATGCGGCATTGCATCAAACTGGGACGCAAAGCGATGGCCGCCGGCAATCCGCCCGTGGGATCTGTCATCGTCAAAGACGGAAAAATCACAGGTCAGGGCATCGAAGCGGGTAAATCCAGGGGCGACATTACATGCCATGCCGAAATTGAGGCGGTGCGCGACGCCGTCTCCAGGTTAAACAGAAAGGATTTATCCGACTGTTCGCTCTACACAACGCACGAGCCCTGCATCATGTGCTCTTATGTCATAAGACACCATGCTCTGAAGGAGGTGGTAATCGGCAGCAACGTAAAATCTATTGGGGGGATGAGCTCGAACTACCCGATTCTTATCGCACAAGATATCGAGATCTGGTCGGCGCCGCCCATAGTCGTGGAGAATATATGCAGTCGGGAATGTCATGCCCTTTACACCCACCCACCGCGCCGCTCGGAGACAGGTACACCCACCCATCGCGCCGCACACAAGGACAAACAAAAAGGGCTGCAAAAAGACCGGAAAGGCTCTCCTGCGCGAGCGGCAGTAAGCGCGGACGGAGCACGGAAAGCCGCGACACAATCGCGGGACGGCAACGGCGTTTACGGCAGAAACGCCCGACAAAACGAAGGCGCAACGGACAAGCCGGGAACACACAATGCAGACGATAGAAACGATAGTCGAAGAATTGCGCGGAATCGAGCCGTTCACCGAAGTGCCGCGCGAACAACTGCGCTGGCTGGCGGAAAATTCCGAGTTCAGCACCGTCGAAAGCGGCGTGACAATTTTTGATATCGGCGATCCGGTCGACCACATGTTTATCATTCTGCAGGGGTCGATGTCGCTCAGTCTGCGCTATGGCGGCCAACTGAAATCGGCCGGCAAACTCGAGCGCGGCGTCAGCGGCAAGCTGCCCTACTCGCGCATGAAAGACGCCACGGGCCGCGGGCAAACGCTGGAAAAAACGCGTTTTCTGCGCCTGCACGAGTCGCGCTTTCCCGAGATGATCCGCACGCAGCACGAACTGGTCGAGGCCCTGGTGCACCGCATGCTCACGCGCGTGCGCGACTTCACCAAAACCGAGCAACTGAACGACAAACTGATGGCGCTCGGCAAACTCTCGGCCGGGCTGGCGCACGAACTGAACAACCCCGCCTCCGCCGTCGTCCGCAGTGCCCAGGCCCTGCGCGAACACTGGCGCGCCATCCCCGAAAAGTTTAAAGCCGTCACGTCCATCCGCCTGAGCGATGCGCAGGTCGACACGGTCAACGACATCCTTTTCACCAAGATCGACAAAGGCGTCAAGCTGGATTATTCGCTGATGGAGCGCAGTGCGCGCGAAGACGAGCTGCTGGACTGGCTGGACGATCACGAGGTGGAAGACGCGGACCTGATAGCCGAGACGCTGACGGAATTCGACTGGACGACGGAGGAGCTGGACGCGGTGCTGGAACAGGTGGGCCCGGAGTTTCTGCAGCCCGTGGTGGCCTGGCTGGAAGACGTGCAGACCTCGGAAAAACTGGCGGCGGACATTCAGGAGGCGTCCAAACGCATCGCCGACCTCGTGCGCTCGATCAAGTCCTACACGCACATGGATCAGGCGGCGGATAAATCGCCGACGCAGCTGCGCGCCGGCATCGACAACACTTTGACCATGCTGGGCCACAAGCTGCGCGGCAAGGCGATCGAAACAACCGTCGACATCCCCGCGGACCTGCCGCCGATCATGGCCATGCCGGGCGAGCTGAATCAGGTCTGGACCAACCTGATCGACAACGCCATCGACGCGATGGACGGCGGCGGCAAACTGGAAATCCAGGCCGCGCGCGAAGCCGACCACGCCGTCGTCTGTGTGATCGATAACGGCAAGGGCATCGCGCCCGAGCACATCGACAACATCTTTGAGCCCTTTTTCACCACCAAAGGCATGAACGAGGGCACCGGCCTGGGGCTCGACATCGTGCAGCGCATCATGCGCAACCACGACGCGGACATCGCAGTCCGCTCGGAGCCGGGCAAAACCATGTTCCGCCTGGCGTTTCCGCTTATCACGTAAATCCGCCCGCTCAGGCTGAAACGGGAAAAGAAATCGTCAGGCTGTCATTTTCAGCCGAATAACTGGTGGCAAAAACCTGCAGGTCGGACGCCGTCTGCGGCGAGTCCTGCCAGCTGCCGTCGCTGCTGGAATACTCCGCGCCGTGGCAGGGGCAGACCATGTTGGCGGCCGGGGCGGCGGGCAGGTTGATTTCACATTGATTGTGGCTACAGACGGACGTGACCGCCAGAAACTGATCCGCCGCGCGGCGGATGATAATCACCTTGCGCCCGTCGTTGTAGGGCGGGATCGCCACTTTCAGCGCGCCGCCGACGGCCTGCAACTGCGGGTAGTCCGAGAGCAACAGCGTCGCCTCGGCCAGGGGAATTTCGGGACCGCCTCCTCCCGCAGAATTCAGCGTCAGGATGCCCGCGGCGGCATCGTAGGACGAGGGAAACACTTTCAGGTTCTGCTCGGCCGGGCCTTTGAGCACCGCGCCGTCGGCCGGACTGAATTCCGCCCCGTGACAGGGACAAACCATGCTCCCGCCTGGCGTTCCGGGCGGCGCGACGGTACAGCCCTGGTGTGTGCAGACGGCGCTGAGCACGAGGAAACGCTCCTGCTCCGCGCGGATAATTGTCACCGGTTTGCCGCCGTTGAAACTACCCAGACTGCGCTGAATTGCGCCGCCGACACTTTGCAGGTCCGGCTCGGCCATGACGTCGATCTCGATGCCTTTGCCGCCGCCGGCGATGACGTCGGGGTATTTGGTCAGTTCATTTTCACATGCCTGCAGCAGGCTCATCAGCGTGCCGCCGCAGAGGCCCAGGCCCAACAGCGCGCCGCTGCGTTGCAGGAAACCGCGGCGCGAACATCCGCCCTCCGCCGCCTCGCCGTTTGTTTTGTTGTGTTCGCACATGGTTTTGCCGTCCTTTGTTTTTCTGTGTCTGTGCGGCGGGAATACAGAAGATCGGCGATTGTTACAGGCGCTGAAAACGCGCCCCGCCGCTGTAACAATTGATTCACATCGGTATTCATGCGGCGCTCCGATCCGGATCGGCGATCGAAGTTCAACACACACAAAGAACATCTGTCGAGGACCAATGGCGACTTGCCGTACCACATCCCTGCGTTATCTCGCGGCGCTGCTGATTTGCGGAATCTGCGGCGTCCTGCCCGCGTTTGCCCAACGTGAACTGGGTACCAGTCTGGTGGAACTCGGCACGGTCGCAGTTGGAGTGACGTAGCACAATCGCCTTTACCTGGCGATAAACATCGAAGCACCCGGCGCACATTCACAACATGTTGTTTAATCTGGCCGGCCGGCTATGCAATCCACCAACCTGTGTCCTGTTAAATTTACTTCCGGCGAATCGCGTACGTGGTTATTGTCTCAAAGTCAAACACATCCTTCCCGGAACCAATCGGCGAAGTGTTTTCTTCCTGCCTTGTGCTCATGACCATGCGAACCGTATTTGTGGAACTGGCCGCAACCACGGCCCCGCCGTCTCGGTCGATGAGAACGCTTCCGCTGTTGCGTACATCGAGCTTGTCCATCTTCATCATTGAGCTGAACATTGACATCATGCCGCCTGTCAGGTTAACCGTGGGGTTTTCGGCTGTAAACTGAATCTCCGCAAGTTTAAATCCGGCGGAATCGATGGCGCGTGTGTAGCGCATGACCCGCGTGGAGTTGGTCACTATGTTGCCGATTTCGCTGACGGTTGTATCGGCTCGCTCAAGGCTCCACTCTTTGCCGGGTTTTCCGCTTGTATTCGGGAGCGGAAAGAACATTGCCTCCTTGATGAGTGAAACAACTGTTAACAATGCCCTGCCGTCCCTGTCAAGCTGAGCAGGATTTGTGACTCTGCCCCGGAGTGTCGAATCCGATAACCGGATGTCGTCACACCGACCAGATCTGTTTAACACGGCAACAAATTGCGCGCCTTCCAGACTTGTGATTGCAATCGTTGTGTCGCCGGCGGCGGGATTGACCGGATTGCGCGGCCCGGTGTTTTGGACATTGTGCAGTGTGCCGTGAATTGTCATGGAATCGCTGCTGATCGCACCGGGCTTGAGCGTTGTTTCAAAAGCGCAACCAATGGCAAGGTTCATTTGGACATTCTCATCTCCGGCGCGACCGATAATGCGTGTTGTCACGTCGGCGTCGTAGGTTGCAGCAGATGGAAGTGCATATTCGTTTGGCAATTCGTCGGCAACGGCATTAATTGACAACCCGAAAAGGATGACAAACAAAAGGGGGAACTGTGGCGTAGTCATGTAGTCCTCGTAAATGATTCGCTGCGACGCAGAGTATGTCGTGTAATAGCTATTGCCGGGAGAACAAAGAGAAAACCCCGCACGACCTTCGCCGCGGGGGCTCCCTCAGGGTTTGTTTACATGTCATATATCATGTTTGCCTGAGCCAATATTCAGGATCAACCTGTGCATTTTGGCACGTCTGAACATTATTCCAGAACCAACCAGAGCAAACATTATACAGTACAAGCGGTTTGTGTCATCGAATATCGCACTGGCAACAAAAAAAGCAACGGCACAACCAAGCACAAACAGTATGTATATTTGGTTTTCGGGCCGGTTCAGTTTGCCGCGCAGAAGGATGGCTGCGCCGCCGAGCAGCGCCACGGACCCAATGATAATTGCTGTACTCATAGATTCATCCCGTCTGGTTACGTTGATTATTCGAATTTTGGCAGTTTCGAACTGAAAGTATAGAAAAAATCGAGAATGGTTCTCAACAAAATGCAACCCATCGGCAGCTTTTATCACTGGCCGCCGCAGTTTCCGTTGCCGGCAATAATATCTCAGCTCTCATTTGTTTAACATCTGCCGAACTTCTGTCGGGAGCCAATGCTGGCTGTCACGGCCGCGTTTGAATCAATGGAAGTGAGTCCTCGCTCCGCAAGTACCGGCAAAGGTACTATTAACATTGTGGTTAATATGCTGTGACCGACAATGAATATCAGGCTCTTCGGCGTGGTTAACACTGCCGATCTGCCGCCTCCGGTCCAAACATATGCAGAAGTTGCTCGGCTGTAGTCGCGGAAACACTCGGGCGTTTTAACTCGATATTGTTATTGCGTACGACCTGAATTGATGGCAACATTTGGACTTGATGTCGCGCGGCAAGCTCGCGAGTCAGGGGTGCGATCAGGACATGTTCACCGTAGAGTTGCCGAATAATTTCAGGGCTGTCTTCAGACGCAATAATTGCCTTGTTTGCCGGGAAATGAGTAATCAATGTCTTATACAAACCGGGCATGTATTCCGTGCACACTGAACAGTCAACCGAGGAAAAGAGCAGAAAAATGGGTTGCTGCTGCTATATTCCACGGCTCCGCTAAGTGTTTTAATCTTTCCATCAATTGCTTCCAGTGCAGGCGATGGTTCGAACTGCGTATAACGGCTCAATATTGCCATTTTATCTTCATGTTGAAGACCAAGCTTGTCTCGAAGTTTATCGATGTCATCGAGAACGCCGTCGGCAAATGGGCTTCCCAGGTATTCGGCGCGTGCGTAGTACAGTTCGGCGCTATCCAATAACTGTTTTTCCAAGAAGATATTTGCCAGTCGAATGGCCGCCAGAGAATGCGCGCCTTCGACAAATGGTCCTTGAATGTCAAGTACTTTGTACAAAGGTTGTATTTCGGAACCCTGGTCACCTATGGCATCGTACACTTTTGAAATACTGCGCAAGCCCATCGCTACCCTGCCACTGACGTCGGAGTTATCGACACATTCTTCAGGGGTCAATGGCTCCCCGGATTACAGCGGCAAAAGTAACAGCCGCAAAAGTCAATCGGCGAGTTTTTATCGCTTCAAATGTTTGCCATATGAAAGCCCCGCCGCTGTAACAATTGATTCACATCGGTATTCATGCGGCGCTCTGATCCGGATCAGCCCCTGGTTATTTTAACATCCAACTGAACTTCTGTCGAGGACCAATGATGGCCTGCTGTACTACATCCCTGCGTTACCTTGCGGCGCTGCTGATTTGCGGAATCTGCGGCGTCCTGCCCGCTTTTGCCCAACTTGAACTGAGTACCACCCTGGTGGAATTCGGCACGGTCGAAATTGCCCAGTCGTCCGAAATCGAGGTCGACGGACTGATTCACAATGCGGGCGACGCCCGCGTCGAAATCGATGACATCGCCATTGAAGGCGCGGACGCCGCCGCCTTCCGCATTGGCGGCAAAAGCGGCTTTAAACTCGACCCGGGCGAGTCCGCTTCCGTGCGGTTTCGTTTTGAACCGACGCGCAGCGGAGCTCACGCCGCGCAGGCCGTGCTCCAGGGCGACTTCACTGCGCCCGGCCCGATTCTGCTGCGCGGCGAAGGCGGCGAGACGACAGGCGGTGAAGCCGCCGTGCTCGATGTCGCGTCGCTGCAGGTCGACCTCGGCCGCAGTGAAATCAACGACCAGCTCGACGTCGATCTGAGCGCCTTCATCACAAATACCGGCGACGCGCCGCTCGAAATCGACGACATGACGCTCAGCGGCACGGCCGCCGATGAGTTTCGCATCAACGGCAAAAACTCCCTCAGCCTGGAACCCGGCGAAAGCGGCGACCTCTCGCTGCGCTTCCGGCCCACAGCCGAAGGTCTGCGCGAAGCCACGCTGCAGTTTGTCGCCAACGTCGACAATCCGCCCGTTGTGCAACTGCGCGGCGTCGGCGTGCAACCCGAAGCCGCGCTCAGCGCCGACGTCATCGACTTCGGCGTCGTCACGCTGCCCGGCGCCGCTGAAAAAATCCTCTCCGTCAGCAACCCGCTGGACATCGGGCTCACGCTCGAAGAACTCACGATCGCGGGCATGCCCGGTGAGTCGCCTTTCACCGTCGAGTCCGCCGTGCCGCTGCCGATTGAGATGGGCCCGGGCGACTCGCACGACTTCCTGCTGCGTTTTGTCCCGACCGAAAGCGGCGATTTCAGCGGCACGGCCGAGTTGCTGATCCACAACCGCGATGAAACCTACAGCATCACCTTGCGCGGTACGGCGCAGGACGAAAACATGGCTGAACTGAGCTCCGAGCTGGAAGCTTTTGTGGACACGCCCGCCGGTAAAAGCAGCGCGACGCAGCTCCACCTCACAAATCCCGGCGCAGCGCGCACGCTCAGCACAATCAGCTTCGAAGGTCCGGACGCGGCGGCTTTCAGTCTCGCCGCGCCGCTGCCGCAACTGCCGCTGATGATCGACGCCAACTCAACCTGGGACCTGGACCTGCTGTTCATGCCGTCCGACACCGGAGCGTTCAACGCTCAGCTCGTGCTGACTTTTGAGCAGGGCGCGCACCGCGTGGCGCTCAGCGCGCGCGGCCTGGCGCCGGACGTCATCTCTTCCGTCGTCGACCTGGCGCACAGCGCCCACCTGAAAGTTGGACCGCTTCCCTGCCGCGAGCAGGTTGAACTGCAAGCCGCGTTCAGCCCGCTGCAGAACATTCATTTGACTGTCAGCAGCGTCGACGGCGCGACCATTCTCTCGCAGGACCTGCGCTGCGACGCGGGCGGCGCGCTGCACTGGCGCTGGGACGCACGGACCGCCGACGGCGCGCTTGTGCCGCCGGGCGCGTATCTGCTGCAACTGCGCAGCGCCGACCGCGCCGAAACCATTCCTTTTGTGCGGATTCACTAAGTTGAATGCCAAAACGGACCCAAACCATGCCTGAAAACATCGCACGCACATTGCGCTCCACAAACATCCTTCTGCTCCTGCTCTCGGCAGCGGCGGTCCTTCTGCCCGTCCGCCTCGACGCCGAGTCGCTGACGGCCGGCTCCTACCTGGGCGGCCTGCAGCGCGATGAAATTCTCGCAGCGCTGCGCGCGCCCGACGGCAGCCTGATTGTGGCCGGCGCAACAGCCTCGGCACTCTTCCCGACGACGCCGGGCGCGGCGCAGGAGAACATGCAGGATCCCGACGCCGCTTTTGTGGCGCGCATTTCCGCCGACGCATCGACCATCATCTGGTCCACGCTGATCGACGGCGACGGCGACGACCGCGCCACGGCCCTGGCGCTGGCCGCCAACGGCGATATCATCGTGGCCGGCGACTCAGATTCGGAAAACCTGCCCGCCCAACAGTACGGCACACAGGACAACAGCCGCGACGCCTTTGTGCTCAGCCTGGCGGCCGATGGCGGCAGCTTCAACTGGTTTGTGCAGTTCGGCGGGGAAGAAGATGAAGAACTCAATGGCGTGGCCGTGGCGGCCGACGGCAGCATCGGCCTGACCGGTTCGAGCGAGTCCGACACGGGGTTTCCGACCCAGCAGGCCTACGACCCCACGCATAACGGCGATCGCGACGCCTTTTTCTGCGCCGTCGCCGCCGACGGCGGCAGCCTGCTGAGCTGCGGTTTCCTGGGCGGCGAAGAAAACGACGAAGGCCGCGCGATTGCCGCCGCCGGCAACGATTTTGTGCTGGCGGGCAATACCGACTCGCCCGACTTCCCCTTTTCGTCGCCAGGCGGCGTGGTTGAAGTCGATGTATTCCTGGCGAGCTTTCGCAGCGACGGCGCGCGCAACTACGCCCTGCGTTTCGGCGGCAACGAAGATGACGAAGCCGCCGCGCTGCTGCGCCTGGCCGACGGCCGCCTGCTGCTCGCCGGTACAACCGAGTCGACGAACCTGCCCGCGCGCAACGGCGACTTCGGCACGCTGAACAACGGCGAGGACGACTTCTTTGTCGCCGTGCTCGACGCCGGCGGCGCGGCGCAACAAACCTGGCTGCTCGGCGGTAGCGGCAGGGAAGAAAATCCGCGCATCGCGGTCGACGCGCAGAATCGCATCGCCCTCGTCGGCAACAGCGAATCCTCCGCCCTGACGCCCACCGACGCCTGGCCCTTCAGCTACGGCGGCGACCGCGACGTGTTTGTCTCCGTCTTTGATCCGGCCGGCGGCGCGCCGCAAACGCTCGGTATGTTCGGGACTGCCCTGCGCGACGAACCCGCCGCCGTCTTTTTTCTGGACGACAAGACTCTGGCCCTCGCGGGCACGACCGAGTCGTCCGGACTGCCGCTCGGCCCCAACCCTTTCCAACCGGACTTCGGCGGCGACCGCGACGGTTTTGTTGTGGTGCTCGACCTCGAAGACGAAGATGAGAGCAATCTGGACGACGTCGCCGTCGACGATCTTGAATTCGGCGAGGTCGAAGTCGGCCTGGCCGCCGCGCTCAACCTCCAGGTGCGGAATAACGGCGATGACGCCGTCACGCTGACGGACGCCAGTTTCAGCGTCGGCGGCGCCGGCTTCAGCCTGTTGTTCACAGCCGATCTGCCCATCGTTGTGGCCGCGAATGCAACGAGAGCGCTGCCGATTGAATTCAGTCCCGACGCGGCCGTGAACTACGCGGCCACGCTGCGCCTGCAGTTTGCCGAAGGTGAGCTCTTCGCCGGGCTCGCCGGCACGGGCCTCGAACCGGTCGTGATCAGCAATGACTCGGCCGCCGTCGCCATGCTGCCGCTCGAAACCGAATCCGGTAAAAACGTGAACCTCGCCGCCCTGCTGGACTTCGTCTCGGGCGACCTGGCCGCCCGCAGCAACCTGACCGTCGATCTGATCGTGCATTTTGATGCCGACCTGCTGACGCCCGTTGACCCCGCCCGGCGCGGTCCCATCATCGCCGGACGCCAGTACGTCACGCTCAGCGGCCTGCCGGTGACGCCGCAGGCGGGCGTGCAGCTCTTCAGTCTCGAGTGTATCAGCGCGCTCGGCAGCGTCGAGCGCGGCAGCCTGCAAATTGAATGCGAAAGCATGCAGTGGCTTGAAAACGGTCAGCCCCTCGACGTCCGGACCCAATGCAGCGACGCGGAACTGGTGATAACAGACATCTGGCGCGTCGGCGGCAATCGCTACATCAACAGCAACAAAGGCGCGCTGGCGCTGCACGCCTCGCCCAATCCCGTCGTCGACCAGATGCGCGTCGAAGGATTTTTCGACGAAGCGCCGGCCACGCTGGACCTGCTCGACAACCTGGGCCGCACGGTCATGACGCTCGACGCCGAACTGCCCGCAGCGCCGGGAACGTTTTTCTTTGACGTCAATCTGGATGCGCTGCGCAGCGGCGTCTACTACCTGCGCCTGGCCGCCGGACCGCACGCAATGACGCGCAGTATCATCAAGCGCTGAACCGCCGCGCCGGCCGGAACCCGCCCATGCACGTCTACGCCGATTTCGTACATTGACCGCGGCAATCAACTCCCTTTTTCGACATCAGCCATCAGCCATGGAATTCCTGACCCCGCTGCAAAAATTCGACTCCGAACTCTGGTATTACTTCCTCGACGTTCCGCGTGATGTCGCCGATCATTTCATCAAAGGCGGCGGCACGCGCGTGGTCTGCACGCTCAATGAAAGCGTTGAATTCCAGTGCGCACTCATGCCGAAGGGCGAGGGCGAACACTTCATCAACGTCAACAAGGAACACCGCGGCAAACTCGGCCTGCAGGAGGGCGACGTCGTGGCGGTGTCGCTGGCGGCGGACACGTCCGAATACGGCCTGCCAATGCCCGACGAGCTGCGTGCCGCCATGGATGATGATCCCGAAGGCGATCGCCTTTTTCACGCTTTGACGCCGGGCAAACAGCGCAACCTCCTCTACATCGCCGGCAAGGTCAAAAGTCCGCACAAACGGGCCGAGCGCGCTTACGTCATTCTGGAGCACCTCAAACTCCACGGCGGCGTCATCGATTTCAAGGCCCTCAACGCGGAAATGAAAGCTTTTTGGCGTCTGTAGCGCAATTCATCAGCTTTCAATCGCGGGCAAATCGCTAGATTTGCGCCGATGGACTTTCACGCACATGTTCCGACTCACAGGCGGCGGCGCATCGCTGGACTGACTCTCCTCTTTCTGTGCCTCTTCTGTGCGGCCGGCGCGGCGCAGCAGCCCGAGCCCGACAATACCTTTCGCTCCGACGTCTACCCTGAGCCGCTTCAGCTTCGCTGGCGGTTTGAGCTTTTTGCTGGTCTCGGCCTGTACCTGCATTCGGGTTCGCCCTTTGGTGCGGATGCGCCCAATCTGCCTCCCGGGGCTCCCGCTTTTGAGCCCACATTCGGCAGCATGCCGATGATCGCCGCAGCCGTTTCTCCCATCGAAATCCACTTCAGTCCCGACCTGAGCCTCAGCGCAGGCGTCGAGGCCGCTTTCGGCAATTACGGCACGCAGTTTAGCAGCATCGAAACCACCTCGCTCATCGTGCAGGGTGTGCCGACGGAAGGACAAAACGAACATCTGGTGGACCTCAGCATGCAGGCGCTCACGCTCACGGCCTGGCTCGACCTGCGCGCCGGCAATTGGCATCTGCGCTCCGGACCGCAACTCCTGCTCGCCACCGGGCATCAATACGATCAGACCGAAACGATTCTGGCGCCCGACGGCGCCGAGTTTCCCGAAGGCGGCGACAGCCGCGTGATCGACGACGACAATCACAATCTCGACCTCGACGAAACGATCCTCGGCTTGGATGTCGCGCTGGCCTACGATGTTTTTCTGGACGAGCAGCGCTCGCTCAGCATCAGCCCCGAAATTCACTTTCAGCCGCGCAGTTTCAGCCTGAACGGCGAAATCGACTGGCAGGTGCGCGTCGCTCATGCCGGTTTCCGCGTCGCCTGGTCGCCGGCCGCGCCCACACCGCCGACCGTCCTGCGGGACACTCTCCTGCTGCGCGATACCACCACGCGGATAGCCGCCAACCTGGCCGCCGAAGTCCTTGAGCTGCAAAACCGAACCGAAATCATCGAACGCGATACGCTCAGTCCCCTGCGCATCCACGAGCGCACCGTTGTCAGTGAAACCTGGCTGCGTCGCATTCCCGCGCCCGCCGAGCACATGGTCGTCGCGCTGGAAGCCGAATTCGTCGGTGCGGACGGCTCCGTCGGCGCCAGCCTGGCCCTCGACATGGACCAGGCGCGCGAACGTGTTATTGTTCCCATTGCACCGCTTTGGCATGCAACCGACTTCCCGCGCGAACGGCATCTTCCAAACATGGAGGTGCTGCGCGAGCTGGCGCGCCCCGACCGCGATCTGAGCGTGATCGACACGATCGGCCGCCGCATGCGCGAACTACCCGACGCCGGGCTGACGGTCGGCGGCGCGGATGAATCCGTCGCCGCCGCTCTGCGCAACTACCTTTCGTCCGCATGGTCGGTCGACAGCGCACGCGTTGTGTTTGAACGCTCGCCCGCCGACGCGAATACGTCCGTGCGGGCGCGCCTGAGTACCGGTAATCCGGCCCTGCTGGCTCCGATAGAACTGCTGCGCGACGTTCCGCGCGTGCGCCGCCCGATCGCCGTTCGTTTTACACCCTTTGTGTTCACTGAAAACGAGATTCCGCGCTGGCGTCTCTACGCGCATCACGCGCTCGATACGGCGCTGACGATCTTCGACATTGACGGCGGCGGCGGACCGCGGGACTACATCTGGGAAATTCCGACCGAGCTCATGCCGGCCATTCTGAGTTGGGACGATGCGGTGGTAACTCGTTTTGCGGTGTACCCGGACCGCGCCGCCCAGGTGCAGGCCGAACCGGTCTACATCAGGTTTCGCCAGATCACAACGTCCAACTACACCAGCGGAACCCAGGTGCGCATCGGGCTGGACCTGCAGGCGGGCGCGCTGGAGCGCCAAATTGAATCACATGCGGAGTTGCTGCGGGAAGCCGCGCTGGTCGGGGTGATCTACCCGGGTGCGTGGACTTCAGACGAGAAGGAAAAACAGTCGCGCCTGCGGCGGATCACCGCGGCGCTGAAACAGTACAGCAATGCCGCCGTGCAGGTCTCGCCGGGCCGCATGGCGCGGGAAGCGCAGGCGGGCGGCTCACAACTGGTCACGGGCGGCACTGCCGAGCACGTCAATACTGTCTGGCTTGTCATTCAGCCCGGCGAGCGCTGACAGCGCTCCCGCCGGGTTTCGATTCTGTTGTCACATGATGTTTTTAAGGCGATCGCGCAGGACGCTCAGGCTGTCTTTGGGACTGAGCGCCAGGGCGCGGCGTTTGTATTCGCGCGCCGCGTTCAGGTCGCCGCCGTCTTTGGCGGTCAGCGCCAGATAGCTGAGAATTTCTGACTCCAGCGGCCCGGCGTCGTCATTTTGCACCAGCTTGAGCGCCTGTTCCAGGCTGCCGCGCGCCGCGTCAAAATCGCCGATCATTCGCTCGATCAGGCCGCGTCGGCGCAAAAGCACGCTGCGGCGCAGGTCGATTTTTTCACTCTTGATCTGGCTGTCCAGCCGTGTGATTTCCGCGCGCAGCGCCGCTTCGCGGCCGCTGCCGCCGTCCAGCGAGGCCGCGCCGAGGCCGTCCTGCGGTTCGGGCGTCGGCATGTCGGTTTCGTCGCTGGCGGCCGGCTGCGGCTCCACCGACCGAGTCCCGGCCGACTGTGCATTGACGGACTCGTCGCTGGGCTGTTCCGTCCGGGGCCCCGGCTGCCGCGGGTCGTCGGCGGCGGGCTCGGCGGACTGTTCGGGCGCTTCCTGCGACGGTATTTCCACCGGCGTTTCCGCTTCAATCGCCGCCGGCGGGGCCGGCGGGTTGTGCATCAGGTCGGCCACCTGGGCGTCCTGCGCGGGGGGCGGGGCGCCGGACTCCAGGCTCCAGAAAAGCAGCGCCGCCGAAGCAAGCACCAGGAAACCGCCGATCCAGTACACGCCGCCGGAGCGACGCGGGGCGTCGGTCATCAGGGCCGACTGCAAAGCGGCTTTGTGATCCTGCCGGAAGGCGCGCGCCGAAGCGGAGTGCACTTCGGTCTCGACGTTCAGTGCCGATTCGAGCTCTTGCAGCTCGGCCAGCTCCTGCGCCAGGTCCGGATCGGAGGACAGCAGGGCATCCAGCTCGGCCGCTTCGGCTGCGCTGAGTTCGCCGTCCAGTTTTTTTGCTATGAGTTCGTCGGATCGCATAACTGTATCAACTCAAATACGGTTGTAAGGTTTTTCGTAAAAGTTTCTTGGCGCGGAAAATGCGCACTTTGACCAGCGACATGGATATGTCGCACTTTTCGGCGATTTCGTGGTAGGCAAAGCCGTCCACGTACTTCAGCAGAAACACTTCGCGGAATTCGTCCGGAAGCTCGGCAATCGCCGATTCCAGCGCGCCCGAGAAAAAGATGTCGCGGTCCGGGCTCTCGCCATCGCCCGCCAGATCAAAGGCCGCATCGATATCGCTTGTCTGTAGGCGATTGCGCTGCGAGAGTCTGACGTTGTTGCGCGCTATCGTAAACATCCAGGCCGCAAAGTCGCCGCCTTTGAACTGCTCCGCTTTCTGGAACACCGTCATCAGCGTCGTCTGGTAGATATCCTCCGCCAGCTCGCGGTCCTTGGTCGCTGCCAGACAGTATCCGAACAGTCGTTCGGAGTAGCGGTCGTACAGGACATTGAATGCCGTCGAATCTTTCAGTTTGATGCGGTCCAGCAGGGCCTCATCATCTACCGCAGCGTGCGTTGCTTCAACTTTCATTGCTCACCGGATTTTATCGTAACGGCGCATGAATACAGCTTGACCTGAAATGTTACACCTGATTTTTTGCTCGTCATGCAGCCGCAAACCGGGCTGTAACAATCAACATTGAACTGTATTCATGCCGCCAAACGAACAAATGGGGCCGCTGCGCATGCCGGCAGTATGGCGGCCTTGTGGGAATCAACTCTCAAAGGAACCTAAACTATGCGAATCCACTCAATCAGGCAATTGCTCTCGGCGCTGGCCGCGCTGTCATTCCTTGCTCTATACTCGTGCGATGAAACCACCGAGGGCCTGCTGGACAACAATGCCGCCGGCGCAGACAACACCCGAATTGAACAAACACTGCTGCGCCATGCCGACGGCGCGGTCAACACCGTAAAAGAAAGCGTCAATAACAGTCGGGATCTGTACGGCGTTCAATGGCAAACCTACGACGGCGCCAAAATCGACTTTGAGTTGGATCGCACCAGCTACCAAATGGTCGAGGCCTCCGGTAAAACGGGACCCTTCGACTACGCTTTTTCCGCCGGCAGCGGAATGATTCCGCTCGACCAAGCCGCATCCATTGCGCTTGCTTCCTCAGTCGGCGAAATCAAAAGCTGGCGTCTGAACCGTGAGCCCGTCGACGGTGAATGGGTCTATTCCATCACGGTCGGTCCCGCAAATTCCGGCTCGCAGACAGGCGATGCGAATGAAGATGCTGACGACGCCGACGACGATGCTGACGACGATGCCGACGACGATGCCGACGACGATGCCGACGACGATGCTGACGACGATGCTGACGACGATGCTGACGACGATGCCGACGACGATGCCGACGACGATGCCGAC
>JAUIKM010000013.1 GCA_030430495.1 bacterium | reverse complement strand
CTGTTGCTGGAAAAGAAACCGGCGAGACTGCCGGGGCTGTTGCTGGAAAAGAAACCGGCGAGACTGCCGGGGCTGTTGCTGGAAAAGAAACCGGCGAGACTGCCGGGGCTGTTGCTGGAAAAGAAACAAGCGCTGAATCCGAGCGAGAAAACGTCGTGGAAGAAGTGGTTGAACCCGTTGAGATAAAAGAAGATAACGCGTCCGCTTCAACCGGTGGCCAGGAGCAAAAGAGCGACGGTGCGGACGTTTCGGCAAACGAGGAACAAGCCGCAAAAGACAAAAGTAAAAGCGCGCCCGAAGAGGAGGAAATTCCCGTGGTGGAAGCGACCGTGATGCCGCTGACGCCCGCCGAGGAACGCCGTCGCCTGCGCAACGCCCGCGCCATCGTCAAACAGTATTGCGGCTGGTCCGCCGGAGCCGGTCTGGTGCCGATTCCCGTGCTGGATGTGGCCGCGCTCACCGTGGTGCAGGTTAAAATGCTGCGCCGCCTTACCAAACTCTACGGGCTGAAGTTTTCGGAAAACGACGGAAAAACCTACGTCTCATCGCTGCTGTCCTCGCTGACGGCGACCTCCCTGGGCGTCTCGGCCGCGGGGCGCGGACTGATGTTTTTCTCGGGCATCGGGCGATTGGTGGGATTCCTGGCGATGCCGGTATTTGCGGCGGCTTTTACCTGGGCCGTGGGCCGCATTTTTATCTATCACTTCGAATCGGGCGGGAGTTTTTTCTCCTTTGACCCCGAAAAAATGACGCTGCACTTCCGCGAACTGTACAAGGACGCCTCGACGATTTCGGAGCGCTGGAAACGCGCGGCCGAAGAAGAGGCGGAAGCACAGTGAGGGGCCCCGGCCGCGCCTCCGCAAAGGCGAATTTTGAGTATATTGTGCGATCATTAATGCACGATCCAGTACGCACCGGTTGGGTTGCACACGCTCCGGTCACCATTCCGCGACAGGCATGAAACAGGCAATGCCGCAGGCTCTCCGCACTCTGAGCTCCGCGCAAAAACGCTCGCTGCTGAAACGATTGATCCGACGCAGGTCGCGGATTCGATCCGGGCGCGTGGACGCTACCACGGGCCAGGCCGCCATGTACCTGCTGCAAAACGAAGAATCGCAGTCCGACATGTTTGCCCTGTATGCGCTTGTCGGCATACGCGGCCCGCTGGACCTTGTGCGCCTGCGGGAAGCCGTCGCCGCGCTGGGACGCCGCCACCCACTGATCAATACGCGCTGTGAGCTGGATACGAGCGCACTGCAACTGGTCGTGAACGAAGCCGATCTTGCGCTGCAACGCCGCTCGGTGGACAGCGCCGGCGAGCTGGAGCGCGCCGCCGTCGCCGCGGGAAAAGGCCACTTTGATGCATCGGAAACACTGAGCCGTTTTGTCCTGCTGAGCACGACGGATATGGCGGGCGGCGGGGAACACGTTCTCGTTTGCGCGGCGCATCACATCGTGGCGGACTACCGGGCGATTACCTTGTTTGTCGACGATCTGTGGCGTTTGTATGCGGCGAGTCCGTCCGCGAGCGCCGAGCCGCAAACGGCCGCCGCGATTGACGTCGCGCTGCGGGCCGAGCGGACCTTTCTGGCCTCGCCCGCGGCGGACGAGGAACGCACGTTCTGGCGCGACTATCTGGACGGCGCAGCGCCGCTGCTCGACCTGCCGGTGCGTTTGCCGCGCAGACCCGTGCGCAGATCCATCGGTGAATCGATGCCTTTTGCCGTCGACGCCGGGCTGACGGAGCAACTCCGGGCGCTGGCGCGTGAAGCCGAGTGCAGCCTCTACACCGTTTTGCTCGGCGGCTGGAGTCTGATGCTGCACCTCTACAGCGGCAGCGACGACGTCGTGGTCGGCTCGCCCGTCGATCTGCGCGAACTGCCGCGCATGCGCGACAGCGTCGGCTACCACATCAACATGCTGCCCTTGCGCGCGCGCCTGGAGGCGGACGTGAGCCTGGCTGAATTTCTCTCGGCGCTTAAACACTCCGTCGCCGCGGCGATGCGCCGCCGTCGACTGCCGTTCAGCGAGATTGTGGCGGCCTGCGATACTCCGCGCAGCGCGGCCTGCACGCCCGTATTCCAGTCCGTTTTCACGCTGCAAAGCCTGCCGACGGAGGGACTGATGCGTCGCTTGATTCTTGCGCAGCGCGGTGCGGAGGCGGTTGATCATGCGGGTCTGGAGCTGCGGCTGATCGACGAAGCGCTCCAGGCGGGGCAGTTTGACCTGGCGCTGGAGGCGACGTTGGCCGAGGGCGAGCTGCACGGCTACGTCAAGTACAACAGCGATGTTTTTGGTGCGGCGTTGGCGGGCCGGATGCGGGAGACGTTCAGCGCCGTTCTGCGACTTCTGGTTGAAGCGCCCGGGTTGAACACTCGCGAGCTTGCGGCGCGACTGTTCGGAACAGCGCCGCAGGCGTTGCAGCGCACAAAAAAACTCGACAATGGCGGGCCTGCCGCCGCCGGCGAATGTGATTTCAACAGTCGCGATTATTTACTGCATCTGTTAAACGCCGGGCACGCCGGAATGTCGGCCCCCGCAAGCGTTTGTTTAACAGGTGAGTTTCCTTCCGTTTATCTTTTGCGTCGCCATTTTTACCTCTATCCGAACACGGCTCTGCGCTACGAGTGCCGCAGCGGCGGTGTGACCGTTTTGCGGCGCGACTTCACGGCGGCGGACGCCGACGAGTACCGCCTGCCGCACTGCCGTATGGCTCCGGAAATTGACCTGGCCATTGTTGACGCGGACGGGCGGCCCACAGCGCCGGGCGCGGCGGGGCGTTTGCAGCCGGCCGCGGGCGGCTGCGAACTGCCGGACGACGCGCATTGCCTGCGCGCGCGTTTGAGCGACGCCGGAGAGATTGAATTGCTTGGCACGCGCGGGTACTTGACCCGCAGCGGCTTTGTTTTTGAAGAGCACGAGCTGCGCGCCGCCGTGGAGCAGCACCCGGAGGTGGCATGGGCCGAATTACTTGTTCCCGCGGCGGAAGCGGGCGACGCGGCGCAGGTCCTGAACGAATTGACCGTGCGCATCACGCCCGCCGCCAACGCGCCGCTGCCGGAACTCGGGGCGCTGCGTCGCTTTCTGCGTCGCCGTCTGGCGGCCTGGATGCTGCCCGACGCGCTGGAAAGCGATCTGCCGACGATCTACGGCAATCCGCCGGGCGACGACTTTGAGGAGGGGGAGATATGAACGTGGATTCTCCCGCAGTCCAGGCTGTCAACAATCGCGCCGAACTGCAGGCGCTCGTCGACGAACTGGTTGAGCGCGGCGTTAAACTCCAGCTCGTGGAAAACGACGTGCTGCGCTTTTCCGCCCCCAAGGGCGCGCTGACGCCCGATCTCAAACAACGCCTGCGCGACAACAAGGAAGCGCTGAAAGTGTTCCTGCGCGGTTCCGGCGGCGCGACCGCCGGCGACACACCGGAAATACTTCCGGCCGACCGCTCCAAACCCCTGCCCTTGAGTCACACGCAGTTGCGTCTCTGGTTTCTGGATCAGATGGCCGGCGGGCAGCAGAACGCCTACAACATGTTCGATGTCAAGGACCTGCGCGGCGAGCTGAACGTAGCCGCTCTGCGCGCCGCCTTTGACTACATGCTGGTTCGTCACGAGAGTTTGCGCACGAGTTTCCGCGAGAACGATGGCCGTCCCTATCAGGTCGTCGAGCAGCCGACCACGGGTATTCTCGGCGACCTCACCGATCTGAGCGGACTGGCCGGGGCCGCCGCGCGCGAAGAGTTAAACAGAATTATTTCCACCGAACGCGAGCACCGTTTTGATCTGCGCCGCGCGCCGCTGCTGCGCGTGCGTTTGATACGGTTGACGGCGCAGCACCACGTCTTGATCGTGACGCAGCATCACATCATCTCCGACGGCTGGTCGATGGATGTGTTTAACAGCGATATTATCAAAGCGTATCAGGCATGTGCGGCCGGCCGCACGCCCGAGCTGCCGCCGCTGCCGCTGCAGTTTGCCGACGTGGCCGCCTGGCAGAATTCCGAGCGTCGCCGCGCCGAGGTGGAAACACAGCTGGCCTGGTGGAAAGCGCAGCTGCGCGAAGCGCCGCAGGGCGTCGACTGGCCGCTGGACAATCCACGTCCGCCGATTCAGGTGGCGGGAGGCACACAACTGATTCTGGACCTGAGCGCCGAGGACTCGCAGCTCTGGCGCGGTCTTGCGCGCCGTTTCGGCACAACCTCTTTTATGGTGGGCGCGGCCTTGTACGCGGCGCTGCTGTCGCGTCTCTGCGGCCAGAAAGACCTCGTGATCGGCTCGCCCGCGGCAAATCGCGACCGGGCCGAATTTGAGTCGATCATCGGCTTTTTTGCCAACACGCTGCCGCTGCGCTTCCGGCTCGACGACGATCCGGATTTGCCCGCGCTGTTAAACCACGTGCGCGGCGTCATTCTGGCGGCCGACGAACGCAAGGAAGTCGCCTTTGAACGCATCGTCGAAGTGCTGCAACCCGAGCGCCGCAGCGATCAGGACCCGATCATCCAGACGGTGTACACTCTGCACGTGCTCGCCGCGCGGCGCGTGGACCTGGACGCCATCACCTTTGAATCGTTCCGGCCCGACGACCAGAACGCAAAATTCGACTGCTCGCTGTTTACGGTTGAGAGCGGCGTTAATCTTGTTAACATGTGGGAGTTCCGCAGCAGTCTGTTCCGCCGCGAGACCATCCTGGAATGGCAGGAGCGCATGATGCAGCTGCTGCGCGCCTGGAGCGACAATCCACAGGCGCGTTTAAGCGGCATCGACATCATGCTGCCGGGCGAGCGCCGCGAACTGCTCGGCGCCGGACTTGAACGCGGCGTCGGCAGGGAATCAATTGTAAGCCGCTTTGAATCAATTGCCGCCCGCTTTGCCGACAAAGCAGCACTGCGCGACGCGGGCGGAACGACCAGCTACGCCGAACTGCGCAACATGGCGCGTCGCTGGGCGCAGTGGTTAAACAACAAAGGCATCGGAGCGGACATGCGCGTCGGCGTGGTGCTGCGACGCAGACGCGAAGACATCGCACTGATTCTCGGCGTATTGACGGCCGGCGCGGCGTACGTGCCGCTCGACGACGACTATCCGGCGGCGCGTCTGAGAGCCATGTGTCAGCTGGCCGATGTTAAACTCGTGCTTGGTCCGTCCGATCCTGACCTCGGCAGTGATTTCCCTTTGTTTGCCATCGAGACCGCAGGCGCGGAAGCCGCCGCGTTAAAACCGGCCGCCGCGTTGTTTAATCCCACGCCGGAGAGCGCCGCCTACGTCATGTTTACTTCCGGTTCCACGGGGACGCCCAAGGGCGTGCTCGTACCGCATCGGGCCGTGACGCGCCTCTGCATCGAACCGGACTGGATCGACGTCGGCCCCGACGATCGCTTCGGCGGACTGGCCCCGCTTGGTTTCGACGCCTCGACGCTGGAAGTGTTCATGCCGCTGCTCAACGGCGCGGAACTGGTGTTGCAGCCCGACAAACGCGCCGGCGTGCACGAGCTGGGAGAGTTTATCGCTTCCAACCGACTGACGGCCTTGTGGCTGACTTCCGGACTGTTTTCGCTCATGGTCGACCTGGCTGTTGAACAGTTGACAAGCCTGCGCTACCTCCTGGCGGGCGGCGACGTGCTCGCGCCGCAGCACGTTAAACAGGCGCTGGCGGCGCTGCCGCACACGCAGGTTCTGAACGGCTACGGACCGACGGAAAACACGACCTTTACCACGACGCATCGCGTGTCGCGCGACTATGACGGCATGCGCGCGCTGCCGATAGGCCGGGCGATCAGCGGCACCCGCGTGCGCATTCTCGACGAAAACATGCGGTTGCAGCCGCGCGGCGTCGCAGGTGAACTCTATGCCGGCGGCGAAGGGCTGGCGCGCGTCTATGCCGGCGATCCGCGGCGCACGGCGCTGAGTTTTGTCCCCGATCCATTTGCCGCCGAACCCGGTGCGCGCCTCTACCGCACGGGCGACCGCGTGCGCCTCAATCACAAAGGCGAAACAGAATTTTTGGGCCGCATCGATCGCCAGGTGAAAATCTCGGGGCACAGGATAGATCCGCGCGAAGTCGAAGCCGTTCTGACGCGCCACGCCCGGGTGCGCCGCGCCGCCGTCGTCATCCGCGGCGATCAGGCCGAAAACCGCCGCATGATCGCCTTTGTTGAATGCGGGGACGCGCCGCCGGGACAGGACGAACTGGCCGCCTTTGCACAGTCGCTGTTGCCAAATTACATGGCGCCCGCCGCATTTGTCTTTGTCGACCGGATGCCGCTCAATGTTAACGGAAAAATTGACCGTTGCGCGCTTGATCGACACGACATTGAACAGCAGGAGGGCGGAGGAGAAGCCCCCGCGAACGAAGCGGAAGCTGCGATCTGCGCAATTTTCGCGCGCGTGTTGCAGCGCGAATCGGTCGGTCCCAACGAAAACTTTTTCCATCTGGGCGGGCATTCGCTGCTGGCCACGCAACTGGTGTCGCGCCTGCGCGCCGAACTGAACTGCGAAGCGCCGATCTCGCTCGTGTTTAACTCGCCGTCGCCGCGGGAGATGCTGCGCGCCCTTGGCGGTACCAAGGTCGAATCAGGACTGCCGCACTTGCCCGCACACAGCGCCGGCCACAGCTCGGCGCCGCTGACGGCCGCGCAGAATCGCCTGTGGTTCCTGGCGCATATGCCCGGCGCGGGAGCGGCCTACAACATGCCGGCGGCGCTTCACATGCGGGGGGCGCTGGACATTGCACGTCTGCGCCGCGCGATGGACCTGCTGGTGGAACAACACTCCATCCTTCGCACGCGCATCGTGATGCAGAGCGACGCCGAGGACCGGCGCGAGGTGCGTCAGGTCATCGATTCCGGCGTCAGGGCGGGACTGAACATTCTCGATCTGCGCAGCGTGGAATCCGCCGCGCGCGCCGCGGAAAGCCAAAGCATCATTGAGCGCGAATTCAGTCACGAGTTCAGGCTGGCGGACGAACATCCGCTGCGATGCAGTCTGCTGATCCTGGTTCACGACGGGAACGACGACACCTCCGACCCGCGCGGCGAGTACATCCTGATCGTCAACGTGCATCACATCGCCGGCGACGCCTGGTCGTTTAACATCTTTGTGCGCGACTTGCTGCGTTTTTACGGCGGCGACGAGCATATCGACGCCGCGGCGCTGCAATACGCCGACTTTGCCGTCTGGCAGCAGCAGTGGCGCGCCGCAGGCGGCCTGGACCGCCAGCGCGAATTCTGGCGCAGCGCGCTGCGGGGCGCGCCGACGCAGCTCAATCTGCCGACCGACCGCGATCACGGCGCGGTGCAGACCTTCCGCGGCGGGCACGTGCACATCGAATTCGACGCAGATCTGCTGGCGCGTTGGAATTCGCTCGGCGCAGAACTGGGCGCGACGCCCTTCATGACTTACCTGGCCGTCTGGGGTTTGCTCCTGGGACGTCACGCCGCGACGGACGACGTGCTGATCGCCGCGCCGATCGCCAATCGCAACCGGCCGGAGGTTGAAAATATCATGGGCTTTTTTGTTAACACGCTGGTGCTGCGTGTTAAACAAACGCCCGGACAGACGGCGCGCGAATTTCTGGCGAGCGTGATGCAGCACTGTCTGCAAGCCTATTCCAATCAGGATCTGCCCTTTGAGGAGCTGTTGGAGCTGCACAATGTGGAGCGCATTCCCGGCCGCGGTCCGCTGGTTCAGGTCATGTTCGACGTGCAGAACGCCGCGATGGCCCCGCTCGAATTGCCGGGCCTGACTATCAACATGATGGACGCGGATTTCGACGCCGCCAAGTTTGAACTCTCGCTCACTCTGGCTGAAGACAACGGTAACTGGCGGGCGATGCTCGAATACAACCGCGATCTGTTCGACCGCGCGAGCGCCGAAAGAATCGGTCGCCGTTTTGTGCAGCTACTCGATACCATCAGCCGCCGGCCGGACGTCAAGCTCGCAGAACTGGACGGTCTCAGCGATGACGAGCGCGCCGTTTTGCTCGGAGGTGAAAAACAGTCGCCTCCGGCGGATTTGACATTCCCGCAGCTGTTTAACAAAAATGCGCAACAGTTTTCCGAGCGGCCGGCCGTTGTGTTCGGCGATGAGCAGCTGAATTATACGCACTTGCACGACCGCAGTCTGCGTCTGGCGGCGGCGCTCCAGGCGCGCGGTGTGCGGCCGGGCGACTACGTCGGCATTTCGCTGCAACGCGGACCGTTGTTGCCGATTGCCTTGCTGGCCGTGCTGCGGTGCGGCGCGGCTTTCGTTCCGCTGGATGTGTCTTATCCCGCTGCCCGTTTAACATTCATGCTGGAGGACACGCAGCCTCGTCTGATCCTGGTCGACGCCGCCACGGCGGACGCCGACGTGTTTAACGACAGCCCCGTTCTGCGCGCGGACGAAGCGCAGCCGGATGAAATATTTAAACAAACGCACATTGATCCCGCGTCGATTGCCTACGTCATCTACACCTCCGGTTCGACGGGGCGCCCCAAGGGCGTGGCGATCACACACGCGGCGCTGCGCCACTATCTGCACCACTTTTTAACATTCGGCGCGGTCGGTGGAGACGATCGTTACTCGCAGTTTGCGTCGATCAATTTTGACGCGGCGGTGGAGGAGTTGTTCACACCGCTGTGCACGGGCGCCTGTATTGTGTTGCCGCGCGACGTGGACCTGGGCGATTTTACATCCTTTGAAGAATTTCTTGTTCGTCACGGGGTGACGGTCGCCTCGATGACAACGGCGTTCTGGCAGGAGTGGATGGCCGCGGGCGACGGCTCCCTGAACCTGCCGCATCTGCGTCGCGTTGTGATGGGCGGCGAAGCCGGCCGGCGCGAAGCCGTCGCGCGTTTTGAAGCGCGGCTGCCGCAACGCGAACTGTTAAACTGCTACGGGCCGACGGAAACGACGATCAGCGCGGCGATCGAAAACGTCCAACACAGCGGCGATCCGGGGCGCGGCAGCGTGCCGATCGGATTGCCGGTGGGGGAAACGCGCATCTACCTGCTCGACACAGCGATGCGCCTCGTGCCGCCCGGCGCTGTCGGCGACATCTGGATCGGCGGACCGCAACTGGCGCGCGAATACGTGAAACGCCCCGCGGCGACGGCCTGGGCCTTTGTGCCGGATCCCTTTGCGCCCGAGGCCGGTGCACGTCTCTACCGCAGCGGCGACCGCGCGCGGCAGCTGCCCGATGGGCGGCTGCACTTTGTGGGCCGCGCCGACGACCAGGTTAAAATTCGCGGTTTCCGGATTGAGCTGGGTGAAATTGAACAGTGTTTAACACGGCATCCGGCGGTGGCGCGCGCGGCGCTGCAACTGCGCCGCACGCGGTCGACCCAGCACCTGGCCGCATGGGTGGAGCTGCTCGATGAGTTTAAACGGCCGGGCGCGGCGGAAGAACTCGGCAAATATCTGCGTCTGCACCTGCCGGCGCACATGCAGCCCAACAGCCTGACCGCGCTCGACGCCATTCCGCGCCTGCCCAACGGCAAGACGGACTATCAATCCCTGTCGCAGCTGGACGACCGCCCGGCCGCTTTGCACTCGGGCGCCGCCACGCCGCCGGACACGGAGCTGGAGCGCCGCCTGGCGGATATCTGGCGGCGCACGCTGGAAATCGACATCGCGGATGTTCACGCCAATTTCTTTGATCTGGGCGGCAACTCGCTCAAAAGCATTGCATTGTTAACCAGACTGCAGGAAAATTTCCCCGGCGTTTTTGACGCAGCCGACATGTTCGACAAGAACACGATCAGGCTGCAGGCCGAGGCGATCGGGGCTTCCCGACCATCTTCCGACGCCGCTGCCGCGGACGCGGAGGCAAACAAAAAGCGGATTGGGAAAATCCGTTTATAAAACAAACTCCGTCGATGTTTCGCTCAACTTGAAACACGCCGCAGTTTGTTGCCGCAAACGAATACGACAAGCAGGAGCCAGATATGAGTCAGTCTATGCCGATTGCCATCATCGGTCTGGCCGGGAGATTCCCCGGCGCCAATTCACTGCGCGAATTCCACCAGGTGCTGCGCGAAGGGCGCGACTGCATCGCCCCCGTCAGCAAAGAGCGTTTTCAGCGTTCTACGCTGCCATTCCTCGAAGAAGAAGCAATGGACATGGGGCGGCTGCGCGAAGTCGACACCTTTGATCACCGCTTTTTTAACATTTCACTGCGCGAAGCGCAGGGCATGGACCCGCACCAGCGTTTGATGATGGAGCTGGCCTGGGAGGCGATAGAAAGCGCGGCCTGTCCCGCCGAGCAGTTCTACGAGAGCCGCACCGCCGTTATCGTGACCAATGCCACCTATGAATATCAGAATCACCTGACCAGCGCGGAAACGCATATGATCAGCGGCAATACCCAGTTTGCCGTGGCGGGACGCATTGCGCGCTTTTTTAACATGCAGGGGCCGACGATGCTGGTTGACACCGGCTGCTCCTCCGGCCTGATGGGCGTTAACATGGCCGTCGACCAGCTGCAGCTCGGACGCGTCGATACGGCGCTGGTGCTGGGCGCGCGCGTGGTGCTGCACATTCACCCCAAACGCAACTTTATGGACGTCGGCGTAACTTCACACGACGGTCGAACGCGCAGTTTCAACGCCGATTCAACCGGTTCCGGCAGTGCCGAAGCCATCGTGTCGGTTCTGCTTAAACCGCTGGATCAGGCGCTTAAAGACGGCGACCCGGTGCAGGCCGTAATCCTGGCCGCGGGCAACAATTCCTCCGGTCAGACTTCCGCCAGTTTAACCGCCACGAGCAGCACGGCGCAGTCGAAACTGCTGGTTGAAACCTGGCGTCGCGCCGGTATCGATCCGCGCGGCATCGAGTACTTCGAGGCTCACGGCAGCGGCACGCAGCTGGGCGATCCGATTGAAATCAAAGGACTTAACCTGGCGCTGCGCCAGTTCAGCGGCGATAAACATTTCTGCGGCGTTTCCAGCGTTAAAACAAACATCGGGCACACGGATCAGGTGGCCGGTTTGAGCGGACTGAGCAAAGTGGTGCTTTCGCTGCGCCACCGCGAGCTTTTTCCCTCGCTGCACTTCACAAAACCGAATCCCTTTATCAACTTTGACGACTCCGCCGCTTTTATCAACACCGAGCTGCGCGCCTGGGAAAACCCGTATTCCGGCCGACGCCGCGCGGGCGTGTCGTCGTATGGCTTTGCCGGCAACAACGTCCACGTTCTGCTGGAAGAAGCCCCCGAGCGCCCGGATGTGTTTCGCGCGGCGGGGCCGACGGTGGTGACGGTCAGCTCGCGTCGGGCGGAAGGCGTGCGTGAAAACATGCGTTCGCTGGCGGCGGCGGCCGCACAGCCCGACCTGCACATTCAGGATGTGGCGCGCACACAGAACGCCGGGCGCAGCCACTTTAACTATCGCCGTGCTTTTGTGGTCGAAAATGTTAAACAACTTGAGACGCAGTTGACAAACGCGGCGTCGGAAGAGCTGGAGGGGCGTGTACCCGAGGCGCTTAACAGCTTGATTTTCCTGTTTTCCGGCGCGCCGCACGCCGCAAGTCCGTCCGAAGCCGAAGCGTTGTTTAACGACTGGCTGGCCGAAATGCGCTGCCGTTTCAGTCTGTTTAACGACAGCTTTGAGAAACTGAGCGGCCAGATCGAAGCCGCCGACCGCGCGCTGCCCGCCGTGCAACAACTGCTGGCGTCCATCGCCAACTACGAGCTTATGTGCGCCTGCGGCGTGCGCCCGCACAACCTGCTCGGCGTCGGCGTCGGTGAAACGGCGGTGAACGTGATTCTGGACGACATCAGTTTAGCGACCGCCGTGGAACAGGTGAAAAACGCCGTCCCGTCACTGCCCGCCGATCTGCCGCAACGCCTGCGCCGTTTTGTTGAAAACGAAGGCGCCGGCGAGCGACTGGGATGCATTGAACTGACGCGCGGCGGCATCCTGGGCGCAGCGCTGGCAGCGCTCGACATGCCGGATGCCGAGCTGTACTACAGCCTGATTAAACAGGCGGACGGGCAGGATTATCTGGAGCTGCTTCAACAGCTCTACGAAGCCGGTTATACGCCCGACTGGAGCGAGTTCCACCGCATGCAGGGCGGCCTCCGCATCGACCTGCCCGCCTATAACTTTGAGAAGACTTCCTGCTGGTACCGCGAGGCCTACAGCGACGAGGAATGGGAACACTATCTGGCGCTGCAGGAAGCCGCAAAATCCGGTAAAAGCGTCGCGCCGCTTAAACAGAACGGCGCGCAGGACAACAAGGAGAGCAAGGGCAACAGCGCGACAAACGGCGCTGCCGAAGCGCAAAACGGTGCGCATAGCGGCGCGGCGGCAACGGAAACGAGCGTCGACCAGTCCGACTGGAGCGAGACGGAGCGCCGCGTGGGCGAAATCTGGAGCCAACTGCTTCAGCGAAAGAACATCGGACTCGACGACGACTTCTTCAGCCTGGGCGGTCACTCGCTCTTCGGCACGATGGTCGCCAACAGAATTGAACAGCTGTGGAATATTAAACTCTACGTCAAGGACATTTTCACGTTCAGCACGATCCGCGCTTTGGCGCGCGGCGTCGACAATATCGTGCGCGAGGGGCGGACGGAGCGCTACGAGCCGATTGAACCGGCGGCCAAAGCGGAGTGGTATCCGCTGGCCAGCAGTCAGCGCGGCATTCAGGTGTTCCAGGACATGATGGACGACGACGATCTGACCTTCAACCTGCCGTCGGCGATCAAAGTATTTGGTCCGCTGGACGCCGACCGCGTTGAGACCTGCTTCCGCCGCCTGATTGAACGGCACGAGAGTTTCCGCACGCGCATCGACCGCGTCGACGGGGCGCCGGTGCAGCGAATCGCCGACGCGGTGGACTTTGCACTGGAGCGCCGGACGGCGCGCGAATCCGAACTGGCGCAGATAGCCGAAGAGTTTATTCAGCCCTTTGACTTAAGCAGCGCGCCGCTGATGCGCGCGCTGCTGGTGCGGGTGCGCCCGGATTTCCACTTTCTGCTGTACGACTTCCATCACATTATCTTCGACGGCGCGTCCTCGGCGGCTTTTCTGCACGATTTCAACGCGCTTTATCACGACCGCGAACTGCCGGGACTGGCGATCCACTTCAAGGATTACACGATGTGGCAGCAGGCCTTCCTGCACGGCGAGCAGGGGCGGAAACAGGCGGCCTACTGGCGCGAGCTGTTTAAGGATCGTCCGCGGAGCGCCGTCCTGAACAGCGATTTTGAGCGGCGCGCGCCGCGCAGTTTTGTCGGCGGCAACCGCAGCTATGAATTCGGTGCGGAACGCGCCGCGGCCCTGCTGCAACTGGGGCGCAGCAACAGCAGCACGCTGTTCATGACGCTGATGAGCGCCTGGCAGACCCTGCTGCGCATCGTCGGCGGAACGCCCGACGTCGTCGTCGGTACGCCGATAGCCGGACGGCAGCGCGTCGAGCTCGAACGCATTCCCGGCATGTTTGCCAACATGCTGGCGATTCGCGGTCGGATTGAAGAAGATACAACCTTCAAAGACGTGATGGCGGAAGTGCGGCGCAGCGCACTGGAAGCGTTCGACAATCAGGATTATCCCTTTGAGTCGCTCGTGGACGAACTCGGAATGTCGCGCACCGAAGAGCGTCATCCACTCTTCGACACAGTGCTGCACATGTTTAACGTGGCGGGCATTCCGGCCGGCAACGCGGGCGAAGGCGTGCGCGGCCGCAACGAACTGGAACTGCGCGAATATCCGATCGCTCCGCCGACCTCGCGCTACGACATGACGCTGATTTTCCACGAGACGGACGGCGGCCTGAGACTCGACGTCGAATACGCCGAGAGTTTGTTTAAGGCTGCGAGCATCGATGCGCTGGTGGACGACCTGCGCCGCCTGATAGACATCGTGACGGCGGATCCGGCTGTTAAAATCGGCGACATCGATCTCGGAACGGACGACAGTTCCGTCGCCGGCGGCGCAGCGGATGAAGACATCGAGATCCTGGAGCTTTAAACTGCGGGACAAACAAAAAAATCATGGAGCCTGAGGCCGAAGCAGGGTGGAGGCCTCAAAGCGATCAGGTCGGTCTGCGTTCCACCCGGGTGGTTAAACGCCCGGAGCGGATCGTAAACAGACGTGAAAAATTTTGCGACGGGAATGCAGATAATGTTGACGGAATCCCGAAATTCTTATATTTCGGGCCGTAAAGAACAATGCACCCGAAAGCAGCCGCGGTCGGCTGTCGGGATCAGGCCCTCGGAATCGTCGATCACATGCCGATAAAGGCGATTCGAAGGCAATGGTGTATGCGGGTTTTCGGCATTGCACGGACGGTGGAACTTGTTCACATGCCACAACACCCGTTCCGTTTTATGCCCGGTTTATCCATGGCGAACATGCACAGATGACGCAGCTGAGGCCCCGTACACGGCGGGGCGGCGGTTAAACGCCTGTGCCGGTCGCATACCACGTACCATAGGCGCGGCGCAAACGGGCCGCGTATTCCACACTTCAGTTTTCAGGAGTAAATATGCCTGTTAAAACAAAGGCCCATTCCCTGGTTAACGAAACTCAGGGTCGCGGCGGCGCACAAAAACTCAGTCCGGCCGAGTTCAACAACCTTGTTAAACGCCGGGCTATGAGCCTGCTCGGTGAAGAAGTTGACATTGACCGAATTACAGCGGACGAAGCGGCGCGCCGCGAGGCCGAAGTAAAAATTGCACAGCACTACGAAAAAATCAGCCAGGGCAACGACCTGCTGCCGGTGAGTTTTCTGTACAAAGGCGCGGACCGTTCGCGCGCCGTGTGCCGCATTTCAACAGCGACCTCCTGGGGCACCGGCATTTTAATCGGCAACGGCTACCTGATGACAAACAACCACGTGCTGGGGGACTATGACGAATCCGACGGCAGCGTGGCCGAGTTTTTCTACGAAGAGGACCGCGAAACCGTGACCGTTAAACTGCGGCCGGACCTGTTGTTCATTACCGATGAGGAACTCGATTTCAGCATCGTCGGCTGCGACATGGTCGGCATAGACGACGTTGTGCCGGTGCGCCTGCTGCGCAATCCCGCCACGATAACGCGCAAAGAAGCGGTTAACATCATTCAACATCCGCGCGGCCGAATGAAAGAAGTCGCGCTGCAGAACAATGAAGTGACCTACGTCTACGACAAGGTGTTGCACTACCAGACGGACACGGAGCCGGGCTCGTCCGGTTCGGGCGTGTTTAACAATGCCTGGGAACTTGTGGCGCTGCACCACGCCGGTTGGTATTCCGATGAAAAAACCAAAACGGCGACGAATGAAGGCATTCGCATTTCCGCTATCGTGGCCCACCTGATTTCGATGAGCAATTCGCGCAATGAGGCGACCGCCGCGGCGCGCAAGGTCCTGCGCACGGTGACGGACACTTCGCCTTATCTGGGTTTCTTTGACGTGTCCGGCCTGGTGGGCGATTCCGCCGGCGCCGAAATAGAACTGCCGCAGTGGGCCGGCAACCGCCGTTTTGCCGATATCGGATTCTGGAACATTGAACACTTTAACGACGGCGTGTCCGCCGCCCGCGTGGACAAGGTGGCCGACGTCGTCGCCGGGCTTTCGATGGACGTGCTGGGTTTAAGCGAAGTGGAACGCGGCGGACTCGACCGACTTAAACAGGCGCTCAGGCTGCGCGGTCAGAACATGGATTACGTCCATCTGGACGCCTCCGGCGCGCAGGACCTGGCGGTGCTCTACGATCTGGAGACGACGTCCGTGACCCTGCGCAGCGACATCAACGCACAGTACAGCCGCGTGCTTAAACAGACCGTCACCGTCGACGGTACTGTAAAACAGGCGTTTGCCGGCGGGCGTGAGCCGCTTTTTGCTCACTGCAAGGTTCGGGAAGAAGACGGGGACACGGAGTTCCTGATGATCGTGGTGCACCTCAAGGCTTTCGGCGACGAACTCAGCCGCGAGCGCCGCAGGCTCTCGGCCAATATCCTGGCCGCCATCATCGAGGATCTGCGCGGTAAGGAGGGGATCCCGGTGATTCTTGGCGGCGACTTCAACCAGGAGCTCGACGGTTCGGTGTTGAGCGACTTAACGGATTCGCCCGATCTGTTCACTCTGACGGCCGACGACGCGCAGGGCGACGTGATTTCATACGTGGGCGACAGATACAGATCGCTCATCGATCACATCATCGTCAGCACCGACGCGGCGCTCGGGCAGATCAGCAACGACGATGCCGCGATTATTCGCCTCGACAAGTCCGTGTCCGGATTTGTGCGCGACGTTTCGGATCACGTGCCGCTCGTCATGCGCCTGACGTACAACACGCAGGCGGTCGTCACCGACGGCACATCGTCGAGCCCGGATAAAAAATGCGATTGCTCGGCCGACCTGCCGCAATTGGTCGACGCGCTGCACAAAGCGCTTGTTAAGCTGGGGATCAAAACCGGCGCCGCGGTAACTGTCGGCGGCGGAGGCAAGGTCGACAACACGGCAACGGACAAGGACGCCGGCGGAAGTGGCGGTTCCGGTGCGGCGGGCACGGACGGCGGCGCACCCGCAATTATCATCGACGGCAGGGAGTACTACGACGAGGACGGCGACAGGGAGAGCGTGGCGCGTTACTATGCCGATATTGACTTTACGGCGGCCGACCTGTTTGAGCGTTTGAGCAGTCTGCTGACGCGCACGCATGTCAACCAATTGTCCTACGCCACGGCGCGCCACAACCACCTGTATGCCTGGGTGGACCTGCAGCCCAACGGCAAACTCAAAAGTATTTACGACGGATCGGAAATGGATCCGGCCGAAGTGATCCGCCGCGACTTTGAAGCGGAGCGCCGTCGCAACGAAGCGATCAATCGTTTCATTCACGCCGAATCGCTCTACACCGAAGCCGAGCGCCGGGGCATTCTCGAGACCATCGAGTCGGACAATCCGTTCAACTGCGAACACGTGGTGCCGCAGTCCTGGTTCGGCAAGGCCAACCCGATGAAGAGCGATCTGCATCACCTGTTTTCCTGTGAAATGCGTTGCAATTCCTCGCGCTCAAACTCGCCCTACATCGACTTTGCGGACTACGATCCGGACAGGAGCGAGGGCGTGCGCGTCGAATGCGGCAAGAGCGACGGCGGTCGTTTTGAACCGGAATCAGGCAAGGGCGCCGCGGCGCGCGCCACGCTGTATTTTCTGCTGCGTTATCCCCGTAAAATCAAGGACTACACGAGCGGGGATCTCGAAAATCTGTTGCACTGGCATGAAAAGTATGCGGTGGACGGCTACGAAAAACACCGCAACAAGGCGATCTACGAGGTGCAGGGCAACCGCAATCCGCTGATCGACTTGCCCGAACTGGCCGCGAGCATCAAATTTGAGCGCGGGCTGTCCTGAGGCATGCGGCGGGGAAGAGAATCAAAAGCCGGGTCGGATGTTAAAACACTCCGATCCGGCTTTGGTGTAAAAATTTGTCTCTTTTTCACCCTTACGTAAAAAATAGGCGGGTTACAAAAATTTAACTTGCATGAGAGAAGTAATTTTGCTTGATTGACGGCGTTCAACATCGGCATACGCCCATCACCGATAATGAACATTCCCAATACTGATGTTAATTGCCTCGCGAGCATTGACTTTGATGCTGCGCACCAGCCGGTAACACGATCATGTCCGGCCGGATGTCCGCATCCCGGTTTGAATGTGAAGTAGCCGCCCTCCGGCGGAAACCTCAATAACTACCATTGACCGCGGTCTCATTGTCAAAAGTGATTTGACCGCTGCAACATTCAAACTTTCCCATGTAGTTCTATCCACGTTAAGCAGCCGGCCGGCCCCACAGCGGTTCGCTTAACACTTTTTCCACTTTACCACTTTATTAAGGGCGTTGATTATGTCACGCATTAAACTTGCCTTGATGGCTCTGGCCTGTACCGTTGTTACTATTGGAACCCTCTTTGCCGCCCATGGCGTGGGCAACTCCACCGCTCAGGTTTATGATGAACTGGGCCAGCAGCGCACTGACGGTCTGCCGCAGTGTTATGTCGATTGCATTGAAGATGGTCCGCTCGTCTGGAGAATTACCTCGCAAAATCTGCATTGGAACAATGGCCAGCTTGGCCTGACCGCCGGTTTGGACGGTCGTGTTAATCTTACGCAGAACGGCGGCGGTACGTACGATGTTGAAATCACGCTGCCTTCCAACCTGCAGATTGACGGTATTAACTACCAGCGTCAGGGCGATGTTATTCTGGACGGCGAGGTCGATTCCTGGCCCGTCGGTACCAACGAATACACGCTGCGCAACACGGTTGAATACACTGACGGAGTTGAAACCCTGCACATCGACGCAGGCGCTAAACTGAGCCTGACTGTGCAGTAAACATTTCACATGTGCCGCATTGCGGCATGTTAAAATGTGAAGTTAAACGCCGGCCGCAATGCGGAGCGTACGTTCGTATGCGGCCGGCTTGTATTAAACTGCTGTTAAACGTCTGCTATGCGCGCGGCGATGCAGACACCGCCATTGCCACACGTTGTTGTCCTGCCGCGATAATCCATCATTCCTTTTTTATCTCTGTAATTACTGGAGTTATCTCATGCCTCGTTTTAAACTGTTCTCGTCCGTTGCCGCGACATTTGCGGTAGTGTTTGTTGCTGTTGCGGCCTTTGCCGCCCAGGGTACAGGATCGTCCAGTTCACCTTTGTTTAAACAAAACGGCGATCCTTTTACGCCCGGCGGCTATTTCTGTGATGTGGTGTGCCAGGAGCGCGGTCTGGGCGATTTTGAAATCACCAGCCAGCTTGCCACGTTTACTCCGACCGTCACGCTCGGCCTCGCCGGCACGCTGACGGGCGACGTTACGATTACCCCGAATACCGGCGGTTCGCTTGACGTTGAAATTTCGCTGCCGTCCAATGTGACGGTTGACGGCGAAACGTATGAGCGCGACAGGGACCTGACGCTGGACGGCGTTGTTGATGCCTGGCCGGTCGGCACCAATGAATACACGCTGCGCGAGCGCGTTAACTTCCACAACGGTACGAAGCTTCTGTATCTCAAAGCGGGTTCGACCCTGACTCTGACCGTGCAATAACGTTGCCGATTACCTGCGTTTGACTTAAACGCGGCGCCCGTTAATTCGGTCGCGCTACAAAAATCTGTTCATCCGCAGTGCGGGCCTGTGCATATGTTTTTGCACGGGCCTGTTGTGTTTAACACACCGGATCAGGACTTAAACACATTTGTTCGAAATGCAGCAAACAACTTACTTCCGACGTCTTGATCGCTTCGCTGTTTCACAGCTTGCTTGTTTGAGCGCTTCGCTGCATTTGCAGCTTGCTTTTGCCTCTTGCCGGTCGCCGCGTTGCGGGAGCGAGGCTTCCGGGTCCGTTTTGTGTTTTGCCGCCACGGGCGCACAGTCGTTTGACGCCGCTGTTCGCGGGCGTCGTACCTTAAAATGCGCAACCAAATGGTTGCATAACTAGCGCTCAACATGAGCCTTTGAGACCTGGCGTCCACCCGGCGGCGCGGGCCTGACAACCCGGTGCAAATCCAAATGGGTGTTGCTCGTCAAGGGAGGTCCATTTTACAGTCCGGAGAATGCATGCTCAGGAATCTGCTGCGCCAAATCCGTCCGCCGCGCAATCCGCTGCCGGGGCAGGTCCCGTCCGGGGAGGTAATGTCGCTGCGCGACCGCTTTCGCGCCTTGACCAACCTGCCGCGATTTCTCAAAATGGTCTGGGAAATCAGCCCCGGCATGATGCTCGCCTCCATGCTGCTGCGTCTGGCCGCCGGTGCGATTCCGCTGGCGATGCTCTACGTCGGCAAACTGATCATCGACGAGGTTATTCTGCAGGCGGGTTTGTGGCCGGACGTGGCGCTCGACCAGGTCTGGATCTATCTGGGCATCGAGTTCGGGCTGGCCGTCACGTCCGACGGGATCAACCGCCTGACGGCGCTGCTTGACGGGCTGATGGGCGATCAGTTTGCGAACGTCACCTCCGTGCGCATGATGCAGCACGCCGGCAGCCTGGACCTGACGCAGTTTGAGGATTCGGACTTTTACGACAAGATGGCGCGCGCGCGGCGGCAGACGCTGAGCCGCACGATCCTGCTTTCGCAATTGCTCAGTCAGGTGCAGGATCTGATTTCGATGCTTTTCCTGGCCGGCGGTCTGGCGGCCTACAATCCCTGGCTGATTCTGCTGTTGGCCGTGGCCGTTATTCCGGCCTTCCTGGGGGAGTCGCATTTCAACGAGCGCAGTTATTCGCTGGTGCACGGCCTGACGCCGGAGCGGCGGGAGCTGGATTACCTGCGCTACACCGGCGCGAGCGATGAAACGGCCAAGGAAATCAAGATGTTCGGCCTGGCGGGATTTCTGAGCGAGCGGTTCAAAGCGCTGTCGGACCGCTACTACGAGGCCAATCGCACCGTGGCCGTCCGCCGCGCCGCCTGGGGCGCCGTCTTTGCCGGCGTTGGATCGGTCGGATATTACGGCGCATATGTGATGATTGTGCTGGAGACGGTGGCGGGCGCGCTGACCATCGGCGACCTGACTTTTCTGGCGGGCTCGTTCAACCGCATGCGCTCGCTGCTCGACAGCTTTCTGAATCGCTTCTCACGCGTGGCCGAGCAGGCGCTGTATCTGAAAGACTTTTTTGACTTTTTCGACATCGAACCGCAAATAAAACGGCCGGACGCACCGCTGCCGTTTCCGTCCAGGATCGTCGACGGTTTTCGCTTTGAGAACGTCGGTTTTCGCTATCACAACAGCCAGGTCTGGGCCGTGCGCAACGTCAGTTTCCACCTGCGCGCGGGCGAAAAACTGGCGCTGGTGGGGGAGAACGGAGCGGGCAAAACGACGCTGGTCAAGCTGCTGGCGCGCCTGTACGACCCCGACGAAGGGCGAATTCTACTCGAGGGTCGCGATCTGCGCGACTACGATCCGGGCGAACTGCGCCGCGAAATCGGCGTGATTTTTCAGGACTTTGTGCGTTTCCAGATGACCGCCGGGCTGAACATCGCCGTCGGCCGCATCGACGAACGCGAAGACGACCCGCGCGTCCGCCGCGCCGCCGCCATGAGCCTGGCCGATGAAGTGGTGGAAAACCTGCCCGACAAATACGAACAGATGATCGGCCGGCGTTTTGCCAATGGCGTCGACCTCTCCGGCGGTCAGTGGCAAAAAATTGCGCTGGGGCGCGCCTACATGCGCGATGCGTCCGTGTTGATTCTGGATGAGCCGACGGCCGCGCTGGACGCACGCGCCGAGCACGACGTCTTCGTGCGTTTCAGTCAGCTGACGCGCGACAAAACCGCCGTACTGATTTCGCACCGTTTTTCCACGGTGCGCATGGCCGACCGCATTTTGGTGCTGGACCGCGGCAGGGTGCGGGAGGTGGGTTCACACGAGGAATTGCTGAAGCTGGGCGGCCGCTACGCCGAGTTGTTTGAACTGCAGGCGCGCGGATACCGCTGACGTCTGCCAGGGATGCCGCGCCGCGGGCGGAACGCGCGGCGCCGCAGGCCATATTTTTTTGCGCGCGCATCAGTCATTTAACGCGATTTTCACTATCTTCGCAGCGTGAAGTCGGTCCCGTGCACCCCGATTTACATTTAACGCTCTAAATTTCAAACATCAAAAATCAGCGCAACCAGGTACGTGCAAGCTGCCGGCCAATCCAAGAACCGAACACTGCTCCGCGACTTCCGGCCAGTTTCAGAAGCGTGCACAGGGTCTCGCGTCTTTCGATGAACGGCTTGCTTCGCCTCGGCGTCCCACTGGCGCTGCCAGCGTTCGCCCGGCGATCAAACGTACAGTCCAAACCAGGTCCTTCAACAGAATAGCACGATGCACGGTTAACTCAACACCAGCTCGCGAGTGACTCGCACAAAATTCGGGCGAACGCCTTCGGCGACGCCCGCTTTGAACTGAAAACTCCAATGTCGATCTTGCGAGCTTCTGCGTTACACCATTGAAAGCCGTTCGTCAGGCGCCGGGCTGGAAAGAGCGGCGGGAAGTTCCCGCGGCGCAGTCCTTCCGCAATGTTGAAGGCGACGATGCACAGGTGATGAATGATCTCCGCAACTCCACAGCTACGTCAACCGGACCTCTCTTCCGATTCCTCGTTCGATGCGCCGCGTTTTGCGACCATCTGCGAGGCTCTGCTGTTTCGCGCCCGGGAAACGCCTGACGCGATAGCTTATCGCTTTCTGCGCGACGGGGAGGAAGAGTATTTGCATCTGACCTATGCGCAGCTGAGCCGCCGCGTGGCTGCCATGGCGGCGCTGCTGAATTCGCTGGAGCGCCGCGGCGCGCGCGTTCTCATCCTGCATCCCGCCGGTCCCGACTTTGTGACGGCCTTTTTTGCCTGTGCCTTCGCGGGAATGATCGCCGTGCCGGCGTATCCGCCGCGCCGCAACCGCAAGGCCGCGCGCCTGCAATTGATGATCGCGGACGCGGATGCCGCCTTTGTTATGGCGCCTGCGCAGTACGAAGATCAGGTGCGCGAAGTCGCGCCGGATAGTCTGCGCTTCATTCGCGCGGAAGATGCGCGGCGCTTTGACGGCGCGGACCTCGAATATCTGGCGCCGCCGCGGAAAGACGATCCGGCTTACCTGCAGTATACCTCCGGCAGCACCTCGGACCCGCGCGGCGTCGTCATCAGTCACGACAATCTTGTGTGGACCATCGAAGACATGCACCGCGGCTGGCGGCACACGGCCGACTCCGTGATTGTCAGTTGGCTGCCCGTTTTCCACGACATGGGACTGATTTACGGCGTGCTGGCCGCGCCGTTTGTCGGCGTGCCCTGCGTCCTGATGCACCACGCCGATTTTCTGCAGCGTCCGGTGCGCTGGCTGCGCGCCATGCACGCCTACCGCGGCACGCACTGCTGCGCGCCCAACTTTGCCTACGCGCTCTGCGCCGCCCGCATCGACGAGGCGGATATCGCCGGCCTCGACCTGAGCGGCTGGCGCGTGGCGGTCAACGGCTCCGAACCGATCGACCTGCGGACCCTGACAGATTTCAGCCGCGCATGTGCGCCGGGCGGCTTCCGCGCCGAGGCCTTCTGCCCCGGCTACGGCCTGGCCGAAGCCACGCTGAAAGTCAGTGCGGCGGGGCGCGACGACCTGCCGCGCGTGCTGCACCTGCGCGCCGCGGCGCTCGAACAGAACAGGCTGGAACTCGTTGCACCCTTTGATCCCGCCGCCCGCGCCGTCGTCGGCTGCGGCCGCTCCCACGTCGGCACTGAGATTGCCGTTGTCGATCCGCGCTCGCAGCGCCGACTCGGTGAAGACGCCATCGGTGAAATCTGGGTGCGCGGTAAGATTGTCGCCGCAGGCTACTGGCAGAATCCGGTGGCCGCCGCCTTACAGTTTGACGCCGCGACGGCCGACAACAACTCCGCGGATCAGGGCGGCTGGATGCGCACGGGCGACCTGGGATTCCTCAGCGGCGGCGAGTTGTTCGTGACCGGGCGCATGAAAGATTTGCTGATCGTGCGGGGCCGCAACCTCTATCCGCAGGACCTGGAGCGCTGCGCGGTACGCGCACACCCCGCGCTGAAGGCGGACGCCTGCGCCGCCTTTTCCGTCCGCACGGATGCCGGCGAAGCCGTCTGCCTGGCACTTGAAGTGCGGCGCAGCGCACTTCGCTCCGTGACGCCCGCCGAACTGCGCGAGGCCGTTGCCGCCGCCGTCGCCGCCGAGTTTGAAATTCGTCTGCACGACATCGCGCTGCTGCGTCCCAACGCGCTGCCCAAAACCTCGAGCGGCAAGTTGCAGCGCAGCGCCACGCGCGCCGCCTGGCGGGACGGCACACTGACCGCCGCCGACGACCTGATGTCGCCGCCGGCCGCAAACGGGCACGCAAAAAACAAAGGCGGCGCTGCCGCAAACGGCGCTTCCGGCGCGATCCGGAATGGCCTGAACGGCAAACCTGAAGTTTCGCTCGCAGTGACAAACAAGAAGGCAAGCCAAAACGACTCGGGTGAAGTCGACGAAGCAATGATTCTGGCATGGATGCGCGCGTGGCTGGAACGCGAACTGCAGCTGGAGCCCGGCGTCGGTTTTGCCGCGGCAAGCTGGCAGCGCATCGGTCTGGACTCGCTCACGACGCAGCGCCTGCTGGGCGATGCCTCCGAACGATTTGACGTCCGACTCTCATCCGACGCCGCCTGGGAGTTTGAAACGCCGCGGGCCCTGGCGCGGCAGCTGCTTGCGCCGAGGGAAGATTCCGCCGCGCCGCCGGCCGGAATTGATCTTGCGACGTTGCGGCCCGATGATATCGACCGACTCAGCGACGAGCAGGTGGATGCCGTCCTGAATGAAATAGTTGCGCGGGGAGCGCGGCAATGACCCAAAGGCATGCCGCGCCGCATCCGCACGTGACGTCCAAGGTCCAAACTCAATCTGCCGCCTGCTCTCCGGCGGCTTGTGCAGCTCCCGACAGCTCTGTTCTCACGGACACCCTATGACCGACATACACCAACAGTCAGCCGGCGTTGCCGCGGAACTTCGTTCCATCTGGTGCGACCTGCTTCACCGCCGAACCATTCAGGACAGCGATTCCTTTTTCAGTCTTGGCGGACATTCCATGATGGCCATGCGCCTGGCGGCCCGCGCGGAGCGCGCTTTCGGCTGCCGGCTTGATCTCGGGCAGATCTTTGACGCGCCGATTTTTGCCGACCAGGTCGCAATGATCGAATCGCAGATGAATCGCGCGACGCCCCTTGCCGCGGCCCGCATCGAAAAAAAGCCGAGGCCGGAGCACATCCCGCAGTCGTATGCACAGCAACGCATGTGGTTCCTGGACCGGCTGGGCGGCGACCCCGCCAGCTATATAATGTCGGGCGTGCTGGAGCTGAAAGGCCCGCTGGATCGCGACGCGCTGGCGGCGGCCATTCGCATCATCGGACGCCGGCACGAATCGCTGCGCACCACTTTTTACAGCGCCGCCGGAGAGCCCTGCCAGAAAATCCATTCCGAGCCGTTGTGCGAGCTTGAAATCGTCGAATTTGACGGCGATGCGGCCGCGCGCCGCAGTCAGGCCTGGGAACACATGCAGCGCGGTGCGGTGGAGCCCTTCGACCTCGAGCGCGGCCCGCTCCTGCGCGTTCGCCTGAGTCCCTGCGCCGCCGACGAGGCGATGCTGCTCATCAGCATGCATCACATCATCTCCGACGGCTGGTCGCTCGGCGTCCTCTTCGGCGAGTTGCTGAAAATTTACGAGGCCTTCGCCGGCGAGAGCGGGGAACTGGACCTGGATGAGCTGCCGCTGCAGTACGCCGACTATACGCTGTGGCAGCGCGACTACCTCAGCGGCGCGGTGCTGGAAGAACAGTTGAATTACTGGCGCGGGCAGCTGGACGGCATTCCGGACCAGCCGCTGCTGCCGACCGACAAAGCGCGGCCCGAGGTGCTCACCTTCCAGGGCGAGCAGATCGTCGTCAACCTGGACAAAGAAACCAGCGCGGCCATCCGCGACGACCGCCGCTTCGGCGTCAGCCCGTTCATGCTGACCCTCGCCGCCTACAGCCTGGTATTGCAGCGTTTCTGCCATGTGCGCGAACTCGTCATCGGCACGGTGATTGCCAACCGCACGCGCTCGGAACTCGAATCGATTATCGGCTTTTTTGTTAACACGCTGTCCATGCGCCTGCGGAGCCGTCCCGGCCAGACCATACGCGAGTATCTTGAGTCCGTGCGCGACGTCTGTTACGGCGCCTACGCACACCAGGAATTGCCTTTTGAGCGCCTGGTGGAGGAACTTAAACCCGGACGCAATCCGGCCTTTACGCCGATTTTCCAGACCTTGTTTACGCTTAACAATACGCCCGCTCTGGACATGAACCTGGACGGTCTGGATGTTAAACAACTTCCGCTCGATCCGGGCGTTGCCAAATTTGAGCTGACCGTCAACTGCGTCGACCGCGGCGAATTCTGGGAACTGTTGGCCGAATTCAACACCGCGCTCTTTGAGCGCAGCACGATCGAAGCGCTCATGCAGCGTCTGCTGCTCACTCTGCGCGCGTTTACAGGCGATCCGGACCAGTCCATCGACGCGATTGACATGCGCTCGGACGACGAGGTCCGTCTGGTCGCCGACTTAAACACCGTGGCGGAGTGCGGCAGCGAGCAAGGCGATGAGCTCTTTTTCCATCGCATGGTTGCCGCACGTGCGCAGCAACGTCCGGACGCAATCGCCGTTCACGACGCGCGGCGCGAATGGACCTATGCCGAAATTCACAGCGCGGCGAACCGGTTGGCGCACGCACTGCTGGAATGCGGCGCTCAGACCGAGGACCGCGTGGCCATGCTGCTGCCGCGCTCGGGCGAGGCGGTTATTGCCATTCTGGGCATCATGACGGCCGGCTGCACCTACCTTCCCGTCGACCCAGAACATCCCGCCGAGCGCATCGACTACGTCCTGCGCGATTCCGATGCGCGGTTTGTTATCGCCGCCGACGTCGACGCGCGATTGAGCGCCCATTCCGACAAACTGCTGTTGTTTAACGACCTGGTTAAACACGCGCGGTCCGACATGCCGGCTGTGGCGCTGCACGATCTGAATGTCGCATACTGCATTTACACTTCCGGCTCCACCGGTCGGCCCAAGGGCGTGTTGTTAACACATGCCGGCCTCGGCAACCTGCTCATTTCCGGCCGCGACATCATGCCGATTGCGCCTGACGATCGCGTGCATTTCCGCTTTTCCTTTGTGTTTGACGCTTCGCTCTGGATGCTTTCGATGACGCTGGCGCACGGCGCGACGCTTTATCTGAGCGATCAGAACGACGACCTGCCGGGTCTGACATTAAACAACTACCTGCGCGAACACGGGATTACCGTCATGACGCTGACGACGTCGATGGCGGCCATTACGCCCGCGGACGGACTCGACTCTCTGCGGTTGATGGGCATGGGCGCGGAAGAAGTGACGGAGGAGGTTGCGCAGCGCTGGATGACGCCCGCGCGCGGCGTGTTTAATGTGTATGGCCCCACGGAAATTACCATTTGCAGCACGGCGCATCATATCACATCGGCGCGGGGGCGTCTACCTATCGGTACGCCCTTTAAACACACCCAGAATTTTGTTCTCGACGGCGCGCTGCGCGAGACGCCTGTCGGCATCGACGGCGAGTTGTATATCGGCGGCGTTGGATTGGCGCGCGCCTACAACGGCAGGCCGGGATTAACCGCGTCTGTGTTCATTCCCAATCCCTTCAGTGCTTCGGGCCGCGGCGGCGAGCGACTGTACCGCACCGGCGACCGCGTGCGTCGCCTGCCGGACGGCTCGCTGGTATTCCGCGGCCGCGTCGACGGCTCGCAGGTCAAGATCCGCGGCTTCCGCATCGAACTGAGTGAAATTGAAGCGCAGCTGCGCGAACATCCGCAGGTGGAGCAGGCCGTGGCCGTATTGCGGCGCGAGGGCGACGAACAATCGATCGTCGCCTGGCTGCGCGGCGCGTCCGCACAGCCTCCCGCCGAAAAAGCGCTGCGCGAGTGGTTGCTGCGGCGCGTACCCGACTACATGGCGCCTGCGCGCATGATCTTCATCGATGAGATTCCGCTTTCGGCCAGTGGCAAGGTGGACCGCCTGGCGCTCGCCGCGCGCAAGCTGCCCGCACCCGCGGGAACGGCCGCCGCGCAACCTGACGCGCCCGGTTTTGACGACGGCAAACTTGAGACGCGCGTCGGCGCCATCTGGCGCGAGGTGCTGCCGGCCGTCGAAGCGGGACCGGACGACAACTTTTTTGAAATCGGCGGCCATTCGCTGCTGGTGGTGCGCGTACACGCGCTGCTGACCGAGCGACTGGGCGTGTCGATTCCCGTCGTGGACCTTTTCCGGTTTCCCACGATTCGCACGCTGGCGCGCCACCTGCGCAGCGCCGGCGCGGCGGATGAAATGCCGACGACGGTGGAGGGGCGCGCGGCGCGCCCGGACGAGGACATCGCGATTATCGCCATGAGCGCCCGTTTTCCGCAGGCAGCCAATGTTGAGCAGTTCTGGGACAACATCCGCGCCGGACGCGACTGCATCGGCCAGTTTAGCGCCGAAGAATTGCAGGCCGAGGGTTTCCCGGCCGAACTGCTTGCCGATGCGTCCTTTGTGCGCGCCAAAGGCGTCATCCCCGCGGCGGACATGTTTGACGCCGACTTCTTCGGCATGACGCCGCTGGAAGCGCGTCTGATGGCGCCGCACCACCGACTCTTTCTTGAGGTCGTCTGGGAATGCCTCGAAAGCGCCGCCTGTGTACCCGATTCCACCCGCGAGCGCGTGGCCGTGTTCGCCGGCGGCGGCTACAATACCTACCAGAAATTTATCCTGGATTCCGATCCCGAGCTGCGCGCCGCCGTGGGCGACATGCAGTACGGCATGGGCAATGAGAAGGATTTTCTGGCGACCTTTGCCTCGTACAAATTCAACCTGCGCGGGCCGAGCGTCAACGTGCAGAACGCCTGTTCGACCTCGCTTGTGGCGCTGCATCTGGCCTGCCGCGCGCTGCAGAACGGCGATGCCGAGCTGGCGATTGCCGGCGGTTCCACCGTACACGCGCCGCTCAAAAGCGGCTACCGCCACGAAGAGGGCATGATTTATTCGGCCGACGGCCATTGCCGGCCATTTTCCGATGCTTCCGACGGCACGGTCGGCAGCGACGGCAGCGCCGCGGTGCTGCTTAAACCGCTCAGCCGCGCCCTGGCCGACGGCGACGTCATTCACGCCGTCATCAAAGGATCGGCCATCAACAACGACGGCCGCGACAAGGTCGGGTTTACCGCGCCGGGCGTCGACGGGCAGGCCTCCGTCATAGCGGGGGCCCTGGCCGACGCCGGACTGAGCCCGGCCGATATCGACTACATCGAAACTCACGGCACGGCTACCGTACTGGGCGATCCGATCGAAATTGCGGCGCTCAACAAAGTCTACAAACCGCACGTGGCGGCCGACGCGCGCGTGGCGCTCGCGTCCGTCAAGTCGAACATCGGGCACACCGATACGGCCGCCGGTCTGGCGGGCGTCATCAAAACCGTCATGGCGCTGAAAGCGGGCGTGATTCCGCCCAGCCTGCACTTTGAAGCGGCCAACCCCGAAATCGACTTCGGCCGCACGCCGTTCTACGTCAACACCGAGCTGAGACAGTGGCCCAAACGCGCCGCCGCGCCGCGCCGTGCGGGCGTCTCCAGTTTTGGCATCGGCGGCACCAACGCGCACGTTGTCATCGAAGAATTCAGAGCGCCGGCCCGCGCGGCGGTTGAAGATCCCACAGACCTCAGTTTTGTGGTCTCGGCGCGCAGCCGCGCCGCCCTGGACAAGGCGCGCCATGCCCTGGCCGACCGCCTCGAACGGGATTCGGACATCTCGCTCTACGACGTCGCAGCCGTGCTCGGCGGCGGCCGCAAGCGCTACAACGAGCGCTGGGCCGCGAGCGCACAAACGCGCGAAGAATTGATCGAGCTGCTGCGGCGAATGGACAACGACGGCGCGCTCTGCGCCACGGAGCCGCGCAACGCCCGGCCCGTGATGTTCATGTTTTCCGGCCAGGGTTCGCAGCACGTCGGCATGGCGCGCGCGCTCTACCAGCGCGATGCCGCTTTCCGCGAGCTCGTCGACACACAGGCGGGTATTGTTGAACAACTCGGCGGCGGTGACCTGCGCACTCTGATGTTTCCGCCCGCGGACCAGATCGATGCGGCGCGCGAAGCGCTGACGCAGACCTCTATGGCGCAGCCGGCGCTTTTTGTGATTGAATACGCACTGGCGCAGCGACTGATCGACTGGGGCATCGAACCGGCGGCGCTGGTGGGGCACAGCATCGGCGCCTTTTGCGCCGCGGCGCTCGCGGGCGTGATGAGCCTCGAAGATGCGCTCAGACTGGTGGTAGAACGCGGTCGCCTGATGCAGGCCATGCCGGCGGGTGAGATGCTGTCCGTCATGCTGCCCGCGGCGGAAATTCAAAAACGACGCGAATTTACGGCCGATGAAAATCTGGCGATCGCCGCCGTCAACACGCCCGACACCTGTGTGGTGTCCGGCCCGTCAGATGCGATTGCCGGACTGGAGGCCGCGCTGCTGGACGACGGACTTGAGAGTCGCCGTTTGCACACTTCGCACGCCTTCCACTCGCCGATGATGCGCGCCGCCGCCGAACAGTTTTTGCAGGTGCTTCACACTGTTGAACTGCACGCACCGCACCGGCCGATGCTGCTGGATTCGCAGGCTGAATGGCTCGACGCCGCGCGCGCCACCGACCCGCGGACATGGTCGGACCATATCCTGAGCACGGTGCGTTTCGGCGCATGCCTGGAGCGTTTGTTTGAAAACAGCGATGCGATCCTGCTCGAAGTGGGTCCGTCCAATGCGTTGAAATCATTGGCGATACGGCACTCGTCCAAACCTGTTTCGATCGACGTTTTTCACTGTCTGCCGCATCCGCGCATTGAGGCCGACGCACTGGCGCAGCTGCACAAAACGATTTCTCACCTCTGGCTCGCAGGCGCCGACATTGACTGGTTTGCGGTTCTGCCGCGGGCGCGGCGCATCCAACTGCCGACCTATCCCTTTGAACGCAAGCGGCACTGGGCGGACGCAAAGCCGGGCGCCGGGCTGAACAAAAAGGCTGTCGGGGAAATATCGCTTGCGGGGGATAAACTTCTGATCGAACGCGAATCCGACCCGCGCCGCTGGCTGTGGAGGATGGAGTGGGAGCGCGTTCCCGACGGAAAAGCTTCGGCGGCGGCAGACGGGCCGAAATTGCTGTTCTGTGATGTGAATTCCGATGCCGCGCTTGAGCGGATGCGCACGCGTTTTGCTGCCGATCCCACGGCGCGGATTGTTGAGTTTGACGCCGCCGCCGCTGCCGGAGAGATTCTGCGCCCGGGCGACGAAGAGGCGCTGTTCGCGCGGCTGCGCATGCTGCCGGCGGCGCCGAAGACTATTGTCTACGGACTGATGCTCGGCGGGCGCAAAGGCGCGGAGTCTTTGGACGAACATGAAGCCGAGCTGCGCGCATTCCACGTCCTGCACGGCCTGGCGCGCGTGATCGGACGTCTGGGCTGGACGAACCGCATTGATCTGTGCATCCTGACGCGCGAACGGTTCAGCGTGCGCGGCGATGAAAAGATCGACCCGTCGATGGCGCTGAGCGCCGGACCGTTCAAAGTCATTGAGCAGGAGATGCCGCACGTCCGCTGCCGAACCATCGATCTTGAAGCCGGGCTGCGGAGTGTGGAGCGCGCCCTCGACGAAGTATTTGCGCCGTCGGGCGAGCCGATCGTTGCGCTGCGCGGTCGACTGCGCCTCCGTCCGGTCTGGCATCGCGCCGCGGCTCCGACGCAGGAATCCGTGGATACGGCTATCGGCGTTGAACCGGTGATCCTGATTACCGGCGGTTTCGGCGGCATCGGGATGGCGCTGGCGGGCATGCTGGCCGAAAAATACCGCGCGAAACTTGTATTGCTCGGACGTCGCTCCTTTCCGGCGCGCCGGGAGTGGGACGGGTTTGACGGCAGCAACGGACACCGCGAGATAGCCGAGCAGATAACTCTGATGCGCCGCTGGGAAGAGCAGGGCGCGCAGGTCATGACGGTGCGGGCGGATGTGGCGAATTACAACTCGCTGCGGGCGGCGCTGGAACGCGTTCATGCCGAGTTCGGCGAAGTGACCGGCATCGTGCACGCGGCGGGTCTGCCCGGAGGCGGAGCGCTGGCACTGCGCGATCGCGCAGCGGTGGAAAAAGTCTTTGCGCCCAAACTCGGCGGACTGCGCAACATCATGCGCGTCGTGGAGTCACAGGCGACGCCGCCGACATTTGTGGCGCTGTGCTCGTCGATGGCCTCGGTGCTGGGCGGATTTGGCCAGATCGACTACGTCGCCGCCAACGACTGGCTCAATGCCATGGCGCACGCGCAGGCCAACCGGAACGACTCGCCGACAAAATTTATTGCGCTCGACTGGGGCCAGTGGGCCGCCGCGGGTATGGCCGTGCAGGCCGACCTGCCCGCCGAATACCGCCGGCAGCTGGAAGCCAGCTTGGACCACGGCATCCGGAATGAAGAGGGAGCCGAGGCATTTGGACTGGCGCTGGCCTCCGGCTACGAACAGCTGGTGGTCAATCCCTACGACTGGCGTCCGCTCCTGACCTTTGACTTCGCCGCCGAAGCGGCCGAAGCGGCCGAGGCGGCCAGGGTTGCCGCCGACAGGCGGTCGGGTTCGGCCGAACGACCGGCCCTGAGTACGGCATGGGAAGCGCCGCGGAACGAGATTGAAGCGGCGATCGCCGCGACCTGGACGGAGCTTCTGGGGCTGCCGGACCTGGGCCGCAACGACGACTTTTTTGAATTGGGCGGTCACTCGCTGCTGGCGACGCGCGTGGTAACGCGCCTGCGCGAACAGTATTCGATTGACATCACGCTCGGGCAGTTTTTTGACGCGCCCACCATCGGCGGGCTGGCGGCGACAATCCATGCGGCGCGCCAGGCGCAACTGCTGCAAGCTCCCGTGGCCGACGATTCGGACGAGGAATTCGAAGAGGGCGAACTGTGAAAGCGTCCGGCGATATTGCCCGTGAGATAGTCCTCGCCGCGCAGGCGGTCGGCATTGAGCTGTGGACGGAAGGCGGCAAACTGCGCTTCCGCGGGCCCAAAGGCGCGCTGACGCCGGACCTGCGCGATCGGCTCAAAAACCACAAAACGGAGCTGATCGAGTATCTGTCGCGCGAGGGAGCGCCCTCCGCTGCGGCCGCGCTGCGCACCACCATTCCGCGCGCCGATCGCGCCGCGCGCATCCCGCTCAGCCGATCCCAGTTGCGCCTCTGGTTTATCGACAGGCTCAATCCGGGACGGCCGCACTACAACGAGGTTCTGGCGGGGCGTATTTTCGGCGCGCTGGACATTGCCGCCATGCGCCGCGCAACGGACCTGCTTTCGCAGCGCCACGAAATCCTGCGCACGACCTTTGTTGCCGTCGACGGCGAACCCGCCCAGCACATCCACGATTTCATGCCGCCGTCGTTTGAAGAACACGATCTGCGCGACTGGCCGGAGCGTCTGCGCGAAAAAGAGCTGCACCGTCTGATCACGCGCCTGAGCATGCAGCCTTTTGAACTCGATCGCGGCCCGCTGCATCGCGTGCACATCATCCGCCTGGGATCCGAAGAATTCATTCTGCTGCACGTGCTGCACCACATTATCTGCGACGCGTGGTCGACGCTGCTCTATTTGAGGGAATTCGCCGAAGCCTATTCGGCCATCTGTCATGGCGCCGCGCCGCGCTTTGAAGAACTTCCGATTCAGTTTGCCGACTACGCCGTGTGGCTGGAGCGCCGCATGCAGCGCGGCGACTTTGACGCGCAGCTCAGTTTCTGGCGGCGCGAACTTGAGGGTTTGCCGCCGCTGATGCCCATGCCGCTCGACTTTGCGCGTTCGCAGGCGGTGAGTGATGCCACCGGCGAAAGCGTTGATTTTATTCTGGATACGGATGTTCGCTCAGGCGTTCAGGACCTGGCGCGCTCGCGACAGGCCACGCCGTTCATGGTGCTGCTTTCCATGTGGGGCGCATATCTGCGGCTGTGGAGCGGGGCGGAGGACTTTGCGCTCGGCACGCCCGTGGCCAACCGCGGTCTGCCGGAACTGCAGAAACAGGTGGGATTTTTTGTCAACACCCTGGCGCTGCGCATGCGCGTGCAGGACGATCCGGACATCACGACGCTGGTGGATCGCGTGCGCGTCAGCACACTGATGGCGATGCGCAATCAGGACGTGCCCTTTGATCGTCTGGTGGCCGAACTGGCGTCGAACCGCGATGACGCACACACGCCGATTTTCCAGGTTATGTTCATCTACGAGGAGGAGGCTCCGAAGGAGCAACTCGTTGATAACCTTCGACTTGAGCTCTATCCATTCAAACTGCCCGCCGCCAAGTTTGACCTGAGTCTGGTGGTCGTTCCGCTCGACGGAGGCTACCGCTGTTTTCTGGAATACGATCGCAGTCTGATTGTGCCGGAACACGCCGAGCAGATTGCCGCCGACTTCAGCGCCTTTGTCCGGGCCGCTCTGGCCGCACCGACAAAACCACTTACCCGTATCGACTTCGGCGACGCCGATCGCAAAGCCGCCCTGCGCGCGGTGCTCAATGGCGCGATACAGGAACTTCCGGCCGACGCGAGCATCGTTTCGCTCTTTTTGCAACAGGTCGAAAATACTCCTGATGCGACGGCTTTACGCATTGCAAATCAAGTACTTGGCTACGCCGAATTAAATTCGCGAGCCAACAGAATTGCGCATCTTCTGCAGACCGCGTGCGTCGGCGCCGATCAGGTTGTGGCCCTGGCGCTGGAAGGCGGCGCGGACGTCGTCATTGCCGCGCTCGGTGTCCTCAAAGCGGGCGCGGCCTACATGCCGCTCGACCCCGGTTATCCGAAAGCACGGCGCGACATCATGCTCCGTCGCGCCGCGGTGCGTGCCGTTATTTGCCTGCGCGCCACGGCTTTTGAAACGGACCTGCCGCTGATAGTGCTGGACGAACTGCCGGACACTCTGCCCGACGGCGAGCCGGGCGTTGCCGTTCATCCGCAGTCATGCGCCAACGTCATTTTCACGTCCGGTTCCACCGGCGAACCCAAGGGCGTCGCCGTCACGCATGGCAACGTCGTGCGTTTTGTGCTGGACCGCCGCATGGCCGACGTGCGCCCGGACGACGTTTTCCTGCAGTTTGCCGCGCCGGCATTTGACCTTTCCACCTTTGAGATGTGGACGCCACTGTGCCACGGCGCATCGCTGGCCTGCCCGCCGCGGCAGGATCACAGCCTTGAAAATCTGGGACGTCTGATTCGACTGCACGGCGTCAGCATTCTGTGGCTTACGGCGGGGCTGTATCACGCGGCCATCGACGAGGCGCTGCCGGAACTGCTTTCGCTGCGTCGTCTGCTGGCGGGCGGCGAAGCGCTCGCGCCGGACAAAACCGCGCAACTGCGCGCCCGTTTTGAGGGTGATCTTGTGGACGGCTACGGCCCGACCGAAAACTGCGTGTTCACGAGCATGTACAGCGTTCCGCGCGGCTTTGACGGCTCGCATTCGGTGCCCATCGGCACGCCGCTGGACAACTCGCCGCTTCACGTTCTTGGCGAAGATTTGTGGCCGGTTTCGCCGGGCGTCACGGGCGAGCTGTACGCCGCCGGAGCCGGTGTGGCGCGCGGTTATGTGGGGCGTCCCGCCCTGACGGCGGAGCGCTTTGTGCCGGATCCCTTCAGCGCCCGGCCGGGCGCGCGCATGTACCGCACCGGCGACCGCGTGCGCCAGCAGCGCGACGGCAAACTCGAGTTTCAGGGCCGCGCCGATCGTCAGATCAAGCTGCGCGGTTTCCGCATTGAGCCCGCCGACATCGAGTTGCAGCTGCGCCGCCATCCCGACATTGCGCAGGTCCACGTGGCCGTGCCCGACGACGCCCGTCAGCTGGCCGCCTGGTTCGTGACGCGCGAAGATTTTAAGGGCGACGAGACGCAGTTGCTGCTGAGTCTGCGCGACTTTGCAGCGGAAAAACTGCCGAGTTACATGCAGCCCGCCGCCTGGCTGCGCCTTGCGCGAATGCCGCTCACGGCCAACGGCAAACTCGATCAGCGCGCCTTGCCCAGGGCATTTACGGCGATGAAGAGCGACGGCAGTCGGCCCGCCAACAAACTGGAGGAAGTACTGCACGAAATCTGGCGCGATCTGCTCGGCCGCGAAGACTTCGGCGTCGAAACGTCCTTTTTTGCGTTGGGCGGTCACTCGCTCAAGGCAATGCAAATGGCTACGCGCATTCAGCGGCGGGGCATCGGCGGTTTTACCGTGCGCATGCTCTTTGATTTTCCCTCCATTCGGCTGCTGGCCGACCGTTTGCGCGAGGAGGCCAACAATAAACGCATGTTCAGCGCCGCGGACACAACTTCCGGGCCGAGTTGCACAATGCCGCTCTCCCCGGCGCAGCGCGATCTGCTGCGGCATATTCGCGATTTTTCCGCGTCCGCACTGCCGCCCTTCATCCTGCTGCGCCTGCAACAACCGGCCGATCCGGGCCGCATTCTGACTGCTTTAAAAACCCTTTTTGCTCGTCGATCCGGATTGAATTACACGATCGTCGAGTCTGCCGAAAACGAGGCAGTCCTTCAGTCGCATCCTGACTATGTCCCGCGTCTGACGGTGATCAGCTCGCGGACGGCTGTGGATCCGCAGGCCTTTCCGGCCGCGCGCCTGCGGGCGACGCATTCTGATCCAATTGCCGCCGCGCCGGCGGCGGCCGACCTGCTCATCCATGGCGACGAAGCGCCGCTGCTGCTGCTGCGATTTAACCCGCTGCTCCTGACGCGCGAGGAATTGCCGGAAGTATTCCGCGAGTTCTGTTCGGCTTTTGAAGAGGCCGCGACGCACACGGCGGAGATCGCCGACTTCGACATTGCGCATCTCGAGTGGCCCTGTCCGGCCGCGCCTTCACGACCAGGCGCCGACCTGGCGCTCGATCCTGACTACCGCAGCCTGGAAGCGGTGCTCGGGCCGGACGAAATCGAATCGCTGGAATCCACCGCCGATGCCTGCGGCTGTACTCCCGCCATGGTGTTCATGGCCTGTCTCGCCGCCGTGCGTGCGCGCCGCGCCGGTCGCGGCAGCGTCGAACTGCACGTTCCGGCCGCGACCGACCTCTCGCTCATCAGCGCCGCGGATCGATTTGCCGGGCTGAAACTGGACTCGGCCTACGAACACAGCCTGCGCGAAAGCCTCGAAAGCGCGCGCGCCGAAGCCCTGCGCCTGCTGGGCGAAGCCGGAGACGCTCAAATAGCGCCCGCCGCACCCGCGGCCGACTCCGGACTTCAATCTGCGGGACAAACAAGAGGTCAGGCCAGGAATCAGGCCAGGAATCAGGGCGGAATTTCCAGACCGCCCATATTTGAACTGCTGGTCGAGATGTCGCCCGCGCCGGACGTTTCGTCAAACAACGCCGCAGCCGAACTACTGGAATTTGATGCGCGTTCCAGCCTGCACCAGCAACGAATTTCCGTCGCGGCCCACAAAAGCGGTTGGCGGCTGCGCTGCGAATACAGCGGACATATTTTTGATGCCGCCGACGTGGAGTTGTTTCTGGAGGAGTTGCGCGGCTGCATCGCCGCCGCGGCCAAACTCGATATGGCGCAAAAACTGCCGTCGCCGCCGATCAGCGCCGGCGAAAACGCCCTGCTGCATCGTTGGAATTGCGCCATAAGCGAAGAGCGGTCCGGCGACGAATCTCTGCTGCACGAGCGGGTGTTGCGGCAGTGCCGTTTGCACGCGGACGCGCCCGCCGTTCGCGATGGAAAAAACACGCTCAGTTATGCCGGGCTGGAGACTCAATCGCGTCAACTGGCGGCGGCCCTGCAGGCGGCCGGAGCCGGGGCGGGAATGCACGTCGGTGTTCAGGTGCGGCGCTCCGCCGACCTGGTGACGGCTCTGCTGGCGGTGCTGCGCTGCGGCGCCGCTTACGTTCCGGTGGATCCGGCCTACCCGGCCGAACGACGCGAATTCCTGCTGCGCGATGCGGCGGTGGAGCTGCTGGTGCTGGACGATGCCGCGGATGAGCACATACCGGCCGGCATCAAAACAATTCAGGTCTCGGCGCGCCACGACGCAGCGCTGCAACCGGTACATGTCGATCCCGCCGGCACGGCATATATCATCTACACTTCGGGCTCAACGGGACGCCCGAAGGGCGCAATTATCAGTCATCACAACGTGACGCGCCTGTTCGACGTCTGCGCGGGCCCGCTTGGACTGGTGGGCACGGACGTCTGGTCCTGGTTTCATTCGGCTTCCTTCGATTTTTCCGTGTGGGAAATCTGGGGCGCACTCTGCCACGGCGCCTTGCTGAGTATTGTCCCGCCGCCGCTTGCGCGCGATCCGCGGGCCTTTTATCGATTCCTGCTGGACGAAGGCGTGACGGTGCTGAGCCAGACGCCGCCGGCTTTTGCGGAGTTGCTGAACCACGAACCGGCGGACGCGTCGGCGGATGTGATCGAGCCGCGCGTTGTTGTGTTCGGCGGGGAAGCGCTGCCGCCGGCGACGCTGTGGCGCTGGTACGCCGCGCGGCCGCGGCGCCGCACCGCGATGGTCAACATGTACGGCATCACCGAAACCACCGTGCACGTGACGCTCAACATGCTGCGGCCCTTTGACGCGCTGCGCTCGCACGTATCGATCGGTTTGCCGCTGGCGGATCTGGGCCTGGCGCTGCTCGATGAAAATCTGGAGCCGGTCGCGTTTGGGGCGAGCGGTGAAATCTACGTCTACGGCGCGGGCCTGGCGCAGGGCTACCTCGGGCGTCCGGGCCTGACGGCCGAGCGTTTCCTGCCGCTGCCCGAGAGTCTGGCGGCCGGACTGCGCCGCCGCGGAGAGAAAAATCCCGGCTACCGGATGTATCGCAGCGGCGACCTGGGACGCCGCACGGCGCTGGGTAAAATCGATCACCTGGGTCGTTCCGACAAACAGATCAAAGTGCGCGGTTTCCGCATTGAACCGGCCGAAATTGAGCAGCGCATCGACGCACATCCGGCCGTGCAGCAGTCCCTGGTGCTCAACATCGGCGAGGGCGCTGAGGCCGTGCTGGCCGCCTGGGTGCGTCCCGTCGGCACACCGCCGGATGCCGCCGCCTTGCGCGAGTTTCTGTCTGCGTCCCTGCCGCCGCACATGCTGCCCAATATCGTTATCCCGCTCGCGGAATTTCCGCTGACGGTTAACGGCAAGGTGGACCTTGCGCGCCTGCCCAAACAATCGGGCGATGTTTCAGGCGGGGCGGCGTCGGACGCTGCCGGGGAGTCGGTGCTGGATTTTGTGCGCGGACTGTGGTCTCGCGTTCTTGGTCGCGACGAACGGATTGCCTCGGACGAGGAATTCTTCAGCATCGGCGGCCAGTCGCTCTCGGCTACGCGCGTAACTTCGGCCATCGCCGAGCGATACGGCATTCAGCTGGGCGTGAGCGACATGTTTCAAGCGCCGCGGCTGGGCGAGCTTGTGGAGCACGTCGAAGAACTGATCGCGGAGGCGCGGCCGACGGAGACGACGTTTCACGACCGGAGGGAGGCGGAGATCGCCGCCCTGATGGCCGAGTTGTTAAACACAAACGGCATCGGTCCCGAAGACGATTTTCTGAGCCTGGGCGGACACTCGCTGCTGATGACCCGTCTGGCGTCGCGCCTGGCCGATCGATTCGGCGTGCGTCCGCCTGTGGAAGCGATATTCACGCACGCGACGCCGCGCGCGCTTGCCGCGCTTCTGCGGACCACCGCAAGCGCCGCAGCCGAACAGGGCGCTGCGCCGACGTCGGTCGCGCCGGACGGAGTGCGCCTGCCGGCGGCATCGCCCGGACAGCAGCGTCTCTGGGTGTTGCAGCGTTTGCTGCCGAAGGCGGCGCGCGCCTACGTTGTGCCGGTCTGGCTGGACATCGAAGGGCAGTTTGACATCGAGGTGTTTAATGCCGCCTGGCGCAGCATGCTTGCGCGCCACGAAGTGCTGCGCGCCACGTTTCCGGAAATCGATGGAATACCGGGGCTGGCGGTTGCGCCGCCGCCGAGCGACGTCGAAATTGAGCTGACAGATTTGAGTGCGCGCACCGCGGCGGAAAGGGAAACCGCTTTGCGCGACATCACCGCGGCACAGTTGAACATCGAGTTTGATCTGGCGACGGGGCCGCTCAGCGTTGTGCGCGTGCTGCGTCTCGACGCCGAACGGTATCGCGTTTTATTGACATTTCACCACATCATCATCGATGCCTGGTCGCGTGAAATTCTGGTGAACGACCTGCTGCGCGTCTACGAGTCGCTCGCCGCAGGGACCGCGGTCGCGCCTCCGCCGCAATTCCACTATTCAGATATTGTGCGGCGTCAGCACGCGGCGTCCGCGCGCGGCGCGTACGATGCGGCGGTGAAATACTGGCTCGACAAACTGGCGGATATGCCGGCGCTGATGGATATTCCCGGCGACCGGCCACGACCGGCCGCGCCGAGTTTCAGCGGTTCGGCGGTCTACTTCAGGCTGGACGTTGAGACAAGCGCCGCGCTGCGCGGTCTGGCGCGCGCCGAAAGCTGCACGATGTATGTGCTGCTGCTGACGGTGTTCAAAAGCCTGCTGGCGCGTTACACCATGCGCGACGACATCGTGGTCGGCTCGCCCGTGGCCAACCGCAACATGACCGGCAGTCAGGACGTGGTCGGTTATTTACTTAACACTTTGGTACTGCGGAGTCGGATCGACCAGGGCAAGTCATTCCGCGCGCTGCTGCGGGCGGAGCACGCCAACACACTCGAAGCTTTTGCGCATCAGGATGCGCCTTTTGAACAACTCGTTAAACATCTGGAATCGGGCCGCGACCGCAGCCACGCGCCGCTGGTGCAGGTGATGTTTTTCCTGCACTATCCGCAGGCGGTTCACATGCCGGCGGGGCTGCGGGTTTCACTGGGCGAAACCGAACTGAGCACGGCCAAGTTTGACCTGACGCTGGGCATCGACGACCCGGGCGCGGGCGCGGAGCTGAGCGGCGGTCTGGAGTACAACAGCGATATCTTCGACGCTGCGAGCATCGAGTTGATGGTCGCGCGTTTTCTCTCGCTTTGCCGCGCCGTGCTGCACGCGCCCGACAGTGCGGTCGGCGATTTACAGCTGGAAGCGCCGCAGCCGGTCGCTGCGCGCGAATTCTTTGCGTTTGATGATTTTCTGTTTCGCCAGTTTGAGCGCCGCGCCCGCGAACGGGGCGGCCGAACTGCGCTGCGCCATCGCGGCCTGGGCTTGAGTTACGCCGATCTGGCCGCCGATGCGCGTTCCATCGGCGCGGCTCTGATTGCGCGCGGTGCGGGGCCGGACAAACTCGTCGGCCTCTACATGCGCCGCGGATTTGCGCTGCCCGCGGCCATCCTCGGCATTCACATGAGCGGAGCGGCGTACGTGCCGCTCGATCCGGACTATCCGGCCGACAGGCTGCGGTTCATGGCGTCGGACTCCGGGCTTTTTCTGGTGCTGCACTCCGGCGAGGAAAACGCGCCGCAATTCGAGGCGCCCACGCTCGCCGTCGATGAACTGCTCGCGGCGGGGCGCAACTTGCCGGCGCCGCAGGTTAAACAGCTCGATCCGGACAATCTGGCCTATATCATCTACACGTCCGGCTCAACGGGCCGACCAAAAGGCGTGGGCGTCACTCACGCCAATGCCGTACGACTGTTCCGCGCCGCCCGATCGCTGTTTAACTTCGGCGGCGACGACGTCTGGACGATGTTTCACTCGTATGCTTTTGACTTTTCCGTGTGGGAAATGTGGGGCGCGCTGATTCACGGCGGCAGCCTGGTAATTGTTCCGCGCGCCACGGCCCGCGATCCGCAAGCTTTTTATCGCTTGCTGCGCGATGAAAGCGTGACCGTCCTGAACCAGACGCCCTCGGCGTTTCTGCAGTTGCTGCGCACGGCGGCGGAGGCGGCGCGCGGCGGCGCACAGGAAATGTTAAACACATTGCGCCTGGTAATTTTCGGCGGGGAAGCACTGCAGACGGCCGCACTGAAGCCCTGGTTTGATATGTATCCCGAGGATCGTCCGCAGTTGTACAACATGTTCGGCATCACGGAGACGACGGTGCACGTGACGGCGCGGCGCATTACTCGCGCCGACTGCGAACGCGGCGGATCGCCGATCGGACGTCCGCTGGCGGACCTGGGGCTGACGGTGCTCGACGAGCGCGGACATCCCGCCCCGAGCGGCATTCCGGGCGAACTCTACGTGCGCGGCGCGGGACTTGCGCGCGCGTACCTGGGGCGTCCCGCGCTGACGGCGCAGCGATTTGTGCCCGCGCCGGACGGCGAACGCATGTACCGCACGGGCGACATAGCACTGCGTCGCCGCGACGGCGACATCGAATATTTGCGGCGGCGCGATTTCCAGGTGCAGTTGCGCGGATACCGCATCGAACTCGGCGAGATTGAGCACGCGCTGACGGGACATGCGGACATCGCGGAATGCCGCGTGCTGCTCGTGACGGATGAAGGTCGCCCGCGGCTCGTGGCGTATTTTGTCGCGCGCCGGGAGTTAAACAAGGACGAGCTGCGCGAGTACCTGCGCAGTCGATTGCCGGCCTACATGCTGCCTTCCGCCTTTGCGCCACTGGAGCGCATGCCGCTGACGCCGACCGGCAAACTGGATCGACGCGCACTGCCCGCCGCGCCGCGCGGCGGGGACGTTAAACATCTTGCGTCGCAGCAGGCTGAAATCATCGCCGGATTGATGGCGAATATTCTCGGCACGGAGTCGGTCGGCGTACACGACGACTTTTTTGCTCTCGGGGGCCATTCTTTGCTCGTCACGCAGTTGGCGGCGTCAATCCGCGCCGGCCTGGGCCGCGCGCCGCTCCTGGCCGACATGTTTGAGCATCCGAGCGCCGCCGCGATGGCCGGACTCCTAAATACAACGGAAACCCGGGCGCAACTGCCGGCGCTGGAAATGAGCTCGCGGAGCGCGGAAGATCAATTTCCGCGGACGGTTGCCGCGGCCTTCGGCCAGGAGCGCATCTGGGTGCTGCTGCGTCTGGCGCCGCAAATTCATCGGGCCTACCTGGTGCCGCTGTATCTGGACATCGAAGGTGAATTTGACCCGCAAACAATGGTCGCCGCCTGGCGTGCGGTCGTTGCGCGTCACGAGGTCCTGCGCACCGTCTACCCGACGCACGACAGCGGGCGAGTGCAGTCGCCGGATGAGGAGTCGCCCGCAGGCGAGGTAAAAGCCGAAGTCGTCGGGATTGAAGCGGGATTAAACGACGAACAGCGCGAAGCCGCGCTGGCGCGCCTGACGCAGGCCGCGGCCGAAGTCCGGCTGGACGAGCGCCGGGGCCCGCTCTGGCATTTCAGTATTGTGTGCGTTCACGCGCGCCGCCACCGCCTGCTGCTGACAGTGCATCACATTGCCGTCGACGCCTGGTCCAACCATCTTTTGTTTAACGACCTGTTAAACAACTACGAACTGCTGCAAACCGGCCGGGCTCCGTCGCCCGCGCCGGAGTGGCCGACGTTTGGCGACTTTGCCGCCTGGCAACGCAGATTGTTAAACGAGGGGTTTCTGGCTCCGTCGCTCGAGTACTGGAAACAGACTTTAAACGCCGCGCCGCCCTTGCTGGAATTGCCGGCGGACCGCCCGCGCCCGCCGCGGCAGAGCTACCGCGGCGGCGTCAGCCCGTTTGCCTTTGACGCGGCCGAGAGCGACGCGATCCGCCGCCTGGCGCAGCGCGAAGGCGTGACGGTTTTTATCCTGCTGCTGACGGCGTTCAAGTGTCTGCTGGCGCGCTACGCCATGCGCGAGGACATCATCGTCGGCACGCCGATCGCCAACCGCGGCAGGCCGGAAAGTCATGGCATCGTTGGTTTTCTGTTAAACATGCTGGCTTTGCGCACGCGGATGAGCGGCGGACAGACCTTCCGCGAACTGCTGCGGCGGGTGCGCCGCACCGTGCTGGATGCGCATCGACATCAGGATGCGCCCTTTGAACTGCTGGTGGAAGAACTTGTCAGCGAGCGGGCCATGAGCCATGCGCCGCTCGTGCAGATTGTATTTGTCCTGCAACACGAAGATGAATTGCAGGCTCCGGAACACTGGACGGTTCGTCGCGGCGAGACACATCTGCCCATGGCCAAGTTCGACCTGACGCTGGGGCTGACGGACCGCGGCGCGGGCAGGGCGCTGGCGGGCGGCTTCGAGTTCAACAGCGATATTTTCGACGCGGCGAGTATTGAACAGTTTGCGCGGCGGTTGAGTGTGTTTGTGCGCGCCGTGCTGGAGGACGTGGAACTCCCGCCGCGGGAAGTTGAATTGCTCGGTGAATCCGAACTACGGACAGCACTGGCCGCCGGACGCAACGCTGTAAATCCGGCGAGTGCGGGCAACTTTTTACCGGCGATTCTCAACTCCGCGCGCAGCAGGCCGGACGCGCCCGCCGTGGAGTACAACGGCGAAGCGGTGAGTTACGGCGAGTTGATGCAAGGTGTGGAGCGCGCCGCCGCAACGCTGCGCAGACTGGGTTTTGGTCCGGAACGGACGGCCGCCGTCGCACTGCCGCGTTCGGCCGATCTGCTGACGGCCATGTTGGCGATTTTCCACTGCGGCGGCGTGTACATGCCGCTGGACGTCGACTATCCGGCGGCGCGGCGCAACAAAATGTTAAACAGCGCCGGCGCGACGCTTTTGATCTGCGGCGCGGAACAAACCGAAGTGCTCAAAGATGAACACCGCGCACAGCGCGTGCTGGGGTTTGACGAGCTGTTAAACAACGCCTCCGCCAACGGCGCACAACATGCGCAGGCGGCGGCCGATGTTGTTGCCGGCCAGGCCGCTTATCTGATTTTTACCTCCGGTTCCACCGGCGAGCCCAAGGGCGTGATCAACAGCTACGCCGCACTGACAAATACCATCGAAAACATTTCGGCGCAGTCCGGCATAGCCGCGGGCGATCGCTATTTCAGTTTTGCCTCGACGAATTTTGACGTCTCGCTCTACGATTTTCTCGCCCCGCTCTGCCGCGGCGCATGTCTTTGTTTAGCCGACGCGGCGCAGGTGACGCCTGGTCCGCCGCTGGCGCAAAGTCTGATCGGCAGCCGCGCCACGCATGCTTTCCTGACGCCGTCGGCCGCGGCGGCGCTGCCGCGCGACGCCCAATTCCCGGATCTGCGCTGTCTGATGATGGGCGCCGAAGCGGTGTCCGCCGATCTGGTGAAGCGCTTCGACGGCATCGACGTCATCAACCTCTACGGGCCGACGGAAGCGGCGATCTGCTCGACGCTGTACGGCTGCACGACCGAGGACGAGCGACCGCCGATCGGCCGGGGACTGACCGGCGTCGAGACGCTGATCCTGGACGAGTTCATGCGGCCGGTTGCGCCCGGCATGATCGGCGAACTCTACATCGGCGGCGCGGGGCTGGCGCGCGCTTATGCCGGCGCTCCCGCCGCCACGGCGCTCCGTTTTGTGCCGCATCCGCTGGCGCGGCAGGCCGGCGAGCGACTCTACCGCAGCGGCGATCTTGTGCGCCTGCGGCGCGACGGCGCGCTGGAGTTTCACGGCCGCCGCGACCACCAGGTTAAACTGCGCGGTTTCCGCATTGAACTGGGAGAGATTGAACACGAGCTGCGCAGCATGCCGGAAGTGGGCGACGCCTGCGCCGTGATTCGCGGAACGGGCGGCGACCGAATCCTGGCGGCATACGCCGCGCCCGCCGCGTCCGACGCCGAGCTGGACGCCGCGCAGCTGCGGCGCAGCCTGAGCGAAAAACTTCCGCGATTTATGCTGCCGGACACAATCGTCGTGCTCGACCGGCTGCCGCTGACAATCAACGGCAAGCTGGACCGCGCCGCGCTGCCCGCGCCGCGCAGGGAGCAAAAGATGCAAAACGACTGGACGGAGCTCGAGCGGCGCATCGCCGCGGTCTGGGCCGAAATTCTGCCGCAGGGCGCGCCGCCCGATGCGGACGCCAATTTCTTTGAACACGGCGGTAACTCGTTGCGCGCCGTCAAACTGCTGGAACGTCTGCAGACCGGCTTTGCGCCGGACGTGCAGATCAACGAGTTGTTCGACAACACAACGCTGCGGGCGCAGGCGGCAATGTTGCGCGCCCACGGCGTGCGGGAGTCCGCAACAGAGACGGAAGCGACGGCGCGTTCCGCCAGGGGCGCGGCGTCAAACGCCGGCGGTACAAACGACAGTTCGGACTCGACGGATGCGGCTCTGCGCCGCGTCGAGTTCTAGGGGAGCCGTCAGGCGGAGTCCCGCCGACGCGCAACCGAACTCACGGTGACAAACAAGAAATTCATGTCGGAAGCTCAGGAGGAAGGTGTGGCAGGTGCAGCAGATCAGGCGTCGGCGGATGCGGAAACAAAGGCGCCGGACTTAAGCGGAATCAGGATCGGAGTCGTAGGTGCGGGACTGATGGGGCGCGGTGTGTCCTTTCGTTTCGCTAAATTCGGGGCGACCGTGACGCTCATTGATCGCGACGATGCGGCGTTGCAGGAAGCGCACAAAGCGCTGCGGAATATTGCGCGGCACGACGTGCTGTTTAACCAGGCGCGTGAATCGCTGCGGGCGCCGGAGCGCATCCACCTGACGACCGAGCTGGAATCACTGGCCGAATGCGCGTTTGTCGTCGAAAATATCACGGAAAATATCGAAGCCAAGCTGGCGCTGTACCGGCGGATGAAACCCATCCTGAACGAGGAATGCGTGCTGGCGGTCAACACCTCGGCCATCTCGATTACACGGCTGGCGGCGCTGTTGGCGGATCCGGCGCGCGTGCTGGGGATTCACTTTATGAATCCGGTGCACATGAAACACACGGCGGAAATGATCCGCGGATTCCACACGACCGAAGCCAGTCTGGAGTACGCGCAATCGATCCTGGCGCGGGCGGGGATGGAGGCGGTGGTGGTCAACGACCTGCCCGGATTTGTGTCCAACCGCGTGCTGATGCTGACGGTGAACGAGGCGATTTTTACGGTGCAGGACGGCGTGGCCACGCCGGAAGACGTCGACCGCATTTTCCGCGAGTGTTTCGGCCACCCGATGGGACCGCTGGCCACGGGCGACCTGATCGGCCTGGACACGATCCTGTACACGCTGGACGTGCTGCTGGAAGCCTACAACGACCCGAAGTTCCGGCCCGCGCCGCTGCTGCGCAAAATGGTCGACGCCGGGCGTCTGGGGCGCAAGAGCGGCGAAGGATTTTTCAAGTATTGAGTGTTTTGAAGTCGCGGATTTTTGTGACTTCAGGCAAATATGTATTGTTGCGAAAAAATAGCTGTGAGCCCCTGGAGTTCCCAGCTCAAACTATGTACTGATCGGCTCTGTGAGCGGTCTCAGACGGATGCCCACATGCGCACCCCCTGATTTTCACCGCTTGTAACCCGAAATGTTAGACGCGCCGCGCAAAACGGTCCTCAAAGGCCGATGAACGGCCGCCTCCGACGCTTTCGTCTCAACGCTTTCAAGGAATCGACGGCCCCATGACTGCCAACGACAACGACCAGCTGAAATCCGACATTCGCGACTACTTCAAGTCCAACATGGGCAAGGACGCCCGCTTTGCCGACGGCGACGACATCTTTGCCGACGGCCTCGTCAACTCCCTGTTCGCCCTGCAGCTCGTCACCTTCCTGGAGGACAGCTTCAAAATTACCGTCGAAAACGACGACCTGGATCTCCAGAACTTCCGCAGCGTCGACGCCATCGCGGACTTCGTTGGACGCAAACGCAACAACAGCGCGGCCTGAGGCCGCATCGGACGGACTTTTTATGGCAAGCTACGACGCACTACGCGCAGAATTTGAAGCTTTTGCGGCCGAACAGATCGCACCCTTCGCGGACGAGTGGGATCGCAACGGCGCCGTGCCTGAATCGGCCATTCGCGCCATGGCGGAGGCCGGTTTTCTGGGCCTGAGCATCCCCGAGGAATTCGGCGGACGCGGTCTGGACCAGCGCGGCGTCATGCTGCTCAACATGGCCGTCGGCGAGGCCTGTTCGTCGATGCGCAGTCTGTTGACCGTGCACCTGGCCTTGGTTTCCGAAACGATAGCGCGCTGGGGCACGCCCGAGCAAAAAACGCGTCTGTTGCCTGACCTCGCTTCCGGCCGCAAAATCGCCGCTTTTGCCCTGTCCGAACCACTGACCGGCAGCGACGCCAAAAACGTGCACACGCGCTACGTCCGCGACGGAGACAGATACCGATTGACCGGCCGCAAAAAATGGACGACCTTCGGGCAGCGCGCCGACCTTTTCCTGGTGGTGGCGGACGGCGAGGAGGGCGTCTGCGCATTCCTCCTGGACCGTTCAAAGGCAGGGAAATCCCTCCTGCTTGGCCCGCTCGACGGCATGCTGGGCACGCGCGCCTCGCTCGTAGCTGAAATGGAGATGTCCGGTTGTGCGGTGGACGAGCGCGACGTCCTGGGGCGGCGCGGGCTGGGATTCCTGCAGATTGTCAACACCGCGCTGGACAACGGGCGCTTCAGCGTGGCGGCGGGCTGCGTGGGCATCGCCCGCGCAGCGTTGCGCGCTGCGGCGCAGCACGCCAACACGCGCGAACAATTCGGTTCCAAACTGCGGGATTTCCAGCTGATTCGCCGGCGCGCCGCCGCCATCGCCCTCGACGCCAGAACGGCCGCGCTGCTGTGTGAGGACGCCGCCGCCCTGCGCGACGGCGGCAGCCCCAAAGCAATCATGCGGACGGCCATGGCCAAGTACCACGCCTCCGCCGCCGCCAACCGCGCGGCCGACCACGCCGTGCAGATCCACGGAGCGCTCGGCTGCCACGAATCCAGCCCCGTGCAGCGCTACTTCCGCGATGCGCGCGTGATGGAAATCATCGAAGGTTCAACCGAGATGCAGGAGCTGCTGATCGGTGAACAGGCCATTAAAAATCCCGATCTGATTATCGACTGAGAATTGGATCGGCGTCCGGCCCGCAGCCCGGGCATACGAGTACAGGCGGGGACAGCACCCCGCACACGACAATGCGGAGCAAACAGTGATAAATATCCACGCCATACGCGAATACATCGCCGGCACGCGCTTTCCGGCGGGCGACCTGCCCGAATACGCCGCGCTGAGCGACGCCGAACGCGAATACTTTGACCAGATGGGCATCGACGCGTTTTACGACGCGGAGGGGCTGAGCGCCTTCGACCTGGCGCAGCGCGCGGCGGAGGAAGTCATGGCGCAGGCGGGCGTCGCCGCCGATGAGATCGACTGCATCATCTACATCCGGCCGCGCATCCCCGAAACGTTTATCAGTTCAGAGGCGACGCGTCTGCAGTATGCGCTGGGCGCCGAACGCGCGCTGACCTTCGCCCTCGGCGATCTGGGCTGCGTCGACAGCACCGCTGCGCTGCGCCTGGCGCAGGATATCCTGAAGGCCAACCGCCGCGCCAGATATGTTCTGATCGCCTACGGCCACAGACAGTATTCGCCGCGCCGCTTCCGCATGCCGGTCACAATTCAGGGCGACGGCGGCATAGCCGCGCTGGTGGGCCGCGGCGAGAACAACGCACTCGTCGACATGGAAATCGAATCCAACGGCCGCTACTGGGACCTTTTTGCGATGGAGTATCGCGATCGCACCTTTGCCGAGTACGTGGAGCAGGTTTCAGACCCGCGCAAATACGGCTTTGAACTGGCGGTCGAGAGCAAAAATCGATTCGTGGACTTGAACACGCGTCTGCTGCAACGCAACGGTCTCTCAATCGGCGAGCTGCCGCACATCATGATGCAGAACATTGCGCGCCGCGCCTTTGACTACTACGAAATGGCGCTCAACTGCAGCATTTCACCTGTCTGCAAACTCAACCTTTCGCAGTACGGCCATCTGGGCTGTGCCGACATCTTGTTAAACTACAAAACCGGGCTCGACACGGGCATGATCAACCCCGGCGAATCGGTGCTGCTGATGAACAACAGCCCGGTTGCCGCCTGGAGCGGCGTGCTGCTGCGCGCCTGAATCCACAAAATCGATCTCTCACTGCACTCTGTCGTTTGACAAAAAGGACCAAAACAATGTCTGCTGATACAGTTAAAATCAAAGTCGTCGTCTGGGACCTGGACAACACCGTCTGGCACGGCACACTGACCGAGGGCGACGAGCTGGTGCTGCGCGACAATATCCGCGCCATCATGGAGGAACTGGATCGCCGCGGCGTTTTACAATCGATCGCGAGCAAAAATACCCATGCCGACGCCTGGAAAAAGGTGGAGGAGTTTGGACTCGATCATTTTTTCCTCTACCCGCAGATCAACTGGGGCGCGAAGTCGGAATCAATTGCAAAAATCAAGGAGGCGATCAACATCGGCTTCGACGCAATTGCATTTTTTGACGACACCGCCTACGAGCGCGACGAAGTGAAGTTTGTCCACGACGAAGTGCAGATCTACGATGTTGATCAGATAGCCGGAATGCTGGACCTGCCGCAGTTTATGCCGCGATTTGTGACGGCCGAATCGGCGCAGCGCCGCCTGCTGTATCAGGCCGATGCGCAGCGCAACGAGGAGAGCGAGCGCTTCGAAAACAACCAGGAATTTTTGCGCTCGCTCAACATGAAATTTTGCGTGTCCGCGGCCGTGCCGGAAGACCTTAAACGCGTGGAAGAGCTGACGGTGCGCACCAACCAGTTAAACGCAACCGGTTATACCTACTCGTATGATGAGCTGTTGGAACTGCTCGATTCGGACGAGCACCAGCTCTACGTGGCTGAACTGGCGGACCGCTACGGCACCTACGGCAAGATCGGCGTGGCGCTGCTGGAGCGCCGCGAGTCCACCTGGCATATCAAACTGTTGCTCATGTCCTGCCGCGTGATGGCGCGCGGCGTCGGGACGGTATTGTTAAACTTCCTGATCAACAACGCCCGTGCGCTCAACGCCGGGCTTGCAGCGGAGTTTAAACACACGGACCGCAACCGCATGATGTTCATGACCTACAAATTTGCCGGTTTCAGCGAAGCGGGGGAATTGCCCGGCGGCGGCGTGATGCTGGAACACGCACTTGCAAACGACGGCGCATACCCGGACTATATCGAGCTGGATCTGCCGGCTGAGCCGCCATTTGCCGGGCGTCGCACCTCCGAGCTTGCCGGCTGAGTTCTGTCGCCGAACAACGCGTAAACACCAACTTTTTAACACTCATCCTTTTAAACAGCCGGAAACCATCATGAAACACGACATAGCTGTTATCGGAATGTCGGGCCGTTTTCCGCTTGCATCGGACATACAGGCCATTCACGCGCAACTGCGCTCCGGCGGCGATGCGGTGACGCCCATTTCCAAAAAACGCATCTGCAATTCGACCCTGCCGCTGCTCTCAACCGGATTCCGGCCGATGGGCTGGCTCGACAACGTCGACCACTTTGACTACAAGTATTTTAACATTTCGCGCCGCGAGGCCGAACAGATCGACCCGCACCAGCGCATCATGATGGAGAGTGCGGTCGAGTGCATTGAAAGCGCCGGTTATTCCGCCGGTTCGGTCGACGGCAGCCGCATGCTGGTGCTGGGCGCAAACGCGGATTACCACTACTACAAACTCTTCGACCATTTTGAGCCGGCCATGTTTTCCGGCAACACGCCCTTTTCAATCGCCGGTCGCATTTCGCGCTACTTAAACACCAAAGCGCCGGCCTGGGTGTCGGACACCGGCTGTTCCACGGCGCTGTTTCTGGTTGTGCAGGCCTGTGATTATCTGCGCGCCGGTCTGGGTGAGACCGCGCTGGTGGTGGCGTCGCGCATCATGCTCGACCCCATCCGCGAAGGGCTGACGTACGACGTCGGCGTTACCTCCGACGACAGCAAAACGCGCACGTTTAATGCGGACTCGGTCGGTTCGGGTTCGTCCGAAGCCGTAACGGCGGTGATGTTAAAACCGCTGGAAAAAGCCATTGCGGACGACGACAATATCTGGGCGGTCATCCGCGCCGGGGCGAGCAATTCATCCGGCAACAGTGCGGCCAGCCTGACGGCCACCAGCAGCGTTGCGCAGACGGAGGTGATGCTGGATGCCTGGCGCAATGCCGAGGTCGACCCGCGCACCATAACCTATATCGAACCGCACGGCAGCGCAACGCGCCTGGGCGATCCGATTGAAGTGGCCGCCATCGACAAAGCCATGCGTCGCCACACGGACGATAAACACTTCTGCGCCTTGACCTGTGTTAAAACGAATATCGGTCATACCGACAAAGTCGCCGGAATGGCCGGCATGCTCAAAGCCGTTTTAAGTCTGCGCCACGGCGAGTTGTATCCCTCGTTGCATTTTGAAAAACCCAACCCATTTATTGACTTTGCCAATTCAGCCACTTTTGTTAACACCGGGCTGACGCCCTGGCAGCGCTGGAACGGCGAGCCATTGCGCGCCGGAGTTTCTTCCTGGGGATTCGCCGGCAACAACGTGCACGTTCTGCTGGAAGAAGCGCCGGAACGTCCCGCGGACACACGACCGCGCGAAGCCGCTTATCCGGTCTGCATTTCTTCCAAACGCGCCGACGGCGTCGGACAGAACATCAATAAACTGCGCGAGCACCTGGCGGAATATCCCGGGGCCGACGTGGCGGATATCGCCTTTACCCTAAACACCGGCCGCGGTCACTTCCGCTATCGCTGTGTTTTGGTGGCGCGTTCGACCGAAGAACTGTACGACATGTTGCAGCACGTGCCGACCGACGACGTCTCGTTTGACGCCGGAGCGGACGAGAGCGGCGGCATGCTGTTCATTTGTTCGTCCAACAGCGGCTGGACACGCGCGGACATCGAGTTGCAGGCGGACATTGATTCCGACTTTAAACAGGCGCTGGAACAATTTCCGAGCGGGCAGTTGGACGCTTCGCTGGAGTTGCCGGCCTGCGCCACCCTGGTCGGGCAATTCTGCGCCTGGCACAGTCTCAAACAACGCGGCGTGCTCAGCAAGCGCATTCTGGGTCTCGGCGCGGGCGATATCAGCGTGCGTCTGATCCTCAACGAACTGGCTCCCGCGGCGGCGCTCGAACAGGCGCGCGGTTTTAATGCGGTGGAGACGCCCGCCGACATGCGGGCGCGGGTGGAGCGGCTGGTCGATCGCGAGAGCGCCGACGGCAAAGTCCTCTTTGTGGAACTCGGTCCCGCCGGCGAACTCAGTCAGGCGCTGGACGCGTGGCAGCCCGCCGATCGCGACGTCATGTTCGACGTGCTGCGCTTTGATCCGCGCCAGTATTCCGGCGCGGCCGTGCTGACCGGCGAACTGTATTCCTGTCGCTACGCCGTGGATTGGCAGGCCTGGCATCAGGACCGCGCCGGCCGCCGCATCCATCTGCCGTCATACCAGTTTGAAGGGCTGCGCGTATGGGCGCGTCCGGCCTGGACCGATGAAGAATACGAGCAGTGGCAGGCTTCGCTGCGGAGCGGCGCGGCGCCGCTGCCGCAAAACGGCGTGCATAACAACGGCGCGGCCGAGCAGGACTACTTCAAGGCGCCGGATCTCGGTCCCGCAATTGAAGCGGCTGAAGTCGATGAGAGCTGGTCGCCGACGGAGCAGCGCATCGCCCGAATCTGGCAGGCGGTCCTCAAGATCGAGGCCGTTAAACTCGACGACGATTTCTTTTCGCTCGGCGGTCACTCGCTCTTCGGCACGATGGTTACCAGCCGGATCGAGCAGGAGTTTAATATCCGCCTGCAATTCAAAGACATTCTGACTTTCAGCACGGTGCGTCGTATGGCCGCCGGCGTCGACGAACGACTGGCCGGGCGCACCGACGGCGTCGTGGACCTCCACGCCGCGCCGATCGAGCCGGCGCCCGAGCGGGAAGTCTACGAGCTTTCCTACAGCCAGCGCCCGATGTGGATCATCAATCAGGTTGAAGGCGGCGAGAACCTGGCCTACAACCTCGTTTCGGCTCTCAGGGTGGAAGGGGAGATTGATGTTGAGCGGCTTGAACAGGCGCTCCGTCTGATGGTTGCGCGCCACGAAGTGTTCCGCACCTCATTTGTCATGACCGACGACGGCCCGCGGCAGCGCGTTGCCCCGACGGTTGAATTTGAGCTTGAAACGCTGACGGCCGCGGACGACGGGATTGAAGCCGCGGTGCACGATTTTACGCGTCCGTTTAACCTGGAGCGCGCGCCGATGCTGCGCGTCGCATTGTTGCAACTGGATTCGGGCGGACTCATGCTTGTCTTCGATGTGCATCACATCGTGTTTGACGGAACGTCCGCCGCGATTTTTACCGAAGAACTGGCGGCGCTCTACCGCGGCGAGGAGCTGCCGCGGCCCGAACTGCACTACAAAGATTTTGCGCGCTGGCAGGCGCAATACCTGGCTTCTCCGGCGGGGCAGGCGCAGGGCGCGTGGTGGCGCGCACAGTTTGCCGACGCGCCGCGTCCGCTTGAACTGCCGACCGATTTCCCGCGTCCGGCCCGCCGCGGATACGCCGGCAGTCGCAGCAGTTTTGTCCTGAGCAGCGAACAGGCGGCCGCGGTCAACGAAGCGGCGCGACGTCAGGAAGCGACCTTGTTCATGTTCCTGTTGAGCGCTTTTTACGCCATGCTGCATCGTTATTCCGGCCAGAACGACATCGTGGTCGGCACGCCGGTGGCGGGCCGCAATCACGTGCAGCTGGAGCGCATGCCCGGCATGTTCGTCAACACGCTGGCGCTGCGTGCGCGTCCACGGGCAACGCAGACCTTTGCGGAGCTGCTGGCGGAGGTTAAACAAATGTGTCTGGAATCCTACGCCCACCAGGAATATCCGATTGAACTCCTCGTGGAGGACCTGGAACACGAACGCGACGCGTCGCGCAGCCCGCTCTTTGACGTCATGCTGCTGTTGCAGAATGTTGCCTCGACGAACGTGCGTCTTGACGAAAACGTATCATTGCGGCATCACGATTTTGCACCGCGCACGGCCAAGTTCGATCTGAGTTTTGAGTTTGTTCAGGATGAGGACAGACTTATTCTGGGCATTGAATACTCGACGGATTTGTTCCGGGCGGAAAGCATCAAAACGATGGCCGACGACTACATCGAACTGTTAAACGCCGTGACGATCAATGCCGACCTGACGCTGACCGACGTGCCCGTCGGCGTCCGGTACAACAGCATCGACAGCGATTCCGACGCAGAGTTCGGCGAGTTTTAACATTCGCCGGAAACGGGAAACTATGGATACGATTCAACTGGCGAAAATCAGGAATGACGTTAAGCTGCGGCGCGAGCGCGACTTCTGGCGCGACTGTGACCTGACGGCGCCCATGCTGCGTTTCGACGCCGTATGCGGCGGCGGGCGAGGGAGCGTCACAGCCGACGGCGCACGTCTGTCCGTGGACTTTTCCGTTGACGCCGCCGCGTTGCTGCGTCTGGCGGCCAATTCCGATCATGCTTTGCTGACAATCCTCGTCGCCGCGCTGCGCCACCTTGGTTTTCGTTGCGGCGCCGGCGGGCCCGTTTTGCTGCACACTGTCCCGTTCAGCACTGAATTCGTGGCCGGAGGTCTGGCCGACATTCTGCCGCTGCCGCTCGATTACAATCCCTCCGGCGATGTGCGCAGCCTGTTGCGTTCCGTGCGCACGGTTATAAGCGCCGCGCGCGCGCACCAGAACTACCCGCTGGCGGCCATGCTGGCGGATCAGGGCGTTGAAGCAACAACGCCCGCGGTCGGAATTCTGCTGCGGAACATCCAGAATCCGCGATACTTCGACGCGGCGACGCCGGACATGCTGTTTAACTGGACGCGCGAAGACAATCAACTGCATTGTCGCCTGGATGCTTCAGGCTCGGTGATAAACAAAAGCGGCCTTGAAAAAATAGCGGGCATGCTGCGCCCCGTGCTGGCGTCCATGTCGGCGAATATCGATCAGCCTCTGCGGCGGGTCGACACCATGAGCGCGGAACAACGGCAGGCGATTCTGGAAACGTGGTCGCGTGGAAGCGATGCCAACGATCTGAAAGAAGAAGATAGTTATGTCAGTTTTGCGGCGCATGTGTTAACAGGCGTCGCGCATGATGCGAATCGTCACGTCGTCGCCATTGTCGATGGCGAACGTGAACTCACTCGCGGTGAAGTGTTTGAGCAGGTGTGCGGACTGGCGGCGGCGCTGCGGCAAGCGGGAATTAAACACGGGCAGCCGGTGGCGCTGTGTATGCGTCGCTCCGTCGACCTGCCGGTTGCGATGCTCGGTGTTATGCTCTCCGGCGCAATGTTGGTGGCGCTCGATCCCGACTATCCGGCCGAACGCCTGCAGTATTTGTTAAACGACAGTGGCGCGCAGTTCATTGTCAGCGACATGCCGGAGCTGCTGCGCGAACGCGGCATCAGGAAGGAAATTATCCCGCCGCGGCACGTTGAAGTTGAATTCAATGCTGGTGAATTTAAACTTCCGCCGGCCGAATCGGCGGCCTACTGCATTTACACGTCCGGCTCCACCGGCCGTCCCAAAGGCGTTGTAATTTCGCAGGAGTCCGCACTGCAATTTGTCCTGTGGGGACGTCAACGGTTTAAGCGTGAGGACCTGAGCGGCGTGGCGGCGACGACGTCCGTCTGTTTTGACCTCTCAATTTTTGAGCTCTTTGTTCCGCTGATGGCCGGCGGCAAAGTTATTGTGCTGCCGAACGCGCTGTCCCTGGCCGATCATCCGCGCGCCGCCGAAATTACGCTGTTAAACACCGTGCCCAGCGCCGCTGCGGCGCTGCTCGAAAAACAGGCGCTTCCCGCCGGAGTCCGTGTTGTTAACCTGGCAGGTGAGGCGCTGCGCGCCGAACTTGTGCGCGCAATTCACAAACAGCGTCCCGCTGTGCGTGTGTTTAATCTCTACGGTCCCAGCGAAGCGACAACCTACGCCACGTTTGCGGAGGTGCGGGCGACCGATGACTATCCGCTGATCGGCCGTCCCGTGGCGGACACGCGCATCTACGTGCTCGATGCGGACATGAACCCCGTGCCGCCCGGCCTGCGCGGCGAGCTTTATCTGGGCGGCGGGTCACTGGCCGTCAACTACCTGAATCGTCCGTCTCTCAGCGCCGCGCACTTCGTGCCGAATCCCTTTGCCGATGTTAACACGTCCGGTACGCGCCTCTATCGCACCGGCGACATTGTCAGTTTTGCGAACGATGGAAATCTGGCTTTTCACGGGCGGCGCGACGATCAGGTCAAGGTGCGCGGCTACCGCATTGAACCGGGCGAGATTGAAGCGCGCCTGAATGAACGTGCCGATGTGGCGCGCTGCGCCGTGTTGGTGATGTATCCCGCCGAAGGCGATGAATTGCAGCATCTGCGTCTGGCCGCATTTGTCGTCTCCGCAGCTGGTACGATGTTTAACGAGACCGATCTGCGCGAGCAGCTGGCCGCGCTTCTGCCGGTCTGGATGCTACCGACCCTGTGGTTTAACATTGACGAACTGCCTTTGACGCCCAGCGGCAAGACCGACAAACGCGCACTGGAACAACGCGTTAAACAGCTGGAAAGCGCGGATGCGCTTGCACAAAACAGCGCCGGCGACAGTGAAATTGAGACCGAACTGCTGGCAATCTGGCGCGCGGTCCTGGGAAGAACGCGCATCGGGCGGCTGGACAATTTTTTTGCCGTCGGCGGTGACTCGATCCTGGCCCTGCGCATCGTCGCCCGCGCCGCGCAGCGGAATCTGCAGATTCTTCCCGCCCTGATGTTCACGCATCAGACGGTAGCCGCGCTTGCACCGCATGTTAAACGCGGCCTGCTTGCAAACGCCGAGCAGGGGACGGTTACCGGCACGGCGCCGCTGACGCCCGTGCAGCGCTGGTTTATGGCGCAGGAGTTTGCCGCGCCTGCACACTGGAATCAGGCGGTGGTTCTGGAAGCGCCGGCGGATATTGACATCCGGCGGATCGAAACGATTGCAGGAATTCTGCAGGAACACCACGATGCGCTGCGTACACGCCTGACGCGGTCCGGCGAACAGGAATTTGCATCCACTGCGCAATTGGCGGTCAGGTCGGTGGATTGCCCGGATCTGGACATTGACGCCGCGCTTGAAATCCATGCCGACTCGGCGCATACCGCACTCGATCTGGATGCCGGCCCAGTCTGGAGCCTCCTGTTGCTGCACTGCCGCGGCGGCCGCAACTACCTGCTGATCAGCATTCACCACATGGTCGTCGACGTGGTGTCCTGGAACATTATCGTCGAAGACCTGCGCGCCATCGACGCGGCGCTCCGCTCCGGCGCAGCGCCCGAAATGCCGCCCAAAACCACGTCGTTCCGCGACTGGGCGCGCGCCATGGCGGAACTTCCCGGGCGCGTTGATCTGAATGCGGAATGCGGAGAAATGAACAATCTATCGTCGGCGCTGCCGCGCGACTTCGACGCCGATGAAACAACTGTTAACACGGAAGCGAACCAGCGCCTGGCAAAGGTGACGCTCGACGCCGGTTTAACAACTCAACTTGTGGACGTGGCCGCCGGAAAGTACCGAACCCGCGTCGACGAATTCCTGCTCGCGGCGCTGGCTCTGGCTCTGCGCGCCTGGACCGGCGAGGACAGGCTGCTGCTGGCGCGCGAATCGCATGGCCGCGAAACGCCGGATTCCTACGGCATGCCCGATGTGTCGCGAACCGTCGGTTGGTTTACGGCTATCGCGCCGCTGCTGATCGGACTTCCGTATTCCGATGATCCCGCCGACATCATTATCTCGGTCAAGGAACAACTGCGCCGTAATTCGCGCGCGTCCTGCGCGCTGAACGTGGCCTGTAGCGCCGTTGCCGGACTTGCTCCCGCCGTCCGGCCGGAACTCGTGTTTAACTACCTCGGTCGCTACGGAGAGGCGTCCGGCGACGACAATCCGGATGTTAAATCGCCCGACTGGCGTTTAAGTCTGATTGAGCCCGGGCGCGTGCGCGCAGCTGAAAACCGCCGTCCCTGGCTGCTCGAGATCAACGCCGGCATAGACCGCTCCGCCGGCGACGTGCTGCAACTGTACCTGGCCTATTGTCCGCTGCTTCACGACGAACATTCCATGCAGGCGCTGCTGGAGCGCACGCTGGACGAATTGCGCCGTTTAATCGAACACTGTGCAAACGCTCCGCACGGTCGTTACACGCCGTCGGATTTTACCGCGCTGACCCTGCAACAGGACGAGCTGGATAATATTGCGGCCGAGATCGAATCGCATGGCGGTCACTACCCGTCGATCGCCGACATTCTGCCTTCCGCGCCGTTGCAGGCCGGTATGCTCATGTACGCCATGCTCGACGGCAGGGACAACCGGCTCTACACACAGGTCTTTGAAATCCGTTTAAGCGGCGACTGTGATGCGGCGGCGCTTGAACGCGCCTGGAACGCGGTGTTTAACCGCCACGACAGTCTGCGTGCAGCTTTTGTCGTGTCCGCCGGCCACGGCTTGCTGCAGGCCGTGCAGGCGCATGTCCGCCTGCCATTTGAATTGCGCGACGTATCCGGGCTGAACGAGCGTCAGCAGGAAATGCTGTTTAACTCCCTGCACGGCAGCGAGACGCGGCGGGGTTTCGACATGCATTGCGCGCCGCTCAGCCGGCTGTTTCTCTACCGCACCGGGCCGACGGAATGGCGGTTGTTCTGGGTGCATCATCACGCCATCGTCGATGGTTGGTCGCTGCCATTGATCGTGGGCGAGGTGCTGGAGCTGTACGCGGCGGAACGGACACAGGGGCAGGCGCGCCTGCGACTTGCGCCCACACTGCGCGACTACGCACTCTGGTTAAACAGCAACGACCCCGTCCCGGCCGAAGAATTCTGGCGCGAGGAATTGCGCGCTTTCACGCAGGCTGTTGACCTCGGCTTTGACCGCGTTCGTGTGAACAACTCAGGACGCGACGACCGCGAGCTCGACTTTGCGCTGGGGGCCGAACTCAGCACCGCTTTGCGTTCGGCCGCGCGCCTGCGCCGCGTGACGCTTAACACTTTGGTGCAGGTGGCCTGGGCGCGTGTGTTGGGCATGACGGCGGGCGTCGACGACGTCGTTTTCGGCGTTACGGTTTCGGGGCGTCCGCCGCAGGTTCCCGGCATGGCGGAAATGGTCGGCATGTTTATCAACACCGTGCCGGCGCGCTTTGACCTTTCGACGTTTGACAATTCCGATGCTGTTCTGCAGCAGGCGCGCGACCGCATGGCGCAACGCGAACAGCACGCCTGGATGTCTCTGCCCGACATTATTCGCCTTGCGGAAGTGAACGTGCGCGACGGATTGTTTAACTCGATTCTCGTTTTTGAAAATTATCCGCTCGACGATCAGCTGCGGTCCGACTTCGGCGGCATGTTTATTCGCGATGCGCGCGCGCGTGAACGCACCAATTTCCCGCTGACTCTCGTGGTGCGCCAGAGCGGCGAACTGCATTGTTCCTGGCTATACGACGCGTCGCTGTTAAGCGCGGAGCGCGTGACGGAATTTCAGGACTTGTTGCGCGCGACGCTGACTGAGCTGCTTGCGCCCGGACGGGCTGAGCAGGTTTTTCCTTTGTTAACCAGCGAACCTGAAACAGCGGAGTCGTCGAGTCGGTCCGAAGCCTCGCCGCCGCCGGTGGAAGAGTCCGTCTACGCGTTGTTTAATCGTCGCTGCGATGAACGGCCGAATGCGACGGCCCTGCGCGGCAAAAGCGTCAACTGGACATATGAATATCTGCGCCGTCAGGCGGAGGATATCTCGGCCTGGTTGTGGCGCTGGGGCGTGCGTCCCGCCGATGTTGTGGCGATTGACCTGCCGCGCTCGCCGCTGAATATCGCCGTCATGCCGGCCTGCATGCGCATCGGCGCCGTCGCACTGCCGCTTGATCCTCAGTCGCCGCCGTCGCGTCGCGAAACAATGCTCTCCACGGCGGCTTCGCGTTTCCTCGTGTGCCGCGAGCGCCCGGCCTGGCTGCCGCCCGAGTGCCATGCGCTGGAAGTAGATACACTTCTCAACGATTTGAGTCCGGAGCCCGTGCCGGCGTTTGACAGCCCGCCCGCGGCCACCGCATATATCATGTTTACGTCCGGTTCGACCGGCAGGCCGAAGGGCGTGGAAGTACCGCAGCGCGCCGTCGTTCGCCTTGCCGGACACTCCGGTTTTGCTTCGCTGCGTCATCCGGGCGCCGCGACGCTCGCGCTTTCGTCTCCGGCCTTTGACGCCTCTACGTTTGAAGTCTGGGCGGCGCTGCTGAACGGCGCGGCGGTGCAGGTGTTTGAGGATGAGTTTATCGACCCCGAAGTGCTGGCGGACTGCCTGCAAAACGGCAACATCACACATCTGTGGTTGACCAGCAGTCTGTTTAACGTCCTGGCCGAAGAACGGCCCGCCATGTTTGCGCATCTCGACACACTGCTGGTTGGCGGCGAAGCGCTGTCGACCTCGCATGTGCTACGCGTCAGACAGGCCTGCCCGGAACTGCGACTGTTCAACGGTTACGGGCCGACCGAAAACACGACCTTTTCGACCTTGTATGAAATTACAGCCGACTTTCCGGTCAATGCGGCCGGCGTGCCGATCGGTCGCGCCATCGACAGGAGCACGGCGTTGGCGTTAGACGGCGACATGCGCCTGGCGCCGCCCGGTGCGCTGGGCGAGTTGTACGTGGGCGGGGAAGGCCTGGCGCACGGGTACGTGCACAGCGGCGCTCTGACGGCGGCCCGTTTTGTACCGAATCCGTACGGACGCCCGGGCGAGCGACTCTACCGCACCGGCGACCTGGTGCGCCGCCGCCGCGACGGCCTGCTGGACTTTGTCGGCCGCGCCGATTCGCAGGTTAAACTGCGTGGTTTCCGGATTGAACCGGGCGAGATTGAAGCGCGCATGTACCAGGATTCAGAAGTGCGCCGCGCTGTCGTTTTTGTCCACGGCGACCGCCTCTGTGCGCTGTACGAAGGTGCGGAGGACAGCGAAGCCCGGATCCGCCGAAACCTGGCCGCAGCGCTGCCGAGCTACATGCTGCCGGATCTGCTGCAACGCGTCGAACTTCTGCCGCTGAACCTCAACGGCAAGATTGACCGCTCGCGGCTGGCGGATCTGCTGCCGACTGCCGACCCGGAGCGCGAGGTTGCGGGGCGGGCCGGCGACGCGGAGTCTTCCGGCTCGAAGGTTAACAAGATGGCTGTTGTGGAAAGGCTGCTGGCAATCATGCGCAAGCTGCTGGACGCGCCGCAGATGCAGGCTTCCGACGGTTTTTTTGAAATGGGCGGCAATTCCATCTCCGCAATCCAGTTGGTGGCGCGCGCCGCGAACGAAGGCATGCATCTGAAATTGCGCGACGTGTTTAACGTGCCGCAGGCCGCAAAACTGGCCGGGTTGATCCGGCGGGACGCTGTTCCGAATGAACATGTCGCGATGAATGTGCCGCTGCGGCCGCTGCCCGCCCAGGCCTGGTTTGCCGCGCGCAAGCCTGAGCAACCGCGGCATTTTAACCTTTCGATTCTGCTGAGACTTAAACGGGCGCTGGATCCGCGGCACCTGCGCGAGGCGGTTAAACAGCTTGCGGCGGCGCACCCGATAGTGCGGACCGTGTACGACATTGACGGTCAGGACGTGGAAATCAGCGAGATGCCGCACTCCGTCGATTTCTTCAGCGCCGTCGAGCTTGATTCGGCGCGCGATGTGACGGCCTATTGTTCCACGTTGCAACGCGCGTTTGAACCGGGCGCAGGACCGCTGTTCGGCGTACATCTGTTAAGCCTGCGTGACGGATCGCAGCGCCTCTTCCTTATTGGTCACCATCTGTTGCTTGACGTGGTGTCGATCCGCATTCTGCTCGACGAACTGGATGCCGCACTTAACATGGAGGTGGAAACCACACTGCCCGTTGAGTTTGGTGCGCGGCTGCATGCGTACCGGCTGCGGCAATGGACCGAAGACCCGGAGTTCAGCGCCCGCTTGCAATACTGGCGCAATCTGAGCGGGACGATCTCGGCGCGACTGCCGCGACGCAAGGGCGAGCTTAAACACAACAAAGGTGAAGGTCGCATCCGCAGCGACGTTAAAACCGCCGCGGCGGAAACAACAGGCGCTTTGTTGCGCGGCAATGAATCGCCGGAAAATTATCTTCTGACTGCATTGTCGGTGGCGCTGCGCCGCCGAGTTGAGAGCGGCGCATTTGTAATTGAACTGGAACATCACGGCCGCAGCGCCGTGTCCGCCGCTTTTGACGATGCACCCGATCTGGCGCGCGCTGTCGGCTGGTTTACCGCGGTGTATCCTTTGTTGCTGCCGGCCGGGGCCGATGCGCAGGACACACTTAAACAGGTGGTTGAAGAACGCAACCGCGTTCCGCATGACGGCTTGCCCTTTGCGGCCGCGCGTTATCTGGCGCCGCAGCGTTACCCGGAACTGACGGCGGTGGATCAGCCTGAAATAGCGTTTAACTACCTGGGGGAACTCGACGCCGCTTTGCGCAACGACAGGTGGGAAACTGCCGCGGAATCCGGCGGCGACGACCGCCCGTCCAATGTCCGGCCGACGCATTGTTTAACCTGTAATGCCTGGGTGGAAAACGGCACGTTAAAAATCGGCCTTGCCTGGGACGACGTCTTGCTGGATTCGTCGACAAGCGCGAAACTGCTTGATGATATGATCCGGGTGCTGGACGATCTGGCGAAATCGATTGTTGCGCCTCAAACGCAGCAGGTCTCCGGCGCGCGACCAGGTGCGCCTGAAAAAGAAATCCCGCAGTTCGCGGATTCGGGGCTCGACGCCACAAACATGGCGGCGCTCCTGGATCAGGTAAGCCGGGCTGTGAAGGGAGATTAAACGGCGTGAGCAACCAACCACAAATCATTGACATCTATCCGCCCGCGCCGATGCAGGAAGGCATGCTGTTTCACAGTGTCTATGCCACGGGCGTTGAAGTGTATTTTGAGCAGATGCGCGGCGATATGCTGGGCGCGCTGGACGTCGGCGCACTTAAACAGGCCTGGGCGGACACCATGGCGCGGCACGCCGTCCTGCGCACCGCCTTCTACTGGGAAAATCTCGATGCGCCGATGCAGGTGGTTTTTCAGCAGGCCGAGCTGCCCTGGCGTGAGCTGGACTGGCGCGAGCATACACCCGAACTTGTCGAGCGCGACTTTGCCGAATTTCTGACGGCCGACCGCGCCACGGGTTTCAACCTCGGCCGCGCACCGCTGATGCGTTTTGCGCTGATGCGCCTGGGCGACGAGCACTATCGCTTTGTCTGGAGTTTTCATCATATCATTCTGGACGGCTGGTCGATGGCCGCCGTGCTGTCCGATCTGATGGCCGCGTATGACGCCCGTGTTAACAACTCGGTGCATGACGCCGCACCGCCGCCGCCCTTCAAACGATTTGTTGAATATGTTAAACAGCGCGATCCCGTAGCCGCGGAGAACTTCTGGCGCGACTACCTGCAGGATTTTGACGAAGCGACGACTCTTCGCTCTGATCATAAACGCAGCGGCGCGGTATTGCGCGAGGTCTCGCGGGAAGTGCGCACCGGTCTCGGAGCGGACCTGACGCAGGCCGCACAGAATGTTGCCCGCGAGCTGAACGTCACGCTCAATACTATTGCGCAGGCCGCCTGGGCGCTGGTTCTGGCCGCCGAGTCCGGTACAGCCGACGTGGTGTTTGGTGCGACCGTTTCCGGCCGACCCGCCGCGCTGGACGGCGTGGAGCGGATGGTCGGACTGTTAATCAACACGCTGCCGGTGCGCTGCCGCACCGATCGCTTCGCGGATGCCGCGGCCCTGCTGCGGCAACTGGCGTCAGATCACGCCGATAAAGATGAGTTCAGCCAGACGCCGCTCAGCGGTATTTCGGCGGCGGCCGGACTGGGGCGCGCGGCGGACCTGTTTGACCACGTGTTGGTGTTCGAAAACTATCCAAATCTGAATGCGGCGAATTCGGACCGCCGTCTGCGCGTCGAAAACGTCGACGGATTTGAGCGGACCAATTTTGCGCTGACAATCATTGTCATTCCCGGCGCCGAGTTAAACATTCGCTGGGTGTACGACAGTACACGACTTGACGCCGCGACGGTGCGACGACTGGCAATGCTGTTTGAGCAGGTTTTGCGACAGCTGGTGCAGAATCCTCGCCGGCCGCTCGCGCGCATGCCGCTGCTCGATGCCGCGGCTCTGCGCTCCGTGCGCACCCTGACGCGCGGTCCGATTAAACAGGGCGAAGGGACGCTGGTTGACCTGTTGGAAAAGGCTTGTCGCGATTACGCCGATCAAACGGCGATATTCGACCGCGATTCCGGCGAAGAACTTACGTACCGCGAGTTGTGGGAAGGCGGCGCTCAGCTGGCTCTGGCGCTGCAGCGGCGCGGCGTCGGGCGCGGCGACGTCGTCGGCCTGCATGTTAAACGTTCGGCCTGGTCCGCCCTGGCGCTGACGGCCATTCTGCGCGCGGGAGCCGCATACCTGGCCCTGGATCCCGTGTATCCGGCCGATCGTCGTGAGTTTATGGCGCGCGATGCCGACCTGGTTTTGTTAATCTCCGACGACCCGCGGGACGGGGCCTGTGCGGGGCTCAGCTGCGTCGGGCCCGCGGAATTGCAGCGCGATGCCGCGAAGCTCGATCCCGCCAGATTTGCGGCGCCGCCACCGGATACCGCGGACGCGGCTTACCTGATGTACACATCCGGTTCGACCGGGCGGCCCAAAGGTGTGATCCTGGCGCATCGTCCGTTGTTTAATCTCATTCGCTGGCAGGTGGACGATGCCGCATTTGGCGCGGGATTGCGCACCACGCAGATGTCGTCGTACAGTTTTGACGTGTCATTTCACGAGTTGTTCGGCGCGTGGGTGAGCGGCGGTGAGGTACACGTTGTCAACGAGGACGTTAAGCGCGATCCGCACCTGCTGCTGCGTTTGCTCGCCGAAGCCGGCATTCAACGCCTGTTTATGCCCTACGTCGGCCTGCGCAGCCTGGCGGTGTACGCCGCCGACAATGGGTTGACGCCGACGGAATTGCGTGAAGTTCACACGGCGGGCGAGCAGCTTGTGGCCGACGCCGATCTGCGCAACTGGATTGAGTCCGTGGGCGCGCGTCTGCGCAATCAGTACGGGCCGACCGAAAGCCACGTCTGTACCGACTTTTGTTTGCCGGCGAATGTTAAACACTGGAACGACCTGCCTGCGATAGGCCGCCCGATTGACAACAGCGAGTGTTATGTGCTCGACGCGCTGCTGCGCCCGCTGCCGGTTGGATTTGTGGGCGAGTTGTACATTGCGGGCGCCTGCCTGGCGCGCGGCTATCACCGGCGCTCGGTGCAGACGGCAGAGCGTTTTGTGCCGAATCCCTTCGGCCGCGCGGGCGAACGGATGTATCGCTCCGGCGACCTGGCGCGCTGGACGGCGGACGGCAATCTGGAATACGTCGGCCGCGCCGATTCACAGGTTAAACTGCGCGGCTACCGCGTTGAACCGGCTGAAATTGAGCAGGTGCTTTCCGGCCACGAAGCCGTGCGGCAGGCGGCCGTCCTTGTGCACGGCAGCGGCATACACGCGGCTTTGATCGCCTTTGTGGCCGTTGAAGGCGCGGCAAGTGACACAGAGTTGCGCGCCTTCCTGGCGCGGCGGCTGCCGGAGTACATGCTGCCGGCGCGTTATGTGCGCGTCGAGTCACTGCCGCTTACGCCGAGCGGCAAGATCAATCGGCGTGAGTTAAACAGGCTTGCACTCGAAAGTGCCGACGAGGCCTCCACCGGCGCGCCGGCGCGCACGCCGACCGAAGAGTTGATTCTGGACGTCTGGCGCAAACTGCTCGACAAGCCGGGGCTGGGCGTTCACGACGACTTTTTTATTGCCGGCGGACACTCGCTGCTGGCGACGCGATTAACCGCACGCCTGCGACCCATTTTCCAGCGCGACATTCCCGTGCGACTGGTATTTGAACATCCGACCGTCGCCCGGTTCTGCACTGCGATCAGCGACCTGGACAGGGGAGAGACCGATTCGGCGATTCCACGGCGCGACAGCTCGACAGTGCTACAGCTTTCGCCCGCCCAGATGCGCTTGTGGTTCATCGAAATGTTGCAGGGGCCGAGTGCGCAGTACAATCTGCCCGCGGCAATAAAACTGAGCGGACCTCTCGATACCACCGCACTGCGGGGAGCCCTGGAACACATTGTGGCGCGTCATTCCGTGCTGCGCACGCGTATTAAAAATATCGACGGCGCACCAGTGCCGGAGGCCGCTCCGGCGGGCGAATTTGCGCTGGAGTATCGCTCCCTTGAAGTGGAGCAGTTTAACAATCCCGATGAATTGCGTCGCGTCGCGACGGATTTTGCCTGGCGGCCGTTTAACCTGGCGACCGACCTGCCGATTCGCGCGCTGTTGCTCCGCGCTTCGGCCGATCAACACCTGCTGGTTCTGAGCATTCACCACATTGCATTTGACGGTTGGTCGCAGTCGGTTATGGTGCGTGAGTTAAACGACTTTTATACGCGCCTCGCGGCCGGAGAACCTCCGCTTTCCGACAGCCTGCCGCTCGACTATGCCGATGTTTCCGCCTGGCTCAACAGTGACGCCGGGCGCGCCAATGTTAAACGCGACCTCGATTTCTGGCAAGGTGTCTTCAGCGATTTGCCGCCGCCGTTGCAGCTTCCATCGGACGCCGTCCGTCCGGAGCGTCGCAGCTATCACGGCGCAAGTCAACGCCTGCAATTCGGCACGCAGCTGACTGCGGCGCTGCGCGCATGCGCGCGCGAACAACATTCCAGTATTTTTATGTTGCTGGCGGCTGCATGGGCCTGGTTGCTGGCGCGCCACGGCGGGCGCGAAGATATTGTCGTCGCCACACCCGTCGCCAACCGTCGCCGCGCCGAGTTCGAAGACCTCATTGGCTTTTTTGTCAACACGCTGCCCCTGCGTTTCCGGGTTAAACAAACCGACAGTCTGCCGACATTCCTGCAGCAGGTGCGCGACGTTGTGCTGGAAGCGTTCAACCATCAGGATGCGCCGTTTGACATGCTGGTTGAAGCGGTGCAGCCGCGCCGCGAACTGGGTGCGATGCCGCTGGCCCAGTCCTCCTTTGTTCTGCAAAACACACCCGCGCCGGAACTGCATCTGCCCGGTATGAAAACGGATTTTGTGGAGCTGGCCGCACCGACGGTTAAACACGAACTGGAGCTGAGTTTTGCCGAGCTGGAAGGTGATTCAGGACCCGAACTGCACGGCGCGCTCGATTACGACCGCGACATCTTTGCAGCGGAAGAGATCGAAGCACTGCGCCTGCGCTACGAGATCATTGTTGAACTGATAGCGGCAAACTATGGCGGCTCGCTGGCCGAAGCCGATATCAGCAGCGCGGCGGACAGACAAGTACAGGAGGCTTGCGCGTCCGGCGCGGCTGCGGATCCGCCGGCGCTGCCCCACGGCAAACTCGAGGAATTTGCGCGGACCAGTCCGGCGGCGATTGCGGTGATGAGTCGCGCGCGCAACTTCAGCTACCGCGAGTTCAACAGCCACGCCAACCGTTGGGCGCATCTGCTGACGGCGCATGGCGTTAAACGCGGCGACGGCGTGATGCTCTTGCTCGACAAACACGTCGACTACCTGGCGCTTCTGATTGCGACGCTAAAAATTGGCGCTGTGTTTATCCCCGCCGATCCGCGCAGCCCGGCGTCCCGACTCGACCTGATGCGGCGCGAATGCCGCCCCGCACTGCTTATCGCTGATCGCGAGGCCGATAGTGACAGAATGAACGGCGCAGCTACCTGGTTAAACATTGCGGCTGTCCGCGCCGAGCTGGATGCAATGCCGGATCACAATCCCGGGACTAAACATCTACCCGGAGCGGCGGCGTATTGCCTGTTTACTTCCGGCTCCAGCGGCATTCCCAAGGGCGTGTTGGTGTCGTACGATTCGCTGGCGCGGACGCTGCACACCTTCGTGGACATCACTAAGGTCAAAACGGGCGCGCGCCTGCTCAGTTATGTCGCACCTGCTTTTGACGCTTCGCTGCAGGTGTCGCTGGGCGCATTTCTGAAGTGCGCCGCCGTCTGTTTAAGCGATGCGGCGCACGTCGACAGGGCGTCCGTGCAGGACGACTTCACATTTTTCCACCCGCATCATCTGAACGCTGCTCTTGCGCCATATGCCGCCTTGCTCGAAAGCGGTCTGCTCGGCGGCGCTGCGGCGGAGTCATTAAGCGACATCGTTGTCGGCGGCGACCAGTTGACGCCGGACGTTGTTAAACAACACCGCCGACAATTTCCGGGCGTGCGACTGCACAATGGTTACGGGCCGACGGAAACGACGATAGTTGTCACTCAGGATCTTGTCGACGACGGGGCGATCACAATTGGCGCGCCGTTTGACTATGTGCGCGCTTATGTGCTCGACGGTCAGGGCCGGCGGCAGCTTCCGGGTGTTCCGGGCGAGCTCTGCCTGGCGGGACCGATGACGGCGATCGCCTATGTTAACAATCCCGCCGGCACCGCGGCCGCGTTTGTGCCCGACCCGTGGTGTTCCGAGCCCGGCGAGCGCATGTACCGCACGGGGGACCTGGTGCGCCGTCGTCGCGACGGTCGTTTTGAATTTATCGGCCGCGTCGACAATCAGGTTAAGATTCGCGGCGTGCGCGTTGAACCGGGCGAAACCGCTGCGGCGCTCATGCGTCATCCGCAGGTCGCACGCGCATACGTGACGGCTACGGCGGCGTCCGGCGGCATGCAGTTAAACGCCTTTTGCATCGTGGACCAGGGGCCGGAGCGGCCCGACCGCGCCCAGCTTCAGGCGTATGCGCAGGCGCATTTGCCGCACTATCTGCAACCGGCAACTTTGACCATACTGGACGACGTTCCGTTGACGCCCAACGGCAAGGTCGACGCGGCCCGCTTAAACAGCCTTATTTTGTTAACCGCCGAGTCTGAATTCATCGCGCCGCAAACCAGCCGCGAAGTTCTCGTGGCGCGCGTCTGGAGTCAGCTGTTGAACGACCGGCCCGTCGGTCGTCACGACAATTTCTTCAGCCGCGGCGGGCATTCACTCCTGGCGCTGCGCGCCGGCGCCCGTCTGCGCGAGGAACTCGGCTTTGAGCCGCCGGTCGAACTCGTCTTTAAACAGCCCGTGCTGGCGGACTACGCCGCCGCTCTTGACACGCTCGCGCGGGAAGGAAACACCGCGCCCGCCGGCCGCGACTTAAACACGCGCGAACACCCCGCACAGCGCCGTCTGTCCTTCGCGCAGGAACGACTCTGGTTCCTCGATCAGCTCGAGGGCGGCGGTCGCGTCTACCTGATGCCGATGATGCTGCGCCTGCGCGGCGCACTGAAGACGAGCGCGCTGGAAGGCGCGCTCAACGCCCTGGTGCAAAGACATGAACAATTGCGCAGCATCTTTCCGTCCATCGACGGCAGCGCCGTGCAGATTCCGCTCCAGGATGCCGCATTGCGGGTGGAGCAGGTTAAACGCGATGAAAGCACGACGCTTGAAGAGCAGTTGCACGCCGAAGCGCAGAGCGAGGTGGAGCGCAATTTCACGCTGGCGCAGGAAATTCCAATCCGCGCGCGCCTGCTGGAGTTGGCCGCGGACGACAAAATTCTGTTTCTGACGCTGCATCACATCGTGGCCGACGGCTGGACGATGTCGATTCTGGCTGAAGAGTTACGCTCTCTGTTGCGCGGCGCAGCGCCCGCAACTGTTAACATTTCCTATGCCGACTACGCCGCCTGGCAGCGCGAGGAAGCGGAGCGCGGGCGCGACGACGCCCAGCTGGACTACTGGCGCACGGCGCTGGCCGACGCGCCGGAGGCGCTGGATCTGCCGACGGATCGCTCGCGGCCGGCGCAGGCTTCACACCGCGGCGCGGTCTTTAACAGCCGCATCGATGCGCACGCTGCGGCTGCGATTAAACAACTGTGCGCCGATCGCGGCATGACGAGCAATATGCTGCTCAGTGCGGTCTGGGCCATTCTGCTGGCGCGGTTGAGCGCCGCGGACGATGTGACGATCGGCATGCCCGTGGCCAATCGCCGGCCCGCGGTCACCGAAAAAATTGTCGGGCTTTTCCTCAACACCATTGTCCTGCGCCTGCGCATGCGGCCGATGGAAGCGCTCGGCGACATTCTCGACCAGGTGCGCCGCGTCACAATCGAAGCGCTCGAAAATCAGGACGTGCCCTTTGAACGCGTCGTCGAGGCCGTCAGCCCCAGTCGTTCGCTCAGCCGCACGCCCCTCTTTCAGGTCATGTTTGTGATGCACAACATGCCCGGCGGCGAGTTGCAGCACGAAGGACTGGCGGTTGAAACGATACCGATGCCTCCCGGCGGGGCGCGTTTTGATCTGACGCTGGCCTGCCGCGAGGATGAAGATGAAATCACCTGTTCCATCGAGTACGCGCTGGATCTCTTCCGCGCGGAATCGATCGAGCGGATGGCGACGATGTTTAACAACATCGTGCGCGATCTGCCGCGGAATCTGGCCGTGCCGCTCTCGGCGCTGCCGCTGGATGCCGGTGATCACGCGGTTGTCGAGCAGCCGCCTGTGCCGGCCGCGCGTTTCCGCGCAGGTGTGCACGCCGCCTTTGAAGCGCGGGTGCAGCGCGATGGGGACAAAGCCGCCATCCGGTTTGAGGGCAAGACGTTTCGCTATGCCCAGGTTAACGCCTATGCGAATGCCGTGGCGCGTGCCTTGCGGGAGCTGGGAGCGGGGCCGGAAAAAGTGGTCGGCGTCAGCGCCGAACGCTCGCCTGAACTGATCGGCGCGATTTTCGGCATCCTCAAAACCGGTGCTGCCTTCCTGCCGCTCGAACCGTCGCTGCCCGCGGAGAGACTTTCCGGCATGCTGGCGGACGCCGGCGCCGCATTGGTACTCTGCGATGCGGCCGGCTTTCAGGTTCTGAGCTCGCTGGACTGCACCCTCATTCCACTGGAAGCGATCAGCCCGGACGCTTTTGATTCGACGCCCTTCGGCACGCCGCCGCTCAGCCGCGACAGCGCCGCCTACGTCATCTTTACCTCCGGGTCCACGGGGCGTCCCAAAGGGGCGGTCAACACACACGGCGCGCTGTGGAATCGCCTGGCCTGGATGGAAAACTATCTGGATATCGGCCCGCTGGATCGCATCCTGCACAAGACGCCGATTTCCTTCGACGTGTCGGTCTGGGAGCTGCTGCTGCCGCTCTGCACGGGTTCGCTTCAGGTGATTGCACGGCCGGAGGGACAGCGCGACGCGCTCTATCTTGCCGAGTTGATGCGCGCCGAAGCGGTCAGCGTGGTACACTTTGTGCCGCCGATGCTGCGCGCATTTCTCAATGCGGTCGACGCGGCGCAGCTGACGCGTCTGCGGCATATCGTGTGCAGCGGGGAAGCGCTGCCGGCGGATCTGGTCGAGCTCTGCCACGCCAAATGCGGTGCGGAGCTGTACAATTTGTACGGACCGACGGAAGCGGCCATCGACGTCAGCGCCTGGCGCGCCGCCGCGGGCGCGCAGGATCGCAGCGTGCCGATTGGCCATGCCATCGACGGCGTGGAGCTCCTGGTGCTGGATGCTTTCATGCAGCCGCTGCCGGCGGGCGCACCCGGCGAACTCTATATCGGCGGCGCGGCGCCGGCGCGCTGTTACGCCGGGAGGGCGGGGCAGACGGCCGCGGCATTTGTGCCGCATCCCCGGGCAAGCGGTCGGCGATTGTACCGCAGCGGCGACATCGTGCGTCTGCGCGCCGACGGCGCGATCGAGTTTATCGGTCGGCGCGATCACCAGATAAAACTGCGCGGTTTCCGCATTGAACTGGGCGAGATTGAGCAACAAAGCCGCAAACTGCACTGGGTGCGGAATTGCGTCGCCGTCGTGCGCCGCCGCGCCGTGCATCTTTTTGTGGAAACGGAGGACGGCCGCCGTTCCGCCGAGGCCGCCGAACTGCTGCGCGACCACCTGCGCGGCGTTCTGCCCGAGTACATGCTGCCGGCCGAAATTGCCATGCTGGCCGCGCTGCCGCTGACGTCCAACGGCAAGATTGACCGCCGCGCCCTGCCGCAGATAAAACAGCGCGATGAAGAAACGCCCTATGTTGCGCCGCGCACAAAACACGAAGCTGTTCTGGCCGAGATACAGGCCGCCGTTCTGGGCCGCGAACGCGTCGGCATTCACGACAATTTCTTTGCGCTGGGCGGCGACTCTATTTTGAGTATTCAGATTCTGGCGCGCGCGCGCGAGGCCGGCATCCACCTGTCCGTCCGCGACATGTTTGAACGCCAGACCGTGGCCGAGCTGGCGCTGCTGGCGGGCCGCGGCGGCATTGTGCAGGCGGAACAGGGGCGCGTGACCGGCACGGCTCCGCCGACGCCGATCCAGCACTGGCTGCTGCAACGCAAGCTGGAGTTCCCCTCGCATTTTAACCAGAGTCTGATGTTCAGCGTGCCGGTCGATTTTGACGCGGCGCGCGCGCGGCGGATTGTTAACATTTTGCTCGACCACCACGATGCCCTGCGCACGCGTTTTGTTCAACGCGAAGGCATCTGGAGTCAGGTCTGGCCCGAAGGCGACGCAAACAATGTCATCTGGGCTGAAAAACAGATCCTCAGTGCCGATCCGCGAATGCAAAACGAACGCCTGGAGGAATTCTGCGCCGGGTTGCAAGCTTCGTTTAACATCGAAGAAGGTCCACTCTTTGCCGCCGCCTATGTTAAACTGGCCGGTTCTTCACCCGGTCGACTCTTCCTGGCGGCGCATCACTTCGTGATCGACGGTGTTTCCTGGCGCATTCTGCTGGAAGACTTCACGCGCCTGTACCGCATGAGCGGCGGTCCCGGCGCTGCGGCGCTGCCGTCCAAATCCACGGCGTATCGCGACTGGGCGCAGGTGCAGCAGCGCTGGGCGGACAGTGCTGAACTCGACGCGGCGCTCGACTACTGGCGCGCTTCCGTTTCCGTGCCGGCGGCGCGTCTGCCGCTGCGTGCGGGTGTTGATCCGGCAAACGACTACAATCGCGATTCCGCCGAGTTAAATCTCGTCGTGGTGGACGAACTGTCCGCCGCCATCCTGGACGCGGCGGCGGGTTTGCGCGGCTGCACGACCGACGAAATTCTGTTAACCGCCGTCAGCCGCGTTCTGGCGCGCCTTGCCTGCGGCGAGCGCGTGCGAATCGACGTGGAAGGTCACGGCCGCGATGTTAACATCAGCGGTATTGACCTTTCGCGCACGGTTGGCTGGTTTACCAGCATCCAGCCGATCCTGATTGCGCCGGATCCGGCCGGACGCGTGCCCGTCGATCTCAAAACTGTTAAACAGGCTCTGCGCGGCGCGCCCGCCGGCGCCACTTCCTACGGGGCGTTGCGCTTTTCACACTCCGACGCCGCCGTGCGCGATTCGCTCCAGCCTGCGACCGAAGCCGATCTGCTCTACAACAACCACGGTATTGTTCAGGGCGCACAGGACAGTCTGGCGGGACCGGCGCCTGAAAAGGGCGGGCCGATGTACGCTCCGGGCAACCGCCGCACGCATCGCCTGGAAATGAACGTGGCTACCCGCAATGAACGCATGGACATCGTGCTGCGGTACGCCCGCAGCCTCTACACGCCCGAATTGATCGACGCACTCTGCAGCGGCATCCGCGACGAACTGGCCGCCGTTACGGCCGGGATGCGTTCCATGCGTCGCGCGTTGTTAACACCGTCGGATGTGCCGCTTGTGCCAATCTCGCAGGCGGAACTGGATGCACTGTGCGGCGACGGCGAGATTCGGGATGTTTTACCGATCAGCCCGACACAGCGCGGCATGCTGGTGGAATCGCTCTCGCATCCGGACGATCGCCTGCACATAGAACAGCACGTTTACCGCTTTAACAATATCAGCGATCCGGCGGACCTGGCCGGCCATTGGCGTCAGGTGCTGCGGCGCCACGAAAGTCTGCGCGCTGCATTTATCTGGCACGCACGCCTCGGTCCGATCCAGGTCATCCGCGACGAAGTCGAATTGCCCTGGCGCCAGATTAAACTCAGCGGACTTAAACAGAATGGCGCGGCCTCGGAGAAACAGTCACTCATAGAACGGGAACTGGAAACGCCGTTTAAACTTGAGCGCGCGCCGCTCATGCGCCTGCTGTTTATCGACGAAGGCGAGGGCGCCGCCACGTTGGTCTGGACGCACCATCACATCCTGGTCGACGGCTGGTCGGTCAGCGTCATATTGCGCGAACTGGCGGCGGCCTTTGGAAATTCCCTCTTGTTTGGCCCGCGGCCGGGGCCGCTGCGCGTGTACATGCAGTGGCTGGCGAATCGCGACGAAGAGGCGGCGCGCGACTGGTGGCGTGCCGGTTTTGAGGGCGCTCAGCTGCCGACCCCACTGGGAGAAAGTGCGGCAGGCGACTCCGCCGTTGCGCCGCGCGGTAATGGCGCGGCCGGAGGCGCTTTCGGCAGCCTGGACCAAAGCTTGGGCGAACAGGAAAGCGCCGCACTGCGCGCCGCCGCACGCACGGCCCGCACGACGACGACCACGCTGCTGCACGCCGCCTGGTCGCTTGTGTTGGCGTTTAACTCCGGCCGGGACGATGTTGTTTTTGGCGCCACCGTCGGCGGACGCCCGGCCGAGCTGCCCGGCGCGGAAGACATGACCGGCATGTTCATCAACACTTTGCCGGTGCGCGTGCGCCACGCGGCCGACCAGAGCGTCGCGATGTTGATTTCGCAGCTGCATGCGGAAGCGCTCGAGCGCCGCGACTACGAATGGACGTCGGCCGGACGCATTCACGAGTGGATCGGTGCGGCGGGCGCGGACAGTTTGTTTAACACGCTGCTTGTCGTTGAAAACTTTCCCTCGGCCGCCGTGGAAAATTCTGCCGCCGCACCGACCGCCGGCGAAGTCGTTGATTTTCAGGCGCGCGGCGCACATACGGCCTACCCGGCGACGCTCATGTTAAGCGATACCGACAGGCTGCACCTGCGCCTCGTGTACCGGCGCGACCACCTGGACGACGCCAACGCGGCGCTGCTGCTGCGCCAGATGCCGGCGGCGCTCAACCTGCTGCTGCGGGACGCCGACGCAACTGTGGGCGCGCTTGTTCAGGAGCTGCACAGCACCGGAAAACTGAAAGTGTTAAACGCGCTGACAAACAAAAGAAGGATTGCGGGGCGGCAGCCCGAGTCGGCGCTGGAGAGGGAAGTACACGCCATATGGTCGGATCTGCTTAAACAGAATGATTTCGGGGTGGACGACAACTTTTTTGCGCTGGGCGGCAGTTCGCTGCTGGCCGTGCGCATGATAGATCGCGTTAACCGCGTGTTCAGGCGTGAGATAGCTCCGGCGGACCTGCTGCGCTGCGGCACGATTGCCAATATGGCCGTTTTGATTAAACAGGGGACGGCACAGAATTGGTCGCCGCTGGTGCAGTTGACGGGTGGCGGTCGCGCTGCAACGCTGCTGGCCGTGCATCCGGCCGGCGGCAACGTCATGTGTTATCGCGATCTGGCGGACGTGCTGGCGGGCGAGTTAAACGTTTTTGGACTGCAGGCGCGCGGTTTGCAGGCGGGGCAGGAGGTTGTTGCATCCATTGCGGAGATGGCCTCGCTCTACCTGGATGCAATTGCCGGGCGTTTTGCGGCCGCGGAGCGACTCTACCTGGCGGGCTGGTCTTTCGGCGGCACGCTGGCGCAGGAAATGGCGGTGCAGGCGCTGGAGCGCGGGCTGCGCTTTGACGGCGTGTTTGTGATCGATTCCTACCCGGCTGCGGCGGCGGATGTGGTCGAGGAACAGGACGAAGCGGCGCTGCTGGCGGCTATCGTCAAAGATTACATCAAGGTCGACGCGGAAGAATTGCGCGCGCACAGTCACGACATGCTGCGGCGCCTGATCGAAAAACTGCAGGCGGCGGACGTGCTGGACAGGGCCATGAGCGCCGAAGAAGCCGGGCGCATTATCCGCGTGTTCCGCGGCAATGTGCGCATGCGGCACACAACGCGCTATTACGACGGTCGGCTGACGATCCTGCGCGCGGGCGAGCACGAAGCGCCCTGGGACAGCGAAGAATTGATGCGGCGTTGGGACGGCCTGGCGGCCGATCTGAGCGACGTGACGATCGGCGGAACGCACGACAATATCGTCTATCCACCGCATGTGATGCGCCTGGCCGACGCGATTCTGGCCGAGAGCCGTTTGCGCTCTTCCGCCGCGCACAGTCACGACATGCTGCGCAAATGATCCGGTGCGTGTCCCGGAACTGCATATTTTTTCGCAAATTGGACGTCGGGATTTGCCGATTGTTCTCCTAAGCGACCAAATGACCAAACTACATTCACTTCAAGTGCAAGGTGGCAAACATGTGGGATGATGAAGACGCCCGATTTGTCGTGGTGATAAATCACGAAGAGCAGTATTCGATCTGGCCCGAAGGCCGCGAAATCCCGCTGGGATGGAAAGAGGTCGGAAAAAGCGGCAGCAAAAAGGAATGTCTGGACTATATCGAGGAAGTCTGGACAGACATGCGCCCGCTCAGCCTGCGCAAGAAAATGGAAGAAGAACAGCGCCGGGCGCAGCAGGGCAACGAGGCCTGAGTCAAAGCATGCAGATAGTTTTACTTCCCTATGCAGGCGGCAGCAGTTTTTCCTATAACGTTCTGCGGGACCATCTGCGCGGCCACGAGCTGCTGATGCTGGAACCGCCCGGGCGCGGACGTCGTCTGCGCACGCCGCTGCTGCGGCGTTTTGACCACATTCTGAACGACATCGTCGATCAGTTGGACGGTCGGCTGGAGGAAGGTTTTACGCTCTTTGGCCACAGCATGGGCGCACTGCTGGCGCGGGAGACGGCGCACGAACTGAAGCGCCGTTCGCTGCCGATGCCCGCGCACATCGTCTGCACGGGCAGCGAAGCGCCCAGTTTTTCGCCCAAAGGGCGCGACTATCACAAACGCTCGCGGCCGGAACTGATCGAGGTGCTGCGCGACTTTGGCGGCAGCCAGAACGAAGTGCTCGATCATCCCGAATTGATGGAACTGCTGGAGCCGGTTTTCCGCGCCGACTTTGAAGCGGTCGAAACTTACAGGTACGTGGAGCGCCCGCCGCTCGACATTCCACTGACAGTCATGATCGGCAGCGAGGAAGATATCGCGCCGGAGGAAGCCGCCGCCTGGGAGCGCGAGTCGACGCTGATGCGTCCCGTGATAACCCTGCCGGGCGGGCATTTCTTTTTGTTCGAACAGGCTTCCGAATTTGCGAAGCATCTGACTATTTCCGCACAGACGCAACGGCCCTGAATGATGTCAACGACGCTGATCGACCTGCTAAAAAAAGAGTCGCAGTCTTCCAACAAAACCATCCTGATGATGGCGGCGCTTTCGGGCGTGGCCAACGCCGGAATCCTGGCGATTATCAACTCGGCGGCGGCGGAAGCCAACCACGAGGAATCGAACTTCAAGCTGCTGCTGCTCTTCATGATCGCGCTGATCACGTTTATCTACACGCAGCGTTTTATCTTCCGCGAGACCTCGGCGATCATCGAAGGTATTATCGACCGCATCCGGCTGCGCATCGCCGACAAGATACGCGAGTCCAATCTGCTGACGATTGAGGCGCTGGGGCGCTCCGAGATTTACAGCCGCCTGACGCAGGGCACGACGACCATCTCACAGTCCGGGATGGCGATCATCGCCTCAGTGCAGTCGCTCATGATGGTTGTCTTTGCGGTGTTCTACATCGCGACGCTTTCCATACCGGCCTTTTTCCTGACGATCGGCATGATCGTCGGCGGTGTGTACATTTACCTGATTTACGACAAAAAGATCGTGTCCAACATCCTGCGTTCAACGCGCAAGGAAGTGGAGTTTTTCACGGTGGTGACGCACACGCTGGACGGCTTCAAGGAAAGCAAGATGAACGCCCGGCGGGCGACCGATCTGGCCGACCACACAAATGCAACGTCAAAAGAATTGCGCGGGCTGAAGATTGTCACCTCGACGCTGTTCACGAACAACTACATTTTTGCGCAGAGCTTTTTCTATGTGCTGCTGGCGGCGATAGTCTTTGTCCTGCCGCGTCTGATCGAAACCTACTCGGACTCGATCACGGAAATCAGCTCTGCGATCCTGTTCATTATTGGACCGCTTTCGACGGTGGTGGCCGGCATTCCGGCATACACCAATGCCAATACGGCCGCGATGGACATTTCCATGCTGGAAGACGTGCTCGACAAACACGAGTCCGACGTCCCCGTGACGCCGAACCAGAGCGTGTTTGCGGATCGGTTCAGCGAGTTGCGTCTGCACGGCATCGAGTTCAGTTATCGCGATCCATACGGCAAACCCATGTTCGGCGTGGGGCCGCTCGATTTGACGCTGAAAGGCGGTGAGATAACATTCGTCGTGGGCGGCAACGGCAGCGGCAAGTCGACCTTCCTGAAGCTGCTGACCAGCCTCTACCGGCCCGACCGCGGTTCGGTATCGATCGACGGACGCGCCGTCAACGAGGACGGCATCCAGGCTTACCGCGAAATGTTCTCGGTCATTTTTGCCGAGTTCCACCTGTTCGATCGCCTCTACGGCATGCGCGACGTAAATGAGCCGCGCGTGCAGGAGTTGTTGAACCAGTTCGGCATCAACGACAAAACGCAGTTTGTGGAAGGCCGCTTCACGAACATCGATCTCTCGACGGGCCAGCGCAAACGCCTGGCCATGGTCGTTGCACTGCTGGAAGACCGCCCGATTTATGTCTTTGACGAGTGGGCGGCCGAGCAGGACCCCGAGTTCCGGCGCTTTTTCTACGAAGAGCTGCTGCAGGAGCTTAAACAGCGCGGCAAAACCGTCGTGGCGGTTACGCACGACGATCGCTATTTTGAAAACGCCGACAAAGTTGTCAAGATGGACTATGGCAGAATTGTTGAATACACGGGCTGATTCGCCGCTGCGGGTTCCCGGGCAAGATTCACTCCGCAAGGACATGCCTCTATGAGCGCCGAAACAAAAGACGGCAATAAAACACAGGCCGAAACGAGCGCGAAACCCCGCGGTCTGATGAACGGGTTGCGCCGCCTCAACGGTCGTTTCCTGCGCTGGTACCGGGAACACAAAACCTACGTGGTCGTCGGCCTGCTGATCGTGGCCTTTTTTGTCGCCTATTTCTGGGACCACATTTTCTACTCGCTCGAACCGGGGCAGAAGGGCGTGCGCTGGGATCGATTTGTCGGTACCGAACTGCGCTACGTCTATCTGGAGGGACTGCACGCTATTGCTCCCTGGGATAAAATGTACATCTACGACACGCGCATTCAGGAGGAAAAAGACACCGTCCAGCTGCTGTCGCGCGACGGTTTGCCGATCGACATCGCGTTTTCGATGCGCTACAAACCGCAGGACACCTTGCTGCCGCAGCTGCACCAGCGCGTCGGTCCGGACTACTGCGAGAAACTGGTGCGTCCGACCGTGATAGAATCCATGCGTATGGTGATCGGCAACTATACGGTGCAGGAAGTATTCGCTTCCGACGAGCGCGGGCTGCTGGCCGAGATCGATCACGTACTGCTGTCGGAGATGGCCGACTATCCGGAGGTCATCATCGACGAGGTCCTGCTGACGGAGCTGAAGCTGCCGCGCGTGATTGAGATGGCGATCCAGGACAAACTGGAGCAGGAGCAGCGCCAGCAGGCCTATCGCTACCGCATTATGCGCGAACGCGAAGAAAAAGAACGCAAAATCATCGAGGCGCGCGGAATCGCCGAGTTTGAAGACCTCGCGGGAATCTCGATCCTGAAGTGGCGCGCGCTGGAAGTGACGGAAGAACTGGCCAAATCGCCGAACTCCAAACTCATCGTCGTCGGCACCAAGGAAAACGATCTGCCCGTCCTGCTCAACGCCGGGCAGCCCTGAGGCCATGCCGGGCCGGGCGCTGCACATAGTCGCGTTTGACATCCACAGCTGCGCCGAGCTGCTGGACGCCGCGGGCGAGCCGCCCGGCGTCGACGCCGCCCGCGTGGCGGCCATCAATCGTTTTGTGCGGCGCGCGGATCAACTGCGCGCCTGGGCCGGCGAACTGGCGGCGCGCTGGTTGTTGTCCAGAACGTTGCAGGTGCGCCCGGACACACTGGAAGTTCCGCGCGACAAAAACGGCCGGCCGCATCTGCCGGGCAGGACGCTCGACTTCAATGTCTCGCATTCGGGCGACTGGGCGGTTTGTGTGTGTACCGGCGGCGCGGTCGGCATTGATGTAGAACAGCATCAGCCGGTGGACTGGAAGGTTTGCCGCATCTGTTTTACGCCGGGGGAGCGCGCCCTGCTGGATGCCGCGGTCGGCGATGACGAACGGTCCAGGCTGTTTTTCCGCCTCTGGACGCTGAAGGAAAGTTATATCAAGGCCCGCGGACTGGGTATGCAGATCGATCTGCAGTCCTTCGGCATGCGGCCGCAGGGACGGACCTGGAGGCCGGAATACTCCGCTCACGGCGACGAACAAGAATGGATTTGGCAAACGCCTGAGTTCGAAGAGGGATATTCGCTGGCCGTTTGTCGTTCCGCATCAGCCGCCGCAGCCGAAGAATCGGAGCAGGAAGTGCAGCGTCTGCGCGTCGACCAGATTCTACAGCTTGTTTATTATCCGGACTAAATGAAATTGTGTTTGAATTTGCGCGGCATTCACGTATTTTAGGCCGTGCTCGGCGTGGTGCGTGCACCTTAACCGTGGAGTCCGTGAAAAGCTCAAAGCAACTCCACACAAACGCGAAGCGTTTGTTAATTACCACGCGGTCACTCGCACATACTTTCCAGGATCGGGAATTTCTCCATGCCGATGGTCGTAGCCTATATTATTCTCTGTCTCATCGCGGGCGTCCTTGGACGTCACAAGACCGTGGGCTTCTGGGGATTTTTCATTTTGTCGGTGATTCTGACGCCAATAGCCGGGATTGCCGTATTGATCCTCGGAATGGATCGTGAGGTGCGCGAAGTACGCGTCAAAGGTTAATTGCGCCGCCGCGTACAGCGCAACCTGAACGGGAAGAATTTCGGCGGGCCGTTCCTGCGGCAGCCGAACAGACATAAACAATTGAATTCGACAGAACCTTATTTTTTGATTATCTACAGGAAGGCATGTATGTCAACTGCAGCTAGCGTTGAAGAAAACGCACACCAACTTGAAGAGAAAGCCCACAAATCTCTCCGCCGCTGGATGTGGTGGTCGGCCGGTGCTGGCCTGATCCCCGTACCAATTGTCGATGCCGGCGCCATCCTGGGCATGCAGCTCAAAATGGTTTCGGAAATTGCCGCTGTCTACGACGTGGAATTCCGCAAATCGCTCGGCAAATCGATTATCACGACTCTGATTTCCAGCCTCGGCGCAACCGGTCTGGCCTACGGCGCCGTCGGCACCTGGCTGAAATCGATCCCGGGCCCCGGCTCTCTGGTCGGTATGCTGTCGATGCCCGGATTTGCCGCGGCATCTACCTGGGCTGTCGGTCGTGTCTTCATCATGCACTTCGCCAGCGGCGGAACCATGCTGAACTTCGATCCGGAAGCGATGTCCGATCACTTCAAACGCGAGTTTGATGCGGCTAAAAACAACGAGAACGCCGATGCCGGCGAAGAAGCCGCTACGGCCTGATATTCTCGCACTGTCCGACGATGATTACACAAAGCCGTCCCTCGGGGCGGCTTTGGCATTTCTAAGCCTGGGCAGGGTGATTTGCAGGCGACACAAAAGTTTGGCGCCGCGTTAAACCAGTTTTACGGCACGCTTGCGTGCGCAGACGCACCGTTCAGTCTTTTCCTCTTGTGCGGTCGGCTGCACTGTTGCAGATTGCGGCATCGATCGATTTGAAGCGGCGCGACGGGAATGTACGGTAGAAAAATCGGAGGCCAACGATTTGAAGCGGCGCGACGGGAATGTACGGTAGAAAAATTGGAGGCCAACGATTTGAAGCGGCGCGACGGGAATGTACGGTAGAAAAATTGGAGGCAAAAGCGTCCCGGGAGGGATGTGTCCTCGGGAGAAGTGTGGTTGGGATTTGGCAGGTTGGCAGGTGGGGGTGGGGGCCCGTTTTCGGGCCTGAAATCCGTTCATTTTTTCAGGCGACGCCGCCAAAAAATGTTAACTTCCCTGCGCAGTGCTTCCAAAAAATTGCATTATCACCCACGCTGCATTAAACAAATTTTCAACCATGCCGCGCAGAGACCTTTGCCGCACCGGCGGGTCAACGTAGCTCCAGCTCAAAGTACTCTCCGCGGTCCCGGCGCATTCCGGCCGCAAACTCCCTGACAAACAAAGGAAAAAAACGAGCCGCAAGCTTCAGCGCAGCCGGCGCTGTAATCATAAGCTCAGCCTGCACGACTTAACAATTTTCACAACGCCTTTGCCCTGCGGGCAGGCGATAAATCCGCTTTTGTTCGTCGGCAAACAACAGGCGCAATGTCCCCGCGTCCGCCTTCGATGCAGGAGTTGCAGACCCACCCCTCTGCGTATAACCAGAATATTGACAGTGTTGTCGATTTGCCACACCTGGGCCGATGTGCGGCGGGATGAAGTCCCAATCAGTCCGGGCCGAAGATTTGGCACGATTGTTTAATATTCGTAACCGCGCCCCGATTGTCGTGTTGACAGGGCGCACCAAAACTCCCTCGCCTGCCCCGTTCGCATCCGGTGATTACTCCGTGTAGTCGCACATCCTCACATTGAAGAGTAGGAGGAAGGAAAATGTTAAAAGCGAGTACCACATTAGCGCCAATCATTGTGTTATTGTCATGCAGCCAGCTGTTTGCAGGCGGCTGGAATCAGTACAGGGAAAAGGGATTCATTAAGATTGGCACCAGTGATTTTCACGCCAATGAATATATTCTGCCGAACGGGCGGGCGGTGGACATTAACACCTACCGCGCCGTTACGCTGAGTATTTCGGGCGAGTACGGCCTGGACAACGATTTTACGGCGCATTTTTTCCTGCCCTTTTTGAAAGAAGTCAGTCTGAGCTCTCTGCGCAATACGGGGCCGTCGGACGCAATAATGGGATTGCGCTACGGCCTTGTTCAGACTGCGGAAATCGGCTGGAATGCGGGCGTTACGATGCGCGTTCCGCTGGGCGATTCGGACGACCAGAACAATGTCGCGTTGGGAGTGCAGGATTTTCCGATCTATCTCTCGACGCAGTTCGGACACACCTTGCCGTGGGAGCGCTGGTATGCGATTGCCGAAGTCGGCATCAACATTCGGATGAACTGGTTTCCCTACGAATTGCACACGGCGCTGGAACTGGGCGCGCCGCTCGGCAAGCAATTTCTGCTTATCGGTCGCCTAGAATCGATGTGGGCATTGGGCAATGGCGATTTTGACTTTGTGCCCGTTTCGGCCGGTTATAACGGCAATGCGGTGAACCAGACGCAAATGATGTTCAAACTGATGATGGACGCCACAACAGAGTGGGGGTATATCGCGGAGTATTCGCGTCCGGTGCACGGGCGCAGTGTCTTGTTCGGGCCGACCCTGGCATTTGGCGTATATCGGCGTATGTAAAATTTGGCGAACAGACTTTGACCGTTTAACGGTAATTACTGCCCGCTTAACCAGATTTTCCGCTGCGGTTGGTTTTGTTGTCCTTGCCTGCCGCATCTTTTGGCGTAACTTTTGCCCACAAACGCAGAAGTTGAATTGCGCGGAAGCGGGTAAATGAGTTTGGAACAGGCAGGCAAAGAAACGGTTCGGCGGTCGGGATGCCGGCGTGCGGCGGTGCGCACAGCTGCTGTTGCCGCGGTGCTGATCGTGTTAACGCCAATCGGACTGTGGTTCGGGCGCGACTACGTGGAACGGCGCGTGCGCTCGGAGATCAAAACGACGCTGGCTTCGCTGGAGAGCATCGACGCCGCCGGGCGCCGTTTGACCTTGCGAACCGACTCGGTGGCGTTTGATCTGTTCGACGGTTGGCTCAACATCGACCGGCTTGTCGTGCGGTGGCTGCCGCCTGAAACAGTTGCGGACACCGTCTCGGCTCTCGCATCACCTGGCGAGACGCCGGCGGAATACGCGCGACTGCACGACGAATTCACACTGACGATTGAATCACTGCGCGTCAACGGCATTCCGTGGTGGGATGTGATTGTTAACAACGCCGCGGCACTGGAATCTGTTGACCTGTTTAACATCAAACTGAACGGCATTATTCACAGCGGCGATCCGCTGGCCGCCATTCCAACGAGCAGCGAGGCTCTGCTCGAATCCGACGCGCGCATCCGCCCGCCCAACGAAGCCGACAACTCCATTGAATTTATGTTAAGACCGCATCCGGACTCGCTTGAAGCGCAGACCGCGGCCGAGGAGTTGCTCTTCGGCGCGGTCGAGATTCTTGGCATTCAACGCTTGACCCTGGACAGCATCGGCGTGGAGATGGATTACGTCGCTGCGGGCGATACCGCGCGGGCGGCGAAGCTGAACTACGGGAGGTTTGAGGTTGGAGAGCTCGGGTTTTTTCGTCGTCCCGGCGGTCGTTTTCTTGCGGCGGCGGGCAGCCTCCAGAGTCGCGTTATGGGCGCGGGCTATTTGCAGCCCGGACAGGACTACATGTTTAATGTGGAGAGTTTTAATTTTGACTCGGACGCCGGCAGCGTGGCGCTTAAACAACTCAACTATTATCTGACCATTGACGCGGTGGACTATCTCGATAAATTCGCCTTTCGCGAGGACGCGTTTTCAGTGATAGGTGCTTCGCTGTTTTGCACGGAGTTGGATGTTAATCGTTTGCTGCGCGGAGGCGGCGTCGACCTGGGCAAGGCATTGATCGAAGACGTGGAGTTCGAAGTTCTGAGCGATAAACGCCATGCAGTCAATCCCGACGGCGCGCCGCCGCAGATGCCGCACGAGGTCATTCGCAACCTGCCCTTTTTTGTTAACATTGACAGCCTTCAGGTGCGCAATGCGCGCCTGATCTATGCGGAGCGCCAAAGAGACTGGAGCGTGCCGGGGCAGTTGTATTGGGAGCGCATGCGCGTCGACGTGACGGGCCTGAACAACGATTCAAGCGGCGGCAAACGGCCGGTCGTGCTTTTGAGCGCGGCGGGCGATTTCATGTCTGAAGGGCGCATGTTTCTCGACCTGGAGCTGCCGCTGTTTGCCGACGGTCTGGATTTTACGTGCGAGGGCGGGCTGGACGGCATGGCGCTCAACAACCTCAATCAATTTGTGAGCATCGGTGAATTGATTCGCATCGACGAAGGCCGCAATGAATCCGCGCGTTTCAGCATGGCGGTGCAGGACGGGCGCGCGGCGGGAGTGGTCGATGCGCGTTACCGCAACCTTAGAATCACTCTGCTGAACAAAGAGCACCGCCAGAAGGGAGGCCTGTTTTCGCGCTTCCAGGGTTTTCTGGCCAACGCCTTTGTCATCCGCACCGACAACCAGCCCGAAGACGACGGGAGCATCGAAACGGGAACTATTGAGTACCAGATGAAGAACGACGACACTTTTCTGGCATTTCTCTGGAAGAGTGTACGCAGCGGTCTGGGCGACCTGCTCGGCTTCGGCTGACTTACGCCGTTATTGCAAGCAGCTCTTCTCTTTTTGCGGTGACGGCGCGCAAGTTTCTGAACATCAACACAGACGATTTTGACAGGCGGCGGCATGCGCGGCAGGGCTGCGCCATTTTCTGAACGTACTATCGGGAGCAGAAGCATGGATGTAGTCGCGGGAAACACTTTACAGTATGTGGCAAATGGAGGCCGGTCACGTGCGGCGGCGGACGCGGCGGCCGAACGTGTGACTTCGCTGCTTGGTTTTGCGGCGCACGAACTCAAGAATCCGCTTACCGCGATTTCACTGGCGACGCGTTATCTGCGCGGCGTCGACCGTCGCGAACACGCAGCGTTCGTGAGCGAAATCTGCGGCGATATCGAGTCGAGCGTGGAGCAGATGTACGAGCTGATCGGCCGCCTGCTGGAACACCACAATGTGGAGCGCCTCGTCGGCGACGCGGCAGAAGAAATGGTGGATGTTGAAGACTGCGTACGGCGCGTAGTGCGCCGTTTTAAACATCAGGTGCACGCGGAAGGCCTGGACATAAAGATCCACTCGCTGGTGCGCGATCTGACGTTTTACGGTCTGCGCGCGGCGCTGGAGCACGCGCTTGACAACCTGCTGGCCAACGCGATCAGGTTTTCGCCGCTCGGCGGACAGATTGATATTACTATCCGACTGTGCCGCGCGGAGGGCGCGTCCGGGCTGCGCGGGGCGGTAACGATCGGGGATGAGGGACCCGGAATCTGCGCTGCGGGCGCTCGGGGCATTTTTAACCAGTGTTCGCGCCTGGAGCCGGCGGCGTCCGGCGCGCCGCGTTCGCACGGGCTCGGACTGGAGCTGAGCCGCCGCGTGATGCGGCAGATGCGGGGCGACATCCGGCTGGAGCAGGGCGGCGGGTTCGGCGCGCGGTTTACCATTCTCCTGCCCGCCGGCGGTCGCGAATCGCCGCCCGGGAACATTAAACAAACGCGCGGAGGCGACACAAAGGTCGTCCCGGCGCCGGGACCCGACTCTGCAGCATCGGAGACCGGATGACGCCGGAACGACTGTTCGCGTCCTTGCGTGAATCAGCGACGACCTTCAACAGGCACAAGACTGTCGTTCGCTGAAGCAGTGACGCGCACAAGCCGTTTTTTTGCTCCCTGACTCATTGTCGCCGCAATCTTGATGTTGCCGCAATCAAGCGCGCTCCTTGTCCATGTCCTTGACTTTGTCCATGTCCATGTCCATGTCTGGTCGTATTGCGATCAATCAAGTGCAGGCAATCACAAGCCGTTGCGGTTCCTCACAGTGCTGGACCTTTTGATCCCGATGACAAACAGCATAGCCGGGCGTGGATGGCTGTTACCTGGACCATCCGTAGCGGCAGCACTGTTTGACAATTGATATGTGCTTAATTGTTAAGTGCCTGTTAACAATGATGCGAATTAAACACGCGGAGCGAAACTGACGGGGGTGCCGCGGCAGTGAAAACGCGAGTCTTCAGTACCGTTGCGGGCTGGAGATTGCAGCAAATCTGGATTCGTCGGGCATTGTGTCGTCAGCTTTGCGCGATCGAAACGACGAGGCTGTAAAACTACAGATTTGATCGGCTCCAATCAATCGGAAAAAATCGGATAAACCGCTAGGTGAAAGTCTGAATTTTGCTTCAGAAGATTTCCGAGCGAAGCATCGGAAATTCACTTAGCCGCCGCCCGGAATGGGTTTTGAAAAGAAATGGCGAGCAGCGGTATGCGGCACGCGCCGCGAATGAGAATAAACTGTACGAGGCTCTCGTGCGTCTGCCTCGCTTTGAGTCGCACCGGCGCAGGGAACACAGCCGCCTTGTTCCAACCGCTCAGCCGGACAATCGAAAAATCGCGTGTAAATACTGGCAACTTGAGCAGGTGTTTGCCGTAGTGCCGCCAGATGTGGCGGAAACACCGCGCAGCCAGGCAGCACCAGGGAGCAATCGGGTAGCCGAATGGTCGAATTGCATCAAATCAACAAAGCCTACAAAGTCGGCAGCAACACCCTGCAGGTTTTGCGGGACGTGGACCTGACGATAGAAGATGGCGAGTTTGTCTCAATCATGGGTTCGTCCGGTTCCGGCAAGTCCACGCTGCTGAACATCATCGGCATTCTGGACAACTACGACTCCGGCAGTTACACGCTGGCGGGGCTGCCGATCGGCTCGATGTCCGAGCGTCAGGCGGCGCGCCTGCGCAACGAACACATTGGTTTTGTTTTTCAGGCCTTCAACCTTCTGCCGTTCAAAAATGCGCTTGAAAATGCCGCCCTGCCGCTTTACTACCAGGGTGTGCCGCGCCGCAAGCGCAATCGCACCGCGATGGAATTCCTTGAGCGGGTCGGCCTGGCCGACCGGGCCGAACACTACCCGAATGAACTCTCGGGCGGGCAGCAGCAACGCGTGGCGATCGCGCGGGCACTGATTTCGCGTCCCAAACTGGTGCTGGCCGACGAGCCGACGGGTGCGCTTGATTCGTCGACCTCGGACCAGATCATGCAGGTGTTTGAGGACGTCAACCGCGAGGGCATCACCGTGGCGATCGTGACGCACGAACGGGACATCGCCGAACGCACGCGCCGCATGATTCACATCAAGGACGGGCAAATCGTGGAAGAAGCCGCCGCCCACATTTGAGGCCCGAGGGCGGCCGGGCGGATAACTTTTCAACTCAGATTGTAGTACGCGACGACAACTATGTTCGACCTCGACAAGTGGGGAGAAATCATCGGAACGATGCGCAAGAACCTGATGCGCACGATCCTGACCGCCATGACGGTGGCCTGGGGGATTTTTCTGCTTGTCATCCTGGTTGCAGCCGGAAACGGTCTGCAGAACGGCATTCAATACAATTTCCGCGACGATGCTATCAACAGCCTGTGGGTCTATCCGGGCAAGGCTGCGCTGCCGCATCGCGGCATGCCCGTCGGTCGCCGGATTCAGTTTACCAACGACGACTACGAGCTTATCCGGCGCACGATCGAGCAGGTGGAGCACATTACGTCGCGCTTTTACCTCAGCGGCAACTTCACGATCAGCTACAAAAACGAAGCTTCATCGTTTGAGGTGCGGGCCTGTCATCCGGACCACGTCTACCTTGAAAATACCATCATGGTTCGCGGGCGTTTTGTCAACGACATCGACATCGACGAAAATCGCAAGGTGACGGCGATCGGGACGCAGGTCGTCCAGATGCTGTTCAAGGGCGCCGATCCGATCGGCGAGTGGATAAACGTCAACGGCATCATGTACAAGGTGGTGGGTGTTTTCCGCGACGAAGGCGGTCCCGGCGAAGAACGCAAGATCTACATTCCGATCTCCACGGCGCAGCAGGCGTACGGCGGCGGCAACCGGGTCAACCAGATCATGCTGACGATCGGCGATACCGGCCTGGAGGAGAGTGAGGAGATAGCGCAGAGCATCCGCGAACTGCTGGCGGAGCGTCACAATTTTGCGCCCAACGATCAGCGCGCCGTTTTTGTCCGCAACAACCTGGTGCAGATGCAGAACTTTGCCGCGATTGTGGACACCGTGAAAATCTTCCTCTCCGTCATGGCGATCATGACGATTATCGCCGGCGTGATCGGCGTGTCCAACATCATGCTGATCACGGTCAAGGAGCGCACGCGCGAATTCGGCGTGCGCAAGGCGCTCGGCGCCACGCCCGGCTCGATCGTCGCGATGATCCTGCAGGAATCCGTTGTGCTGACGGCGCTCTCCGGATATATCGGCCTGGTGCTTGGTGTGTTTGTCATCGAACTGGCCAACACCTATTTGCCGCCGCACGACTACTTCCGCACGCCGACGGTGGACGTCAGCCTGGGGCTCATCGCCACGGTGATTGTCATCGTGGCGGGCGCGCTGGCGGGACTCTGGCCGGCTGTTCGCGCAGCGCGGATCAAACCGGTGCTCGCCCTGCGCGATGAATAATTGAACGACAGTTTTTGCGAATCCGGCGCGCCGTTCCGCGGCGCAGGTGTTTTCCGGCTTCGCTCTTACGGCAATCGACCTGTTGCGACGACCCGGCCCGGCGCCGAGTCCGCCGCCGGGCACTAACTGAAACAAGGCATGCTCGATCTCGAAGTCTGGCAGGAAATCGGCAACGTCATCCGCAAAAACAAATTGCGGACGCTGCTCACGGCCCTGGGAGTTTTCTGGGGCATTTTCATGCTGGTCATCATGATGGGCTTCGGCAACGGCCTGCAGTACGGCGTCAGCATGACGATGGGCCCCTCTACGGTGAACGCCTGTTACATCTGGGCGCAGCGTTCCAGCATGCCGTACAAAGGGCTGCCGGCGGGACGCAGTGCAAAACTCAACAACGGCGACGGCGACGCAATTGAAGCGGCGGTTTCCGGAATTGAACACTTTTCGCCGCGCTGTCAGCTGGGCGGCTGGCGCGACAACAACAACGTCGTGCGCAAAAACCGCACCGGCAGCTTCTCCGTCTACGGCGACTTTCCGGTCTACGCTAAAATTGAAAAACTGGAATTCCCGGCGGGCCGCTTCATCAACCAGCTGGACATCGATCATCGCCGCAAAGTGGCCGTCATCGGCCAGCGCGTGCGCGACATTCTGTTCGATGCGGACGAAGATCCCATCGGCGACTTCATTACCGTTCGCGGCGCGTATTTCATGGTTGTCGGCGTGTTTAAATCGATGTCGCCCGGCGAGCGCGCGGCGCGCGAGGAACAATCCGTCTACATTCCGTTTACCACCTTCCAACAGGCCTTTAACTTTGGCGATCGGCTCGGCTGGTTTGTACTGACGGCGCAGCCCGGCATCAAAGTCAGCAAGCTGGAGAGCGAAGTCAAAGCGGTGCTGGCGGAGCGGCACTCGATGCATCCGAATGACGAGCTGGCTTTTGGCTCGTTTAACTCGGAGGAGCGCTTCGGTAAAATCATGAGCCTGTTTGACGGCATTCGCGGTTTTGTGTGGATCGTCGGCGTGCTGACGCTTCTGGCCGGCGCATTCGGCGTTTCGAACATCATGCTGATCGCCGTCAAGGAGCGCATGAAGGAACTGGGCATTCGCAAGGCGATGGGCGCCACGCCCGGTTCGATCATCAGTCTGATCCTCATGGAATCCATGGTGCTGACGGCCTGCGCCGGTATTTTTGGCCTGGCGCTTGGAGTTGGACTGTTGGAGCTGGTGACGACTTTTGCGCCGCAGAATGACGGCGCCTTTCAAATTTTTGACTCATTGACTATCAGCGCCGATGCGGCCATGGCGGCGCTGGGACTGCTTATGTTTGCCGGATTGCTGGCCGGAGTGATTCCCGCGCGGCATGCGGCCATGGTCAAGCCGATTGAAGCCCTGCGTTCGTAAACCCCTGGAAGAATTGCGCGACAATGAAAACTGCCCTGATTGTGATATTCGTGGTGCTGCCCCTGCTCGGACTTGCCGGCGGCACGGTCTACTATCTCTATTCCAAAGCGGAAGAAGTACCGTTGATTTACCGCACCGTCGCGCTTCAGCCGGCTTCGATCGTCAAAAAAACCGTCGCAACCGGGTCGATCGTCCCGCGCGAGGAAGTCGCGATCAAGTCGCAGGTCTCGGGCGTCGTTGAGTCGCTGCACGTTCAGCCGGGGCAGAAAGTGCGCAAGAACGACCTGATTGCGCGCGTGCGCATTATTCCCAATCTGGTTGAACTAAACAACGCCGAAGCGCGCGTCCGCACCGCGCGTATCAACCTGGAAAATTTCCGTCGCGAAGCCGACAGACTCAAGAAACTCTACGACCGCGAAGTAATCTCGGAAGAAGAGTTCTTGCAGTCGCAGGACCGCGCCACGCTTGCGGCCGATGAACTCGAAACCGCCGAGACCAACCTGCAGCTGGTGCGCGAAGGCGCCTCGAAAAGGAGCGGCACGCAGTCCAACCTGATCTATTCCACCGTCGCCGGCACCGTACTGGAAGTGCCGGTTAAAGAGGGTGAGACGGTCATTGAGGCCAACTCCTTCAACGAAGGCACCAGCGTCGCCACCGTGGCCGACATGTCCGACCTGATCTTCAAGGGACTGGTCGACGAGTCGGAAGTCGGCAAGATTCGCGAGGGAATGACGCTGCAGATTAAAGTCGGCGCGATTGACCGCGTCAGCTTTGAAGGCACGCTGGAGTACATAGCCCCCAAGGGTTTTGAGCAGGAAGGCGCCGTGCAGTTCGAGGTGGAAGCCAGCGTCAAACAAAAAGACTCCGTCGTCATCCGCGCCAACTACAGCGCCAACGCGGATATCGTGCTGGATCGTCGCGACAACGTGCCGGCCCTGCGAGAGGCGGCCCTGCAGTTTGAACAGCGCACGCCCTTTGTTGAAGTCCTCGTGAAGGAATCGCCGCAGGAGTTTGAACGACGCGACGTGGAGCTGGGGCTCAGCGACGGCATCAACGTCGAAGTCCTCGGCGGCCTGGAGGAAGGCGAGCAGGTGAAAATCGGTCGCGGCATTCCCGCCGGCAGTATGCCGGAGCCGGGCGCCTGAGGGTAATCCGCCCGCCTGTCTTGGGGCTCTTTCAGCTGACAAGTATTCGATGTGCGGCGCGGACCAGGTCCGCGCCGCATTTTTTTTGAAGAGAACCTCCCCGCCAGATCCGAATCCCGCAAATCGGCTTGATAAACACTACGGCGAGATTGTTGCCTAAGCAACAATCTCGCCGTCACTCCTGCACGCGTACAATGCCGCACTGCGGCGCGTTTTTCTTGCCTCCCGCAGCGCGGAGTGCGCACATGGCGATACCGACATGATCCGGCAACCCGGAAGCCCGTTCAAACGCATGGTTTGGGCTCAAAAATGATCGCCGGATGTAAGCCGGAAGACCCGCGGCCGGGAACGGACTGAAATCGTGACGTGTGCGGTTCGGGGACAAAAAGACTGCGGACGCCCGTGCCTGGCGTTTTCAGCTCGATGACAAACAAAAGAAAAAAAGCAAGCCGCTCACCGCAGGTGAAGGCGAAGCGTCCGGGAAGGCCGGACGGGATTGTCTCTGTGCCGACGGCGTTGTATTATTGTCCGTCGAATGCAACGGGCAGGGCGTCGCCGGGAAATGAGGGACCGGGCGGTGGAAGGCGTGTGCCGCGTTGCGTGGGAATTCTCCGAACAACAGGCGATAGTGATATGACAGGCGAATTGTCCGATTGGCTGCGCGCGCGACCGGCCTGGGTGGCGCAGGCGGCGTTTTTTCTGTTGGAAACCGGTTCGATAGAACCGCGGCAGTTTGACGAGCTGGCCGAACTTTGTGAAGCCGAGTTGCGGCCCGATTTTAAACACAGCGCGCCGCAGTTTGAACATCATGCCTTGCTGCACGAGCGGCGGACGAATCTGCGCCTGCAGTCGATTGGCGATATAGTTGGAGTTAACGCGCTGAGCCCGCGTCGTCCGCTGGAATTTGAGCGCGCCGGTAAACATGTTAATCTGACGGTTGTATACGGCCACAACGGAGCCGGCAAGTCGGGTTATGTGCGCCTGCTTAAACATATCTGCGGCGCCAAACACCAGGGGCGCCTGCTGCCCAATGTGTTTAACCCCGCCGAGTCGCCCGGTTCCTGCCGGGTTGAATACTGCAGCGACGAGAAAGAGCGCAAGGTACAATGGACGGTCGGTGCGGGCGTGGTGGAGGAACTGAGCGGCATCGACATTTTTGACACGAGCTGCGGGCGCGCCTACCTGGAAACATCGGATGAAGTCAGCTACGAACCGCGCATCCTGCAGGTCTTTACCGCTCTGACCACGGCCGGAGATCGTTTAAGTGAAATGTTCGAGCGTCGCAGCCGGTCGCTGCACTGGCACAAAGACCGCCTTCCCGCCGACCTGTGCGACACGGCCGCCGGTGCATGGTACGAATCAATTGATCACGCGACCGACCCGCGCGAACTGGACGAGCTGACGGATTTTAACGCGGACGCCGCGCAGCGGGAAATTAAACAACTGCAGGCGATTGCGGCCGAAGCGGATCCGTCCGGCCGCGCCGATCAACTTGAACTGCGCGTTAAGTTGCTCGCAGCGCTGACGCATGAGCTTCAAATGGTTGAGCGCGTGTTTAACGGCATGCTGCTGCAGAAATTGCGCAAGCTGGACGCGGACCTGCTCAAAGCCGGCGACGCCGTGCGGGCCGCCGCGCGTTTAAGTGAAGATGCCGACGACCCGGTGGGAATCGACACCGCCGCCTGGGCTGAATTGTGGCGTGCGGCGCGGCGTTATTCCGAAACTCGGGAGACGTCAGGCCCGGAATTTCCCTCGACGGAGTCAGGCGCGCGTTGTGTTGTATGCCGCCGCGAATACGATGAGGGGGCGCGCCGCCGCCTGAACAGTTTTGACGAGTTCATGCGTTCGGCCGCGCAGCAACAGGTCGCCGGGATTCAGGCGCAGTACGAGGCCGAGGTCGAGAAATTAAACGACCTGGCCCTGGGGGAGGACGTCGCGCTGAGAGCGCATGCCGCGCTGGACCCGATATCCGACGACGGCGCGCGCGTGGCCGGAGAGATCATCTGTCTTTATGCCGCGCTTCGCAGTCTGCGCGGATACATCGTCAATCGCCGGCTCGACCTGATCGACGGCGGGTCTGTAAACAAATCACTGAAGGAGCTGAGCAACTGCGTTGGTTTTGTGGCGCGGGAAATGTCCGAAGCGATCAAAAGCGCTGCCGCACTGCGGCGGCGGGCGTCACGCGACGATGCCGCTGTGCATCTGCGACGTGTGGAGGAGTTGCGCGCCGCATGTTTTCTGCACGAGGGCAGGGAATCAATCCGCGCCGGCATTGAGCTCCTTAAACAAAAAGAACTCCTGGAGCGGGCCCGCAGGCTCTGCCGCACCGGCGAGATTTCCCGCAAAAAGGCCGAACTGATCCGCGAGATCGTCGAGCGCGAATTCATCGGACGTTTTAACGAAGAGTTGGAACAACTGCGCGCGGGGGACTTCGGTGCGGAAATCGTGCGCGAAAATGTTAAGAAGGGCAGAGTGGCGTGGCGCCTGCAATTGCGCAATGCGCGCGGCAATGCACCGACGCGAGAAGTGTTAAGCGAAGGCGAGCAACGCATGGTCGAGCTGGCGGCATTCCTGGCCGATGTGCGCGGGCGCCCCGACAAATCGACCTTTGTCTTTGACGATCCGATTTCATCGCTCGACGGACGCTACGAAGCCGCCGTGGTCGACAGGCTGCTGCAACTCTCCACCGAGCGCCAGGTGATCGTTTTTACGCACCGCCTTTCGCTGCTTTCGCTCTTTACGGAATTTGCCGGACGTTTTGCCGGACTCAAGGTCAACGTGCTGAACATCCGCCGCGAAGCCTGGGGAGCGGGCGAGCCCGGCAGCGTACCGCTGTCGGCGCGCAGCACCAAAAACCTGATCGGTCCGCTGCGCGATCTTGTCAACAAAGCCGGGAGTATCCACAGGAAGGAAGGATTTGAGGCTTATCTGCCGCATGCGCGCTATCTGTGCGCGGAAATCCGCATTTTGATCGAGCGAATGGTCGAGAATGATCTGCTGGGCACGATTGTTCAGCGCCACCGGCGCGCGATCGTCACGAAAGACAGATTGCTGGAATTGACGGTGATAGACGAAGAGGACTGCCGCCTGATCGAGCGCATGATGTCGCGATACTCGACCTTTGTGCACGCACAGAGTTTTGAATTGCCGGGAGAACTGCCGCTGCCGGACGAATTTGCGGCGGATCTGGCCGCGCTGTCCGACTGGTTGGAGAGTCTGGACAAACGCCGCAAAGCGCTGAAGAAATAAATCAACCGAACCGGGAGCGCATCAGGAAGTCAGCAGCATGATGACGCCGGGGATGACAAAAAACACCGACAGAATGTAGGCAAATGCCAGCGACTTGCGATGGGCGGCCACCTCGGACAGATACTCGGCGCAGATCAGCGGAACCGAGCGCAGGAAAGGCAGGCCAAAGATCACGGCCACCGCACACACGTTGAACATCAGGTGCACCATGGCAATTTCCAGTGCAAAGACCGCATTGCCTTCGGAGATCGCCGTCGCCGCTATCAGCGCCGTAATGGTCGTGCCGATATTGGCTCCAAGCGTGAAGGGATAAATCTGCCGCAGTTTAAAGACACCCGAGCCGACGAGCGGCACAATCAGGCTCGTCGTGGTTGACGATGACTGCACCAGAACGGTCACCAGCGTGCCCGAGGTCAATCCCATGAGCGGTCCACGACCAATCGCGGAATGCAGAATGTCTTTGGCGCGTCCCACCAGCAGGCGTTTGAGCAGCTTGCCGAGGAAGGTGATCGAGGCAAAAATCAGCGCTACGCCGAAGAGGATCATGACGATGCCGCCGAAAGGCTCGGGGATGACGGCAAAGGTGTCCTGAATAACGCCGATAACGGGTTTTGTGATCGGTTTGATAAAGTTCAGGCTGCCGATTTCAACGCCCGTTCCGCCAGAAAACCACTGGGCCATCGTCAGGCTGAGTTTTTCCAGGAAACCGGTTGCAATCTCAAGCGGCAGGAAAATCAGCACGGCCAGCAGGTTGAAAAAGTCGTGCACCGTCGCGGCCGCAAACGCGCGTTTGAACTCTTCTTTGAATCGCACGTGCCCAAGGCTCACCAGCGTGTTGGTTACCGTGGTGCCGATGTTCGCCCCCATGACCATGGGAATGGCGATCGCGACCGGCAGGCCGCCGGCCACAAGGCCGACGATGATCGACGTTACCGTACTCGAGGACTGTACCAGCGCGGTTGCCAGCGTCCCGATAATCAATCCGGTAAATGGATTGGTGGCGAATTCAAACAGTTCGGCTGCGCCTGAACTGCCACCGGAAGCCCATTTGAAACCGGACCCGATGACGCCTACGGCAAGGACCAGAAGATAGATGAATAATGCAACTTGCAGCCAGGAGAGGACCGAATTTTCACGGGCCGATATTGCCGGCTCTTTGGCAGCGGCGGAGAGCTGAGAACTTTGCAAACCCGGAGCTCCGAGGATTGTTGGCGTTCGCCTGATTCGGAAAACACAAAGTTAATAAATCTCAAACTCCCATCATTTCATTTAATACAATCTTAACATGTTGCACAAATCCTTAACATTCGGAACTTTTTCTTAACATCGATTTCGCTGCAACATTTCCGCACATTGCGTCTCCTCCACATCAATTCCTCCCTGCAATTGCATTCTGCGCCGCGACGAAACGCCGTCCCATTTTATCGTACTTCGTCCATGGCGCGACTCTCTGATCTTTGGCAGCGTGATTCTCTTGTTTGTCAGCGGGATTGAAGCTTCGTGTTATTGAGCAGCTTCAATCCGCCGCGTTGTCACACCGGCCGCCGCGTCCACAGCTTGCCGGCTGAAACAAGGTCCAAAGCGCCGCCATGCCTTCCCGTCCCCGGTTTCCGCCGCGACAACCACGCTGTTGTGGTCGCGGCCCAGGTGCGTCGGATGCGGCACTCTGGTGTTTGTTTCCCTGACGCACAATCACATCCGCGTCGCCGACCTGCCGTCCCATGTCATTTCCTGGTGAGTCGGCGCTTTCGTAACTTGCATATCTCCCGTCTGTACGGCAGAATTTGACGTCGTACTCAACTTCATCCGTAAAAAATTCGGAAGCCATTTCATCATGATATTACAGCAACACCTTTTGCAAGCCGGCCGCCGTTCACTTGTGCACAACCGCGCTGCACGCCGGATTCTCTCGCGTTGTATTCCTCTTGTTCTACTCTTGTTTGTCGCTGCGTTCGGGAGCGCCGCGGCCCAGGACATACCCGACAGTAAAGGGCGTGAATTCTGGGTTACTTTCCCGCCGAACTACCACAATAATTTAACGGGGCAGGAGGACAGCCTTTACATATACATCGCCGCGGATGAGCCGACGCGCGGACAGATTGAATACTTCAATCGCGACGGGGACCGCTTTGTCGAGGACTTTGTCATCGACGATCCGGACGAGGTGTACCAGTTTCAGATCGTGTTTGAAGATTTTGAGCTGGAGGGATACAATCGCTCCGGTTTTCTCAACAATGCACGCTCGCAGAACGAAATTGTCGCTGCGCAGCACTTTCACATCACCAGTGAAGACGAAGTCACCGTGTACGGCCTCAACATGGCGCGCACGACGTCGGACGCGTTTCTGGCTCTGCCGCAGGATGTTCTGGGGCTGAGTTATCGCATCATGGCGTATAACAGCGACTTCGACGTCATCAACGATCAGCTCGACTTCGGCAGCACGCCTTCACAGTTTGCAGTCGTCGCGACGGCGGACGGCACGGAAGTGACGATCCGGCCGAGCACCGAAACGCAGGACCACGGCCTCGATGTCCAGCGAGTCAGACTCGATCGCGGCGAGGTCTATCTGGTCCAGGCGCGCTTTGACACCGACGACCTGCGCCGCGACCTGACCGGCACTCTGGTGACGGCGACCGATCCGATTGCGGTTTTTGCCGGTCACCAGCGTTCGACCATTCCGGTTGAGAACAGCGATATGCTCATATCGCGCGACTACCTCATTCAGCAGATGCTGCCGACAAATACCTGGGGGCGCAATGCCTTTGTGGTTCCGATGCCGCAGACTCCGGAGACCGCTCCGGAGGGAGACGATATCTTCCGCGTGCTGGCTTCTTCCGACGATACGCAGGTGATGGTGAACGGCGCGGCCGTCGCCACGCTGGACGCCGGGGAGATTTACGAGGCGACCATTACCGGCCCGCTGGAAGTGCAGGGCAGCAAAGCAGTCCAGGTGGCGCAGTTCAAAAAAACGTCCAACAATCAGTTCAGCGATCCGGACGCAGTGCGCAGCGATCCTTTTATGCTGCTGCTGCCGCCCAAGGAACAGTTTCTCAAATCCTACCGCTGCATCAACGCGCAGGCGTTGCAGCAGCTCGGCAATCCGCCGCGGGAAGACGAAGTGTTTACCCTGCACTACGCGACCGTTATCGCCGAAACGGATGATCGCGCCAACGTCAGGCTCGACGGCAACGCCGTCAACGTCGGCGACTTTACGCGCATCGGTTCTTCGGACTTCTGGTTTGCACATCTCGAGGTCGATGCCGGCGTTCACACCGTGGAGTCGCAGCAACCGATCGGCCTGTACGTCCTGGGCTACGGCCTGGCCAACTCCTACGCCTACATCGGCGGCCTCGGCCAGGAGACAATTGAATGTACAGCCGCTGTCTCGCCTCCGTCGTCCACTATCTGTCGCGGCGACGAGATTCAGCTCATGCTGGACATCACCGGATTTGAGCCTTCCACGACCGTGTTTGAATGGACGCCGTCCGAAGGTCTCAGCGATCCATCCGTTCGCAATCCGATTGCGAGTCCATCCGAAAATACGACCTACAATGTCGTGGTGCGCGACGACCGCGGCTGCATCGCCGAAGCGCAGGCGCAGGTTCGCGTTCGCCCGCGTCCGCGCATCAAGCTTGAAGATGAAATCTCGATTTGCAGCGACGACGTCGCCGTACTCAACCCGGAGATCAGCGAAGCCGAAGGTCCGCTCACATACGCCTGGACGCCGGTGGACGGACTGGACGACCCCGCTGTCCGGCAGCCGCGGGCCACACCGTCCGCCACCCAAATGTATTATCTGCGCGTCAGCGACGAAGCGGGCTGTGATGCGCGCGACTCCATCCTGGTTGTTGTCATTCCGGAAATTGACGTTGAAGCCGGTCCCGATCAACAGATCTGTCGCGGCGAGTCCGTGGTTCTCGACGCCGCCACGGGTGCGGGCAACGACGTGGAGATTCGCTGGACGCCGGCCAACGGCCTGAACAATCCGCGCACCCTGCGCCCGGTCGCCGCTCCGCAACAGTCGACTTTGTACCGCGTGGAAATTACCGCCGGCGGCTGCGTTGCACGCGATTCCGTTTTGGTGGAAGTCAATCCCGCACCGCGTTTCCAGCTGCGCCGCGAAGCGGTCATCTGCACCGGCGACGAAGTGCAACTGGAACCCTTTGACATTCAGGGCGAGAATCTGACGTATCAGTGGAATCCGATCGACGGCCTCGACGATCCGACGATCGCCGCTCCGCTGGCCACGCCGACCGAGTCGATCACGTACCGTCTCACAGTGGAAACGCCGGCCGGATGCCGTTACACGGACTCCATCGAAGTTGTAGTTGAAGCCTGTGAAGGCTGCGATGAAATCAGCGGAATTGTCAATACCTATCACGCCGTGGAATCGATTGCCCCGGCCTCGGGACGTCTTCGCGTGGCCGATACAACGGGCTTGCGTCCCGGCCTGCAAGTGCTGATTATCCAGATGCAGGGCGCTGAAATTTATCCCGACAACGACGAAAAGTACGGCAGCATCACAAACCTGAACGGGGCGGGACTCTACGAGTTTGCCGTCGTAAAATCTGTCAGTGGTTTTGATGTGCGCCTGGAAGAAAGACTGCAGAACGAGGAGTACGACATCAGCGGTAAAATCCAGCTGATCTCCGTTCCGGCCTACAGCCACATCATTGTCAGCGGCGAGCTGACCTGCCGCCCCTGGGACGGCGAAACCGGCGGCGTCCTGGCTCTGAGCGCGGAGTGCCTGATGCTTGAAGCCGATCTGAATGTTGACGGCCGCGGCTTCCGCGGCGCCGAGTTCGAAAATTATCCGCCCTGCAACGTATCGCCCCACCGCGTCGACTACGTGACCGACGAAGACTGTTATTACTCGCCGAAAGGCGAGGGCGTGGCTGAAGACGGCATCGGAGCTTTCCGCTACGGTCGCGGCAGTCCCGCCAATGCCGGCGGCGGCGGCAACAACCACAACGCCGGCGGCGGCGGCGGCGCAGGCCTCGGAGCCGGCGGAGCGGGTGGATTCGGCTTCCGCGGCGTCGTCGAAAACCGACGTTTTGCGGGCGGCATCGGCGGCAAATCCGCCTACCAGAATGATTTCATTCGCGGTCGCCATGCGTTTGCCGGCGGCGGCGGCGGATGCGGACACTCCAATCACCGGCACGGTTCCGGCGGTGCGGACGGCGGCGGAATAGTCATCGTTCGCGGCGGCACTCTCAAAAGCAGCGGCGATTTCGGAATCTCTGCGCGCGGCGCTAAAGCCGACGACGACTTTTCGACTCTCAATCCCGACGGCCTGGGCGGCGGCGGCGCAGGCGGCAGCGTCCTGCTCGACGTGCGGCAGGTCGTCTCCGGAATCACGGTGGACGTCAGCGGCGGCAAGGGCGGCAGTCGACTCGGCAACGAACACGTCACGGCCGGTCCCGGCGGCGGCGGCGGCGGCGGATACGTCGGCCTGCTCGCCGCAGATGCCGTATCCCGCGACAATCTAACGATCGTTGTTGACGGCGGTCCCGCCGGCGACGCGCTCGAAGGCGGCACCTACGGCGCTGAAGACGGCGAACCCGGCGCCGTTCTCTCCCTGCAGGAACTGCGCGGCGATCTGGCGGCGACGGACTTCGGCGAGTGCCGCGGATGTTACCCGGTTCTCAGCGACAGCAGCGGCGGCTGCGGCGGCGCGCAGATTCGCGTTCTCGACGCCGGCGCGCGCATCCAGTCGGTCGAGCTTGTCGATGCAGAATCCAACAACACCGCAATCGATGTGGAAGGACTCGGCAGTATCGCAGCATCAATCGAAATTCGCTTGCTTGATGACGCTGTCGACGGCGTTGCTCATCTGCTCGTCACGAACTCGACGGGCCGTAGTGAGACTTTCACCGTTGAACTGTTGGCGCTGCCGCCGCGCCCGACTATCACACTGGCCGACAAATTTCAGTTGCTTTCTTCGGAAGCGCCGCACTACCAGTGGCGTTATCAGGGACGCGACATCAACAACAACGGCAACTCCCGCGGCTACAAACCGGAAAGTGAGGGGCTGTTTACCGTCCTCATCACCGATGAGCGCGGCTGCAGCAACGAGTCCGAAGCATACGAGTATCGCATTACCACGTCCGTCGGTGACGAACTTGCGGGATCACAGCCGCAGGTCTTCCCGAATCCCTTCGACAATCGAATTCGCATCGACGGCTTGCCGAAGGGCGAGGTGTCGATCGAGCTGCTTAACATTCTCGGTGAGCGCGTCCTGCATCGGACCATCGGCAACGGCGTCGAGAACGTCAATCTCGAAGCTGAAGGACTGCCGGCCGGAGTTTACATGCTTAACATCAGGCGTGGAGCAGAGCAGTGGTCGATTAAACTGATTCGCCGTTAAGTCGGCATTGCGACGACGGATCAGCATGAAACACAACAGGCGGATTTGCAGCGGCAAATCCGCCTGTTGTTTAATTGTTCCTGATGTTGACCGGCGGGCGGCGTCCGCGCCTTTGACGCGTGTCCCTGTTTGAGTGATAGTGATGCAACATGATCTGTCCCGTCTGAACAAGCGATACCCACATGATTGCGACAGCGCCGATCAGAATCAAGGTGTGTTTGTCTCGCAAGCTCTCGCCGAGCAGCGCGCCGTCGCCGATCGCGAGAAGCCCGAGATCAATCGCGGAGACTATGCCGGAGCTGGTCAATATCAAGGCAATTACTTCCAGTAATTCCGGGCGCAATGCCGACCGAAACGCCACAAGAACAAAGTACAGGGTTATCAACAGCGCAGCCAAAAGCTCAATCGGATGCGACAGCGCTTCATTCATAACACACGCGGTGTACGATCCCGATAGCCAGGCCAAAAACAGCGCCCGCCAGAGCCCCGACCGGCCCGGGCAGTACAATGTTGCCAAACGACGCACCCCCGATCATCAATGCGGGTATGCTCAGCCCGGCGCGCAATTCCACACTCGGACCCGCCAACACAGGCTCCGTCGCCGGTCGACTCTGCCGTTTCAAGCTGTTCCTGTTTAACAATTCAATTCCTCGCATTTTCCCTCCTGCCGTAATGTCTGCACATCGCACCTTGCGTCTGCGGGACAGCCAGGTCCAACCAGACAGGCCTAAGAAATTGGAAACACCCGTGGACATCGCGTTGATATTCGCTCTCGGGAACTACTTTGGCATCGCGTTTAATTTGCCAATTCAGGCACTCCGCACTCCAACGTCGGTTAACCATCGGATCCATCCCGGGGTCTGACAAGGTACGCTTATCGACGGAAAATGTGGCCTCCCCGGCGTTTCCAAAAGCACTTTTTTATTACCGTACCGTCTTCGCTCCCCAACGGGCTGATTTTCTGCTTTATCGGCATCCAAAACCTGTCCCAACATCTCGGCCGGACCCAAATCAATTCACAATTACTCTTGCGCTTAACCGGATTCCCGGCCCCCAAACAAAAAAACGCCCCGTCTTTCAGTCAAGACGAGGCGTCCAAAGTCAGTCAAAAGTCCCTGAGTCTGTCAGGCGTCAGCGCACAAGCACAAAACTGCGTTGCGCCAGTCCGCCGTCCGCAAATTCAATCCTCAGCATGTGAACGCCGTTCGCCGTGTTCAGAGCCGTCAGGTCCAGCTCTACAGCGCCGGTGCTCTCAATGTCGCGTCCGCCGCTCAAACGCGCGATTTCAACCCCGCGACCGTCAACAATCGTCAGGACTTTGATCTGCTGGTCCGCCGGCACGCTCAGCGTCATCACGTCCCTGACGGGCTGCGGCGCGATTTTCACCTCGGCCGAAAGGTCCTGGCGCTCGCTCACCGAAGTCGGTAAAAACATCGCATCGTTCAGCTTGCGGCGCATCACGTCGTCGTTGAAACCGCGGTAGATAAACGAAACTTTGTGGTCGGGGCTGATCAGCACATAGGTCGGCGTGCCGTAGCCAATGTTAAACTCGTCGTTGAAATACTTCAGCGCCGCCGTCGCATTCGGAAAAGCCCGCACTTTGGAGTCGTACCAACGGTTGAAATCTTCCACCCAGCTCGGCGGCTCGCGGTCCGGACCGTAGACGCCCATTTTCCACACGCTCAGGAAATCGCTGTAATTCTCCTGGATGCGATTGACCTTGGCCGTGTTTTCCTTGCAGATGTGGCACTGCACGCTGAAAAAATCCAACAGCACAAAACGGCCGGTTTCCAGCTCGGCATAGAGCGAGGTCTCAACGCCGTCCACGTCCGTCAGGGTAAAATCTTCGACCGTTTTACTGCTCTGCGCCAGAATTGTCAGCGGCAGAACCGCAATGCCCAGACACAGCAACGCCACCTGCTGCACGAATTTCAATTTGATAACAGTTTTCATAGCTGTGTTTGACCAGTGTATTGAGTTCAGTTTAAGTTCGGTTTATTCCGTCGAGGGCAGCAGTCCCGCCTCAATCAGCACGCCGTCCGCCGTTACGCGGTAGGGGTGCGGCTGACGCGAGAATGCAAAGCCGGTTTCAATCTGTCCCGGCGCGACATTGGGCACGCTCAGCAGTTTGTTGCCCAGGGCGTCGAAGACCGTCAGCTCCAGCTGTTTGCCCGGCAGATTCGCTGCGTGATCACCGACGCGGAGGCTGTTTGCGCCGCTGATCCAGACCAGCGGACTCTCGCCGTACAACCGGCCGCCTTCCCACACCGAACTCACGCGGTCGTGACGAACAAAAAGGCGTTTGCTGATTCCGGGGGAGTCGCCCAGGCTGAATTGAAGGTCCACGTATCCTTCGCCGCGAATGCCGTCCGAATAATACGTTACGGCAACTTTCTCGTGTCCCTGCGCGGGAAGTTCAACATATGTTGTGTCGACGTTCGGCGGCAGGCAAACATCGCCGGTGCAGATGGACGACGCCCAGTTTTCCGGCAGTTCCTCGACGGTGCGCACGATCCTCAGCGTGATCGCTTCGTCCGTCAGGTTGTTCATCGAACCCTCCAGATACAGATAGGGATACTCCTCATCGCTCGCAATGAGGTCCGATGCAAAAAAGACGTTGAACTCCTGCGCTACGGCGCGATGTGCGCTAAACAGCAGGATAGTGGGCAGCAGAACAATCAAGTATTTTTTTGTCATGGTTTCTCCTCGATAAGCGGTAAAACGCCGCGCGCCAAAACGTTTCCATTTGACCTGATAAAATACAAAGCCAATCCCAAATCCGCTTTTGTTTGCCACCGAAAGCGGAACGGCAGGTCGTCGAATTCCAGCCGCTGAATCGTGCGGCCGAGCAGGTCGCAGAGCGTCAGTTCAAAGTTGTTGAGAGTCCCGTCGCTGCGTCCGTCCACGAGTATCACGTCGCCCAGCCTGCGAACCTCGACCTCGGGCGAGTGAGTTTCCATCGCATCGGCGAAATCCGTGGTGGGCGAGAGCAGTTCTTCGATATCGCGTTCCATGTTTTGCGGGATGTGATTGAACCACCAGTGTTTGGCGACCACGCGTCCCTCCGCGTCGAGCAGGTAGGCGTTGTTCGCCGCCGGGCCGTAGGCCCACCACCACTCGTTGCAGGGGCCGTCAATCACCACGCGCTGCCGCACGTCAAGCGCCGCCAGCATGTCGCGCGCGACCTCGCGGCGTGCGCCGTAGGTCGTCGGCTGGCGATACAGGATGTCGTCCTGCAGGTTGCGTCCCACGCTGACGTAGCCGAAATAGGGGCTTATGTCCTGAATCGGATGAGCTTCCAGCGTGTACACCAGCAGCAAGCGCACGCGTCCGTCGAAAATTTCATGGAGTGCATTGATCTGTGGAATGCGATCGCGGAAGACGGTGCAGGTGTAACTGCAGGCGATCAGCAGTACCGGCAGGCCGCGGCTCAGCTCGTCCTTCAGCGTGACCTGCTCGCCGTCGGGCGTGAACAGGCTGAAGTCGTCGACCACATTGCCGACGTGGAAACCGTGAGTCTCGACGTCGGGCGTCACGAGTGTTGGAATCTCGCAGACAGGCGCGTCGTCTTGCGGTTCCAGCTCGCTTCCAAACCTGGGGCCCAGCTCGATCTGTGCCGGGCTCGAAGCGGGCAACACAATGACAAACAAGAGAAAGCAGGGAAGGAGATGGCGCATGGCGAGGTCGGCAGGGTTTGCAAATTTGTCTTTGAACTGCTTCGGCGGATTAACCGGAAAATAAGGTATTCGGTTCCAAGTTCAATTGGTTGTATCTTCCGCGCGGACTATTCAAGATGACTCGTACAATGTGCTGCTCCGAATTTCCAGGCGTTTATCTCATTCCCCTTGGGCTGGTTTGCGCCTCCGACTGTCCGAGTACTCATACTAAGGCCGGCCTGCCGTTGGCTACAGTTTCGATGCACTGAGTTTATGCAACTTTCTACCTTGATTTATGTCAGTCGCTCCGTCCGGCAAATGACCAAGCCGGAGCTGGAAGAACTGCTCACTCAGGCAAGAAGATTCAATCAGGAACACGATGTTTCCGGTCTGCTGATTTACCGCGGCGGCAATTTCCTGCAGATTCTGGAAGGGCCGATCGAGGTGCTCACCCGGCTGTATTCGCGTATCCTGCACGACAAACGCCACACGGACATCCGCCTGCTGCTGCACGCCACCATCGAGAAGCGCATGTTTGAGCGCTGGCACATGGGACTGCTCAATCTGGAGGAACGCCTCACCATCGACCAGGCCCGCCTGCAGGCAATTACCAACATGGATATCAGTGTGGATTCGTCCGAGATCAACATCGCGCAAAAGAAGGCGCTGGCGATAGCGCGCAAATTCAGAACCTGAAATCCGGACGGCGCATGTTCAAGGGCGGCGAACTGCTGGAGCATCACTTTACCTGTCCCTATTGCTGGGAGGAAATCAGCGTGCTGCTGGACGGCGGCGTGCCGCGCCAGGAATACGTCGAAGACTGTGAAGTGTGCTGCAATCCCATGCTGATCCGCTGTTTTTTTGTCGATTCCGAGCTGGTGGAATTCTCGGCTGAAGTACTGGGACAGTAACACGCCGGCCGTAGCAGTTTCCACCGAAAGCGATCAACAGGACCAAAAATCCCAAAAAATCTTTATCATTGTGCCCAATTCCGAAGATGATTGCGAATGAGCGTGTAAGAGTTGCGTTTTGTATGCCAATTAATGTCCTGATAGTTGCGGGGGAACGATTCCATCGCAAGATTCTGGTTAATCTGCTGGGGCAGTTGGACTACTCCGAGTTCGAAATTCTCGAGGCGGAAAACGGCAAGGACGCCGTCGCCCAGTTGAGTTCCAAGCCGCAGCTCGAGATGATTCTGCTGGACGCGCGCCTTGAAGATACGAGCGCCGCGCAATTCCTGACCGCCGTGCGCACGATAGAGGCCTACGCCGCCACGTCCGTCGTCATCCTCTGTGATGAAGGCGATCCGATTCTGAAAGAACTCAGCACGCACAGCATTCAGGCCATCCTCACCAAACCATTTGATCCGGCCCAGACCCGCAAAAATCTCTCACGCGTAGTCTATACCGTCGCGCTGCGCTGCGGCATCAGACGCATGGACCGCAAATCCATCCTGCTCATTGACAACGATGCGGCTTTTGTGAACAAGGTTGAACCGCTGCTCGATGCCGTGTACTCTCTTGAGTGCGCCACCAATCTGGAGCAGGGCGTTTCGCATGCTTTTCTGAATCGTCAGCTTGATGTGGTGCTGCTGTCGTCGCGTCTGGAAGAAGGCTGGGAGGCCGGAGTGCGCCGCCTGCGGGAGCAACTGCGCCTGCCGCCTCCGGTCATTCTGCTGCTGGGCAAGCCCGGCGGCAACAACGGCATGCAACAGCTGGCGGACGGCGTGACGGAACGCGGCGAGTCGATGGAAGATTTCGTCTGGTCGCTGGTAAACAAGATGTACGCCGATGAAGCCGAGCGGCAGCAGGTGCTGCTGGAGATCGTCAAACGCGATCTGGTGAACCGCTTCCGCAGCTGCATAATGGAGCGGGTGGAGACCTACCTGCCGGACAACATGCCGTTCAGCTACCGGCGCAATCTGCGGTTTGCCACGGATTGGCAGGCCATAATCCGCTTCGAAAATCGCGACAGTACGATGCGTCTGGTTTTGAGTCTGTCCGGCATCGACGACGAGCTGATTTCCATGGTGCACAACATCCAGCGCACGAACAATCTGCAGGAAAAACGACCCGATACACGCGGCTATCTGCTCAAGCTGCTGGAGCCTGTCGGCGACTTTGTCGAGTCGCAGGTCGATCGCTGGAAGCTGGGGCTCTATCGCTCTTCGGTTGAGAGTTCAAGCGCTCTGAGCAATCGCATCAGCTATGAGTGGGCGGCGCAGTTCGGTTTTGAGAGCGACACCACCAATCACCGCTTTCAGCTTTCGCTCGGCCTCGTCGGCGACAAACACCACAGCGAATGGGTCTGATTCCACGTGCGCGTTCTCAGGCAAAGTATTTCACGCCGGCTTCAAACAATTTCTGATCCTTCTCGCCGAAGATATTCACCGCCACGTAGGGGCCGACGCGCTCGGAGTGCGCCATCTTGCCGAGAATTCGTCCGTCCGGACTGATCAGCGCTTCCACCGCATTCATGGATCCATTTGGATTGAACTCCGGCTCCATGCAGGCATTGCCGTCGTGGTCGACGTACTGCGCGGCAATCTGTCCGTTTTGAACCAGTTCCCGCATGGCTTCCGGCGAGCAGACAAAGCGCCCTTCGCCGTGAGAAACGGGCACGCAATGCACGGCGCCGGGTTCGGTACAGGCGAACCACGGCGTTGCCGCGGTCGTGATGCGCGTGCGCACCATCGTGGCCACGTGGCGTCCGATGGCGTTGAAGGTCAGCGTCGGTGCGTCGGCCGTCAGTTCGCGGATCTCGCCGTAGGGCAGCAGTCCCAGTTTGATCAGCGCCTGGAAACCATTGCAGATACCCAGCGCCAGGCCGTCGCGTTCCTGCAGCAGACGCATGGCGGCGTCCGCCACGCGCGTATTGTGGAAGACCGCCGCAATGAACTTGCCGGAGCCGTCCGGTTCGTCGCCGGCGCTGAATCCCCCGGGCAGCATCAGGATGTTGCTGTTGTCCAGGCTGCGCGCCAGTCCTTGCAGCGACTCCTCGACGGCCTGCGGCGTCAGGTTGCGGAACACAAATGTTTCCACCTCGGCGCCGGCCTTGCGGAAGGCGCGGGCGGAGTCGATTTCGCAGTTGCTGCCGGGAAACACGGGAATCAGCACGCGCGGCCGCGCCGTTTTTGTTGCGGCGTGGAAGGATTTGACGGCTGCCGCGGCTTCGATCGTCTGCGCCGCGCCTTCAACAGTGCTTTCGGTCGGATAGACTTTTTCGAGCCCGGCGGTCCAGGCCGCCCGCAGGCGGCGCAGCTCGACGATTTCACCGTTGATGTCGACTTCGTCCTCTTCAATTGTCTTGCCGAGCACGCGGTGTTCGACGTCTGCAAACACTTCGTCCGGATCGATGCCCGGAGCCATCTCACAGATGATCGAGCCAAACAGCGAGCGGTACAACTCACGCGGGGCGTGCTCGCGTTTGAACCTCATGCCGATGTTGTTGCCGAGCATCATACCGGTCAGCGCCGCCGCAATGCCGCCGTGGCCCACGGAACGCGCCGAGATGATTTTACCTTCCGCCACGGCCTTCAGATAGCTGTCGTAGAGAGTTTTCAGGCGCGACCAGATGGGCAGATTGTGCGCGTCGTATTCCGCGTCGAGGACAAGCACGCTTGTGCCCATGCATTTGAATTCGCTGGAAACCACCTTGCGCGCGTCGGCGGGGCAAACGGCAAAAGCAACCAGCGTCGGCGGAACGTTGATGTCCTTGAACGTGCCGGACATACTGTCCTTGCCGCCGATGGCCGGCGTACCCAGTTCGCATTGCGCGCGCAGCGCGCCGAGCAGCGCCGCCAGGGGTTTGCCCCAGCGTTGCGGATCGCGGCCCAGTTTTTCAAAGTATTCCTGGAGCGAAAGGCGGGTGCGGTCGTATTGTCCTCCCGCCGCGACAATCTTAGCGACGGCTTCGACCACCGCGTACAGGCCGCCGTGGAACGGGCTCCAGGTCGCCAGGTCGGGCGTGAAGCCGTTGCTCATAATAGTTGCCGTGGGCGTCTGTTCGCCGTCGACGGGGAGCGTGGCGACCATGACGTCCGCCGGACTGAGCTGGCGTTTGCCGCCGTAGGGCACAAAGGTGGAAGCCGCGCCGATGCTGGAGTCGAACATGTCGCCCAGGCCCTTGCGCGAACAGAATTCAATCGAGCCAATCATCGCCTCCCAGGACGTGCGGATGGGGCCCGGCGGCGTGTGGTCGCGGATCGGGAAGTACCCGTGGTTTTCGTTCGGCGTCCGGATCACCGCGCGGCTGGTCTGGCGCACGCCGTTTGTGTCGAGAAAGGCGCGGCTGATATCGACGATTTTCCTGCCGCGCCAGCTCATCGTCAGTCGATTGTCTCCGCTGACGGTCGCGATCGCGGCGGCCTCGAGATTTTCAGCTGCCGCCATGCGGGAGAATTGTTCAACGTCGCCGGGATCGAGCACCACGGCCATGCGTTCCTGTGATTCCGAAATGGCGAGCTCGGTGCCGTCCAGCCCCTCGTATTTGAGCGGCACCTTGTCCAGATCGATCAGCAGGCCCGGCGCAAGCTCACCGACGGCCACGGAGACGCCGCCCGCGCCGAAATCGTTGCAGCGTTTGATGAGCCGCGTCGCCTTGCCGTTGCGGAACAGCCGTTGGATTTTGCGTTCGGTCGGCGGGTTGCCTTTCTGCACTTCAGCGCCGGCGGTTTCCAGCGATTCCTGCGTGTGTTCTTTGGACGAGCCCGTGGCGCCGCCGCAGCCGTCGCGTCCGGTGCGGCCGCCCAGCAGCACGATAACATCGCCGGGTTCGGGCACGCCGCGCACCACATTCTCGCGCGGGGCGGCTGCGATGACCGCACCGACTTCCATGCGTTTGGCGACGTAGTCCGGGTGATAAAACTCATTGACAATGCCGGTGGCCAGGCCGATCTGGTTGCCGTAGGACGAGAAGCCGCGCGCGGCTTCCGTCGCAATTTTGCGCTGCGGCAGTTTGCCGGCCGGCGTCTCGTTCAAGGGCGTCAGCGGAGACGCGCCGCCTGAGACGCGCATGGCCTGGTAGACGTAGGCGCGGCCGGACAGGGGATCGCGAATAGCGCCGCCGACGCAGGTGGCCGCGCCGCCGAATGGTTCGATCTCCGTGGGGTGGTTGTGCGTTTCGTTCTTGAACATCACCAGCCACTCTTCGGTTTTGCCGTCGACTTCGGTCGGCACGATGATGCTGGCAGCGTTGATTTCCTCCGAGACCTCCAGATCCGGCAGCGTGCCCGCCCGCTTGCGGTTGCGCGCGTAGATCGTGGCAATGTCCATGAGGCATTCCGGCGGCGGGGTGTCGCCGAAGGTTTCGCGTCGGAGTTCGCGGTACAGTTCGAGTGCGTCGAAGATCGGCTCGCCAGGCTTGCCTTCGGTGATTTCGATGTGCGTCAGTTCGCTCAGGAAGGTCGTGTGACGGCAGTGGTCCGACCAATACGTGTCGAGCACGCGCAGCTCCGTCAGCGTCGGGTCGCGTTTTTCTTCGGCGCTGAAATATACGCGGCAATGCTCGAGGTCGGCGCTGCTCATCGCCAGTCCGAGATCTTTGCGCAGGGGCTCCAGACCGGCGACGTTCAGGTCGCGAAATCCGTCGATAATCGCCACATCGGGCGGCCGCGGCGCTTCCTGCCGCAGGCTGGGCGGCAGTTGCAGGGTCGCCTCGCGCGAGTCCACGCTGTTGATCACGTAAGCTTTGACTTTGTTGATGTCGGCTTCGCTGAGAACGCCGCGCAGCAGGAGAACGGTGGCGCAGCGCACCAGCGGCGCTTCGCGTCGCGTCAGAATCTGAATGCACTGTGCGGCGCTGTCGGCGCGCTGATCGTACTGACCGGGCAGATACTCGTAGGCCAGCGGCGTCTCATCCGGACCGGTTGTCAGCTCGCCGACGATAGCCTCGTCGACAGGCGCTTCGACGAGCACCCGGCGACAAGCAAGAGTGAATTCCTCTTCGGAAAGCCCTTCAATATCGTAGCGCACCAGCATCTGAATATGCTCGAGAGCGGGAATGTTCAGGTAGTTGCGGAGATCGTCGCCCAGCTGGCGGGCGTGGCCGTCAAAACCGGCGCGTTTGCGAACGTACAGGCGGCGAATAGTGCTCATGATGACCCGGATTGTGCTTCAAACGATTACCTCAGGTCCAAAAATACCACCTGAACAGCAATAAGAAAAGTTCATTATTTTAATGCCGCCGATAAGGAGGGCTTATGGATATTCATCGACTCAGCAGTTTCAGGGCGGTGGTGGAGGAAGGCGGTTTTGGACGCGCCGCGCGGCGGATGTTTGTTTCGCAGCCGGCCATCAGTATGCAGGTGCAGGCGCTGGAACGCGAACTGGGCGAGCAGCTGCTGATTCGCTCCTCGCGCGGCGTGGAAATGACGCCGGCGGGCGCGGTACTCTATGAACACGTGCGCCGCATTTTTGATGAGTGGGATATGGCGCGCCGACAGATGAGCGAGCTGCGGGATCTGCGCCGCGGCCGTGTCTCGATCGGATGTTCGGACACGATTGCCATGCACAAACTGCCGGAGTGGCTCAAGGGATTTTTGGGCGAGTTTCCCGATATCGAGTTCGCCATGCACAGTCGTCATTCGCGCCAGACGGGCCGGATGCTGCAGGCGCGTGAAATCGACCTGGGCATGGTGACGCTGCCGCTGTCCACGCCGGAAGTCCGGACGACGACCCTGTTCACGTATCGCGATGTGGCCGTGTTTTTGCCGGGCGATCCGCTCGACGGCCTGCCGCGTCTGGAGCTGGCCGACCTCTTGGACCGGCGTTTGCTGCTGCCGGAGGAAGGCACGCATTCGCGCGCGCATTTTGATGCCGACCTGCTTGGCGCGGGCCTGTTTCTGGGCGACATGATGCAATTTGGCGGCGTCGAAATTCAGAAGTCATTTGCGCGCGCGGGGCTGGGTGTGGCGATTGTCCCGGATTTTGCCGTCGCCGCCGACGTGCGCGAAGGAACGCTCAGGTCCGCCGAGGTAGCCGAACTGCAGATGCGTTCCATCGGGCTGGCCTTCGTCGCCAACCGGCGCTTCTCACGTGCGTCGGGCGCTTTTGCGCGCCACATCCTGGAGCGCGAAGGCCGTTCTGTGGACTTTGAGCCACCGGAGTGAACGGATGAAAAATTTTTACGCAAAATCAATTGATCTGATAGGTTGGTAGGTGTATCTTTCGGCCGCACAGTCTATTCTGCGATTCTGAAAGAGCGATTTAGCACAAAAGAGATACTATGTCTGTCGAAAGGCCCGCAGCAGGGGATGAGCAGCGGCAAATCGAAGAGTTGATAGAGCGAAGCCGAGCACAGCACCAGGTGAATCCGGCTTTGGCGCGCAGCTATGCGCTGGAAGCGGTGCATCGCTGCAATCAGGCCGTTAAACCCGATGAAGAAACTAAAAAGTTGTGCGAGTATTACCGCGGTCGCGCCCTTCTGGCCGAAGCCCTCAGCGCTCTGGCCGGCAGCAACTTCAGTTCGGCCCGCGAGAGTATTAAACGCGCCATTGAAATCCTGCTGCGACACGAAGATTACGCCGAACTTTTTACCGCCTATGAATGCGCTCTGCGCGTCAGTATGGCCGTCAGCGACAAGGAAGATTTTGCGGAGTATCTGGCCAAAGCCGAAGGATTGCGCGATCGACTCCCACCTGAGTTAATCGATCGTAAGTTGGCCGCTCTCAATGCTTTATGGGCGATGAACTTCGGCCGTTATCAGGAGGCCTACGAGCATTTGCAGCGTCAGGAATACCTGCAGCGCGACCATTCCGACGACTACGATAACGCGCTCCTGATGAGCAATCTGGGCGTGGCGCACACGCGCCTGGGGGAAACCGGCAAGGGACTCGAATATCACCAGCGCGCCGTCACCCTGCTGGGGGCGCGCCGCGATCTTGGCTCCGCGCGCGTCTTCGGCAACATGGCCAACACCTACTTTGTTCTCGGCGACGCACGCGCGCTGGAGTGGTATTTCAAGTCGCGCGACATCATGCTGGAATGCGGCAACAAGGAAGGAGCCGCCAAGGCGCTGATGGGAATCAGCAATGCATATGAAGAATTTGGCCAGTATGAGGAGTGTCTGGACGCGCTCGAAAAATCGCGCCGCCTCTTTGAGGAAATCGGCGATGTAGCCGGCCTCACGCTGGTGCTGGTAAACGAGTCGAATCTGCACAAAAACATGGGCGCGCAGGACAAACAGCTCGCCGTTTCACAGCGCGCATACGAGCTGATGCGCGGCTCCTCCAACATGCGCCTGGAGGCGTACTCGCGTCTCTCTCTGGCGATTGCCGTGGCGGACAACCAGCGACATGAAGACGCGCTGGAGTCCGTCAGCCACGCGCTGGAGATTCTGCAGCGCTGCCGCGATCACGTCAACATCGTGCGCGCCCTGATCCTGCGCGGCGAAGTGCTTTCCCGTCTGGACCGGGACGAAGAAGCGCTCACAACGCTGCGGGAAGCCTGTGCCGTGGCCAACGGCGATGAAACGCGCCGCCTCTATATCGATTCGCTCAGGACCATCGCCGATATCTACACCAAACTCGAGCGCTGGCGGGAATCCGCGGCGACTCTGCAGGAATACACAAAGGAACTGCGCGCTTTTCATCTGCGTGAGACGTCGCGCCGCGTCGAGAACATCCGCATTCTGCAGCGTGCCGAGACCGCCCGTCAGGAAGCGGAGATTCAGCGTCTGCGCTCCGTGGAGCTGTCCAACGCCCTGGAACGCGTCAGCGAACTCAACCAGCGGATCCGCGAGAAAAACGTCGATCTGGAGCGCCTTGACGCGGAAAAGAATGAGTTTCTCGGCATCGCCGCTCACGACCTTCGCAGTCCGCTCAACAACATTCGCATGTTGGCCCAGCTGATTTCAACCGACAAACAGGTCGAGTTGAGTTCGTTGCCGCGGGAGTACGCCCAGGATATTCTGACGGTGACGGACCAGATGCTCGCGCTGATTAACAAGCTGCTGGACGTCAACAAAATCGAAAGCGGCCAGGTGGACCCGCAGTGCCGACCGCTGGACTGGAAGGGAATCGTTGAGACCGTCGGCAGGCGTTATAAGGAAGCCGCACAAAAGAAAAACATCGAGATTGTCTTTGAACCCGCCGCGACGCCCGTCATCGTCAACCTGGACCCCGCCTGCATCGATCAGGTGCTCGACAACCTCATTTCCAATGCGGTGAAATACTCCAATCTGGGCGGTCAGATCGTGTTGCGTCTGGAGGCCAGCGAGGGGCAGGCGCTCTTTTCCGTCAAGGACAGCGGGCCGGGCATTGTGCCGGAGGAATTGCCGCGCCTGTTCGAGCGTTTCCAGCGACTTTCCACGCAACCCACCGCCGGGGAAAACTCCGTGGGCCTGGGGCTGTCCATCGTGCACAAACTGGTCGAACTTATGGACGGCCGCGTCTGGTGCGAATCGGTGGAAGGGCAGGGCGCGACGTTTTTTGTGCAGTTTGCAGTGGTCTGAGCCGGCGGCGAATTGAGCTCCTACGTAGTTCTACGTCGTCGCGCTCAAAATCTCCCCCCGCAGCAGCCGTCCCCAATCCCTTATCGCTTTCCGTTCACGCTCTGGAACCGTGCACATGACAACCCTGTACTTCTACAAAAACTGCGACACCTGCCGCAAAGCAATCAAATTCCTCGACGCCAACAGGGTGGAGTACAACAAACAGGATATGGTCCTGGATGCGCCGCCCACGCGCACCGTGCTGGCGTTGATACTGCGGGACGTCGCCGGCGGCAAAGTCCGCAGCCTGTTCAACACCTCCGGCATGATGTACCGCGAAATGCAGCTGCGCGACAAACTGCCCGCCATGAGCGATGACGAAGCGCTCGACCTGCTGGCCGCCAACGGAAAACTCATCAAACGGCCGCTGCTGGTGAGCGAGCGCGGCGGTCTGATCGGATTCAAACAGGCCGCGTGGGAACAATGGGCGGCTTCCGCCTGAGCCGACAGGCCTCCGGTACAAGATTTTCAGCGACGAAGCCGCGCCTGACGTTTCACTCGTCGCCTGGGCGCTTGATGCTGCACGACGAGCAAGAGGGAAAAACAAGCCACGCAAAGCGGGGCGAAGTGCTCTCCGGGCTGTTCAGGAAAATACATCCGCGCCGACGCCGGCGCTGTCCGATGCGCCGAAAACGCGAGAATGCGTAGATTTGTCCAGCTTTTTTCTACTCCGAATCGTGACTGCCGGGACCGCTATGAAGAATCTTGCCGCTTTGATGTCATGCTTGTGTGCGCTGCTCGTGATTTCCGCCTGCGGCGATGAAAAACATGCCAAACCCGCCGATGCCGTTGCGCCCGGCAGCGCCGACACCATTTACAGCGACGCCCGCGGCAACGTGCTGACGATGGCCGACGTCAATTCCTTTCCGGTCAACATTCCGCCGCCGCGCAGCCTGACAATGAACGTTCCGCCCGAAGCGCGCCAACTGCTGCAAATGGCCCGCCAACACGGACAAGCCGGTGAGCAGCCCGAGTTTCTCAACGCCGCCCGCCGCGCCGCCGAAGCTGCGCCCGACTGGCCGCGCCCCTGGTACGACATCGCCTATTCATATCTGCAGCGCGAGGAGTACGAGTCCGCCCACGAGTATTTTCAGCGCGTCGACGAACTGGCGCCGGAAGGGTTTTTCTACACCAAGGCGGCCCTCCACACGCTGGACCGCGAAGTGGCCGGCACGCTGCCCGCCGGATTCTTCAAGGATTTTATCGCCAATATTCAGGTGGAAGATCTGACGGAGCGCGAGGAAAAACTGCTGACGCTGACCGAATTGGCGCCGAATTACTGCCCGGCGTGGAACGCCCTGGCCGAGATTTCCGAAGATCCCAATCAGAAACTGGCCTATATCGAACGCGGGCTGACGGCGCAGTGCGACGCCGAGACCTACGGCATGCTCCTGCTCAACAAAGCGCGCATTTTGAGCGGATTTAACCAGAAAGACGAGGCGGTCCGCCTGCTGGGCGAGCTGGTCTTCAACAAAGGCACCACCGATTTTGTGCGCAACATGGCGCGTTCCGCCATCCGCCAACAGTACTGATCCATTCAGCGCGGTTGATTCCTCATTTTCATCCGCGACGGCGTTTGCGTAAGCCGTCGCCGCGGCGTACCTTGTAGCTGCTACTTTCGTCAGCGCCGCAATAGAATCAGGCCGAAAACCAGGGACATCCACGCAGCTCGAGCGGCGCAAATCCGGACCAATACACAACACTACCGGCACAGTGGAATGTTTGCACTTGGCGGTCTCCCTAAGTCGTTGGTTTTTATGCTGCTGCGCGCCCTGCTACGCATGGCTTTCTCCATGGCCATTTTGTTCGTCGGCGCGTGCGCGGTGCTGTGTCCGCGGGCCGCGTCGGCAGCCGTGCAGGACAGCAGCGGCCGGCCGGCGGCAAATACACTGGTTCCCGCGGCGGATGAGGCGACGAGCGACGAGCCCTGGTTTCGCATCGACGGCGCCGCGCGTATTTCAGCCGATTATTACAGCATGGAGCCCGATCCCGCCGGAACCGTCTCCGCCCGCCGCCCTGCCAATCTCTATCGCCTGCTCTTTGCTCCAACCATGCACCTGGGCGACCTGCGCATCCCGGTGACCTTCCTGCTTTCGACGGACCAGACCAACGTCACGACGCCGCGCGTGGCCGAGCAGAACCTCTCGCAATTTCTCGAAAATCCGATGAACCGCATTTCAATCGCGCCCAGCTACCAATGGGCCACGGTGTATCTGGGGCATCACGTGCCGCAGTACAGCGAACTTTCGACGGGCGACATCCAGCTCTTCGGCGCGGGATTTGATCTGAGTCCGGGCGACTTCCAGCTGGCGGCTTTTCACGGCATTGCGCAGCGCGCCGCCGAATCGACGACGCCGGCCTTTGCAGCTTCGACCTACGAACGCCAACTGACGACGCTGCGCCTGGCCTACGGCAGTCCCGACGCCGCGCGCGTGGGCCTCAACCTGGTGCGCATGCGCGACGACTCAAACTCGGTGGCAAATACCGACGGCATGCTGCGCGCCGAGTCCGGCCTGCTGCTCTCGCTGACCGGCGACCTCCGCTTTGCCGACGCGGTAACGGTGAAAAGCGAACTTGCCGCCTCGGCCTTCACGCGCGATCAAAGTGCGCCGCTGAGCGGCAACGAAGCGCTGGACGCATTTGAGGATGTCTTCGATATTCGCGAATCGACCTACGGCGATATAGCCGCCGCGCTCTCCGTCGGCCTCGACTTCGACGACTGGGGCGTGGAGACGCGCGCGCGTTTTCTCGGTCCCGGCTACGAGCCGCTCGGTTTCCCCTACGTGCAGTCGGACAACCTGGAGGTGACGCTCGCGCCGCGCCTGCGCCTGCTGGACGGCGCGCTCGACTTCAGTTCCAGCGTGGGACTGCGGTTTAACAATATTACGGATACGGCCTCGCCGCAGACGCGGCAGCTGCTGGCGTCGGCCAACCTGCTCGTGCAGATTTCGCCCGACCTGATGGTCAGCGCCAACTACACCAACTTCGGTTTCCGCAGCGACGTCGACGATTTCAACGTGCGCCGCGTCGACATGATTTCTCACTCGCTGGCAATCTCACCCTTGATCAACATTCCGACCGAGCGCCTGATTCACCAGCTGAGCGCCACTTTTGCCTACGACGACTTCAACGACGGCGATGTGCTGCTGGGCGCGCTCAACAGTTCAACGACGCGTTCGGTGTTTGCCAACTACACGGCGCAATTTCTGAGCATCCCCTTGAGCGCGGGCATCGGATTCAACAACATGGTCAGCCGGCCGGACTCGTTGGCGGCGGGGGGGCTGGGCAGTTCCAGCCTCGACGTCAACTCCCTGCACGGCTCGCTCAGCTACCGCCTGTTTGAGGGCATGCTGACGCCGACCTTTAAACTGACATATTCCAGCAGCAGCATCGGCGCGTTTACGGCCGACAAGAACCTGCTGCTGCGCCTGGGACTGCGCTATCGCCCCGCGCGCAGTCTGACTCTGAGCCTGACCGGCTCGCTTAAACTCTACGAATACGGCAGCGCCCGCCCGGATGTGAGTTACAAGGAAAACTTCATCCAGACGGCGCTCTCGACGACTTTTTAACAATCTCCGGACGACGACGCGACGATGTTTAAATACTCACTCACAGTTCTGATCCTGATGTGCGCCGGCATATGCCAACTCGCCGCGCAAAACGAACTGACTATTCAGTTGATCATGACGCCAAACCCGACGCCCTATGTCAGCGACTGGCGCAACGAGACCAACACGGCGCGGCTGATCGTCACAAACAACAGTCCGGAGAATGTGCAGGCGCGCGTGCGCACCACGATTGCGCGCCTGGGCGAGCGCGTGGCCGCCACGCGCGACGCGCAGATGGACGTCCTCACTTTTGAGCCGGGCGCGACGACGCTGGATCCGGCCGAGATCTTTCCGCTCGAAAACGTGCAGTTTTTTGGCGACGTCGACAACCAGGTGCTGCGCAGCGGCCGGATTCCCGGGGGCGCGTATGAAATCTGCGTTGACCTGCTTGAGCCGCAGACCCTGCGAACACTGACGCAGAATGAGATTTGCCGCCCGTTTCGCATTGTCAACTTTCAGGCGCCGCTGCTGGTTTTGCCGAGCAACGGAGCGCAGATCGACCCGGTGCGCGAGCGCCGTCCGATATTCCGCTGGACGCCGGTCGTGCCCGCGCCGCCGGACGGGCCGGCCGCCGTGCGCTACGTTTTACAGGTCTTTGAGGTTCTGCCGGGGCAGCGCGCGGTGCAGGCTTTCCGCGCCAACCAGCCGGTGTTAAACACCGAGACGCAGGGCATCACGAGCCTGCCCTGGCCGCCGGACGTCGAGCTGCCCGCACCCGGACAGAGCTACGTCTGGAACGTGCGCGCGCTGGACGCCGACGACAATCCGCTCGGCGAGCCGGACGGCTACGCCGAGCCCTTTACCTTTGCCATGCTTGAAGTCGTCGCACCCGAGGGCATGAGCGAATCGCAGGAGTTCGGCGGGGATGCCGACAATGGGTTTACAACTCAGCTTGCGGACGGCGGCGACAAGGTCAAAAGTCCACTGACCATTTCCGGCGCGAAGTCCCTGGCCGACAGCAAACGCGAGCGCACGACGATAGTGTTTACGCCCGAATATGCGCTCTTCAAACCGCTCGATGTTAATCCAGCGGACGAAGCGACGGTTGTTGGGCTTGGCCGCGACGGAGTCGAGGCGGACGTGCAGTTCTGGCGTTTACCGCGCGAAGGCGAACAGGAGAATCGCGCCCGGAGTTTAACAGGCGAATTCGGCGCTACAAAACTAACAAGCGACAGCTTGTCTCTTCTACAGCCCCTTTACAACCACAGCGCCCGCAGCGATACGGGGAGTTCGTTCTACAGCGCCCCGCTGTTGCGCATTCGCGAACTGTCCGAAGCGCCGCAAACCGATTATCTGGTGGAAGCGATCAAACTGCTGCAAACCGGCGACAAACAGTTAACAACCGTTGACGATCCGACGGGACGACTGGGCGGTATGCAGTTTACATTGCAGGTGGAAACCGACAATCCATTTGTCCCGCGGGATGGCTGGAGACTGCTCGAAGGGAATCAGAACCACAGCCGCATTCGCGACGGTCGCTTTAAACCTTTTGTCGACAATTTGCAGTTGGTGCGCGAGGCTTCGGAACCTGAAACAAAGGAATCCGGCAAAACACTGTGGCTCGCCGACATATCGGCGCCGCTTCTGCTGAGCCGGCCGCAGAGCTGGGCTATGAATGATGCGGATCGGGCGCAAAGCGCAAGTCGCGATTTTTTGGCCTCCTTATGCATGCGCGCACCGGAGTTAAACAACGCACAAACAATGGACCTGTTTAAGTTGCTGCGTCGCTTTGAAACGAGCAAAATCGATTCGTCAAACCGGAAGCGGGTGGTCGATCAATTTGAATCCGACTTTTTGGCGCTGTTGCCCCCGAATTTGATGTCCGACGCCCAGGCGGCCGAGTTCGATTGGTACACGAATTACATCGGCGTTTATCTGCCGGCGCGTGCCGATACATCTATCGGGCTGAAACAACTTGCAGCAATGGTGAATGCTCCCGGCCTCCCGCCCCTCAAAAACCGGGGCATCGATCCCTGGCGGCGTCCCGACGTCGAAACATTCGACGACTACGACATTCTGGAATCCGGTTTTACGGTCGGCCGCACTCAACGCGCAGCGCCGACGCTGCGTCGCCGCGAAGACCGGAAGCGCGTCGGCCTGCTGTGGTTTGACGCAGGTGAAAAAACGGCAGGTCTTGTTAAACAACTCGACTCCTTAAACACAGCGCGCGGCGAGACGCTCTCGCTCTACGATCCCGAAAACAAGGACGGAATGTACCTCGGCACGCTGCTGCAGGCGCGCGCTTTCGGGCCGGACGGCCCGGTGCTGCTGATCACGTCGCACTGCGCGCTGGACCCGCTGCCCGACGTGGATCCCGCACTCATGACCTGTAAACTGGAAACAATTGACGTTACACTCAACCGCAAAAACAATACCATGGACGTTACGCAACTGCTGCGCATGCCCAACGGCGAGACCTGGGAACTGCTGCTTGCCGGCGATGCATCGGGTACATTTGTGGCGCGGCTGCCGGCCTGTTCCGGCGCTGATTGCAGGATAACATTTACAAACGCGGCGGGGGAATAAACCATGCTGCGCAGTCTGCCTGTTTGTCTGTGTCTGCTCCTGTTCGCGTTTGTGGCGCGTCCGCTTGCGGCGCAGCCCGTGCAGGTCGCGCTGCAGATGAACCCCAATCCTTCGCCCTGGCTTTCCGACTGGCAGAACCGCAGCGAAACCGCGACTATCATTGTCACAAACCGCGGCACGGACGAGCGTTTTGTGCGCATCACGACGCAGGTTTCGGACTTAAACAACGGCGACGTGCTGGCTGAAACGGATCCGAACCTTTTGCCGCCGCTCGAACTCGTACCGGGAATCAATCGCTTTGACGCCGCCGACATTTTGCCTTACGCGGCCGTACGCCTCGCGCCGCGCCTGCAGGAAAACGCCCTGCGCACGGGGCGCATTCCGGCGGGGCGGCATCAGATCTGCGTTCAGGTGCTCGACGCCGAGACGATGCAGGAACTCTCGCAGTTAAACTGTCGGCCCTTCGACATTACCAATTACCAGGCGCCGGTGCTCATCAACCCGGTCGACGGCGACGTCGTGCAACAGGACGAACTGATCGTTTTCCGCTGGTCGCCGCTGACGCCGCCCTCAACTGAAGGCGTCATCTACCGCCTGGCGATATTTGAAGTGCCGCCGGGCCAGAACGCACTTAACATGTTTCGCAACGGCGTGCCGCTTTTCACACAGGACCTGAACGGGCAGACGCAGATACCGCTGCCGCTGGGACTCGAGATTCCGGTCGACCTGGCCAGTTCCTTTATCTGGTCCGTCCAGGCGCTTGATCAGGATGAACGCCCGCTGAGCGACCCCGACGGCTGGGCCAAGCCATTTTTGTTTACCTTTGCGTCAGGAACGCAAAACGAGTGCGTTTGCCGCGAGTGTTTTATTAACGGAGTTCGCGCCGAAATGAACGGCGTGATAATCACGCCGGGCAATCGCTTTCGCGTCGGCGACAAATTTGTTTTACATCCGAATGTCATCACCGACTGTCCACCGGACTGCCCGCTGGAAGTTAACGTGCGCTGGTTCGTGACGATGACGGAAGACGACGGCACGACTTACTCGCTGGAGTTTGAAGGCCCGACTCTGCCGGTGGAAGTCGACCGGGCCGGTGACGCACAGATCGACTACGAAGTCAGCGTGCGCTGCGGCGGCCGCGAATGCAGGTGCGGTCAGTCTTCCGGATCAACCAGAATCCGCTTTGACGGCGAGTCGGTTGTTGACGGTCCGATCACTGAAGGACCGTCGGTGCGCGACAGCACCGACAAATTGCGCGGCGATTCCACCATCGTTCGCGATCCGGTGCGGCGCGACAGCATTCCGGCCGAAGGTGAACCGCGCGACAGCATTCCGGTCGTGGAACGGCCGCCCTGGGAACGCATCCCGCCCGACAGTTTGCGCGACGAGTGTGTGATGTTGCCATTCATCAAGATTCCCGCGCGCGGCATCGACGTCGGCATGATAGTCGACGAGCCCAAAACATTTCCATATCCGCGTGCGGTGCCGATCCGCGCCGACGCCGTCGACTGGGACTACGCCATTTTCGGCTGTGACGGTTGCGGCGACGGCCCGGACGAGTACTGGAAAGCCGTGCGCGACAACGTGCGCAAATTCACGTGGAAGCTCGACGGCAAGGGATCGTTGAACCTGCCCTTCAGCGCCGATTCGGCCACGTCGATCGAGGAACAACTTGTCGATCTGGTCAACCGCAAAGCCGCGCTGCAAGCCGAGCGCGACGAGCGCCGTGCCGAACGCGATTCATTGCCCGCCGAGTTGCAGCGCCGCAAAGACATCGCCCAGGGGAAAATCGACAATATCGACAGTGAGTTAAACAGGCTGGACAGCGCCGCGCGCATCATGATCGACAGCCTCGGCGCACTTACCGACAGCATCAGCATCCGCGAGCGCCGGGGCGACGAGCTGGCGCAGCGTCGCACACAGCTGCGGGATTCAGTATCGCAGGCGCAAACGCTGATCGACTCACTCGACGCCATTCTGCGCGGCGACGCCACGCAGGTGGAACAGGACAGTCTGGCCGCGGTGCGGACGGCGCGCGAAGCCGCCGAACGCGCCGACAGCAGCCTGCGCCGCAAATCGGAAGAATTGCTGAGTGAATCAGAACGACTGGCTCAGGAAATATTAAACGCCGAGCGCCAGGTGCAGACGGCCAACGCCGACTACGAACAACTTAAACAACAGTCAAATGGTCTGTCCACGCAGATCACGACCATTGAAACGCAGCTGTTTGCGGACCCGCGCATGCGGCGTTATCTGGAGCATCTGCGCACCTGGACCAGACAAAGCGCCGAAGTCGTGGCGCGCAATTTCAGCGGCACAAATCTGCACGAAGACCTGGTTCGGCGTCAGTCGGGCGTGGCGCGATCAGCCGATCGGATTCTCGAATTGACGGCCCTGCCGCGCCGTCGTCAGGCGTTCCGCGAATTTCAGTCCAAATTGGCGGGATTTCTGAGCAAACTTCGGGTTTCCTGCGCGCAGCATCCCGACACGTCGCGGCGCGGATCCTGCGCGTCGGACGCGGCGCAGATTGCGCAGCAGTCGGCCGGTTTTGAATACGTGGTCGACACGACGGCCTCGGGCAGGCTGCGCATCGACCCGGTTAAACGCGCGCAGTTAAACCAGCTGCGCAATCAGCTGGATCAGGTGAGGGGACAGATCGTCGGTGCCGCCGCCACGGTACAGGCGGCCGCCCAGGCTGTAATCGCCGCGCGCAACAACTTTGCCGCGCAGGTGCAAGCGCTCAGCGGCGAGCGCGACAACCTGGCGCAATTGCATGAAAAGGCCGCCGCGCGTCTGGCGGAGGCCGAAACAAACTATTCCTCCATCGTGGATACGCGCCGGCGCGACCTGGAGCTGAACCGCGAAAACTATCTGAGCCGGCGCGGCGCGGCGCAGAACCTGCGCGATCAGGGCCTACACGGCATCGAACTCGTCAACGACTCGCTTGGTATGGTGTTTAACGACACCACGCAGTTGCGCGTCAACTTTGTCGCGGTGCAGGCCGACACGGCGGCGAACATGCAGATGCAGCGTCGCCTGCGCGCCGTGCGTGAAGGATTGACGGATGTTTTAAACATCAACCTGCAGGATCAGCTGGATGCGCTGGATAAAATTATCGCCGCGCTGGACAAAGACATTGCCGACCTGCAGGCGCAGGTTGACGCTCTGCGCGCGCGCCTGGCCGCGCTGACGGCCGGCAACAAAACCGCCGACGGCGTCATTGCCTACTACATTCCGCCGCCGCTTGAAGAAATCATGCAGGACAAGAGCCGCTTTGAGGAACTGAAAGACTCGGTGCGCCAAAAACGCGTGGAGCTGGCGGAAGCGCGCGCAGCCAAAATTCAGGCGCAAAAAACGCTGGCCAAATGGCTTGAGAATCTGGCGCGCCAACTGGTGCGACTTAAACAGGCCAAAGACCTCGAATCTGCGCTGACCGCCGAACGCGACTCCGTCGACCGTGCGCTGGCGCGTCTGCGCACCACGCGTACACGCGCTTTTCAGGACGAGCAGCGCGAGCTGCAGGATCAGCTCGACCAACGCACGCAGGAGCGCGACGCGGCGCAGCAGCGCGAAAATCAGGCGGTTCAGGACACCGTGCAGGCGCATGCCGCCGTGGCGCGGGCGCGCAGTGAGTTGCAGAACCGCGAACAGGAGCGCGATCTTAAACAACGGGACTACGACGCCGCACAAAGCCAACGCGACTTTGAGTCCCGCCAGCTGGACGCCATGCGTCTGACTCTGGAGCAGCATGCCAACGAGTTGAATGAGGCGCGCAGCGAGCTGGACCGACTGCGCGATCGGGCCGAAGAGACGCAGAACGCGCTGTCGCGTGAAACCGCGCGCAACGATCTGCGCGGCGCGGGAAGGCAACGCGTGCAGTTAAACAGCCGCAATCAGGAAGTTAAAAACCAGCAGGATGAAGTAGCGCGACTGGAATCACAACTGGCGCAGAGCAGCGACCGGCATGAAACACGCGCCCGCGGCTTCACCGCGGCCGACTCAATCGTGCAGCACAAACGCGCCGCACTGGTGCAGGCCAGATTGGACGCCGCCGCAGCGCGCGATACCCTGGAAAACGCAAACAACGAGCTGCGCGAAGCGCTTTCCGGCTGGCTGCACTGGCGCGATGAACGCCGCGACGCCGAAGGTGCAATCGCAAATACCAACCGCGAGCGCCGCGTGCTGCAGGACTCCGTCGCCGCGCGCGTCAACGACGACAACGATGTGCGCAGCAAGCGGGAAGCGCTGGCGGCCTTCGACGCCGATATTCAGGCCGCCAAAGACGCACAGACCGCCGCCGCCACAGCGGCGGGCGATATCCTGCAACGCAAGGACGAACTGCTGCAACAGGTCGACCACGACATTAAACAGGCGGAAGACGCGCTGCGGCGCGCCGAAGATCACCTGCGCACCTTTCTCGTCAATGAGTTTAACACGGTCACACACACGGTGACCATCACGCTTGAAGCCGACGACGAACCCGCGGACGCCTACCGCAGTGACGACCCCAAAAAGCAGCTTGTGCGGCAGTTGAGTTATCGCGGCAATCGCGTTCCGGTGTTCAAAAACAACGTAGCCGGATACACGCTGGGCGACTTCGACAAAAACCTGGCCTGTCCGGTCAATCTGAGTTTTATCAAACCGGCCGATCCCACGCTGCCGCCGCCGACGGTGAGCGCTTCCGAGCCGCGTACGATTGCGCTGATGTACGAAAACGGCCGCAAACTCTGGCCGGAATGGCCGGTCATTCCCGCGTCTGAAACGAACCTGCTGGCCAAAGACGTCGTGCCCGTCGCCACGCTCGGCCGCGACAGCGACCGCCTTATCCAGGTCTGTGAGCCGCAACCGCCGAACTGTGAAGCGCCGCCCGATCAACGCGACGGTATCCGCGACCTGGGCAAGTACAAGTGGAGCGGCGACGGCAGGTTGTTTAATCAGAAACCCTTCTATGAAACTATTCTGTGGGAGCCGCCCGATCCGGCCAAAAGTCTTTGTGAGGAGCCAAAAGAAGTTAAAACAGAATACACCGCGGCCGAGATTAAACGCGACGATCCGCTTGAGAAGTCGTCAAAACCAGTGGTTAAAGCCGGCGTGTTGATCGAAGTGCCGGACTCGCTGGTCGGCGCGCCGACAACAAACAAAGAAGTCACGGCGCGCGTCGTGCGCGGCGATCACAGCGGCCTGAGCGGCGAAGACGTCGAGTTCTCCGTCACGCTGACGGCCGGCGAAGCCGTCAGCTACGGTTTTGACGGAAGCGACAGTCTTGTGACGCGCAAAACCGACGGCGGCGGCGTGGCGCGCACCACATTTAACTTCGGCGAGGGTTTTGCCAGGTTTACCATCTCCGTCAGGTGGCTGCGCGCCGGCACGGTCTGCCGCAGCGAGCAGTTTGACGCCGTTTCGCCCTTGAACCTGCAACCCCTGCGTTTCAGCAACGGACCGCCAGACTTTGCTTTCCAGGCCGCCAAACAACTGTGGAGCGGCGGCGGCAATCCCGCGACGATTGTTAACAGTTTTCCCGACAGTCGCGACGAGGACGCCGAGACAAACTACGCCGGCCGCGCGCACGCCATGGGTGGCTATTGGGATGAAGATGTTAACTACGTCAACGATATTGAGTTGATGTTCAGGGTGGAAACGCCGCGACTCGACGTCGATCCGGAGAGCGACACGACCGAACTATTCGGCATGGGCCGCACGCTGGCACTCGACCCGCCTGAAGAAGAGCTGATAACAATCCTGGAATCCTGCGACGAACGCTACGAAGACGTCTGCCGTCCGCCGGAAGTGCGCGACACGCTCAGCACCAAAAGTTTTGACCGATTCAAAATCGGCGTCGACGAACAGTTGTTTACCGTTGTGCTGGACGAGCCGGCTACGCCTGGCGACCTGTTAAACAGCAGCGGCAAGCTGGACAACAGCAATGGCCAGTTTGTGGCGCTGCTCAGCGACCTGGAATTAAACATCGTTGATGTGGAACTGGAAGAAAACGACGCCGGGGAGCAGATAGCGCGCGGCGGCTACGTCGTCTGGCGCACTCCCGCCGGATTTGAAACCACGATGTGGGGTTTTACCGTCACGCTCGACTCGCTGGTGGTGCGGGCGCAGATGGGCGCGGGCATCGGCGGCGGTTTAAAACACCGCAACATAGAAGATCCGATGTCTTTCTACGCCGAAGTTGACACCGTCGGCAATTTCCTCGGCACGGTTTCACATGTTCCCGGCATAGAGGTGGGAGGATTTAAACTGCGCGACGGCACGCGTTTCAGCATCGACATGCACGAAGAGCGCAGCATGCCCGGCTTTGCCTACGACTTCAAAGGCATTGTCATTCACAACGCGTCGCTGGAACTGCCGCCGATATTCAAGGATGTTGAACGCGGTCGTCCGCCGACCTTGAGCGTGCAGGACTTTGCCATTGCGCCGTCAGGTCTGAGCGGTGAGATTTCGCTTGGCGGCACATTGTTCCAGGCCGGGTTTGCCGGTTATCTGTTTGAAATTGACAGCCTTGCGATAGGTTTTAAGGACAACGAGTTAAACGGCAACGGGTATTTCGGCGGAGCGATTGGCCTGCCGTCGCCTTTTGAAGGCACGCTGCGCGTCGGCGTGGGGCGCTCGGGTGAGACCTGGGCCGCGACGGTTTCGACCGACGATCCGGTTTCGATTCCGCGACTTAACACGGCCTTCATGCTGCGCAACGGCACGGGCATCAGCTACGACGAGGGCAGCGGCGTGGGCACGTTGACTATAAGCGCCGTCATTTCCTCGGAAAACTACGGCGAGATGGACATCAGCGGTTTTGAGATTAACTCCCTGGGCGAGATCAAAGCCGACGAGATCCGCATCGACAGATCAATCAGCTTTGGCCGCGGCTTTGATCTGCATGTTAACACAATTGCGTTTGCACTGAGCAATGAGGAATATTCGCTGGAGATGCAGGGCGGCTTTGCCATGCCGCTGATCGGCATCGAAGATGTGACGGGCACGGTCAGCATAGCGCCGGGGCCGACGGTTGCGGTGGCGTTTAACAAAGCGCACATCAGTTTTGAGGCCGGGCCGGTCGAGTTTGCGGGCGCGTTTGAATATTCCGGTACGGAGTTCAAAGGCGAGTTCGACATCGGCATCAAAAAACTGATCAACAATGGCCTGAGCGGCATGCTTGTGATCGGCAGCGCGCCGATTGACAGTTTAAACAGCTACACCTACTGGTATGCCGAGATGACGCTCGGCACGCGCATTCCGCTGGGGCAGACGGGCCTTTCGCTGCTGGAACTGGGCGGCGGCGTGGGCTACAACTACAATCCGCCGATCGGTTCGCAGGAGGGTTCGCCGGCGCACTACGACGACTATTCGTTTAAAGCCGTCATCGGCATCGGCAACACGCCGGGCGGAGAGGTCTTTGCCGGGCGTTTAAGCATGGTGCTGACGCCCGGTGTTTTCAGTCTGAACGGCAAGATGTGGCTGCTGCAGATGGAGGACAACCTCTTCGGCGAAGGTCAGTTGAATCTGCGCTGGGCGCCGACGGAACAACTGGACGGTTTTGTGCGCATGTTTATCGCCTTGCCGGACGCCGACGGCGGCATAGCGCAGTTTAACGGCAAGATCAATTATCTCTATTCGCCGACGGACTTTTACATCAAAAGCGAAGAACTCTCGGGATCGCTGTTCCAGGCGCTCAATCTGGAAGGCGACGTGGACATCAGCAGCGATCGCGCGCGGCTGCACGGCAAACTTTTTTACGAGTTTAACAATACTTTTCCCTTCGGCGTGGTGGACGTGATAGTCGCGCTCGGCGTCAACTTCACCGGCGACTTCGACTACGTTCGTTCGACGAGCACGTTAAACGCGAGCGCGTCGTTTGAGGGATATTGGGACGTCGATCTGGACACGCCGCTTGGCACGGCAAACCTGATCAGCGGCCGTTTGTTCCTCGCTGCGCAGCTTCAGGCTTCAACTTCGCGTTTGAAACTTGCGGGTACGGCTCAGGTGAGCTGGGACGTGTGGATCTATGCCGATTCGGCTCAACTCGACGTTGGATTCGAGACTTCTCTTTAAGCGACTGTCAACAGGATCGACGATGGCGGCATTAAACACAATGACGAACAAAAAGAGGCTGTTTGCGCTACCCGAACCGCAGGGAGGGTTAAAGCATCTGAAAAAGCTGCTCGCTTTTGGCATGATCCTTTTGTTAACCATCGGGGTGGATGTTCTGGCGCAGGACAGTCCGCAAGTGATTTCCTACGTCGGCCGCGATGCCGTGTATCTGCGTTGGGAGGGACTGCGCAGCGCAAATGTGAATGGATTTCGCGTGTATCGCCGCAGCTCCATCGGCGCCGGATGGACACAGGTCGGCGCGGATATTCAGCGCCTGCGCGAGCCCGAGCAGATAAACGACCTGCTCGGCGAGCTGCGCGGCAATGTTGTGCTCTCGCTCTACGGTGCGGTCAACCCGGTACGGACGATTGATCAGACGGTCTTTGAAAATCTGTTTAACAATCGCGATGCCGTCGCTCTGTTAAAAGTCGTCAGTCTGGTCAACTGGGATTTTGGTTTTGTGCACGGCGAGATTTGTATCGATTCGATATCGGCCAGGCAAGTGCAGGCGCAGTATCGTGTGACCGCGCTGCAAAACGGAGCCGAGAGCGAGCTTGGGCAGACAAAGATGTTTACAACAACCTCGGCCCAGGTGATTGCGCCGGTTGCTTATGTCAATATCGAACCGCAAAACGGCGGCATCCGCCTGAGTTGGCCCAGGCCGCTTGAAGACATGCGTCGCGGCGATATTGTGACGTTTAACATCTACCGCGCCGACGACGTGCTGGGGCCGTTTGAACGCGTCAACGGCAGCGGTTATTTGCCGGTTGTCAACGTCGGTGCGGAGAGCGCGGCCGCAGCGGAGGAGAGTTTTCAGGATCGTTTTCTCGACTTCGACAGAGAGTATTTTTACTATGTTAAATCCGTCAACGCCTTTGGATTTGAGAGCGCGCCCAGCCCGATTGTGAGTGCGCGTCCCGACGGAAGTGAAGTTCCCGGCCCGCCGCGGAATATCGTCTGGCGCGAGTTTGGGTCCGGTGTGATGTTTAATTGGCGCTCGCCGCGCGGCGGCAAGGCGTCGGGCTACGAAGTCTGGCGCAGGGAAGACAACGAAACAGAGTTTAAACGGATGCACCCGCTCTCGGATGCGCTGTGGGACACGGCGACAAGTTGGATCGATCCGATGGTGCGGCAGGGCGTTAACTACCGGTATTTCCTGCGCAGCACGGCAGGTGAAGGGAAATTCAGCGCGCCCTCGGATACGGTCGACATTGTTCTGGCCGACACACGTGCGCCGCGTACGCCGGGCGGTTTTACGGCTGTTGCCGACACCGGTTTGATTCGTTTAAGCTGGAATGCGGTGGATGCTGCTGACCTGCTGGGTTATGTGCTGGAGCGCGCCTCCGACCGCGCAATGGGAACGCGCTTTAAACTGCACGAAGGATATTTAACGGACACCAGCTATGTCGACACACTGCCGCGCGAGTCACAGACTTTTTACGGCTACGTCGTGCACGCCGTTGATCGGAGTTACAACAACTCGGCGCCCACGGATCTGATTGCGCTGCGTCTGCCGGATGTGACGCCGCCTCCCGCGCCATTTATTCGGCGCTTTGAACAAATCGGCGGCTCGCGTGAACTGCTCGTGGAGTGGACCAGCGTTGCGGCCGAAGACCTGGCCTTGTACCGCCTGAAAACTGTTAACAATGGCAGGGAAGAGCTGGTGGAGTTTCCGGCGTCGACCGTGCCGGAATACCGCTGGACGGTTGTCGACAGCGGGCGTGTCGCAGTGGCGGTTGCCGCCGTGGACAGTGCGGGCAATGCGTCGGATTATTCAACAATGCAGACTCTGTCCATGCCGTTAAACACACTGCCGGCGCAACCGGAAATGGGCAGCGCCACAAATGTGGACGGCAAGCTTACCCTGAGCTGGCGCGCGGGAGCCGGACCACCGCCGGCCGGATATGTGATTATGCGCGTTAATAAAACAAGCGGTAAAAAGATCAACGCGGCGCAGCTGGATGCTCCGGCTTCGAGTTTTGTGGACCGTTCGGCGCAGATCGATCAGGCTTACAGATATGAAATCGAGGCGCGCGATGAGCGTTGGCGCAGCAGCCCCGCGCTGGTGATTGAATACGAACCCGGCAAATAGCGGTCGGCATCCAATAAAAGCGCGTCGAATCCGACGTAGCTGCAAACCGGCCCGCAACTTGTGCGGCAGGCGAACAAAACCGATCCGAAAGTCCCGGAATCCGCATGGAAACACGCTCCAACCAGCATACGAGCATTGAGCCGAACGATCCTTATTGCAACAGCCTGACGGCGTATTCGCGCTTCAAAACGCGTGAAGTGAAGATTGGGGACGTGGCGCTCGGCGGCGACAAGCCGATCCGCGTGCAGTCGATGACCACGACCGACACGATGGACACGGCCGCGACGGTGGCGCAGAGCATTCGCATGATCGAGGCCGGCTGTGAGTACGTGCGCATCACCGCGCCGAGTTTAAAGGAAGCGCGCAACCTGGAGAATATTAAACAGGAACTGCGCGCACAGGGCTACACCACGCCGCTGATTGCCGACATTCATTTTACACCGAATGCCGCCGAACTGGCCGCGCGCATTGTTGAAAAAGTGCGTGTTAATCCCGGCAACTACGCCGACAAGAAAAAGTTTCAGTTGATCGAATATTCCGACGCGCAGTACGAGGCTGAGATTGAACGCATTGCGGAGCGTTTTACGCCGCTGGTTAGAATCTGCAAGGAGTACGGCACGGCGATGCGCATCGGCACGAACCACGGTTCGCTGTCGGATCGCATTATGAGCCGTTACGGTGACACGCCGCTGGGTATGGTCGAGTCCGCGATGGAGTTCCTGCGAATTTGTCGCGCGGAAAACTATCACGACATCGTGCTGTCGATGAAAGCCAGCAACACGCAGGTTATGGTGCAGGCATACCGACTGCTGGTGGCCACGATGTTAAAAGAGGGCATGAATTATCCGCTGCATCTGGGCGTGACGGAAGCGGGCGACGGCGAGGACGGGCGTACAAAGTCGGCGGTGGGTATCGGCACGCTGCTGGAGGACGGTCTGGGCGACACGGTGCGCGTGAGTTTAACCGAGGAACCCGAGGCGGAGATTCCGGTGGCGCGTGCGCTGGTGGAGCGTTATACAAACAGAAAAGATCACGCGCCAATTCCGGCGCTTAAACAACTGCCCTACGACCCGTACGTGTATTCGCGGCGCGAGTCGATTACCGTCGGCTCGTTCGGCGGCGCAAATGTTCCGCGCGTGATTGCCGATCTCTCGCACATGGAATCGATAACTCCGGCCGTACTCAGCGCCGTTGGCTACAATTACTCGGTGCCGCTCGACAAATGGAATATTGGAGACCTGGCCTGCGACGCGGTGTACGTCGGTGCAAAAGAGGTGGATTTTGAGCTTCCCGGCACCCTGCGTTTAATCGAAGATTCTAATGTCTGGAAAAATCGACCGCGGCGCGAGCACGTGCTGCCGCTGTTTAATAGAGATGAGTTTTTCCAGGAGGGAGGGTCGGTCGGCTCGGTCTGTCTGGTTAACACACGAACGGAAGACCTGGACGAATCGTTGGTTCAGATGCTGAAGAACACAGCCAACGCCGTACTTGTCCTTTCGAGCGACAACAAACACAGGATGCCGGCCATGCGCCGCGCCTTGTGCACGCTGATCGGGAGCGGTGTTAACAATCCGGTTGTTATTCGCAGAGAATTTAACGATCTGGATGCCGATCGTCTGCTGCTGCGTGCCGCCACCGACGCGGGAGCTTTGCTGCTCGACGGCATGGGCGACGGCTTGTGGTTGAGCGGGGGAGCGCAGGTCAGTCACCGCAGTTTAAATTCTTTCAGCTTCGGCATTCTGCAGGCCACGCGCACTCGCATTTCGCGCACCGAATATATATCCTGTCCCTCCTGCGGCCGCACCTTGTTTGACCTGCAGGAAACCACTGCGATGATCCGTTCGCGCACGGATCATTTAAAGGGCGTCAAAATCGGGATCATGGGCTGCATTGTTAACGGTCCCGGCGAAATGGCCGACGCGGACTACGGTTATGTCGGATCGGGTCCGGGGCGTATCACGCTGTACCGCGGTCAGAACGTCGTGCGCAAGAACGTCGTCACGGAAGAAGCCGTCGACGCACTGATCGATCTCATACGCGAGGACGGGGTTTGGGTGGAGCCGGTGGTGGAGGGGATTTCCTGATGACCGCTTTGAGCCCTTCGTTGCACTCCGGTCTCAGGCTCGCTTGATTTTTTGTTTGTCGTGCAGTGTCGGGATAGAAGCCTTTGCACCGGTTGGAATACCTGGCGTTTTGTGTCTCCAGTAAATCCTCCAGCATGAAGCCGATAAACGTTTGTACGGCTGGAATGCCCGCTTACCTACGCGCAGAGTCCGATCAGTTTTTTCCCGCTTGAATTCCGGTGAAAGCGTGTTAGACTGATGTCAGCAGGCCGCGATACCGGTTGGCGGCTGCTCCGCGAAGGACTAAACCAAAAAAACTGCTGAAAGAAGCAGGGTGGGAGGTTTGTGTTCTGAACCGGAGGTGGTCTGTCGTGGCGGCGGCGGGGCGGTCCCCTTGATCTCGGTGGAGTACGGCCCGAGCGAAAGTAGTTGACATGTAAACAATAATCCCGATTGTTACATTGCCGCTTTCAACATATGTGAAAGCACACTTGAGATACTTGAACGATGATCTGCCGAGATACAGGCCGATGTTGTTGCCAGGTTAAATCAATCCTTCAATTCTATGACTAAATATTTTCCCACCGACCAGAAAAGTTGAGGATCGTGAATCATCAGACTTCGTTGTTTAACTTCGTATGCTTCTTTGAGGTAAGCGTGTACGGAATGGATCTTCTTGATCTCATTCTGAAACCGGATGCTGGGGTAAGAGAGAATGTCGTCTATTTCATCGAAGGTCGTTGAATTCATGAGCTTTCTGGGCGCAACGAGATAGCCGCCTGATCCAAACATTCCTTCGTCGACGAAGTAAAATCCTTTATTCAACAACTCATCTTTTGTGCGTGCAATGTAAAAGCCCTTGCGCAGGTTGGCGATTGTTTCCTTCAGCTCATCAATAGTAATATTGTGTTGTTTGGCAATATTGACTGCATTCAGCAGCTCGGCGCTCGTCTGTTCCAGTTGCCGTTCCTTCTCGATTCTGGATTTGACTGCGTCCTGCAACTTTGCTGTTGATACTTCAAGTTTTTCCTCCAGGTCTTCTATTTGGCGCGATTTCGCCTCGAGAATTGCTCGAAGATGGGTAATGGTGTTGATGTAGTGTTCATACGCTGGTTCCTTGCCGCCACTTGCCGCGGAGTCCTTCTGGTTTAACTCGAATTCCAGTTGCTGTTTGTACGAAGATAAATTTTGAAGGACTCGACCGAGCTTTTGGAGTATTTTCCTGCTATTGATCTCTCCGGTTTCGCTTCCTGCGGCGTCGCGGCTTATTCCCTCAATATCGTCAATCGAACGATCGAGAGAATCTTCGATTTGTGCAATCAATCTGGTCGCTTCTTCCAGACGCATAAGGAAGTAAGCGTGGTCTTCCAGGCTGCCCACGTCGGGAGGAGAATCATCTGGTTGGGGATTCTGGACATCTTCGGTACAGGCGGCAGCGAAGATTACTATTGATAGCGTCAACAAGAAGACTGGAAGTGACTTTTTCATTGTAGCTGTCGGAATATTAAATGGATCCAGATAATTGTCAATATTACAATAGATGCTGCTTGTGCACAATACGTATTGGCTACGTATTGTTAAGTTGAATACATTCCAGTTGGCGGCTGCGGCGCTGTTGTTCGGGGGATGTAGAAACCGCACCGTGCACAAATCCGTTTGGTGCGATTCCAGGCCCGCTTGTCAACGTCTCATGACCGCTCAGTTTTTTACCGCTTGAAATGTGGTTTCTGCATTGTAGCATTGTAGGGCAGGCCGCGATACCGGTTGGCGGCTGCTCCGCGAAGGACTAAATCAAAAAACTGCTGAAAGAAGCAGGGTGGGAGGTTTGTGTTCTGAACCGGAGGTGGTCTGTCGTGGCAGACTGTATGTTTAAAAAAATCGATTTCCGGCCGATGCTAAGGAGAAGAATAAATACCTTCTTAACGAAACGGATCGGAAATCGATATGTCACAACATGCAGTAATCCCGGTTGAAAATCAA
>JAUIKM010000055.1 GCA_030430495.1 bacterium | reverse complement strand
TCAGGCAAAGAGCACAACGTCAGATAGAATCGAGTAATAGCCGGGCGGTTGAAATCGCCGGTGAATCATTCAGCAATTTTGAGCAATCAGCACAAGTTTCGAGTTTAAAGTCCGGACGCGCGTGAACAGACTCCTCCGTTGAATCTTTGGGCCCACCCGAGTTCCCGCCACCACCACCAGATTTTTCTACCGCGCACAACTCATCCGTCCGACTCCCGATCTCTCAATCGGCCGGATCCGCAGGCTGCATGCCCCATTCTCCCACGCTGCTTCGAAGCTTCGGCGCTGACCGCAGTTTACACATTGCCGCGCCCATTTCAAGTCGGAAAAAACTGAACGTAGTGAATATTCGAGTTGAACGGCACTTCCGCGATGTTAAACGTCTCGGAGTTTCAATGTCAAAAGTTCGGCTCATGCACGCGACCGAAAAAATGCAGAGCCCCAACGTGTGGTAGTCCCGCCCCAGGTTGCGCGGCGTCCGTGCAGATTGCGAACAATTTCTCTTGTCCCATGCCGCTTCCGCATTTCAGAAAAAACTGCCTGCCAACTGTCGGCACTTCATTTATCTTCACAGCCAAGATAATCAGCAGATGAGGAAATCTGTGGAACAAGATCAGATCGTTCGACTCAGAAAACTTACTCAACAGCATGCCTACACCTCGCTGCAGATGCATGAGAGCGCTGCCCGCAAGGCCGGTTTCGCGGGAACCGACCACAAATACCTGGGACTGTTTCTGCAGAAAGGAACGATGACGGCGGGAGAGCCGGCGGCACTGACGGGCCTGACGACCGGCGCCGTCACCGGATTGACAGACAGTTTCGGGAAAAAGAACCTCGTTAAAAGGTCGCCGGACAAATACGACAGACGCAAGGTCCTGATCGTACCCAACCCAAAAAAGATAAAGGCCCTTCTGGAGCCGCTTTACAGAAAATTCCAGGCCGAAACCGATAAACTGATCGCGGGATTCTCGGACGAGGAGCTGGCGGCTATTGAAACCTACCTGTCGAAATCAATATCATTGATGACCACAACACAAAACGACAGCAAGGACGTATGAAAAACGACAGAAACCCGGTTGAATCCGAGACCGCCCACACGCCATTTTCACAAACCTACTTCCACGGTACAAAAGCCGGTTTAAGGATCGGCGACTACATTACAACCGGAGTACAATCCAATTTTGGAAGTCAACGCCCCGCGAAGTACATCTATCTGTCCGCAAGATTGGACGCTGCCGTGTGGGGAGCCGAAATTGAAGACTGAACAACCTTCTGAACCGACCCGCAGCACTTCGAGGTCGGCTTAACAATTCGAACTACAATCCTCCGGAGATTGCGGCATTCACGTAGCTCTTCCCGAATCAATCTCAGTACAGTGCGGGCATCGTTGTTAAACACGCCGCCCCTGTTAAACAATAAAAAACCCCGGGCCCAAAGACCCGGGGTTTTCATCTGCATATTTGCTGTCGGGGTGGCAGGATTCGAACCTGCGGCTTCCTGCTCCCAAAGCAGGCGCGCTAACCGGACTACGCTACACCCCGATCCAGACAGAACGCCAAAATTACGAATTCCACGGCAGATAGCGAAACAATATGTGCGGCGACATTCTCCGGACGCCACATCCGCGGCAAAAGAGCCGCTTTCTACGCCTCCGGCGGCGCCGGAAATTTCTCGCGCAGTTTCCGCGCCACCGAGGCCGGAACCAGGTCGCTGATGTCGCGCTGAAAACGCGCCACCTCGCGCACAATAGTTGAACTGAGGAAGGTGTATTTTTCGTGCGGCATCAGGAAAACCGTCGAGATTTCCGGCTCCAGCTTGCGATTCATCAGCGCTATCTGGAATTCGTACTCGAAGTCCGTCACCGCTCTCAAACCGCGCACCAGCGCCGTGGCTTTGCGTTGCACCGCAAACTCGACCAACAGACCTCGACAGACCTCTATCTCCACGTTCGGGAACGGTTTGACCGCATCGCGGATCATCTCGATGCGCTCCCTTTCCGTGAACATCGGCTTTTTGCGACTGTTGATGGCTATCGCAACAATGATGCGATCAAACAGACGCGAGGCCCGCTCAATCACATCCAGGTGCCCATTGGTCATCGGATCAAACGTGCCGGGATAAATTGCCAGTTTGTCACCGCTCATAACCGCCGTCCTTCCCTTGCCTCTGTGAGTTTAAGTGCCGAAGCGATAGATGTCCACATGTGTTTCGCCGAAGCTGCGCCGGTCTTCCAGCGCCCAGCCCGCACCGCCGGTCGCGATCTCGTTACGGCCGTGTTCAGCCACAAACAGACCATTCGGACGCAATGTGCGCGCCTGCGCCAGCGCGCTCATTACCTGATTTGTCAGGCCGAGCGCGTAGGGCGGATCGCAGAATACAAGATCGACCGTGCCGGGCTCCAGGCGCCGCAGCGCCCGCAGAACGTCCATGGTCAGCACGTCCGTCACATCACTCAGATCGAGTTCGGCCAGGTTCCTGCGCAGAATGTCCGCATTGCCGCGCCGGCGCTCGACAAATGTAGCGCGCGCCGCGCCGCGGCTCAGCGCTTCAATGCCCAGTGCACCCGAACCGGCAAACAGGTCCAGCACCGCCGCTCCGTCGATGCAGCCGAGGTTTTCCAGGATGGCAAAAAGCGATTCGCGCGTGCGGTCGCTGCTCGGACGCGCGTCCTTCAGCCCCGCCGTATTCAGCCTGCGACGCCCCAGCGCCCCGCCGATAATGCGCATCAGATCAGGATCCCCGTCTCGGTTCGCGGCAGAGCGCACCCCACGCAGGGAGCAATAATATGCGCGACGCGCCCGCAATACTCTCTTTCACGCGCATCCAGGGTCGTCGACATCATCCGCAGTGCGTTGAAGCGTTTGACCGGAATCGACATACGCGACTGCATCTGCGCCAGAATGTCGGCCGTCAGGCCCGAGCCAAAAATGTAGGCGCCGTCCAGATACGCCACGTAGTCTTCCAGAATGTTCTTGAATTCCGCTTCACAGCCGTCGATCAACTCATCTTCGTCGTTGTAGGGCTGCGTGTGCAGGTAGGCCGCCTGACCGTTTTTCAGCACGCTGATATCCAGGTAGCGGCCCTGCACCCCTATAATCGCCACGGTTTGATCGGCCTGCTCCGGATAGTTGTACAGAAAAGCTTCGTGCACCGCCAGCTGCCCCACGGCGATGTGATCCACTATCCCGAAGTCGCCCAGCAGTGCGTTGACGCCCTCCGCCATTTTGCGGTCCATAATCACCGCCAGCATCATGCGCGTGTCGTCCAGGCGCGCCGCCAGCGGAAAAGCCTGCGAGCGGAATTGCTCGTAGTTTTTGTCCGGAAAGTGCTGCGAAATCTCAAAGCGCACCAGCTTGCGCACTTCCTCGCCCGCCAGTGAGAGCGGCGCGGGAAACTGGTGCACAAACACACTCTCCATCGGCAGGCAAACAGTGATGCGGTCGGGTCGTTCCTCAATTGTGTCCAGAATGGCGCGGATCTGGTCGCGGCCCTTCTCATTCCCGTGCCCGTCGTAGGAGTCGGAAACACTGAACGGTGCGTCGGTCGCCTGGATATACCGCAGGGCAAATCCGCGCTCTTCGTCGCGCAGCAGCAGACAATAAGTCCGGTCCTCATCGAAGAACAGCGACAACGTGGTTTTTTCGTCGTACATGCGCATTTGCTCCGCAAAATCAATCTGAATCGCCGTCCGTTCCCGCAGCGGACACCTGGACGAAAGGCCGCAATTTCGCAAAAGTTTTTTTACCGATACCCTTTACCCGCATTAAATCCTCCGCGCGGACAAAAGGATGTGCCGTCCGGTATTCAATAATCTTCTGCGCCGTTTTAGGCCCCACGCCGGGCAGGCGCTCCAATTCCTGCGCCGATGCCGTATTGATATCCACCTTGTTTGTCAGCGTGTCGGCAGCGGCAGGTTCTGGAAAGCGGTCTTCGCGCCGCACAGTTGTATCGCCCGCCACAAGCTGTTCAACGGGCTCGCCGTCGGGATCGACCCCGGTGTACGTGCTGAGGCGCGCTTCGGCCGCGCTGTCGAATAGTGCGTACAAAGCCGGTCGGTCGAGGGCGTAATCTTCTTCGGACGCCAGAAACCTGAGCAGGGAACCAATCAGCAGTCCACTGAGAATCAGCAGGGCGGCATACACTTCCAGGCGCGTGGCGCCCAGCAGGGACTGGCAGGCGGAAATAATCGGGTTCGTGGTCGGGGTTTGCATTGACAGCACTCCTCATGTGGAGGGGCGGCCGTCAGGAAAATGCCTCACGCACTTTATCAAAAAAATCGCGCGAGCTTTTCTCGTCGGGCTTTCCATCCGGTGAAAACGTATTGTTGCGCGCCATGTCCTTCAGGAGTTGTTTCTCCCTGGAATTGACCGCGCGCGGAACAAACACGTTGATGTGGATTATCTGGTCGCCCCGACCATGAGATTGAAGTTTCGGCACGCCTTTATCGCGCATGCGCAGGCGCGTTCCCGGCTGTGTGCCGGGCTCGATTTTTACGGTGGATTCGCCCGCCAGCGTCGGTACATCTACCTCGGCGCCGAGCACGGCCTGCGGATAGGAAATCTGCAGGTTGTAGTGAATGTCGCTGTTGTCGCGCACGAAGTACTCGTGCTCTTTTTCGTGGATGGCGACGATCAGATCGCCCGCCGGTCCGCCCCTTCGCCCGGCATGCCCCTTGCCGCGGAACGGGATGTAATTGCTCTCGGCCACCCCGGCCGGAACCTTGACCTTGATCGTTTTTTCTTCCTGCACGCGGCCGTCGCCCTTGCAGGCGTCGCAGTTCTCCGTGATCGTCTGCCCGGATCCCTGGCAAGCCGGGCAGGTCGCCACATTGACGAACTGCCCAAAGACGGTGCGGCGCACGTTCTGCACCTGGCCGTTGCCGCCGCAGGTGCGGCATACCGCGGTTTTACCGGACTTAGCGCCGGTGCCGCTGCAGGTGTCGCAGGCCGCCCAACGTTTGTACTTGAGCGTTTTTTCCACGCCGGAGGCGATTTCCTCCAGCGAAAGAGTCAGATCAATTTTCAGATCCGCGCCCGGCTGGCCCTGCGCCTGACGCGCGCCGCCGCGCCCCTGACCGCCGAAAAAGTCGTCAAAAATGGAGCCGCCGCCTCCACCGCCGCCGCCGCCGAAGAACTGCTCAAAAATGTCGCCGACATTGGAATACTGGTGGAAATCCTGACCGCCGCGCATGCCGTCATGGCCAAACTGGTTGTAGCGCTGGCGCTTGGCGTCGTCGCTCAGGACTTCGTAGGCTTCTGTCGCTTCTTTGAAGGACGCTTCGGCTTCTTTGTTGTCGGGATTGCGGTCGGGGTGAAACTTCAACGCCAGGCGGCGATAGGCCGCCTTGATTTCTTTGGCATCGGCGCTGCGCTCCACGCCCAGGATTTCGTAGTAGTCGCGTTTTGACATTTAGTCAGTCACCAAACGGTTTTGTATACAGACACGGATTTTTTAACGGATTCGGCTCAAGTCGGTGCTGCGGCGGACAGTCTGTGCTGCGGCACCGCAGCATCAGGCTTTGATATCAATCGACGCACCCGGTTGTTCAGCTTCGCCGGAGGCCTGCGGGGCTTCCGGTGCGCCGGTGGACGTCACCACTTTTGCGTGGCGCAGCACCTTGTCGTGATAGAGATAACCGCGTTCCACTTCGTTTACAACGTGTCCTTCCGGGTGCTCGGCGGACGGTGCGGCCATCAGCGCTTCGTGATGATTGACGTCAAAGGGTTTGCCGACAACTTCCATCGGAGTCACTCCGGCATCCTCAAAACTCGTGCGCGCTTTGCCGTACACGAGTTCCACACCTTTGCGCAGCGACTCAAAATCGCCGCCGGCATTGGCGGCCTGTACGGCGCGGCCCAGATCATCCAGAACGGGCAGGAGTTTGCGCAGCAGGTCCATGTTGGCGTAGCGCATGGTATCCTTGCGTTCAATCTCCGTCCGACGTCGAAAATTTTCCAGCTCGGCCACTTTGCGGCCGGCGTGCTCGCGGAACTCGTCGCGCTCGGCTTCGAGCGCCGCAATGCGTTCCTTCAGTTCAGCAACTTCTTTTTTACGCGATGCCAACGCCTCATCCTCCGTATCGTCATTCGCAAATGCAGCTTGTTGATCGTTCGAGTCGTCAGCGGCCGCAGCGGCTCCAATGCCTTCCACCGGAATCTCAACGCCGTCGGCGTTGTCGTTGTGGGCGGCATCGCCGGATTGAGCGGTTGCGCTTTCGTGTTCGTTCATCTTATCCCTCGAAACTTGGCATGGTAAAGGCGTCGGGACGCCCTGTGCCGCCATTCATGCCTGTCGGCGGCCCGTCCCAGGCGCTTTTGACAACACGAATTAACGACCGTGGCAGGTAAATATTTGACGGAATTATTTGACCGAGAGAGCCTGGGCGACGTTGTTGAGAATTGCGATCATTTTGGAGTAATTCATGCGTTTGGGGCCGATCAGCGCGATGGCGCCGGAGCCGGAATCGATGCGATAACGCGTGGTAAGCAGGCTGTAATCCTGCATGATGGTTTCGGTCATTTCTTCGCCGATATACACCTTCACCTGGCCCTCCACCGAACTGGTGCTGTCCAGCAGGTGCACCACGATTTCCTCGCTCTCAATCATTTCGATGATGCCGCGTATCCGGTTCGTGTTTTCGAACTCGGGCAGTTCGAGCAGGTTGCCCGCACCGGCGATGTGCACCTTGTCGCCCGTCGCCAGGTGGCGCGAGAACAACGTGTCGGCCGAGTCGACAAAAAGACGCAGGATGTCTTTGTTGTCCGTCTGCACCTCGTTGATGACAGCCTCGATATTCTCGCGGATAAAGCTGAGTTTGCGGCCGCTCAGCCGCTCGTTCAGCTGCTGCGTCACGGCGTCCAGTTCGCGCGAGTCAATCTCAAAATTGACTTCCAGCGTGATGGTCCGCACCAGATCGGATTCCAGCGTGACAATCACCAGCAGGCGCGCCGAGGAGATCGAAATTATCTCTATGCGACCAATCGTCGCGTCCGACAGCTCCGGAATCGACACCACGCCAAGGTTGTGGGACAGCGCACCAATGATGCGCGAAGCCTGCCGCAGCACCGCGTCCGTCGGCGCTTCGTCAAGTTGGCGACGGATTGAGTCGGCTTCGGTCAGGCTCAGTCGTTCAATGCCGCGCAGCGTGTCGACGTAGTAGCGGTAGCCGCGGTCCGTCGGAATGCGCCCCGCCGAGGTGTGCGGATGTGTGATGTAGCCCTTGTCCTCAAGATCCGACATGACATTGCGGATGGAAGCCGCGCTGAGCTTGAGTTGGTCCTCCAGGTATCTGGACAGCACGCGCGAGCCGACCGGCGTTGCCGACAGGATGTAGTAGTGAACAATGGCCTGGAGAATCGTGATCTCGCGATCCTCCAGGTCGCCTCCGTCCGGACCGAAATGTTCAAATCGAGAGCGTCCGGCCCCGCCTTTTAACATAGCTCTGTTCTCCAATTGGCCGCCGCGTCAAACGCGGTCCCGCTAGTGCGATGCCAGGTCGGGCGACGCCAGTTCGCGCTGCATCCCTTCCCGATTGATAACGCGCACCGATTTCATATCGCTGGTCATGTAAAAGGTGCGCGATGAGGCGGAAAGATACGCGCTTCCAAAATGAAATTCGCGTCTTTGTCGCCGGCCGTCGGAAAATTCCACCACGGCGTAATCGTCGTCCGGCTGAATCACAACCGGGCGCATCGCCGCATTGATGTCGTTGAAACTGAAAACGTCAAAGGCGTCGTTGTTGTTCGCCGCCACAAGAACCGGCCCCTTTTCGGGATGGTGAATGCGCACGAGCGACCGCGCGTCGCCGCGAGCCAGGAAGCCGCTGTTCAGCACGCTGACAGCCGTAAACCCGCAGTCGCCGTTGCCGTGCAGCACCAGGCCGATGCCGGCGTCGTAACGCTGCGTTTCAACTTCCGCCTGGTAATTATTCCCGACTGCTACGATATCCAGAAAACCGTCCGTATCCACGTCCATCACCAGCATGCCGTTGATCGGCGCTATCTGAGCCTGTACCGGCAGCGACTGAGGCACAAACTCGCCGTTTTCGTTGCGCAGCACCATGCTCTCAAAGGTGTAAACCCGCGCCGAGTAGGAGTTGCGCAGCGCTTCGCGCCCGTAGACGTCGTCCAGATCGGCCTTCGCAAAGTCGGCGTAGGTCGGGAATTTGCGCTCGATCGAAGGGATCTGCTCGCTCGAACACTCGCGCCCGCGTACCGGATAGTTGACGTCGCCGCTGTACGCCGCCAGCACGATGTCCGCTTTGCCGTTGTCGTCAAAATCGTTGTGATAAACCTGGAAGGGTTTTTCCTCCGAGGTCTTGAACTTGGCGTTTTTGCCCAGGTTGCCGACCACGTAGTCCAGGTCGCCGTCGTTGTCGAAGTCGCCCGAGGCCACGCTGTTCCACCAGCCGTTGGTTTTCATCGCCAGGCGTTTGGCCGTGACGTCTTCAAAACCGGAACCGGTGTTCTGCATGAAAGTGATCGGCATCCATTCGCCCACAATAAGCAGGTCTCGGCGGCTGTTGCCGTCAAAGTCCGTCCACAGGGCCGACGTCACCATGCCGATGCGTTTGAGCTGCGGCGCGCGCTCCTCCGTCACGTCCGCAAACGTTCCGCCCGTGTTCTCCAGCAGGTAGGAGCGGCCCGGCAGCGGATAGTCGCCCGGCACCTGCCGACCGCCGACAAACAGATCCAGGTCGCCGTCCCCGTCGAAATCGCCCGCCGTCACGCAGGACCCGCTGCCGACCATCTGCGGCAGAGCCGCTTTTGCGTAGCTGAAGCGCCCGCGGCCGTCGTTCAGGTACAAACGATCCTGCAGCTTGTCTGCGCGCGCCTCACACTCGTTGCCGCCCGAGACCACGTAGAGGTCCAGGTCGTCGTCCCCGTCGCAGTCGAACAGCAGCGCGCCCATGTCTTCAGATTTGGCATGTGCGGCGAATACACCGCTCGCCGCCGACAGAACGTAACGTCCATCGCGGTACTCGTACAATTTGCCCGCAAAACCGCTCGCGCCGCCGATATACATGTCTTCCACGCCGTCGCCGTTGACGTCGCCCACGGCCATGCCGGGGCCGAGCTGCGACATCTTGTTCGGCAGCAGCACTTCGCGCAGAAAGTCGTCATAGGGCGTTTCCCGGTGCGCCGGCGGCGGACTGAACAGCGCTTTGTCGCTTTGCATCAGCGGATCGCCGGCAATCGCCGCGCGCGAAGGCCGCGCCGCGTCGCCTGCACCGGCGTTTTTGACGTCGATCACATGGCGCCGGTTGAGCGCCGGATTGACAATTGTCTCCACGCTGCCGTCGGGCCAGACCACGATGGCGCGTTCGATCTGTTTGACTTGTGTGCCCAGTCCAAAGTGCGCAATCGGCTGCGGCGTACAGTGGAAACCGCGCGCGGACGAAATCTCCTGGTACTGGAGGCCGCCTTCGTACTCGATCGTCACGCGCGCGCCGATGCCGCGCGGATTTTTGGCCGGCCCGCGGAATTCAAACTGCACCCAGCCGTTGTCCCCGCCGCGCTCGATCGAGTTGTTGCGGTACATAAAAGTCGTGTCGTTGGAGTTGTTGATCACCAGGTCCAGATCCCCGTCGGCGTCCAGATCGGCGTAAATGCCGCCGTTGGAAAAACTCGGACGCCCCAGCCCCCATTCTTTGGCTTTGTCGCTGAAATGCCAGTCGCCGTCGTTGTGATAGGCGTAGTTCGGCAGTTTCGTCGAAGGCATCGCCTCCATCAGTTTCATCACGTGCTCGTCCACCCGGCCGGACATCGTATGCGCCATCGTTGTCTTGCGGCTGTAGTCGTTGTGCCGGATGTCGCGAATAATGCCGTTCGTGATGTAGAGGTCCTTGAATCCGTCGTTGTCCAGATCGGCAAAAAACGGCGCCCAGCTCCAGTCCGTTTTGGAGATGCCGGCCATCTGGCCAATCTCGCTGAACGCGCCGGCGCCGTTGTTCACCTGCAGCGTGTTGAACATGTACTGGTAGTGGAAGCCCGAGTCGATCGTCGTCCAGAACTCTTCGTTGCTCATCGCGCCCATCAGGACTTTGTTGCGGTAGCGGTCCTCCGCCACCATGTCCACCACCACCACGTCCAGCAGACCGTCGTTGTTGAAGTCCGACACGTCGGAGCCCATGCCGAAGTTGCTCAGGTGGCGCGTATAGTCCTTGATTCGGTCCGTAAACGTGCCGTCGCCGTTGTTGATGTACAGGTAGTCCTGCTCGTAGAAATCGTTGGCGACGTAAATATCGAACCAGCCGTCGTCGTTGATGTCGCCCACCGAGCCGCTCAGACCGTGGCCGTAGTTCCAGATGCCCGCCTCCGCGCTGACGTCCGTGAAGGTGCCGTCCGAGTTGTTGCGGTACATTTTATCGCGCACGTCCGGGTCTTCGTCCATCCAGATTTTGCGCTGGGCGCGGCTCAACACCAGGGCGCGGCCGCCGCTCGGCTGGTTGACCAGGTACATGTCCAGGTCGCCGTCGCGGTCGTAGTCAAAAAAGGCCGCATGCGTCGAATAGCCGCTGTCGTCCAGGCCGTAGGCCGCGGCCTGCTCCGTAAAAGTGGCGTCGCCGTTGTTGATGTACAGGAGGTTGCGCCGCTCTTCTTTGGTGCGGTGCCGCAGCGCGCGGCAGACGTAGATGTCGTCGTGCCCGTCCGCGTTGATGTCCACCACCGTGACGCCCATGCGCCAGCCGCCGGGGTCGACGATGCCGGCCGCCGCCGTCACATCTTCAAACTGCATGCCGCCGCGGTTCAGATAGAGTTTGTCCGGCGTGACGTTGCCCGACAGATACACGTCCGGCATGCCGTCCGAATTAAAATCACCGATGCCCACGCCGCCGCCGTTGAAGCAGTTGTAACACTCGATGTAGTTGACAATCGAGTCCTCGACGATCACATTTTCGAAATCCACGCCGGTCCAGGAGGGCGGCAGCAGCGTAAAAAGCGGTTCGGCGCTGAAATCCGTGGGGTAACCGGTTTGTGCCGTTTCTTCACTTCCGCAGGCGTATAGTCCCGTCAAAAGCAGGGCAGACAGGCAAGCTACGGTAAAGCGTAACTGCCCGCCGGGGTAGCAGGTAAAAGTACTCATAATGTCCGCTGGTTCTGGTTTGATTGTCTCATTTCCTGCCGGGGCGAGCCGACATGGCTGCGACGGATCCAGAATTCCGACGAAGCCCTCAAAAATTTTCCGCGCCTTGCCTCTCCCGACCTCCTCTGACAACAGCCTTTTTTTGTTCGTTGTCGAGCCTCAGGGCAGAATTACCCGGGCAAAATAGTTCACATAGTCGATGGACGACCAGACTGCGTCCATGTAAACGACGACTGCAATCCCGATGACAAGCAAAAGGGCAATCCCGGTAACGTAGACGTTCGGCGCCCAGACGTCGTAAATAACCGCCGTCCCGCGCAACACGCGATAGAGTATCCAGCCGCCCAGAAGTAACAGCAAAAGAATAACCGGCGGCACAAAACCGCCCAGTTCCAGCAGCTGGTAAATGCCCATGGCGGGCAGCAACAAAAAGAGCGCCGGCAGTCCCGCCCAGACTGCAATAACAAATGCATCGTTGAAAAAGATGCGCGAACGCACGAACATCGAACCGAGCCGGATGGCCAGCGCCACGCCGAAAAAGAGCGAGAGGAATATCAGAGTGCCCGCCAGAATCGACAACTCCGGCGACCAGACGGCGAGATCGACGATCTCCTTGAGTCGGTCGGAAACGATGACGACGCTGAGCAGATAGTCCAGTTCAAAACTGCTGCGCAGATGGTACAGCAAGGCCGACACCACGATCCCCAGCCCGCTCGAAAGCAAAAGAGACAATAGAACCGTTCTGGCATTTGAAAGGATACGCTGATCGCGAATATCGGCGTAAAAATTGTAGGGGCGCACGAGGGCGCGCATGACGTTTTCGCGGAAACGACGCGAACTGTTGATGATCACAAAAAAGACGATGATCATCACCACGCAAACGATGGTGTAAATGAAGGGCGTGGTCATCCGGTAGGTGCCGGCGGTGATAAAAGGCTCCTCCTCGTCGTTGAACAGCGCCCGCACCACGTCGTAGGCCAGGCCGGACTCGCGCTCGGCATTCATCAGGCCGCAGGTGGCCGCGTAGGGATCGGAGTAGTTGTTCGTCAGGATCGGCCGCGCGGTCTGGTAGGAGTTGAAGGACCAGACCATGACGCCGTCGTCGGGACGGCTCTCGCGCACCGCGCGGACGCGGTCGCGCAGAAATTTTGCCTTGGCTTCTTCGGAGAGGGGATCGGAGTAACCGTTGTGGTTGCCGGCCTGCACCACCGACCCGAATCCGACGATGAGCGGTTTGCCGTTGGACAGACCGCGCAGGCGCTCCAGCTCGGCGCGGAATACGGCCAGGTCTTCCGTGTGCATCGAAAGCATCAGCAGGTCGACATTGTCCGGATCCAGCTGCGTCAAATTCTGGCGCACGGATTTGTAGGCGATGTTCTGCGAGCCGTCGCGCACGATGCGCATGATCGCTTCTTCGTAGCGCTGCGTGCCGGGTGCGCCGGCCTCGAGGCCGTCGGAGATGCCCCATCCCAGCACGGAAGGATTGAGGTCGTAAAACTCGAGGTATTCGCGCATCAGGTTTTCCGACGTCGCGATAAAATTATCAGAGCCGATGATTCCGTCGGGCACGTCCTGCACCGGCAGATCGATCAGCACAAACAGGCCGTAGGCGTCGCAGAGGTTCACAAAATGCGGGTGCGGCGCGGCGTGGCGCGCTCGCACGACGTTCGCGCCCAGCGTCTTCAACGCGCGCACGTCGGCTTCCATTTCGGCGGCATTGAGGGTGCGGCCGCGGCCGGCGATGTGCTCCACGTATTCCACGGCGTTGATCATCAGCGGCTTGCCGTTGAGGCGCAGGGCCGCGCCGTCGGATTTGTCCAGATCGTAAAGCCCGATGCGCCGTTCGTAGGTGTCCACCACCCCGCCGTTGACGCGCAGGCGCACGCGCAGGGTGTGCAGCCCCGGCGACTGCGGGGACCAGAGCTGCGGCTGGTCGACGTTGATCGAGAGTTTGGCCGGCAGATTGCGCTCCGGCTCAAGGTCGACGGTCAGCGGCAGGTCGGCGCTGAAGACCTGACCGCCGGGACCGATGAGCTCGGCTTCGACGCTGACCGCAATGCTGGAGATGGCGCTGCGCGCCGCCACGTCGGCCGAATCGCCGCCGAGCGTGTCTACCGGAATCACCAGGTGATCCAGCATGCCCGACGACACCAGCGCATTGACGTCGACGCGCGCCGAGCCGTAGCCGGACGCAAAGGCGGTCTGCACGGACGCGCCGCCGACCCATACGTGCGGCGAACCGATCAGATAAATTTCTCTGTAAATCCCGCCGAAGTTGATCGAACCGAGCGGACCGCGCCGCGGCGGAACCGTCGAGGCGGGATCAAGCACATTGTTGATGACAATTTCAATCGTGTTAAGTCCGGAGCGCAGTGCGGCGTTGGGAATGCGCAGATTGAACGGCGCCGAGCCGCCGATGTGACTGCCCAGATACTGGTTGTTGATGCGGATGTCCGTGCGGTAACCCGCGCCGAGCGCCAGCAGCTGCCAGCTCATGTCCTGCACCATCGACTCCTCAATGGTGAACGTGCGCGAGTAGGTCGTCTCCACCTCGTGCATCACCGAGCGCGGAATGGCCACCGTCGTGACTTCGTCGTCGGAGCGGCGCTCCCACTGCCCCGCCAGGGAGACAATCACGCGGTCGGGCGCGCCGACGATGCGCGCTATCTGCTGGCGCGAGAGCGGTTCATAGGGACTGGCCGTCTGTGCTTGCAGCGTTTGGAGTTGCAATGCAAGACAGATACAAAACACGATCACACCAAAGGTGGAAATTCGGCGCATAGAGGTCGAAGCTGTATATCGATTGGGGAAGGACCGGGATCCGAGCCGGCAGGCGCGGTCGCATCCGGGCTAATCTGCAAAGATAGAGCCGACAAACGGGATTTTCAAGCCGGCCGGCACGCGACGCTCATCGCCTGTCCGCCGAGGGCAGGGCCAACAGACTCCAGCGCCGCGCCGCCAGACGCCACAGCGTGTAAAACAGAAAGGCGATCAGGCTGCCTTCCAGCGCGCCCGCCAGCACGTCCAGCGGATAGTGCACGCCGCAGTAGACGCGCGAAAGCGCCACCAGAGAGGCGTACAGAAACACCCAGACGCGCGCACGCGGGTAAAAAAAGTGCGTCATCGTCGCCGCGGCGAACATATTGACGGCATGTGAGGAGGGAAAGGACTTGCCGGCGCCGCAGTGCACGAGCGTGCGCACGTCGTCCAGACTTCTACATGGACGCAGGCGCCCGACCCATTCCTTCAAAAACTCACTGTTGAACTGATCGCCGGCGGCGATGGCCAACACGAGCAGGGGCACAAAAATCCAGGCCCGTTTGCCGCCGCGCAACACGAGGACAAACAAAAGCGGTATTAAAATGGCCAGGGTGACGATGCGATCCGTGATCAGCGCAAAGAACCAGTCCGCCGGCGTGTTGGCCAGCGTGCGGTTGATGAAATAAAAGAGTTCGCGGTCGAGAGCGAGCAGTGTGTCCATGCGCGGCCCGGGTATCGGCAAGCTTGTCGGGAAGAAAATCCAAGTTATCAATTCTGCGCGGATATTCGTCGCGCCATGTTAGATTGCCCCCAAAGCACAAGACGACGTTCCAAATTCTATGCTGAAACTCCCCCTCCGCTGGCGACTGACGATGTGGTACACGGCCATCCTGGCCCTGACCATGGGATTTTTCGGCTACCTGAACTACGAAACCGTCTCGCGCGACCTGCAGGCCAACCTCGACACCTCGATTCTGAAAGTCGCCGAGTCGCTGGAGTACTACATCGTCCAGCAGCTCAAAGCGACCAACACAACGCTGACGACGGCCCAGCCCAACGGCGACGCCGGCAGTCCCTCCAGCCGCTTCAGTTTCCTGAGCCAGCAGCCCCTGCGCGATTTTGAAGGTCCGGTGCTGCCCGTGCAGGACTCGGCCGCCGCCAACCAACAGCCGGGCCTGGTGTGGTCCGCCGTCTACGAACACATCCTGCTGAACCAGCAGAATTACTTCATCCAGGTGGCCGACACGGCGGGCACGATTGTGTGGCGCTCGGAAAACCTGGAGCGCGACTCGCTGCCGCGGCCGCTGGACCTGATTGCGTCGATCGACACCAATTCCTACTGGGAAGTGCGTTCGCAGTACGACATCGGCGGCAAGACGCTGCGCATCCTGCTCTACTACACCTCACAGGCGCAGATTACGGTGGCCTATCCGGTGGAGGAAATCGCCGCGACGCTGAACGACCTGTTCAGTTCTCTGCTGATCGCCGCGCCGGCCGTGCTGCTGATTTCGACCTTCGGCGGCTGGTTCCTGGCCAAGTATTCGCTGCTGCCGATTGAAGACATCAACCGCTCCGCCAAAGAGATAACCGCCAGCAATTTGAGTCAGCGATTACCCGTGCCGCCGGTCAACGACGAGATAGCGCGGCTGACGGAGACGCTGAACGAGATGATCTCGCGCCTGGAAGCCTCCTTCCAGCAGATCCGCCAGTTTACGGGCGACGCGTCGCACGAGCTGCGCACGCCGCTGGCGATCCTGATGGGCGAGCTCGAGATTGCGCTGCGCTCCAAACGCACGGCCGGCGAGTACGAAGAAATTCTGATTTCCGCGCAGGAAGAAGTCATGCGCCTGTCCAAAGTCGTCCAGAATCTGCTCCAGCTTTCGCGCGCCGACTCCGGCGAAATCCAGCTGCAACTGGAAACCGTCGACCTGACGGCGCTGCTGAGCGACATCTGCGAGGATGCGATGATCCTGGCCGAGGACAAGTCGATCACCGTGCACTTTGACGCCGGCGAGGCCATCCACACGCGCGGCGACCGCGTGCGCCTGCACCAGGCCCTGCTGAACGTAATCGACAACGCCATCAAATACACGCCCGCCGGCCGCGAGATTTTTGTGACGATGACGCGGCGCGACGACCTGGTGGACATCAATGTGCGCGACACGGGCATCGGCATTCCGCCGGAGGACCTGCAGAAGATATTCAACCGCTTTTACCGCGTCGACAAGGCGCGCTCGCAGAACATCCGCGGCCACGGCCTGGGACTCTCGATCGTAAAATCCATCGTGGAAGCGCACAACGGGCGCATCGACATCCGGAGCGCGGTGGACCGCGGCACCACCTTTGTGATCACATTGCCGGTCAGCACGGCGCCGGAAGCGCGCAGCCTGGCCGACCGCGTCGAGCTGGACAACGACGAAGACGGCGATTCCGACCTGCGCGACGATGTTAAACGACTCGGTTCTCCACGCGCGGACAAATAAGTCGCCGCGGCTCCGCCCGCGTTTTTGGCCTGAGCACATTTTGCGTATCTTTGGCCGGCGGTTCAACCGCCGCAGCAAGAGCGAAACGAGCGACTTCAGTCTTCCGAATGTTTACAAACCACGCGACTTTTTCCCGGGACGCCCTGGCCGCGGCCCTGGGCGATGTTGAATTGCGCAATTGCCCCGCGGACCTGCGCCTGCGCGGCGTCTGCAGCGACACACGCACGCTGCGCCCCGGCGCACTGTTTACGGCCCTGCGCGGCGAACACTTCGACGCCCACGACTTCCTCGATCAGGCCCTGGCCGCCGGCGCGGCCGCCCTGCTGGTGCAGCGCGATGCGCGCGACAAATGGGATCGGCTGCCCGACAATACCCCGCTGATTCTTGTTAACGACACACTCACGGCGCTGGGCGACCTGGCCGCGGCGCACCGCCGCCGATTTAACATTCCCGTGCTGGCCGTCGCCGGTTCGGCCGGAAAAACAACCACAAAAGATCTCTGCGCGGCCGTCCTGGCCACGCAGTTCAACACACTCAAGACCAGCGCAAATTACAACAACCGCGTCGGCGTGCCGCTGACGCTGCTGCAACTGGACGAGAGCCACGAAGCCGCGGTGATTGAAATCGGCACGAACGAGCCGGGCGAAATCGCCGAACTGGCGCGCATCTGCGGGCCGACGCACGGCCTGATTACGATGATCGCCAAGGAACACCTCGAAAAATTGATCGATCTTGACGGCGTTGAACGCGAAGAACTCGCGCTCTTCGACTACCTGGAATCGCATGGCGGCGTGCCCCTGGTCAACCTGGACGACGAACGCCTGGCGCGGCAGCGCCGCCGCCCGCGCGCGTTGACCTTCGGGCAAACAATCGACGCCGATGTCGCGGTCGGACTTAAACTCGACATGCAGGTGCGTCCGCACCTTCAGTTCAACGACGGCCACGGCGCACATGCGCACATGCGCATAATCGGACGCGCCGCGGGACTGAACGCCATCGCCGCCGCCGCCGCGGGACGGGCTCTGGGCGTGCCGCTTCAACAGATCTGCGACGCCCTGGGCGCGTATGAAGCCTCGCAATACGGCGACTACGCGCGCATGCGCCTGGAGGAAATCGGCGGCGTGACGGTGCTGAACGACAGCTACAACGCCCACCCCGCTTCGATGCGCGCGGCCCTGGCCACGCTGGACGCCATGCCGCATCCCGGACGCGTCTACGCCGCCCTGGGCGACATGCGCGAGCTGGGCGCGGACGAACAGATTGAACACAAAATGTTAATAGCGGAAATTCGCGCGCAGTTTCCCTTTGTCAAGGTCCTGCTCGTCGGCCCGGCCTTTAAACGCGCACTCAGCGCGCAGGCCGCCGCGGACATCCGCTCCTTCGACACATCCGACGAAGCCGCGGCGGAGTTAAAGACGCTGCTGCACGCGGGCGACCTGCTGTTGGTGAAGGGATCGCGCGGCATTCGCATGGAAGTTATCATCTCGCATCTGCGCGCGGCGCAGGCGGATTCAGGCTCACATTAAACCGGCGGTGCTATGCTGTATTATTTCGGCCTTTTCCTCGAAGAGCAGTTTGCACTTCCGGGTGTGAGTGTTTTCCAGTTCGTCACCTTCCGCGTGGCGGCGGCGGCCGTCACGGCCCTCATCATCGGTCTGTTTATCGGTCCGCGCATTATTAACAGACTGCGCAGTCAGCAGATAGGCGAGCTGGCCAAACCCGAGCTGGCGCAGACGGGCACGCATATCAGCAAAGCCGGCACGCCGACGATGGGCGGCTTGATTATTCTGGCCGCGCTGCTGATCCCGACAATATTGTGGGCGGACATCGCCAACCCCTACGTTATTTTAATTGTGCTCGTCACCGCCTGGATGGGCGTCGTCGGTTTTGTGGACGACTACAGGAAAGTCATACTTAAACTGCCGAAGGGTTTAATCGCGCGCTATAAACTGATCGGCCAGGTTGCCATCGGTTTAATTCTGGGCTGCACGATTTATTTCCTGCCGGACTGGTTCAGCGCCGGTTACGACGCGATTAACACGGTCACGACGATCCCATTTGAAAAAGACCTCAACTTCGACTTCGGCGTGTTTTACATTCCGGTGGTGGTCTTTGTCATCACGGCCACGTCGAACGCGGTTAACCTGACGGACGGCCTGGACGGTTTATCGATCGGCACGGTGGGAATTTCGACGTTTGCGCTGGGTTTAATCTGCTACGTCTCGGGCAACGCCAGATTCTCGGATTATCTTAACATTATTTTCCTGCCGGGCAGCGACGAGTTAAGCATTTTCTGTGCGGCGCTCTGCGGCGCGGCGCTGGGTTTCCTCTGGTTCAACGCCTACCCGGCGCAGATATTCATGGGCGACACGGGTTCGATGGCTTTAGGCGGCGCCATCGGCGGTTTGTGTGTTCTGGTTAAAAAAGAATTTCTGCTGCCTATTCTTGGCGGCATCTTTTTTGCGGAGACGGTGAGCGTCATTCTGCAGGTCTTGTACTTCAAATACACCAAACGCAAATACGGCGAGGGGCGACGCATCTTCCGCATGACGCCTGTGCATCATCACTTTGAGAAGTGCGGCATTCCCGAATCCAAAATCGTGACGCGTTTTTACATCATCGCGGCATTGCTGGCCATCATCACGATGGCGACGTTCAAGGTTCGTTAAGTCGCGCGCGGCGCAATATTTCGGTGTCAATCCGGCGGCCTGCTCCTCTCGGATCACTCCGGCCTTGAGCACTTCGCCCTGCGATGCATGGCTTGTTTTTTGATTATGTTTGTCAGCGGGAGCGGAGCCTGACGTCGCCGCGGCCGTTCCCGGGTGGCAATTTATGGAGCGCGGCGCGGGGCGCGCCCGCAAGTTGTTGAAATTAAAGATGTTACGGCGACAAAACCGAGCGCACGAACGCCAAATTTCGCACAATTTGTTGATTATGAGCCACAAAAAAAGTAGATTCGACCTGCAGTTTGAAACCGCCAGTTCCTTCAAAACCAAAGACTTAGGGCAAATCACGGGTCCGAGACCTACTATCCGATCAACAAGGATTGAAACTCAAGAGGAGATAGTTGCGGGCGGAGCGCCAGTCGAGTCCGAGACCTACTATCCGATCAACAAGGATTGAAACTCCAATCTGTCCTGTTCGTTTGGCACTCTCAATACCCGTCCGAGACCTACTATCCGATCAACAAGGATTGAAACATCTGTTTTTTGGACCGGTTCGAATTCGGATTCAAGTCCGAGACCTACTATCCGATCAACAAGGATTGAAACAAATCCATCGCCAGAATAATCGGCTTGTCCGGCTGGGTCCGAGACCTACTATCCGATCAACAAGGATTGAAACCAAAATTCACGTTCGGCCATATTGCGTGAATATCGGGTCCGAGACCTACTATCCGATCAACAAGGATTGAAACTGGTCGAGCGCTATACTAACGCTGATATCTGCCATAGTCCGAGACCAACGATCTGATCAACACGAATTGAAATCGGCGATGAATTCAGATCCCGATCGCGTTTGCGGCGAAACACTCCGGCCTTGAGCACTTCGCCCTGCGATGCATGGCTTGTTTGTTATCTTTATTCGTCATTGGGAGCGGAGTTGGACGCCGCCGCGGCCGTTCCCGGGTGGCAATTTATGGAGCGCGGCGCGGGGCGCGCCCGCAAGTTGTTGATATTAAATATGTTACAGCGGCAAAACCGAGCGCACAAGCGCCAAAATCGGCACATTTTGTTGATTATGAGCCACAAAAAAAGTAGATTCGACCTGCAGTTTGAAACCGCCAGTTCCTTCAAAACCAAAGACTTAGGGCAAATCACGGGTCCGAGACCTACTATCCGATCAACAAGGATTGAAACTGATTCGAAGCATACAACTCCTCTGAAAAGTATCGGGTCCGAGACCTACTATCCGATCAACAAGGATTGAAACACATGCGACCCGCCTATGAAATCTAACCGAAAGTATGTCCGAGACCTACTATCCGATCAACAAGGATTGAAACCGGGGATTGTTTCCGGGGCGATTTTCCCGGCGACTAAGTCCGAGACCTACTATCCGATCAACAAGGATTGAAACAATCGGTCTATGCGATCGCATTCTACACGCTGATTCGTCCGAGACCTACTATCCGATCAACAAGGATTGAAACATGTCAGCAGCAAGCAGCGCTGAGTGCAGAATGCTGGAGTCCGAGACCTACTATCCGATCAACAAGGATTGAAACTCGTATTCATCAGTCATGATGCCCTATGCCCTCCCTGTCCGAGACCTACTATCCGATCAACAAGGATTGAAACAACTTTTCTCTGTCTACCAAGAGCCATATGTGCATACGTCCGAGACCTACTATCCGATCAACAAGGATTGAAACAAACTTGTTGCAGTCCGGCCGACAATGAGTTCCCGAGTCCGAGACCTACTATCCGATCAACAAGGATTGAAACTCTCGCTTCAGTATAGCGCCGCCCTTTCCTGTCCCTGTCCGAGACCTACTATCCGATCAACAAGGATTGAAACCTGTTCCCGCACACTGTGAGCGTGGGCGCGGTCTCGTGTCCGAGACCTACTATCCGATCAACAAGGATTGAAACCAAACGCGCTGCATGCGTTGTTGATCGAACACGCAAGTCCGAGACCTACTATCCGATCAACAAGGATTGAAACACTCTGAATCGACTTCCCTTGCATCAATCCTACGGTCCGAGACCTACTATCCGATCAACAAGGATTGAAACACTCTTTGTCAGAGTAGACGCGGTCCTTGTACCACGGTCCGAGACCTACTATCCGATCAACAAGGATTGAAACCCGCCTGTCTTGGTGCTTGTAAACCTGTCATACCCTGTCCGAGACCTACTATCCGATCAACAAGGATTGAAACAAGCCTTCCGGGAAGACGCCCTGACACCAACAGGAGGTCCGAGACCTACTATCCGATCAACAAGGATTGAAACTCTAGGTAAGTTGAATGTATGTAGCAAACGTTTTGCCGTCCGAGACCTACTATCCGATCAACAAGGATTGAAACACTCTGCGTACTTCTGTTTAAGCTCTTCTGCTCTATGTCCGAGACCTACTATCCGATCAACAAGGATTGAAACTTACTTTCATCTGCCGCTTCCAGCAGTGCCAATGCGGGTCCGAGACCTACTATCCGATCAACAAGGATTGAAACGTACGGATGGTACGAAAATGCGTCCGACAGGTGCGTGTCCGAGACCTACTATCCGATCAACAAGGATTGAAACTTCCTGATGATACATACGGACGTCGGACTCGTCCGGTCCGAGACCTACTATCCGATCAACAAGGATTGAAACTATGAGTCAATGTGCTGCTGCGTCTTCTGTACATCCTCCGGTCCGAGACCGAACACCCGATTAACAAGGATTAAAACGGCGTTGTTTAACTTCCTCAGTCATGGTGAGGTTTCCTCCGGGACAACAATCCGGTTAACAAGAATTACAACTCCTTCATGTGGATGTTAACAGCAACGGAAATCTTCGGTCCGGGACCAACGATCTGTTCAACACGAATTGAAATCGGCGATGAATTCAGATCCCGATCGCGTTTGCGGCGGATCACTTCTGCCTTGAGCACTTCGCCCTGCGATGCATGGCTTGTTTGTTATTTTTGTTCGTCAGCGGGAGCGGAGCCTGACGTCGCCGCGGCCGTTTCCGGGTGGCAATTTATGGAGCGCGGCGCGAGGCGCGCCCGCAAATTGTTGAAACTAAAGATGTTACGGCGATGAAACCGAGCGCACGAACGCCAAATTCGGCACAAATTGTTGATTATGAGCCACAAAAAAAGTAGATTCGACCTGCAGTTTGAAACCGCCAGTTCCTTCAAAACCAAAGACTTAGGGCAAATCACGGGTCCGAGA
>JAUIKM010000012.1 GCA_030430495.1 bacterium | reverse complement strand
GAAATTGAAAAACCGTCAGCGGCAGTTGGAACAGGACGCCGCTTGTTAATGGCGTCGTTCCGTTTCCGTTAAACTCAATCGTGTTGGCCGCCAGGTCCGGGTTCGCCGTCCAGATCCAGCCCGGCAGCACGTCTTCGTGGCCGCGGCGCAGGACGAGGCCGTTGAGCGGATATTCGAGCGTCAGCGACAGATCCCTGATGTTTAAGTCTTCAATGTTGTTTGCGTCGCCGCTTAAACGAATCTGCACGAGGCGTTCTTCACCCGGCGTGGCCGGGCGGTCATTGAGTCGTACAACTTCAAACTCCAGCTCGGCGGCGGGGCGCACGTTGACCGTCACGGAAGCCTGCGACTCACAGCCATTGTTGTCGGTTCCGTTCACGGTGTACACCGTTGTTTTATCCGGGTTTGCGGTCGGCATCGCCGAGTTAACATCGTCGAGGCCGTCGGCCGGTTCCCAGCGATATGTCACCGCGCCCGAGGCTTGCAGATCTACGCTCTCGCCCGCGCAGATCTCGGCTACGGGTTCGATGTTAATCACCGGATCGGACAGGACTTCGAGTTCGACGTCAACGGTCGATTCGCAGCCGCCGCTGCGGCCCGTCACACTGACGGTGATGTTCTCAACCAGTGTTAAACGCGGCGTTGGTGAATTTGCATCGTCGAACAGACCTTCGGGCTCCCAGCTGTAACTCTGCGCGCCGGAGGCTGTGAGTTGGACGACAGACCCGCGGCAGACGGGCTCGGGGACTTCGACCTGAACGTCGAGTTCGTTAACAACATTGACCGTCACAAAGGCGCTGTCGACGCAGCCGGAGTTGTTAAATCCAAACACGCGATAGGTTTGAGTTTCAGTCGGTGCGGCCGTCGGCGTCGCCGAGTTAACATCGTCGAGTCCGGTGGCGGGCGACCATTCGTAGCGCTGCGCACCTGTTGTAGTCAATTGAACCGACTCGCCGGGGCAGATCGTCTGATCCGGTCCGGCGTTTACATCCGGAACATCCAGGACTTCAACAAGCACGGAGTCGACGGCCTGGCACGCTCCGTTGCCGACGCGCAGACGGTACAGCGTCGTTTGCTGCGGGCTTGCGGTCGGTGTGGCCGAATTAACATCGTCGAGTCCCTCGGCCGGCGTCCAGAAAAACTCCGCCCCGCCGCTGCCGTTTAACACCACGGACGCACCGCGGCAGATCTGCACGTCGTCGCCCGCTTCGGCGGTCAACACGTCCGCTACGGTGACGAGCACGGTGTCGCAGTCCATGCAGTCAAACTCATTCCATCCGCACACAACGTACTCGCCGCTTGCGTCGGGCGTGAAGTTCTGCTGTGGATTGTTAACATCTCCAATACCGGCATCGGCGCGCCATTCGTAGCGCGCCGCCCCCGTCGCGAGAAGCGGCACACTCTCGCCGCGGCAGACGGTAATGTCAGGTCCGGCGTCAACTGCCGGTTTGGGGTTGACGCGCACGACGACTTCGCCGCTGTCCGCGCCGTTGTCGTTTTGCGCAATGAGTTTAATGCTAAACAGGCCGGGATTGCGATAGAGGATTTCGGGCGGCTCGGGTCCGTCGAAAGTTGCGGGTTCGCCGCCTTCAAAGGTCCATGACCAATTTGCTGGATTGCGGCGTGTTAAGTCATTGAGTTTAAGGTATTCGCCGGCACAGAGAACGGTGTCGGCTTCGAACTTGACGTGTGGTTTGGCGCACTCGAGCCCGGCGTCCGGCGGCTGTGAGAGCCAGGAGCTGACGAATGCTGGGAGGGAGCCGCCGAATCCAGAATGACGACCTTCCAAATAGACAGTGCTGTCTTGGAACTCACAAGCTACTCCTTTGGCATTCGGGTAATTTATTGTACTCAAAAGGTAATTGAAATCAGAAACATAAATCTTGCCATCCATCCCCAGTTGTATGCTTTGCGACTCACCAATGCCATCGAATTGGGACCGAGGTGCGCCTATTGTTTCAAGACTGGATTCAATTGTTGTTTTATTATAAATCGAAAGATCGTATTGCAGCACACGACTGTTCCAACTGCTCCTGGTTAAATAGAGTTTTTTACTATCCGGTGAAAACTCACACCCGTAGTAATTGTACGTAGGAGGCGGAATGTCAAGCTTGATTGGTTGGCTGATCTCCCCTGTTTTATTGTCAAACCTGAAAATCTCGACAAACTGACCGTGTCTCGAAACCAGACACAGTAACTTTCCGTCCGGCGAAATCTTCATGCCGCCGACAGAAAACAACCAGTTTGCAACAGGATCGGCCACTTGCACATTTGGTGGTTGGTAGCCCATGTTTGGCACTGTAGTCACGGTCGTATAATCATCTCGTTGGTCAATCTTCATTACATAGAATGTATTCAGTCGAATATGATGGGTTATAATCCAAAAACCATTGCCATCACAGGTCATGGTAGCGCTAACTTTTTCTGCAGTCGAGTCGATTAAGTGTTTATTTTTGATCCAAACGCGCCAGGCATTGTCTTCACCATTCCGATCCAGAACTGAAACGCTAAATTGTGGATTGTAATAGTCTTTTCCTGATGACGAAGCCCCACAGGCAAAAAAATAGAATCGATCGTCCTGCCCAGTCGAGGGCACTATCAGAACACCTTGAGAAGTTGTTCGGGAGCCTAAAAGGCCCTGTCCATTCTCAATGAATTTGTGGTCCGCTCCCCATATGGACTCGCCGTTTGAATAGAATAGCAATTCACCGGTGCATGGGTCCGAATATGCTGTGCAGTTCTCTCCGGAAACTAGCGCACCGTTGGTATCGGCTCGAGGTCCGTCATCTTCGAAAACTAAACCGGCATTAAAGCCAAAGTACCAGTGATTGGTTTGGAGTTGGGCGAGCGCGTTTTGCATACCCAACAACAATAGTGTGGCGCAAATCGGGACCAGGTATTTGCCAGGAAAGCTCGTCATGCTGATCAATCCATTTTCTTAGGTTGCTTATGTGTCGATGATAAAATGGCTATGCCCGAAACAAAAACGCCGACCGGCTTTTTTTGAAGCCGGTCGGTATCTCTACAGTATACGAACTAAATAACTATCAACTGGACACGGCCTAATTACAGATGTCACGACACCCCCCCCCATAGCTTGAGCAGTCGTAGCTGCTTGGAGTCGGGTCTGGAGTTCCAGCCGACAGACCAGTAATGTAGCCATTGGTGGTCGTAATTGTCCATGTAACCTTGCAGCAAGGTATCGGACCACAAGCACCCATATTGGTATAACCGCCGCCGCCGGCACCGCCGGAATATTGTTTCCAACAAGCAGGCATTCTGACCTCAACACTGCCCAAAGGCTGGTCCCCACAGGGGTTAAAATACATACCGTGTAGAATCAGTTGGCGAACAATTGCATCGATATTGGCTTTTGTCAGGTCATGAACACAGTTGGAACAATCACCATCGAAGGTTGGATAGACCAGACTGTCGATAAAAAGACGGCAATTATCCGTACATTTAATGATACGATAGTACACTCGAACGTGACAGCCGTTGGCTGCCAAGTCTCGAATTCGTGAGTCAACTTCATATGGGGTGCAGTTGTTTGCATCAATATTCAGATCACACTGCGCCGAGGCCTCTGTAGGCTGAACAAACATCGACAGCCCCACGACGGCAAGGGCCATAATGGCCATGCGCCATGCACCTGTACATGATTCAATCAGAGATTTCATTCTATTCTCCACTATTGAGTTCTCAAGTTGATTGGAAAAATTTGGAAAAACGTAGGTTCGTTTGAGCACATACTATTCAACGCACGACGCTTACTGAGCCGCGTTCCACCATCTGGTTGATCTGCAGGCTGTAACTGTACACGCCCTGGTTGAGCATTTCCGCGTCAATTGGAATGTTGTGCTCACCAGCCGTCAGCATACCATCGGCCAGAACCGCCACTTCGCGCCCCTGAAGGTCGTAAAGCGCCAGCCGAACCTGGGAACGATCCTGCAGATTCAGGATCGCAGCAGCATTGCCTTCCAGCGGGTGCGGTCTGAAGTACAAAATCCTGGCGTTGCTGCCGGGATTGCTCACCACGTCTCCAACTGGTTCGTTGTTTATACTCTGGCGCTCAAACTCAGCCTCGCTGATCCATTCGTACCCGCCGTCAAAAGACAGCCAGGCATTGCCGTCGCGGTCGACCGACAAAATCAAGGGGGGATTGCCTAGCGAGACCGATTCGGCATATTTCGTCGTGGAAACAGCCGATGCCGCAGCAACTGGCTCAGGTGCGTTTTTAACTCGGTCCCATTCGTATCCGCCGTCGATCGAATAGAATAGATTCGCCTGATTATCGATGAAGAATTTCAGATTTTGTGGGGATTTCACTCCCAGATATTCACTGAGCGTGGTCCATGCATAACCTTCGTCCATCGAGATGTGCAGGGTTCCATCGGTATCGATCTGTGTGAGCACATTGTCTGCTGCGATAGCCGAAGCAAAATTCATACCCAGAATCAGGCAACCAACAAACGCACAAAAAGCTGATCTATACATGTATTTTTCTCCTTATGATTTCAGGAAGGTTCCGGAAATTACTGGCATACAGCCGTGCATGAAGGATTACAAGTACCTGGATCCGTCGTACTCGTGCCTGCCGTTACGCCCGGCGTCCATCCCAAAATTACGCGTTCGCAACAGGGAGGATCTCCGCAACCAGACCAGACTTTACCACTAGGCGACAAATTCCAGCACTTCGGCCAGGATATCGTCAGATCGCCGCCGGCAGGTAGGTTGAGATCATTGGGGTTGGAGCCCAATGCATGCTGAATGGCATCATTGATCAGTCCAGTGATCCCGGCGGCGCTGAAAGCGGTCCGGCATTCAGTGCAGTCTGTAGCAAGCGTAATTTTATTAAAGTACACTTCGATAATAAAATCCGGCACCTGATTGCAACTCCGGGTGTAATACTCAACGTCAATCCAACAGTTCGGTGAGAACTCTATTTTCTCTGTTCTCACGGCACTCCAGTTCTCGTTTGGACATAGATTTGTACATCCCTGCGCGCTCAGATCAGGCGCAAAACTCAAAACCACGAGCAGCGCCGCGGCAATTCCGATGAATCGCTGCAGAAGCGACCCGTTAAGCGAAACAATTGATTTTCGCATGTTTTCTCCATGTTAGTAGAGTTTAAGTGTAATGATCCTTTGTTTCGCCCGATTCGGGATACATCATTCACCGCCGCGTTTAACTGCGCGACCGGCAAATTGGTACCGTGATCCATCCGCTGTTTCGGACGGGCAAAGGTTTGGCTCATCGGCTCGTATTGCTACAAGCCGATGTGGTTAAGCAGTTAAACTTGTTGCGCCCGCCTCGAATTACAACAAGAGGCAGCCGTTCGCACCGAAGATTCGGTCCGTTGATAGTTTACAGCACTAATTAAACAACGAGCAGTGTGCCGCGCCGGCGGGGTAATTCCGGTGTGCGGTCGATGCCCTGTGTCGCTTGCCGCGATTGAGTTAAGGTCCCCCACGCCGCAGGCGGAGAATTAACTCCAGCATGCAGTCGGCAGGATTTATGCACCGATCCAGTGCGGTACTATTTGTGAATAAATCGCCGGTTTACTGTCCGGTGATCGGTTGAAGCGTTGCAGCACGTGAATCAACTCGGCTTTGACCTTTCCTGTTGGCCGCCAACGTGATCCTTGTGGTTGTACAAATATGGTCGATACATGATCTTGACAATCATTGATTCTGACGGGATGCAACATAATCCCACAGCCGAATCTTTCCAAATTTTTCTGCATTGATCTTCAGGGTATAAATCCGGAACCTAGTCCTGAATCCGAGACACTACCTACTTCCATGACTGAATAGAATGTCCAACCATGACCAAAGAGCAACGGTATTTCTTGCGACAGCCCCAGGATCACCTGTCTCTTCGATTGTTCACGCCTTTGTCGAATCCGACTGCTTGCGACGCCGCATCCCTGGTCCGGGCGCTTCGCCGCTTTCCACTTTACTCGGCGGCTTGCTTTTCTTTTTGTTCGTCGTCGTGCGTTACTCTCACGAGCCGCGATGCGGCGGACCGTCTCCGCGTCTCAAACGCGCAAATAAAACCCAGTCGTCAATTGAGTAGACCTCAAAAAAATACCAGGAAAAGAATACACCTCTTCAGGCAATAATTTGACCTCAATTGCTGCATGATGGCGTGTTTCACTATTCTGTCGCAAGTCTCCACAACCATCTGTTTTCAACCGACCGCAAACACCTCAGTGTATATCCGTTCGATCAACCACAAACACTTCGACGCCAGGCCAGTCGTTCGTCGACAAACAAAACAATCAATAAGCGAGCTGCAAGGCAGCGCTGCAATCCGGAGCGAAGTGCTCAAGCACAAAACAAGCCATGCAAGGCAGAGCGAAACGATCAAGCCGCAAAACACCGAGTCCACAGTCCGCCGGAAATAGCTGAGTTCAAAAGCGATTATCACGCCGGAAACGCGTAACTTGGCGTTTGATCGTCCTGTTGCTGCGTGGGCCGCCCCAAATCCGGTGACGGCTGAAATTCCGGGAGAGCCCCGCACCGAACCCGTTCCTGCCGATGCGTCCATCAACTTTTATAGCTCGTCGATACGCCCAACCGCGCAACAACGCGCGCTTCCTCTCCTTTGTGTCGCTCGTGGCGCTGCTGGGAATTGCGCTCGGCTCCGCCGCGCTGATCGTTTCCATGGCCGTGCTGGACGGATTTGAACACGAACTGAAAAACAACGCCTTCAAGTTTTCGGCCAATATCCAGGTGAGCGGCTTTGACGAAGCGCCGATCCCCAATGAAAAAACGCGGCGCGAAGGCATCCTGAACGTGATCCCGAACGTGAAAGCGATTGCGCCCTACGTGAGTCATCACGCCGTGGTGCGTGCGCCGGACTATATGGAAGGCATCGTGGTGCGCGGGATCGTGCCGGAGATGGACGTGTCGACCCTGCGCGACAACATCACGGATGGGCGTTTTGCTTTTTCCGCGCCGGACGCCTACGAAATGATCGTCGGCAAAAAACTGGCGCGGCAGCTGAGCGTGGATGTGGGCGACAAGATCGTGATCTATGCGCTGGTGGGCGACGCTACGGCAATGGCGCTGCCGATCATCGAACAATTTGAAGTGGTGGGCATTTACGAGACGGGCATGGCGGTCTACGACGACCTCTACGTGTACACGCCTTTTGACCGCGCCGCGACGCTGTTCCGGCTGCCGGAGGGCGCGGCGAGCGGCTTTGACATCCTGGTTAAGGATCTGGACCGCATCGACGAAACGGCCAATCTGCTGGACGACCTGATGCTCTATCCTTTTTTCAGCCGGACGGTGTTCGACACCTATGCGGGCATGTTCGCGTGGATCGAACTGCAGAAGGAGCCCATTCCGCTGGTGCTTGGCCTGATCAGCATTGTGGCCGTGTTTAATGTTATTGCGACGCTGCTGATGCTGGTGATCGAAAAAATTCGCTCAATCGGAATTTTGCGGGCGCTGGGTATGACGCGTTCGGACATCCGACGGATTTTCCTGTTCCAGGGCCTGGCGCTGGGTGCGGCGGGGACGCTGGCCGGTTGTGTGCTGGGTTTTGCACTGTGCTGGATTCAGGCGGAGTACCACGTGATTTCGCTGCAGGGCGAATTGTATTTTCTGGACGCGGTGCCGATCCGTTTTGTGCCCTGGCATTATGTCATAGTGTCGATTGTCGGCCTGGCGTTGAGTTTTGCGGCGACGCTGATTCCGGCGGCGATTGCGGCGCGCATCCAGCCGCTGCGGGCGCTGCGCTTTTCCTGAAAGGGAGTCGAACGCGCGGCCCTCGTGCTGTTCCTACAGGCTGTTTTTCCCGTGCATACAGACTGCTTGCATTGCTTGGAAAGCTTTGTATATTTAAGGCTTTGCGACGTTAGCGGTTCCGGCCGGCAATTCAGCTGAATGCAGGAGAAATGGCGCGTCATGATAAAAATACTTTTTGTCTGTCTGGGAAATATTTGCCGCTCACCGCTGGCCGAGGGATTGTTCCGGGCCAGGGTCGGCGAAGCGGGATTGGACGACAAGATTGTCATGGACTCAGCGGGGACGGATTCGTATCACGCCGGCCAACCGCCGGACGCGCGCATGCGCGCGTTGGCGGCGGAACGCGGGATACGGCTGGACTGCACGGCGCGCAACCTGCGCAAGGACGACCTGCTGGAATTCGATTACGTGATTGCCATGGACCATAGCAATCGCGAGCGCATCACGCGCGTCCATGAACGCATCGACAACGCGACTAGTCGTATTTTTCTCATGCGTGCTTTTGATTCCGTCGGGAAGCCCGACGCGGAAGTACCGGATCCATACTACGGCGACAATGCAGACTTTGAGACCGTATTTGAGATTCTGGACCGCAGCACGCGGAACCTCCTGTCCTTTGTGGTAAAAGAACACTACCTATGATTCCAGCTATCATCCAAAAACGCGCAACAGCGCTGCTGACCAAGACTCTGGGCGAAGAAATCACTATCACCGGCGCTGAAGAAGTGGCGGGAGGCTGCGTACACAACGCGCACCGGATAGATAGCAACCTGGGTTCATACTTTATCAAGTGGAACAGCAAGGACAACTTCATCAATTACCAGGCGGAATCGCGTGGGCTGGACATGCTGGCGGCGACCAAAACGCTGCGGACGCCCAAACCGATCTGCACCGGCAAGGCGGCCGGATTCGCATTCCTGATCGTCGAATACATCACGCCGGGCGAACGCGACGAAAACTACTGGACGGAGTTCGGCGCGAGCCTGGCGCGGCTGCACCGCAACGGCAGCGAGACCTTTGGCCTGGACGAAGACAATTTTATCGGCGACCTGCCGCAGAGCAACAAACGCCACGAGAGCTGGCTGGAGTTCTACGTCAAGGAACGCATCGAGCCGCAGCTGCAATTTGCGCGCGACCGCAGCCTGGCGGACCGCGCTCTGCTCAGTCAGTTCAACAAGTTCATCAACAAGATTGATCGGCACATGCCGGAGGGCAAACCGGCCCTGCTGCACGGCGATCTGTGGGCGGGCAACTGCATGACGGGCAAAGACGGCCTGGCGGTGGTGTTCGACCCGGCGGTTTACTACGGGCATCGCGAAGCCGAAATCGCTTTCACCAAATTATTCGGCGATTTCGACAAGTCCTTTTACACGGCCTACAACGAGGAGTGGGCGCTGGAGAGCGGCTGGGAAGACCGACTGAATCTGTTTAACCTCTATCCCCTGCTGGTGCACCTTAACCTCTTCGGCTCCGGCTACCGACCGCAACTGGAAAACGCGATCAAAAAGTACGTCTGATCTGTTTTAAACTTCTTTCAGATGGGACCTGATCACAGCGCGCTCACAACCGAGTGGCGTCAGGCCATACCTTCCCTGATCATTTTGCGGGCCATTCCGAGTGCGCCGTCGATGGCGGACCCTTTGGGATCCCGCAGCGTCAGCGTGGGCATGGCGTCGATCTGTTCGGCCACGAGGCGGGCCAGCAGGGTGTCGGCTTCCATGATGCCGCCCATGCAGACCACGGGCGTTTCACCGGCCTGGCTGAAGTGTGTGCCTGCCAGAACCTTGACCGATTCCATCAGGTGAAAAGCCGCGCGGTCGACTATTGCGCGGCAGACGGCATCGCCGTTTTCAGCGCATTGCATCAGGAGCGGCGCAACGGTGGAATAATCGAACATTTTTTCGTGGAAAGCGGCTACGAGCGTGCGCGGGTTGTTGGGATCGATGACGGGAAAGAGTCCGACCATGGCATCGACGAGCGCACTGCCGGCGCCGCGGCCGTCAAAGGCGCGCGTCAGGGCCGTCAGGCCTTCGCGGCCCAGCCAGGCGCCGGAGCCTTCGTCGCTGAGTTCGATACCCCAGCCGCCGCAGCGCACAACTTCGCCTTCGGGAGTGACGCCGACGGCAATCGTGCCGGTGCCGACGATCAACACCATGCCGGGGTCGCCGTCGAAGGCGCCTTCCAGCGCAATGCCCGCGTCGCTTGTGATTTTGAGATGTTTGATCTCGATCTTGCGTTCGCGGGCAAAGAGGCGCAGGAGCTGCTGGGCGCGCTGGCGCTCGCCGGGCAGCCAGACGCCGGCCAGTCCGATGGCGACGGCGTCCAGATTCATCGGCTGCACGCGGGCGGACTGACAGAGTTCAGAAATGAGGTTGAGCAGGCGCTCGGAGGACTCCACCACGCCGACGGTGCCGACGCGGGCGGTGCCGGTTTCGCGGCGATCCAGTTCTTCGTCGCCGCGCATGATGACGCCGCGCGTACGCGAGCCGCCGCCGTCAATGCCTATCAGTACCGGTTCCGGTTTGCGTGCCATGCCTGTCCGTCCTTTGTTTAACCTTTCGCCTTGGGCGGCATCCAGTTGCCGCGCGTCCATTTGGTCAGTTGGATATCGACGCTGCCGAGATAGACTTTCATTTTGGCGCGAATGGGAACGCGCGCCTCATCGGCGCTGAACCAGCCCTCAAAACGGCCGGTCACGCCGTAGATGCCTTCCCAGTCGGCATTGCCTTTGAAGTAGGTCGTACTGACTTCGTACTCGACCGCATCGATCTCGACGTTCTCGGCCGTGCCCACGAAGTTGATGGCCGTACGCACCGTGTCGTTCTGGATAATGGTCGGGATGCCGATGTGCCGTTTGATGTTGAGAAACTGGCGCGCCAGGAAAAAGAGCGAGAGCCCGTCGTTCCAGCGCGTGGACGTTTCAAATTTCATCTGCTGTTTAACTGCGTCTTCCGTTCCGGTTTCGATCCGGAAGTAGTTTTTCGGATACTCGAACTCGTACTTCGTGTATTCGCGCGGATCTTCATTGATCTGCTCGCTGGCGTAAAACTTGCGGGCGTACTTGACCGAGGGGTCGAGCCAGCTTTTGTAGAGCACGTCGATCGACATGTAGGGCAGCCCGGGACGCGATTTCATCTCCGCCTGGACAACCACGGTCGAGTCGCCGTCGATGGTTTCTTTCCCGGTTGTTTTGATAACGATCGTTCCGAGCGTAAATCCGAGGTAAGAGACATCGTACTCCAGGATTTCGCCCTGATACAACATCTGCGCATCGGCGCGCGGTGCGCCAAAGCCAATCATGCCGGCCAGAACAACAAACATCAGAAGCAGTGAGAACCGGCCCGGTTCCTTGCATACAAACATGTGATTCACCAGAAATAGTTGAATGGACTGCAACGCCGGAGAATTTTTGAGTCGACGGGCCGCACGGCCGACCGTCGAAGGGAAGCAAATGTTCAGCATAAAAAAGCGACTCCCTTAGAACGCATCAAAGGAAGCCGCATTGTAAAGTTCAGGATCGTCAAAAGCCCGGGCGCATTTGTTTAAAGACGCGCAATTTTCACGGCTTCGGGAAACAGTTCGAGCGCTTTCTGCGCCTGGCGATCGATGTGCAGGCGCACCGCCACCGACTCGTTGTTGTTCCAGACGGAGCGCGCAATTTCGGCCTTCATCACGATGCGGATCTTCACGTCGTCCGCCGCAAAATCCTCGTCCGACCACTCGATGTTTTTCTCCGCCGCGATCGCTTTCAGATTGTCGATCATGGCGTCGTCCACATGAAAACCGCGATCAAAAGCGTAGAAGTCTTCGCCGTAATCCTGCTCAATCTGTTTGCGCATGTCCGGCAGGTAACGATCGTTAAACAGGCGATAGACGTTTTTGCGGAAGAGCTGACGGTACAGTTCGGTAATTGTGTCGGCCTTGACGACGTAGTCGGGCACGATGCCGCCGCCGCCGTAGACCGCGCGGCCGCTCTTGGTCGAATACTCGGGACGCTCTTCGCTGTCGTTGTCGCCGGCGTGGTCGATGTTCTCACCTTCTTCCAGATCGGCGCGGCCTTCCAGATTGTAGTATTTGTCGCGATCCTTGTATGGACGCTGAATCAGGCGGCCGGAGGGCGTGTAGTATTTGGAGGTCGTCAGGCGGAAAGCCGAGCCGTCATTCAGCGTGTACTGCTGCTGGACCAGCCCTTTGCCGAAGGAGGTTTCGCCGACGATCAGACCGCGATCGAGATCCTGAACGGCGCCGGACACGATTTCCGATGCGGAAGCGGAGCTTTCGTTGATCAGCACGATCAGCGGCATGTCTTCCAACTGCCCGCTGCTCGTGGCGCGGAACACTTCGTTGAATTCATCGCGGCGGCCCCGCGTGTAGACGATTTTTTCACCGGAGCCGATAAACTCGTCGGCCATGCGCGTGGCCTGGCTGAGGTATCCGCCGGGATTAAAGCGCAGGTCGAGGATGAGTTTTTTCATGCCCTGCTCCTGCAGCTCCGTCGCTGCCGCGACCATTTCATTGTGGGTCTGCGCGGCAAAGCGATTGACGCGGATATATCCGACGTCGGAACTGTCGATCAGAAAGTGGGCGTCGACGCTGTAGATCGGAATTTCATCGCGGACGATTTCAAAGTTGATGATGCCGTCGCCCGCTTCGCCGGCGCGGAAGATGTCGACGCTTACGGTCGATCCGCGCGGACCTTTGAGGCGTTTGGGTACTTCTTCGGATTCGAGACCGACGGCGTCTTCCCCGTCGATGCGCACAATTTTGTCGCCGGCCAGAATGCCGAGTTTTTCGCTCGGGCCGCCGATGATGGGCGTGACGACGGTGATGGTATCGTTGAGCATTTCAAACGAGACGCCGATGCCGTCGAAACTGCCGCGGAAGTCCTCGTCGATTTTTTCTTTTTCCTTGGGCGGGATGTAGACCGAGTGCGGGTCGTTCAGTTCTTCGAGCATGCCGCGCACGCCGGCCGCCACGAGTTTTTCGCTGTCGACTTCGTCGACGTAGTTTTTGGTCGTGATGTTCAGCACGTTGCTGAACTTTTTGACCTGCGTGTAGACATTGTCGCCGGAAATCACGGGCTGCGCCAGCGCGCCGAGCAGGACGCCGAGGGAAATCCCCGCACCGGCCAGTATCACTTTTGTCGTTGTCATCTTCTCGTCCCTTCTATTGTATGTCCTTCACCCCGGTAGCGCCGCACCGCCCATGCATGATGCAACGTTTGAGCGGCGACGTGCATTGTGGACCTTCGGCGGGCATTCAGGCGCTTCCCTACGCAAGCGCGCGGCGCAGGTTGCAGGGCTTTGCGGCAAGGCGCCGAGGGCGCACCGGCCGCCCTTACCAGCCGTCGGTAAAGCTGCTTTCCACCTTGTCGTCCAGGCGCAGCAGCGCCACGATCCAGCCTTCGGCCGGCGCACGGTAGAAGGTGAAAACCCACTTGATGGGGTAAACGCGATGCAGGGCCAGGTAACGAACGCGGATGAAGGACGGCGTAACGGCTTCGGCGCTGATAAACTCCACGCTCTCCTGCGGACCGTAGAAATTCAGCGCGCGCTGCGACTGCCGCACCAGCGTCGCCACGTTGCTGGTATCGTCCAGTATGCGGCTGCCGGTCAAAAGTTTGTCGAACGCGCCGACGGGTTTGTTCTGCGCCAGCTGTGCAAAAAAATCGCGGACCATGTTACGCAGCTCGGTTGGCACATCGTTTTCGGCCAGCGTGTAAGTCGGCAGCGGAACGGCGGAGCGATCCTGGGCCGGGAGGGACAGGTGCAAGGCGAGAATCAGACAGCAGACCGCGACCGCGAGACGAGGCAGTTGTTGAATCATGAGCGCTCCCGAAAAACTATTTGGATTGGCGACGGCGCGAATGCTGCTGGATGAGCTCGTCGCGCCCGTTGAGACCGACAGTTTGTTCCAGTTCGCGAATTTCCTGACGCGTCAGATGACGGAAGTCGCCGCGCGCCATGCCGCGCGTGGACAGCGTGGCGTAAATTTTACGATCCAGTTTGCGCACAAGATAACCACGCGCCTCAAAAATGCGGCGCACCTCGCGGTTGCGGCCCTCAGTCAGGCTGATGACCACATCGCGGCGGTCGCCCGAGTCGATGGCAATGTCACAGGGCTGCGTCGGGCCGTCGTCCAGTTCGATGCCGCCGGCGATGGCGCGCAGATCGTCGATCTGGAGGCCTTTGTCCAGACGCACCTTGTACACGCGAGTCACCTGAAACTTGGGGTGCGTCAGGCGATAGGCCAGATCGCCGTCGTTGGTCAGCAGGAGCACCCCGGTGGAGTTGCGGTCCAGGCGGCCGACGGGAAAAATGCGCTCGCGGGATTTCACCACGTCCAGCACGGTTGTGCGCCCTTTTTCATCACTGTTGGTCGTGATGCAGTCTTTCGGTTTGTTCAGCAGGATGTAGGTCAGCAGTTTGTCGAAGGAGACGGGATCGCCCTTGACGGTGACGCTGTCGCCCGGGCCGACGCGCATGCCGAGTTCAGTGACGATTTTGCCGTTGACCTTGACGACGCCCGATTCGATCAGTTCGTCGGCTTTGCGGCGCGAGGCGATGCCGGCATTGGCCAGGTATTTGTTGAGGCGCAGGCCGGGTTTTTCGCGCGCATCGACTGTGGCTTTGGTCAGCAGGGGCTCGGGTCTGGCGGGACGCGCGCCGCTTTTACCGCCGCGGCCGCGCAGACGCGAGGACTTGGAGCCGCGACCGAAAGCCGTGCCGCCGGAGCGGCGGTTTTTGGGAGAAGACGACGAAGAGCGCCGCGATCCCGCGCCGCTCCCGGATGGTTTTTTTGTTCGTTTCACGTTTGTCTGATATCGGGTTAATACAGCGCCGGAGCGCGCGGGTTCAGAGCACCTCGTAGCATTCGAGCTCGTACATCGGGCCGTCGTACTCACTTTTGATGTCTTTGCTGACGTGCAGCTTGCCGCGGATTTTTACAATGCCGGACTTGAAATCTATCCCCTTGCCTTTCGGCGTCCGGACCATCAGCATTTCATTGACCTTGGTTGCCGGATGGCAATAACAGTTCAGCGGCGGCACTTTGGAGACGATAAACTCCTCCATGTCCTCCAGCTGGTTGATCGCCGCCAGGAAACCGAGCATTTCGATGTTCTGCCCATCCAGTTCCAGCACCTTTTTGGGCGGCGGCGAGCCCGGCACGTAGAGACCGAGAACACCGAAGGACACGCGTTTGTACTTGACTTCCGGCGCAGGCGTCGTTGAATTGACGTTCTGCGGCAGCATCAGCGCCGTCGCGATCAGCAGCGCGAGGCCGACTGTGCGGATGGACGATGACAACTGCGAGGTTAACAAAAGAATCATGCTCAAGCGGAAGTTTTGGATTGGCCTGGAAAAACAGCGTCGGGAAATGTCACGCCAGGCACAACAGACGCGCGGCCGCTGACGATGTTGGAAATTGCCGCGCCGCGCGCCTCAGGAGATCGGGGCCAGGTTGTGCGCCACGTCCACGCGGTAGGCTTTCCAGGCCGGCACGCAGGCCACCAGCGCCGCCAGCAGGACCACGCCCGCCATCAGCAGCAGTTCGAAGTTGTACCAGAGCGCAAAATCGAGATTGACGCCGACGCGCGCCGAAATCTCAGCGCCGAAGAAGTTGAGGCCCAGGTGCGCCAGAATGATTCCGGCCAGGGAACCGCAGAGTGCGATGGCCATCGCCTCAAGTTCGATCAGGCCAAAAATCGTGCGGCGGCGCGCCCCGAGCGAGCGCAGAATGGCGATTTCGCGTTTGCGTTCGTTGAGCGAGTTGTAGATGGACACAAAAATCGAGAGCGCGCCGATCACAATTACCAGCCAGGAAACGGCCAGCAAAATGCCGTTGACGTTTCCGACGATGGCAAAGAGGCTCTGGATTTCGCGCACCGGCATCGTGGCCTGCGCGATGCTGTTCTCATTGATCAGCCGGATAAAACTCTCGAAAAAGATCGGGCTTTTCAGCTTGACCGCCACCGAACTGATCGTCTGAAATTCGACCGGAATTTCATGCGCAATTTTTTCGCCCGGAGCCGTGTGCAGGTGATGCGCGTGGTCGCCGTGATCGTGGTCATGGTCCGCGTGATCGTGGTCGCCGTGATCGTGGTCATGGTCCGCGTGATCGTGCACATCGTCGACCTGGCCGTGATCGTGGTCATGGTCCGAATGATCGTGGGTTTCCGCTTCCCCTTGAATTTTTTTGTTAACCTCCGGGTCGTCGGCGTCCGGCTCTTCGGCGGCAAACTCGGCTTGCGCCGCTTCGGCCGCGAGGCGCTGCTCTTCATACTCGACGTAATGCACATCCCACACGGTTGCGAGGCTGGTGTAGACGCTGCGGTCGATGGCGGTGCCCGTCGGTTCGAGCACGCCGCAGACGCGCACCTGACCGTGGGCATGCGTTTGGCTTTCCTCGTCGACGATGCCGTGCGTCATAGTCACGACGTCGTTGAGCCGGATGTCGCCGGCGGCGGCGATGTCCGCGCCGATCACGGCTTCGTAGTCGGCCGTAAACGCCGCGCCTTCGGCCAGTTTGACGTTTTCACCGCGGCGGAATTCAAACTGCGTAAAGAAGTCGGACGCCACGCCTATGACGCGATACCCGAGCACGTTATCCCCGGTGACCATCGGCAGCGCCAGGTTGACGCGCGGATCGGCTTTGACGGAATCCAGAAAACCGTAGGCGATGTTGCCGACGGGCGGACCGACGTTGTAGAGCGAGTTGAGCACGAGCTGCAACGGGCTGCCTTTGGCGCCGACGAGGATTTCGAAGCCGGTTTCTTTCTGGGCGAAGGCGCGTTCGCTTTCCTCGCGCAAAATCAAGGTGGCGGCCACGAGGGCGACGCCGGCGGCGATTGTGACGGCGGTCAGAAAGGTCGCGACGGCGCGCTGGCGCAGCATGCGCAGGAGAATTCCCCAGATGGTCATCGTACCGCCTCCCCGCTTGGTCTGGTCATCGAAACAATGGACGAAATGTCGGTAACGGCGGGCATCATCTCGATCACGCGCTGATCGTGACTGACGAGCAGCAGAGCTGCGCCGGCTTCCTGCGCCAGTTCGCGCAGGGCTTCGACGACTTTGCGCGAATTGGGGTCGTCGAGGTTGGCCGTCGGTTCGTCGGCCAGAATCAGCTGCGGTTTGTGGATGAGCGCTCGCGCCACGGCGACGCGCTGTTGTTCGCCGACGGAGAGTTCGGACGGCAGGCGTTTGAGTTTTTCACCGAGGCCCATGCGTTGCAGCAGTTCCTCGGCGCGGCTGCGGGCGGCGGCGCCGGCCATGCCGGAAAAACTCTGGCCCAGAAGCACGTTTTCGAGCGCGGAGAAACCCTGCAGCAGGTTGAAGGTCTGGTAGACCTGGCCGACGCAGCGACCGCGCACGCGGTCGCGCTGCGCTTCACCGAGGGCGCTGATTTCCTGGCCCGCGAGGGTGATGGTTCCGCTGTCGGGCGTAATGAGTCCCGAGACGAGGTTGAGCAGGGTCGACTTGCCCGAGCCGCTGGGCCCCGTGACGGCCATTTCACCTGTAGCGGCAATGTCAAACGCTTTGACGGCAAAGCGGAAGATATCGTCGCCGCGGCCGCGGAGTTTAACGACGTGGCGCATTGACAGGACACTGGCTTGACTCATAGACCTGGGGCCTCTGGAGGTTCGAAGGTTGAAAACTTGTTGCCTAAGCAACAATCTTGCATCCGGGCATAAAGCAGCCGCGGGGATTGAAAAATCAGCCTGGAGGCCACTTCATCTGTCGTTCGCCGAGCAGGTGGAGGTGGATATGATATACCTCCTGTCCGCCGTGCAGATTGCAGTTAAACACGAGCCGATAGCCGTCTTCGGCAAAACCGAGTTTGGCGGCGACGGCCTGGGCGCGCAGGATCATCTCACCGAGCAGTTCGCGGTCGGACGCATCGGCGTGATTAATGGTCGGGATGACTTTTTTGGGGACAATGAGCAGGTGCGTGGGCGCCTGCGGGTTGATATCGTGGATAACGATCAACTGATCGTCTTCGTACTCGATATTCGCGGGAATTTCGCGATTGATGATTTTGGTAAAAATGCTGTCGGACATTGATCGGCTCCCTGATTAGATGGCAGCGTGGACTGCGTCAAAAATACGGCGCGCGCGGCGCGGCCGCAAATCGGAAACACAAGAGCGCGAAATTGCAAGTCGCCGAGCGCCGTCCCAAGTCCCCCAGCCCGAAGCAACTGTGTCGCCGAGACCAGCAACTCAGCCGACAGGCAGAAACCGCTCAGCCGCAGTTGGAGGCCGTTCGAGTTCGGAGCAGATGCGTTCAGTGTGGAATCGTCGGCGCTGAAGTATGCGAGTAAAATTTGCGGGAACCGGAGCGATTGTTTGGCGGCGCCCGGCGAGGAGGTTTGCCATAAGTGATTGATTTTACTGCGCTTACGGCTTTACGGCTTGGGGCTTGCAGGCTGTTGGACGCACCTCTGCCTTGATCTTAGGGGCCCGCCCCGCCACCACCTCGGGTATACTCCTCCACGCTCAAACGCACGCCTCCCACCCTGCTTCCGTGCAGATTTTTTCGGGATTCCGTTCGTCGGGTTCGCTGACCAACACGCCGCATGCTGCGCGCCGTCAAAACAAGCTTAACCATCTCGCCCACCCTTTCCTACCGCAAAAAACTGAACGGTGCAAACTTCCTGGTTGAGCGGTCAGTTTTATTGCTTGAACGGCTCCAGGCCGATCGCGGCCCGTCACCCCGCGGAAGCCGCTGTCGCCGCACATGGCAAACGCGACCAAACCTGTAAATGACAACACTGCAGAACGCCCTGTCCACCCGAGACGCTTGCCCGCCAATCCAACGGCCAACGTCAAACTCGCGGTGCATCACTTCTCCGCCGACCGCGGATTGAGTGAATTCCAGCTCGCCGACAAGCAAGAAAATCGCGCCGAGCCTGAGACCGCAGCGCAGGCAAGGGCTCAAAGCGCTGTTTAACAACTGCGCACAACGCGTTAAACACTCGCCCTCGAACACCCGGGCGGAGCAGCGGTGATCCCGCACATATTAAACAAGAAAACCTCCGAACATTGCTGCCCGGAGGTTTTCCCGTCTGTTTACCTTGGAACGATTGTGAATTACTTCACAACGTTCAGAGTGCGAATGACCGTCTCATTGCCGATAGTCAGACGGCAGATGTAAGCGCCTGCGGCGACTTCGGCGCCCGTGTTGTCGCGCGTATCCCATGAGATCGTTCTCTCGGCGGCCGGACGCATGTCGCCGTCGTGCAGAACGCGGACGGAATTGCCCAGCACGTCGATGATTTCGAGGCGTACCCTGGAAGCGCCCGGGATGCTGAAAGTAATGTCGGTCGTTTCCGTAAACGGATTCGGTTTGTTAACGAGTTGCAATCCGTCGGCGTAGTCGTATTCCAGCGTGATAGCACGCGAGAATGAAACAGTGCCGTCGAAGTCGACCTGGCGCAGACGGTATTCGTAGCTTTCGCCGCGGAAGACGTCGGCATCCAGGAAGTCGTAACTGACCGGAGCCGTCGAAGAGCCGGCGCCCTGAACAAAACCGAGCGACAGGTATTCGCTGTCGGAACCGGCCATGCGGCGCTCGACGTAGAAACCGGCGTTGTTGCTTTCCGAAGCCGTTGCCCAGTACAGTTCGATACCGGCGGGCGGCAGCGATTCGCCGTTGAAGTCGGTCAGTTCCACCGGTTTAAACTCCTCGCACTTTAAGAAGTCGACATACTGCGGCGGGTCGTTGAAGGAACGCTCACCAAAGTAGGGGCGGATCAGCGGAATCCAGCTGCCGCGCGAGTACGTGAGGTGCCCCTGAACCCGACCATCGTGAGCGCGATGCGCATAGGCCGGATTGCCGATGGTCGGCGTAAACTGCGACCAGGCGCCGCTGCGATAGGTGTTTTCATAGCTGAAAAAGCTGCCGTTTATCAGCTGGCCTGAGCGATTGCGCTCGCGCAGCGTTTTGTCGATGACGAGGCTGGTGCCGCTGACGCCGAGAACCGGAATCGTCGTGTAGTTCGTCGTCTGCATGCCCATGCGCGAAGCCGTGGCGCCAAGTTCAAAACCTTCCGTCCCCATCTGAGCCACGGCCATCCAGTAAGTACCCGGCGAAAGCACCACTTCTTTCGGCAGCAGGTAGGTGGCGTACTCATTGAAGATCGGATCGGAGTTAAACGCGGCCGGGTCGCCCTGAGCGTCCAGGTCGTAGAGTCCGCGCTGACGCAGCATACGCGTACCGGAAACCTGCCGCGCCCCAGGAACCTGGTCGCCTTCATAGAGCGAATACGTGACGTTTAGAATATCGGAGTTGAGGCTGCCGAAGTGCGCCTGATAACCGAGGAGCGTATCCTGCGCGAACAGCTCAAACTTCATGGCGATCTGACCGGAGCGGTTGCCGGCGTCGGCGCCGAAGGCCGAAGATGCCGTGAATCCGCCGCTGTTGGAGCCGGAGAGGTTGAGACCTTTACCGACGGCCTGCGAGAACTGCGGCACGTCGTTTGTTCCGGACAGGTTCGGCGGGTCGTAGGCAAACGCCTGGCCAAAGACCAGGTTGAACTCGCCGTGGGTCGAGTCGTTCAGCGGCTCGGGATCGCCGCCGGGGACGTTCATGCGGGCGGCCAGAATGTAGCGGCCCGGACGCGTCTGACGAGCATTCCACTCCGGGAAGGCTTTGACCGACTCGGTCTGCGCGCGCAGGAAGGGCAGGGTCTGCGCACGGCAGTACACACGCAGTTCATCGGACGCTCCGCGTTCCTTGATTATCACCTGAACGGCGAAGGCGCGCGAGGGAATGATGCTGTTGTTCGACAGCTTCACCTCAACCGGAACCTCGACCGCCTGGCTGGCGGGAACCATCGTGTAAGGCCAGTTAACTCGAACAAGACTGATTTCCAGATCGGGGTTTTCCGTCGGGAACAGGATTGCCGTGTTGTCGATGTAGAAGCGGTCGTCGTCGTCCTGCGGGTCCGGCGGCGAGCTGTTGCGGTTCGCGCGAACAGTCATCTTGAAGCGGAACCAGCGTGCACCGTCGTTCGGAGCGTCGAGAATGTAGCGCGGGATTTCAACAAACACCTTGTTGAATTCCTGGTCTTTGCCGTCGTCGAACTGGTCGTAGCGCAGCCCGTCGGCTTTCGTCAGAGCCGAGTCGGAGTTCATCTCGTGCCAGCCGCGACGATGACCGCCGCCGCCGAAGACGGTGAAGGACGGGTTGCCCGTAATCGGTTTGTCGGGATCCGCCAGGTTGGGATGTGTGCCCCAGCCGCGCGTGCCGATGTTCGTGATGTTGTGGTATGCATCCGGGCTCGGGTTGGCAAAGTCCAGCTCGAGCAGGTCGGGACGCTGCACCGGCGACGTCGTTTCCCAGTTGCCGTCGCGGACGACGCGGATCTCCGGGCCGATAAGCGTGGCGTCCGACCAACCGCGGTCAAATGTATTGTCCGGCGGAACACCGGTCCGCTGGTACGAGAAGGACAGGACGGCCGAGGAGCGCCCGCGCAGGTCGATGGGAAACGATCTGATTTCATCTCCGTTCGGAGCCAGGTCGTTGCCGGCCAGATCAAAGCGGTTCATGCGAATCACCGGCGAGTTCAGTGTCACGAACTCGTTGTTGGCCGACGAAAATTCGCCTCGCGGCGGCGGCGGGTTGAAGGTGTTGGCGTCGCCGTCGACAGCTTCGGCGCCCAGCGAGACCCACTTGTTCACCGACGGAAGTGTGCCTTCGCGACGCGAGAAATTAAAGTCGGTGACGTTGTCCGAGAAACTGTTGAGGACGCGGATGCCGAACAGACGAACACGCGTGGTGTCGTCAAAGGCCCACTCATCGCCGTAGGTGATGCGCGCGCCGGAACACTGCGCCGGTTCTCCGATCACCAGCGAAGTCAGACGACCGATCTGGTTCGGCAGGAACTGGTTTGTTTTATACGCCGGAAACCTCACTTCAACAAATCCATAGGGCGGCACGCCCTTGCCCTTGAACGGCACGGGTTCGCCGGCGAAGTCAACAAGTTGCACGCCGCTGAGTTCGGGGTTCGCGAGTGCAAACTCATCGACGCAGACCTGACGGCTGTAAACCGTCGCGTCGTCCAGAATGTCATTCTGAATTTTGAAGCGCGTGCGAAAGGTCAACTCCTGTTTCTGGAAGTTAACGCCGCGCGACCCTTGAATGTCGTTCGTCAGGTTCTGGAAAATCGCTACGGGTTGAATTGCGCCCAGCAGTTGATCGCCGACGAGAAGTTCGTAGTTGTTCGGATCGGAAACCGAAATGTTAAACTTGCCGTCGGTCGGATCCGGAATCAGGTACTTGATGCGAACAACGCGCAGCACGTTCTTGTACTGCTTGAATTTGACGGCAAGGTCGGTGTTCGGCGTCGAAGTCTCGGAGTTAACAGGTCCGACGACAAAGACATTCTGATTCCAGAGGTAGGTCGAGTGCTGCGTATAACGCTGCTCCTGAAAATTGTCATCGATATAGCGGGCTTTACCGCGCACGCCGACGGTAGCATTAAAACGCACCACGGCCCAGGGGTCGACGGGACGGTTGCCCACCACAAACAGCGGCGGGTTTTTGAAGCGGTACAAAAAGTTGACTGTCGAATCCGAGCGGTTGAGTGTCACCTGGGCGTTAATATAAAACGCCGGGCTGCCCTGGCCGATGCGGTTGTTTTCCGCAAAGTTTATCGTTCCGCCGTTCGGATTGGTTTTTAAACCAATCGGCGAGAGCTGCAGGAAGTAGATCGTCAGGCGGTCGCGGCTGACCGAACGTTTAAACCACACCTGGCCGTAGTCTTCCTTCAGGTTAAACTCATTGTTAAACTGCGAGAGCTGCCAGTCGTCCCAGAAAGGCGCGATGATCGGCGCGTCCTGAATGATGTTCGTCGTGTTGATGCCGGGGCCGGGACCGAAGTCCGTCAGATTGGAATTCGTCGGCCAGCGGATACCGCCGGTCGGGTTGGACGGATCTCCGCCGCAAGCCACCCAGGTATAACCCCAGTCGTCGGCAATGGGGTCTTTTAATCCGTCGGCGTCGGGATCAATGCGCGCACGTGTGTCATCGCTCTGAGGATCCCATGCTGTCGGCTGACCTTCGGGAATCGTGCGCTCGCCCGTTTCCGAATTGTAAAAATAGCGGCGATTGCTCAGCGCAATCAGACCGTTGGTCGAGACGTAAAAACTGTCGTAGCGAACTCCGTTAAAATAAAACGGAAAACCGATGCGCATCGGACCCGCGAAGGCGTTGTCGGTTGAGTCGTCTTTGTTGCCGGGGTTGCGAAAATACATATGCCCTTCGGCAAAATCATCCCAGTACTCCGACGGGAACTGGTTCGGGCCGGAGATAATGCGACGCCATGTACCGCGTTCGGTCGTGGTATCGACAAAAAGCTCCGACGGTTTGGGCGTATAGGGATCCCCGGCGCCGTCTTCACTATCCACAATATAATAACCGGTCGAAATCGGCGGCGAGGTACGCGGCCAATCCGCTTCGGTGTCGAATGGTTGAGGGTAGGACGCTCCCGCGCTTCGCCTCAACAGCTCATCGGCCGAGCCTTTTCCACCGGCAAGCAATGGGATACTGCCGAGCAAGATCAGGGCCAAAACAGCCAGAAATACACGTTTCATAAAACACTCCAAATGTGCAGGTCAAATACAATTGTTTAATTACCTGGGCTTACGGATGTCATCGCTCTGCAGGACTTAACCTGCGCGGGTGTTTAAGGCGTTCATCAATACCTTCGGTCGCACGAGGTGTTTGTATCGTGGTCCGGCGTTGCTCCGCACAATGCAGGCAAGCCGACCATCCGGTCGCGTGCGACCCTGCGGCAGACCGCGTGCAGGATACTCTACGCGATCACTCTGTTAACTGGTGTTTCATGCCGGCCTCCGTGACTATTAACATTTTGTGTGTGGTACTGTGGCTGGTACAGAGGCACAGAACCGCATCTCCGGCTCCGTTGAACAACAACAGAGCAGATGACTCAAGGTCCGGGCAAGTTGATCTGATTTTCGGGCTTAAACTTTCGTGCAGGTATTGATCCCGTGCTACGGGCGGAGGGCGCGCAGATCAATGACACACAATTTTCACGGGCAAGATTTAAACAAACGGCGTCGGACGGGCGGCTGTTCCAACATCTGAGGGCATGGTACGGCAGTGGAACACGGAGGGGCGCGTCGGGTTACAGATACGCGACAAAAGGCTTCCAACGCTGCGCTGCTGTTCTGAGCGCTTCGCTTCCATCGCTCCGCTCGGCAGCTTGCTTTTTCTTTTTGTTTGTCACCGGGTGGTATGTGACGGGCCTGGGCACGTGTTTACTTGGGGTTGACGGATTCACCTGGAGACGTGAGACTGATCTCTGCGCGACAAACAAGACAATCGCGCCAAGCCTGAGGCCGCCGCAGCGGCAAGGCCTCAAAGCGCTGTTTAAAACGCACCGGCTTTAAAATAGCACGTCGCCCCGGAGTTTGGCTCGGGGCGACGTGTGTGCGCGAGTGTTGCATTTGAGATGATGTTTAACGCAATACCTGCAGCGCCTGCACCTTGTGTTGTTCACCAATGGTCAATCGGCAGAAGTAAGCGCCGGCCGCCACCTCCGCCCCATTGTCGTCCCGCGTATCCCAGGCAATGCTGTGCTGCGGATCGGCAGACAACACGCCGTCGTGGAGAACGCGAACGGGATTTCCGAGTGCATCATAGAGTTCGAGCCGCACGTGCGACGCCGACGGAATGTTAAACATAATGTTTGTTCCGGACCGGCAGGGATTGGGCGTATTCGTCAATTGCAGGTCGTCAGTATAGTCGTAGCTCACAACAACTGAAGCGGAAAAGTCGATTGTTCCGTCGTAGTCGACCTGGCGCAGGCGGTATTCATACCTTGCACCGCGCTGCGCCGCCGCATCCAGGAAGTCGTAGCGATGTTTAAGCGTCGACGACCCGTTCCCCTGCACAAACCCCAGTGAGGAAAATTCGCTCTGACTGCCGGCTCGGCGGCGCTCGACGTAGAATCCGGCATTGTTTAACTCGGACGCCGTGTTCCACAGCAGCTCAACACCTGTGGGCGGCACGGCATATCCGGCAAAGTCAAGCAGTTCAACCGGCTTAAACTCTTCGGTGTAGATCGGCGGATCGGCGAAGTCGCGGAATCCCGTGTACAGACGCAGCATGGGAATCCAACTGCCGCGGCTGAAAGTGTTAAGCTCGCCAACGCGCCCGGCGTGCGTCAGGTGCGCGTAGCCGGGATTACCTGTGTTCGGTGTAAAGTCGACGAGTTCAAAACTGCCCGCTTCGTTTTCATACAAAAAACGACGACTGTTAAGCAGATCATTGGCGCGGCTCATCTCCCGCAGCCCCTCTTCCAGCAGAACGCTCAAACCGGAGATGCCGGGCTCGGGCGTTGTTGTGTAGTTTAGCGTCTGCATGCCCATGCGATGCGCGGAGCCGCCCAGTTCAAAGCCGCGCGATTCGAGTTGACTGATGTAGAGCCAGTATACGCCGGGTTCAAGTATAAGCGGCTGCGGCAGCAACCAGGTGCCGTAGGCATTAAACAGTTTATCGCTTGTAACGGAATCGCCGGCGGCGTCCAGATCAAAGTCGCCGCGCTTGCGGGTTGTAACGGAGCCCTTAACAGGGAACGGCGTAGGCGCGCCTGACTTTGAGGGATACAAGCCGAGTTCAACGGCATCGGCATGGGTATTGAGTCCGCCAAAAAAGGCCTGATAGCCCAGAATTGTATCTGGTTTGTCAATGTCAAATCTGACGAATATCCGGCCGGGGCCGTCGCCGCCGTCGGCGCCATACGCGCTGTTCGAGTTAAACAGAGCGCTGCTCTGTGCGCCGAGGTTAATCCCCTTGCCCGCGACGCCGGAGAATTGCGGCACGTCGTTGCGGCCCTGAATCCGGGGATGGTCGTGTGCAATGAAGTCGTTAAACTGAAGGTCGTAGAATCCATGTACGGCGTCGTTCAGCGGGTTCTTATCGCCTCCAGGCAACCTCAGGTTTGCGCACAACTGATAGCGCCCCGGCCTGGTATTCTGGCCGTGCCACTGCGGGAACACCTTAACGGTCTGAGTTTGGCCGCGCAGAAAAGGCAAGGTCTGTGCGCGTGAGTACACCGTGCGCAGAAGCGGATCGCCAAATTCCATTATCTGCAGCCAACAGGCAAACGCACGGCTGGGCGATTCACTGTTGTTAACAATCGTCACCAGAGGTCGCAGGCAGTTGGCGACGTTGGCCGGAAAGGCCGTTTTGGCAATTCGTTCGATTTCAACGCTGCTCACCTCAAGCTCAGGACCATCTTTGTCAGTCATTATCGCCACGTTGTCGATAAAAAAGTCGTCGGCGTCGTCACGCGGATAAGCCGGCAGACCGTTGTTTTGCGCTTTGACGGCGAATCTGACGCGCAGCAACGACGGCCCATCCTGCACCGCTTTTAACATAAAGCTCGGGATTTCAACAAATCCTTTGTTAAAGACAAAGTCCTTGCCCGTGTCGAAGGGAACGTAGCGTAGCCCCTGCGCCGCGGTCAACGATGAGTCGCGATCCTGCTCGCTGAAGCCGCGGCCATACCCGCCGCCGCCGAAGATTGTCAGCGCCGGATTGTCCCTGATGGGATTCTCGGGGTCCCGCGAATTGTAGTGAACACTCCAGCCCTCATCCGGAATGTTAACCAGGCTGCTCAATCCCGACGCATCGGGATAAGCCAGGTGCACTTCCAGCTCATCCGGCTGCTGCACCGGCGTTGTTGTCCAGTCGCTGTTTTGAATTACGCGCGCTTCCGGTCCCACGCGCAGCTCGTCCGACCAGCCGCGATCAAAAGTATTGGACGGCGGCCGTCCCGTCCGTTGATACGAAAAGGACAAGAGCGCGGTCTCCGCGTCGCCCAGGTCTATGGGGTAGGAAATCAGTTCATCGCCGTCCGGCGCCAGGTCGCTCCCGTCCAGATCGAGGCGGTTAAGGCGCATCACGGGCGAATCATAACTTAAAGTGAAGTTCTCTTCCACATCGACTCTTTCGCGCGGCGGCGGCGGGTGAAAAGTATTGGCTGTACCGTGCACAATTTCCACGCCCTCCGAGCGCCATATGCCGGCATTGGGAAGCGGCCCGGTTTGTTTGGTGTAGTCAAAATCCGAAGAATTATCATACAATCCGTTCAGCACCCGCATGCCGTAGATTTGCACTTTTTTAACATTGTCGAAATACCACGGCTCGGGGTACTCCAGACCGTTACAGGCGTAGGGCTCAGCCAGCGCCGTAAAACTCAGCCGACCAAAGTGCTCCGGTTTTCCCTGCGTCAATTCTTCAACCGGCGGAAAAGTCACTTCAACAAAAGCATAGGGCGGCAGGCCGTTGCCGTTAAACGCGAGCGGCCGGCCGGCATGGTCAATCAGTCGCACCCCGCTGTTTTCCGGATCGGCCAGCGCGGCGCTGTCAACACATTGAATGTGCGTTGCAATTGTTTCATCTGCGCGCAGATCATTCGTCAGTCGATACGAGACCAGGAAATTGAGGTCCTGAGCCTGGTAGTTAACACCGTCCGGCCCCTGGATGTCGTTTGAAAGATTCTGGAATACCGCGACAGGCTGAAAACTGCTCAGTTCTTTGTTTCCAGGCACCACTTCAGAGTGGCCTGGATCTTCGGTTGAAGTTGTGTACGAGCCGTCAACCGGATTCTTGCCGTAGAGGCGCAGGCTGACCGTGCGCAGCACATTGCGCAGTTGTGCAAACTGCAGCGCCGTCGATGCTCCCATAGTATTCTGGGTGTGCCGTTGGTACTCGGCCTCTCGCAGAAACACCTGACCGTTGTGCACGGCTTCCGTGTATTGTGAATAGCGCCGCAGCTCGCCCTGTGCGTCGCGGTAGCGCGCCTTGCCACGCACGCCTACAGTGGCATTCCGGCGCAGAATCGCGGCGGGATTCACACGCCGGCCGTCAACCTCGACCTCGTTCACCGAGTAACGCTCCGGAACAATAGCGATCTCGCCGTCATCGCGTTTTAACGTAATCTGAGCGCTGATGGAAAAGTTCGGCGTAGCGGCGCCGGGACGGATATTCGCTTTGAAGTCGATATCCGCCAAAGGTTGGTCGGGATGTTCTTTTTTGCCGAGAGGCGAAAGGTTAATAAAGTAGATGGTCAGCTCCCGCCTGTCACGCGAACGTCGGTACCAGACCTGACCGTAATCTTCCACGCGATTGGTTTGACTGTTAAACTGCGAGAGATGCCAGTCGTCCCAGAACGGCGCAATAATCGGCGCTTCATCAATCAGGTCGGACCCGTCTATTGCATCGTCGTTGAGAGCCGTATTGCGCGGCGAGCGGATGCCTCCCAGCGGGTCGCGTTCGTCGCCGCCGCATGCCACGTGCAAAAAGCCCCAGTCGTCGGCCACGGCGTCGTTAAGTCCCTTTGTGAACTGTGCGTCGGTACGCGGCCGCGTGTCGTCGCTTTCATCGTCCCAGGCCGTTGCAGCGCCAGCAGGGATTGTTCGCTGTCCGCTCTCGTCATAGTGATAGCGCCGGTTGCTGAGCGCGATCACGCCATTGCTCGAAACGTAAAAGCTGTCGTAGCGCACACCGTTGAAGTAAAACGGAAATCCAATCCTGATCGGACCGGCAAAAGCATTGTCGGTTGAATCGTCGGCGTCGCCGGGATTGCGGAAATACGCATGTCCCTCCGGATGCGTCGTCCAGTGTTCAGGTGGAAATTGATTTGGACCGGAAATGATCCGATGCCATGTATCCACTTCTTCGTCAAGCGAGTGCAGCAGCCTGGCCGGATTGGGCACGTGGCGCGACTCCGACGGATCTTCGCTGTCGAGCAGGTAGTACCCGGTCGAGATTGCCGGTTCATCACGCACCCAGTCCGATTCGGCATTAAACGGCCCTGGTATCGACTGGCCGCCGGTGTAACTTGTAGTTTTGTCGCTCGCCTTTTTGGCCGTAAGCGGAACTGCCATGGACACAGCGAACAAACACAGGATAATAGTTCGTAGCATATGTGTCATCCCAGCCTCCGTAGCTGTTAACATTTTCGGTGAACAATGCGGTCAACACAACGGCAGGACACTGCGACAAATTGCCGTTGCAAACCAGCGGGACGGACGGCTTGACGTCCGGTTTAAACGATCTGAATGTGGGACCGGCGGCTGTAGCTGCATCATTGAAGCAGTCGAACGGGCGTCTGCACTGCGATTCAATGGCAACCAGTTAATCCGCGCAACTGTTTAACAGCCGGTTTTGGGCAAGCGGCTTTTCAGTATCGGAATGTATGGTACGGCGACGGAACACCGGGGCGGGATTGTGGTTACAGCTTGTTTGCCCGTGTGGCTGAATTTGTTGCACTTAAGCAGATTGCCCCGCAGAACTGCGCCAATCTGGCGTGCGGGGGACTACATGTTTGTTTGGACCGGTTGACAGACAAAAAGCAAAGGAGGTCCCCGAATTTCTCACATCGGGGACTTCATTCAGCGACCTTCAGCACGGCAATCCAACGCCTATCTGACGACGTTGAGCGTGCGCACAATCGTCTGTTCGCCGACCGTTAAACGGCAGAAATACAGGCCTGCCGTCACTTTGCGACCTCCGTCATCACAAACATCCCAGGGAATTGTCTTGCGCGCCGTTGGAAGCATGTATCCTTCAGTTAACAAGCGCACCGAGTTGCCGAGCACGTCAAGTATCTCCAGTCGCACCATCGCGCCCGCCGGCAGACCGAAAGAAATATCCGTTGATTCACTTATCGGATTGGGCGTGTTGTTCAGCTCCGGCGCCTCGGCATAGTCGTACTCAACTATGACTGAACGTGAATACTCTGTCGTTCCGTCGTAGTCAACCTGGCGCAGCCGGTATTCGTAGCTTGTCCCGCGCTCAACGTCGGCATCCAGCAGATCGTAATTTATCTGCCGAGTTGCTGTTCCGGCGCCTTTAACAAAGCCGATGGAATTAAACTCCGCACCGTACCCGACGGTGCGTCTCTCAACAGTGAAACCGGCATTGCCGGACTCCGAAGCGGTCAACCAATACAACTCAATTCCGCTGGGCGGCAGCGCTTCACCGTCAAAACTGACGAGTTCAACCGGCGGTATGTTCGGGCAGTAGATGGGATCAATGTAGTCCGGTGTATCAGCCCAGGTCCTGGGACCAAAGTACAGTCTTAACATCGGAATCCACGATCCACGTGTATATGTTCGCAGCCCATTGATTTCTCCGGCGTGATCCTGGTGAGCGTAGGCCGGATTTCCGACCGTCGGCGTGAACGGATGCCAGTCGTCGCCGAAGAGGCTGTTAACATATAGAAAGTGGTTGTTGTTGACCAACTCCCCCTGGCGCGTGCGCGAGCGGAAGTTGTGCGAAAGCATCATTCCGGCGCTGCTTTCGCCAGGCGCCGGCTTTGTGGTATAATTTAACGTTTGCATTCCCATGCGGTAAGCCGAAGCTCCAAGTTCAAGCCCCTCCCGCCCGGTCTGCGAAATAACCATCCAGTATTTTCCGGGCGGTAAAACGAGCAAATTCGGCAGTAAATACGTAGCGTATTCGCCAAAAATCAAATCGTCGGAAGCGCCGGAGGACGGTTGTTCGCGTGCATCAAGATCGTAGCGCCCGCGTTCACGCCGCATGAAAGATCCCGGGACTGGATTTGCCGCCGGTATTCCCCCGTCATTTTCGTGAATCGCAAAGTGAACTTCTTGTGAGCCGTTTGACAGGGCCGCGAAAAATGGCTGATAGCCAAGAATTGTATCCTGGATTGACAGTCCAAATTCAACAGCAATTCGTCCGCTCGAACTACCTGCATCGTCGCCAAATGCTGTCGCGGATGAAAAGCGTCCGCTGTTGTATGCCCGCAGATTTATGCCCTTGCCGGCTATTTGTGCAAATGCTTCAGCGCTGTTTGTCCCGACAAGGTCCGGTTTATCATAAGCCAGAACATGTGCAAAATCCAGCGTATACAAACTGCTCGTGCTGTCGTTCAAGGGATTGGGGTCGCCACCGGGAACACGTAACTCAACCGCGGCAATATAGGTCAGGGGACGCGATCGGAGCGCATTCCAGGTCGGAAACTGTTTGATCGACTCATCCTTGGCGCGCAAGAAAGGCAGCGTCAGAGTCCGACAGTATGCGATCTTGTCCGTATTGTCCTTTTCTCTCAAAACCACCAAAACACTGAAAGCGCGCGACGGCTGATCGCTGTTGTTCACAAGCTTGATCTGCACCGGAATATTTACGGCCTGGCTGGCCGGAAATGCCGAATATGGATAAGCTTCCTTCTGCTGACCGGTTGTCACCATGCTCACTTCCAAATCAGGTATTTCCGTCGGCGGCATGATCGCGACGTTGTCGATGTAAAAATCGTCCGGATCGTCGCGTGGATTTTCAACAATTCCGTCGTCTTTTGCTTTGACTTTCAACTTGAATCTGAAGTAGCGAGCGCCGTCGTTGGGCGCATTCAGTATATAGTCCGGTATGCAAACCCAGGCTTTAACAAAAGCTGGATCGCTTCCCGTATCGAGTGAGTCGTAGCGCAGTCCCTGCCTGCGCGTCAGAGCCGAATCGGGATTGTTCTCGTGAAAACCGCGCCGATATCCGCCGCCGCCAAATACGGTAAATGCCGGATTGTCGACGATGGGAAAATCGGGATCGGCAATGTTGGGATGCACGCTCCAGCCGTCAGCTGGGATGTTAACAATATTGTTGTAGCCGTCCGGGCTGGGATTCGCAAAGTGCAGCTCCAGCACGTCCGGTTCCTGCAACGGTTGGGTCGTTTCCCACTGTCCGTCCTCCACCACGCGCACCTCGGGCCCGACGCGGATTTCATCGGACCAGCCGCGATCAAATGTATTTGTCGGCGGAATACCGGTGCGTTGGTATGAAAAGGACAAAACAGCGGAAGATTTTCCCCGCAGATCAACCGGAAATGAAACGAGTTCATCGCCGCCCGGCGCCAGATCCCGACCGTTCTCATCCATGCGGTTAAGTCGCATGACCGGGCCAACCAGGGTCTCATCCGGATGACCGGCCACCTCTACCACGTCGATCGGCGGCGGCGGGTTAAATGTGTATTTTCTGCCGTCCACTGCTTCAGCGCCGTGAGAGACCCATTTGTAGCTGTCGGGAATTGCGCCGCTGCGTCTCGTGTAGTGGAATCCGGACGCGTTGTCGTAGAAGCTGTTTAACACCCGCAGCCCGTGAAGTCGAGTACTGCAAATATTGTCAAACGTCCATTCTTCTCCAAGGTTAACTTCGGCGCAAGACAGGTTCTGCGCCAGCGCTTCGGCGCGCAGACGTCCGGTCAGGTTATGCTGAAAACCGGCTTCAAACGCGGGGAATGTCACCTGCACAAATCCATAGGGCGGCACGCCGTTGCCATCGAATTCCAACGTGCGGCCCTCGTAATTAACCAGGCGCACGCCGCTTTCATTGCTTTCGGCAAGCGCCAGACTGTCGACGCAGATGCTGCGCTTGTACACCAATGTATCGTTTACAATCTCATTGCTGATTTGAAATGTGGCCCGGAATCGTCCGTCCTGCTCGCGGTAGTTAACTCCGCCGACAGCCTGGATGTCGTTGGACATGTTCTGGAAAATCGCTATCGGCTTAATGCCGCCCAGCACGGGATCTCTGATCAGCAATTCATAGTTGTCGGGATCGCGAACGGGAACTGAGTATTCGAGTGTTTTTGGATCTTTCGTCAGGAATTCGATCCGCACAGCACTGAACAGATTTGTGTACTGTTTAAATCGCATCGCATTGTTGGGACCGAGCACGTTTTCAAGTTCGTGCGGCATATCCGTTGCCCGGACAAATACCTGCCCGTCGCGCAATCCCTCGGTATACTGCAGGTAGCGCTTAACCTCCCCTTTGTCAACTTTGTAGCGCGCTTGTCCGCGCAGACCCATGGTGGTATTCCGCCGAACGATGGCGGATGAACTCACCGGGCGATTGTTTATCATGAGGATCGGTGTGGAATACTTGTGAGTCAGAACAACAACGGAGCTGTCTTTGCTGTTTAATGTCACGTGCGCATTGACAGCAAACGCTGCACGCTGCGCACCCGTGCGTGCATCATTGGCAAACACTATGTCGGGCAATCCCGCATCCGGATGTTGTTTTGTGCCAATCGGCACGAGATTGACAAAGTAAATTGTCAACTCCTTATTATCCTCCGATCGTCTGTACCACACCTGGCCATAGTCTTCCGCTTTGTTGGTGTTGATGTTAAACTGTGGCAGCTGCCAGTCATCCCAAAAGGCGGCGATCAGCGGAGTTTCGTCGATCATACCGGACTGTGCAAAACCATCGGCGTCCAGCGCGGTATTGCGCGCAGCCCTGATTCCGGCAAGCGGATCGTCGGGATCGCCGCCGCAGGCTACGTGATTGTAACCCCAATCGTCCGCAACAGCATCGTTAACACCCTGTGTATTCCGGGCGTCAGTGCGGATACGCGTATCATCGCTCTCCGAGTCCCAGGCTGTGGATTTCCCCTCCGGTATTGTTCGTTCGCCGTTGGCATCGTAGTAGTAGCGCCGGTTGCTCAGCGCAATCAGACCATTGCTCGAAACGTAAAAACTATCGTAGCGCACGCCGTTAAAATAGTACGGAAAACCTATGTTAATCGGTCCCGCAAAGGCATTGTCGGTTGAATCATCCAGATCTCCCGGATTTCTGAAATACGCAAAACCCTCTTTGTTAGTCGTCCAGTGTTCAGCTGGAAACTGATTGGGCCCCGAGACAATTCTGTGCCAGGCCTCGGGTTCTTTATCGAGAGGTCGCAGAAGATCGGCCACCTTGGGGCGCAGCGGCGTATCCAGCGGGTCTTCACTGTTGAGCATGTAATAACCGGTCGAAATCGCCGGCAAGTCGCGCTCCCAGTCAGTCTTAAGGTTAAAAGGCCCGGGAATCGATTGTCCGCTCGTGGCAGCGGCGACGCGGTCGCTGTAGTGTTTGTCGGCGCAAAGGAGTTCAAGCGGGTAAAACAGTATTGCGCTGAAGATCAAACAAAGTAGTAGTCGTCCCACACAGTTTTCCTTCTTATGTGTTTTGGTCAGTCGGTCTTGAAGTGATCTGCATGCAGCAGCTTTGTGCTACGGCTCAGCCTGCCTCTGTCCGGCAAGCTGCAATTCTGTTAACATACGCCTGGCGGCCCGATGCGCACGTATATTTGAATTGCATTTCGCTGTTAATCTTGCGGTTTCGCGACAAAAGGGCCGTTGTTTGTTGAACACTCAACAACAATCGAGAAGGCTGTCTATCAAGGTGGGGGGCAAACGAGAGGGGCTGCGTCGGGTCAGTGGTCAACACGTATAAGCTGCTGAGGTTACAGCTGATGCAGATACAATTGACTGATTACTCGTTCAGCCGTCTTGCGCATAAATACAATCAAAGCCGGCGTTAGGAACGTAATTAGATCGTGTGCAAACGCGTTTAAAATCGAAAACCCCCGAACATTGCTGCTCGGGGGTTTTCTTATCTATTTACCGTAGAACGGAGGTGAATTATTTCACCACGTTCAGGGTACGAACGATCGTCTCTTCGCCGATAGTCAGGCGGCAGATGTAAGCACCTGCAGCAACTTCGGCACCCGTGTTGTCGCGGGTATCCCAGGAGATCGTTTTCTCAGCAGCCGGGCGCATGTCGCCGTCATGCAGAACGCGGACGGAGTTGCCAAGTACGTCGATGATTTCGAGGCGTACGTTGGAAGCGCTCGGGACGCTGAAGGTAATGTCGGTCATTTCCGTAAACGGATTCGGCTTGTTGGCCAGTTGCAGAGCGTCGGCGTAGTCGTATTCCAGCGTGATGGCACGCGAGAAGGAGACAGAGCCGTCGAAGTCGACCTGACGCAGACGGTATTCGTAGGTTTCACCGCGGAATACGTCGGCATCCAGGAAGTCATACTTGACCGGAGCCGTCGAGGAACCGGCACCTTGCACAAAGCCGAGCGACAGGTATTCGCTGTCGGAACCGGCCATGCGGCGCTCAACGTAGAAACCGGCGTTGTTGGTTTCCGAAGCCGTTGCCCAGTACAGTTCGATACCGGCGGGCGGCAGCGATTCACCGTCGAAGTCGGTCAGTTCAACCGGAGCGAATTTCTCGCACTCTTCGAAGTCAACGTACTGCGGCGGGTTGCTGAAGGCGCGCTCACCAAAGTACGGGCGAATCAGCGGAATCCAGCTACCACGCGTGTAAGTGCGATAGAAGACAACCTGACCGGTGTGCGCAAGGTGCGCGTAACCCGGGTTGCCAATGGTCGGAGAGAACTGCGACCACGCACCACTGCGATAGGTGTTTTCGTATGCGAACCAGCTACCGTTGATCAGCTGACCGGAGCGGTTGCGCTCGCGCAGCGTTTTGTCAATGATAAGGCTGGTACCGCTGACACCGAGAACCGGAATCGTCGTGTAGTTCGTCGTTTGCATACCCATGCGGGAAGCCGTGGCACCAAGTTCGAAACCTTCCGTACCCATCTGAGCAACAGCCATCCAGTATTTGCCGGGCGAAAGAACTACTTCTTTCGGCAGCAGGTAAGTGGCGTACTCGTTGAAGATCGGGTCGGACTGCGAAGTAGCCGGACGGCCTTGAGCGTCGAGGTCATAGAGACCACGTTGACGCAGCATGCGCGTACCGGAAACTTGCGTTGCCGACGGGCTTCCGCCGCCGTCTTCGTAAATCGAGTAGGTCGTATTCAGAACATCGGAGTTGAGGCTACCGAAGTGAGCCTGATAACCGAGGATCGTATCCTGCGTGAACAGTTCGAACTTCATTGCGATCTGACCGGAACGGTTACCAGCATCGGAGCCAAAGGCCGTCGAAGCCGAGAAACCACCGCTGTTGGCGCCGGAGAGGTTAAGACCTTTACCGGTGGCCTGCGAGAATTGCGGCACGTCGTTCGTACCAGTCGGGTTCGGCGGATCGTAAGCGAACGCCTGACCGAAGACCAGATTGAATTCGCCGTAAGTCGTGTCGTTCAGAGGCTCGGGATCGCCGCCGGGGATGCGCATACGAGCAGCCAGGATATAGCGACCCGGACGCGTCTGGCGAGCATTCCATACCGGGAAGGCTTTGACCGACTCAGTTTGAGCACGCAGGAACGGCAGCGTTTGTGCGCGGCAGTATACGCGCAGTTCATCGGAAGCACCGCGTTCTTTGATCAGAACCTGAACAGCGAAAGCGCGCGAAGGAATGATGCTGTTGTTGGACAGTTTCACTTCAACCGGAACGCTGGAAGCCTGGCTGGCAGGAACCATCGTGTAGGGCCAGTTCACGCGAACAAGGCTGATTTCCAGGTCGGGCGTTTCTGTCGGGAACAGGATCGCCGTGTTGTCAATGTAGAAGCGGTCATCGTCATCCTGCGGGTTCGGCGGAACGCTGTTGCGGTTTGCGCGAACACTCAGTTTGAAGCGGAAGAAACGAGCGCCGTCGTTCGGGGCGTCGAGGATGTAACTCGGGATTTCAACAAAAACTTTGTTGAATTCCTGGTCTTTACCATCGTCGAACTGATCGTAGCGCAGACCGTCGGCTTTCGTCAGAGCCGAGTCGGAGTTAAGCTCGTGCCAGCCGCGACGGAAACCACCACCACCGAAAACGGTGAAGGAGGGGTTATTCGAGATCGGCTTGTCGGGATCAGCCAGGTTGGGGTGCGTTCCCCAGCCGCGCGGCTGAATGTTCGTGATGTTGTTGTAAGCATCCGGGCTCGGGTTGGCAAAATCCAGCTCAAGCAGGTCGGGACGCTGTACCGGCCCCGTCGTTTCCCAGTTACCGTCCTGTACGACACGGATTTCCGGGCCGATCAGGGTAGCGTCGGACCAACCGCGGTCAAACGTATTGTCCGGCGGAACGCCGGTACGCTGGTACGAGAAGGACAGGATCGCCGAGGAACGGCCGCGCAGGTCGACAGGGAACGAACGGATTTCGTCACCATTCGGAGCCAGGTCATTACCGGCAAGGTCAAAGCGGTTCATGCGGATAACAGGCGAGTTCAGAGTAACGAACTCGTTGTTGGCCGAAGCGAACTCACCTCTCGGCGGCGGCGGGTTGAAGGTGTTGGCATCGCCGTCGACAGCTTCAGCACCCAGCGAAACCCACTTATTCACCGACGGAAGGGTACCTTCACGACGAGAGAAGTTAAAGTCGGTCACGTTGTCAGAGAAGCTGTTGAGGATGCGGATACCAAACAAACGGATACGCGTGGTATCATCAAATGCCCACTCATCGCCATATCCTGCGCGCGAACCGGAGCACTGCGCCGGCTCACCAATAACCAGCGAGGTCAGACGACCGATCTGGTTCGGCAGGAACTGGTTGGTTTTGTACGCCGGGAATTTCACTTCCACAAAGCCGTACGGCGGCACGCCGTTGCCGTTGAACGGCACGGTCTCACCGGCGAAGTTGACAAGACGCACACCCGAAACGTTCGAGTTGGCCAGCGCAAAGCTGTCAACACAAACCTGACGGCTGTAGACGATCGTGTCATTCAGAATGTCGTTCTGGATTTTGAAACGCGTGCGGAAGGTCAGATCCTGCTTCTGGAAGTTGACTCCGCGCGTGCCTTGAATGTCGTTCGTCAGATTCTGGAAGATCGCTACAGGTTGCAGCGAACCGAGAAGCTGATCACCGACGAGAAGTTCGTAGTTGTTCGGATCGGAAACCGAGATGTTAAACTCGCCGTCGGTCGGATCCGGAATCAGGTAGTTGATGCGAACCACGCGCAGCACGTTTTTGTACTGCTTGAATTTGATGGCAAGGTCAGTGTTCGGCGTCGAAGTTTCGGAGTTAACCGGACCGACAACAAACACGTTACGGTTCCACAGGTAGGTCGAGTGCTGCGTGTAACGCTGCTCCTGGAAGTTGTCATCGATGTAACGGGCTTTACCACGTACACCAACGGTCGCATTGAAGCGCACCACGGCCCAGGGGTCGACGGGACGGTTGCCCACCACAAACAGCGGCGGGTTTTTGAAGCGGTACAGGAAGTTGATGGTCGAGTCCGAGCGGTTCAGGGTTACCTGAGCGTTCACATAGAACGCCGGGCTGCCTTCGCCGATGCGGTTGTTCGCACCAAAGCTGATCGTACCACCGTTGGGATTGGTTTTCAGGCCAATCGGGGAGAGCTGCAAATAGTAGATCGTAAGACGATCGCGGCTGACCGAACGCTTGAACCACACCTGGCCGTAGTCTTCTTTCAGGTTGAGTTCATTGTTGAACTGCGAAAGTTGCCAGTCATCCCAGAACGGCGCGATGATCGGCGCGTCCTGAATGATGCTCGTCGTGTTGATACCGGGTCCAGGACCGGAGTCCGTCAGGTTGGAATTCGTAGGCCAGCGGATACCACCGGTCGGGTTGGACGGATCGCCACCGCAAGCCACCCAGGTATAACCCCAGTCGTCGGCGATAGGATCTTCCAATCCATTGGCATCGGGATCATTACGCGTACGGGTATCGTCGCTTTCGGGATCCCATGCGGTCGGCTGACCTTCGGGAATCGTGCGCTCGCCCGTTTCCGAATCGTAAAAATAGCGACGATTGCTCAGCGCAATCAGACCGTTGGTAGAGACGTAAAAACTGTCATAACGAACGCCGTTGAAATAGAACGGGAAACCGATGCGCATCGGACCCGCGAAGGCGTTGTCAGTTGAGTCGTCTTGGTTACCGGGGTTGCGGAAGTACATGTGTCCTTCCTCAAACGAATCCCAGTATTCGGCCGGAAACTGATTCGGGCCGGAGATAATGCGACGCCAGGTACCACGCTCGGTGGTGGTATCGACAAACAGCTCGGAGGGCTTCGGCGTATAGGGATCGCCGGCGCCATCTTCACTATCCACAATGTAATACCCGGTGGAAATCGGCGGCGACGTGCGCGGCCAATCAGCCTCGGTGTCGAAAGGTTGAGGGTACGACGCTCCCGCGCTTCGCCTCAACAGGTCATCGGCCGAGCCTTTTCCACCGGCAACCAGAGGGATGCTACCGAGAAAAGTCAAGGCCAAGACAGCTAGAAATGCACGTTTCATAGAATGCTCCAAAAGGTGCAGGATAAAGAAACAATGTTTATTCACACAGATTTACAGATATCGTCGCTCTGCAGGTACTTGGGTTGCTCGGGGATTAACCCGTTAAAAATCATCGATTTAGAGCCAAACTCCGCGACAGAACACACAATAATTTTGCGGGTTACAAAAAGTTTTCCCCAATCTTATCGGTTCTTTGCGAATTCTTTTGAATATCTCAGTTTCAGGCTGTAAACGGCATGCAACAAGCTTGGAAGTTAGAAAGGCCTGTCTTTAAAATCAAATGGGGCTATGTGCAAATTTTCCACATGGCCCCAAAATCTCGTAGAAATCAGCGGAATTGACTGTTTGAACCTAGTCGGTTACCTTCTCAAGCAGCCGATGCTTCAGAGCGTACTGCATCAACTCGGAGTTGGTGGCGAGTTTCATCTTCTCCAGAATGCGCTTGCGGTACGTGCTGATCGTTTTTACCGACAGGTGCAGTTCCTTCGCGATGCCACCGACAGATTTGCCGGAACCGATCTGGCACAAGATCTGAAACTCGCGGTCAGACAGCGTTTCGTGCGCGGCCAGATCCTCGGATTCCCTGGCGGCATCCTCGATCAGCTTTTCCGCCAAAGATGGGCTTACATAACGTCCTCCGGCCAGGCACTTGCGAATAGCCGTCATTAACTCAATTGTGTCGGCCGACTTGTCCACGTAACCACTGGCGCCGGCTTTGAGTGCCCGAACAGCATAGCGCTCTTCCGGCTGGGCGCTTAATATCAGAATGGGCATGTCAGATTTTGCGCTGCGCAGACTTTTCAAGAGGTCGAGCCCCGCACGCCCCGGCATGGAAAGATCAAGCAGTACGATGTCAAAATCCCGCTTTGCTATCTGCGCAAGCGCTTCTTCCCCATTTTGAGCCTCGGTGACTTCCATGTCCATACTATATGTCAGGAAGAGTTTCAGGCCGCTGCGAAGAATCTGATGGTCGTCTGCTACCAGTGCTGTGTGCATGTAGTTGCCGCAATAAATGTAGTACGTTTCGTGGGTTGGCCGCTTAGCCGTCGGCGCTATATATCAACGCCAATGAGTCGGCGCATTTGTCAAATTCTCTGAACTGCGAATGAACTTGCGGGCGCTTACCTTCGGGCCGGCTGGGCAGCCCGGTGCTGCAAAGAGGTAAGTATAGGGATTGGATGTATACGCGCCTCTGACTTGGCAAAAATAACACAACAGAGGCAGCCTGCAAATTATCCGACGTCCAAAATGCGCCAGACAAAAATCGACGAGATTTCGCCGAGAACTTAAGATACACAACCCGAGATGAGAGTCAACAGTCGAATTCGGTACCAGTCGGGACTCACTCAATAAGGGTGATGGCAACACGGCGATTGCGCCGGCGACCTTCTTCCGTGATATTGTTGGCGATCGGAGAACGCGCGCCAAGGCCAGAACGGTAGAGTCGATTCGGGTTGATACCTTTTCGTTGAAGGTAATTGTACACGTGGTTCGCCCGCAACTCAGACACCCGCTGCGTTTCTTCGGGCGTTCCAAAGTTGTCCGTATATCCCGCAATTTGCACTTCGACCGAAGGATTCTGATTCAAGAAATTGACCATGGCATTCAGGTAGTCATAGGATTCAGCAGTAAGGTCGGTACTGAGCGCACCGCCATCCACTCCGAGAATGAATTCCTCATTGAGTCCGGCAAGCTGGATCGCCGGGCGCTGCGGACGCGGAGTTCTCACTTCCGCACTTGCAACAGTCGGCGGCTCGATTGTCGCCGAGTCTATGACCGGCGCTTCCGGAACAGGCCGCGGAATGATGTCCAGTGCCGCAACGGCAATCCGTTCACTCGGCTGAATGGACGGAATTTCATAATCAAATCGGTTGGTCAGGGTTGCCAGATAAACAGTCGGTTCCAGGTAGGTTGGGTCGTAGCGCCGCAGAGTCCGAGTTTCACTGTTGAGCGCGGCCTTCAGCTCCAACCCAAGGCGCATGAAACCAAGGTTCAGATCGGAGTTGAGATTGTTGGTCACTTCCGTGCCGTAATGCAGGCTGAGGAAAGGAGCAAAACGGATGCGCGCACTTTGTGCCACTTCCAGCATCAGCACTTCGTAAGCGGCGCCGACGTGTATCCCCATGCGGAAGCCGTGAACGTCCAATTGGACGGCCCGACGTTCGCGAATCAAGGCAGTTGAGTCGACAGTCGGAACAACCACAGCCTCCGATCCAGTGTTAAATTCAAAATCGAGGCCGCCGAAGGCATACAGGCCGCCAACCACATCCATTCGGGCCGAGGGCGAAATTGTAAAATATTTGAAGCGAGTCTCACCTTCATATTCGGCAAGTACCGACTGATTCTCGAGCGATTCAAAAGCTCCGTCGCGGACGTCAAACATCGCAACATGCAGCCTCAGTCCCCAGCCCCATTCAGGTGGGTTCCACTCAGCCATCCCGCCAATAAAATATCCAAGCGAGGACCCGGAACCGAACTGTCTTCCAAGGTTGCGCAGTCGTGCAGACCTGTTTAGCGCCAGGTTCAGATCGCCGAGATAGGTGCCGAGGTTGGGGCCGCCAAACACACCAAACCAGAAGTCGCCGTAGCCTGAGGTGGTTATCAGTGTGTCTTTGTTGTCGAGCACATCCATGCGTGTGGCCGCCCCCACCAGTTGACGGTCGGTGCTGACATCGTCAACTGAAAACTCAAGGTCAGGCTGATCGTCGACGGAGGACGATTCCGGGCTGTCGTTCTGCACCGCAAGCAGATGCAAAGGCATACCTGCAAACAGGCATACCAGCAACAACAATTCTGGGATTCGACGCCGGACCATCGCGAAACACACTTATCTGATTAGTTGAAGTTTGACGTCGGCAGTAGAAATCAAAACAGCCGGATCATCAACCGGGTATGCGGTAAACCGCACATTATACAGACCCTGCGAGCTGAGACGCGACGCCTCGAACCCAATCTCATATTGTCCGATCGGGGTAATCTGGCGGTCGATCAGCGTTTCAACTTCACGTCCATTATAATCGTAAACTTTTGCCGTCAATATTACGCGGTCGTCGACAGCATACTGAATAGTTGTCTGCCGAGAAAAAGGATTGGGATTGGCCTGTGCGGAACTGATGACCGAGCTCGGAACATACACACGCGTTTCGGCCAGATAGATCAGACTGCCGTCAAAGTGATGATAGTACAGTCTATAGACATACTCTTCTTCACGATACTCAACAGTATCGCGTGTGGAATAGTCCAGAGGCGCCAGACTAAGGCCCGGACTGTTAAGATCGGCGCGCCGACAGTCCGGGTTTTCAGCCGGATAGAGTTCATGGCAGGCAATCGTGTCAACAAAATCCAGTTCATCACCGAGCTGTCCAATCGGTCTGATGCCACGCACGATAACAAAACCACGATTGGCATATTCAGATTCGGTTCGCCAGAACAGTCTTACCTTGCGATCGCCCAGATACTCGCCGTGAAAGTCCACCAGAAGGAAAGGAGGCAAATCAATGTCGCGAACCTCATAAGAGGTGGCATAATCGCCAACGAGCATCGCGACGTTATCATCGGAAAAGAAAAAGGGCGCGCGGTCATCAAAAATCTTGAACGCCGTCGCCTGAAATTTTGTCAGCGGCTGCACCCAGTCCATCGTGAGCGGCAGGAAGCCCGGCTCGGGAATTGAAACCCGAAAACGCCCAACCCGAATGCTGTCATCAACAGCAACGGGTATACAATCGCCGAAACTGCGGGGTCCCAGAACGCCAATACTCATGCGTCCCGGGAAGGTATTGTGAATGATTTCGTACTGAGCAGCAGGCAAATCAGAAAAGCCCGGGAGCAATTCCACCGAACATTCTTCCATTGCGATCCCGGGAAATTCCAGTTGGAATGTTCCATTTGCCCACATAAGCCATTCGTTGTCCGAGACATTTAACACCCAGACATCCAGGTCCACTGCATTGGGTTTGGGCTGCGCCACCAACACCGCGGAAACGTGAGCAATTGTGTCCTGTTCATTTTGCGCCGTTGCCCTTTCAGGCAGTACGAGGCTCAGAACTGCGCAGGTAAGCGCAAACAAAACGGCACGCCGGCAGATTTGTGCAGGCAGAAGATGATGGAATTTGTGTGGGTAGATTTTCTTCATATCAGGCCGGCTCCCGGATTATCGCGCAAAGGATTCTTTTTCGCGGTTGTTCCAGGAAACATTCGCATCTCGCGTCGTCACTATGCCGTTCATATCGGTGTCGGGGTTGACATATCCCTCCGCATCGTGATTTAGCCAGGTTGCCGTAGCCGAAGAATCATAGTCTCTATCGTCAATCACACCGTCGCCATTGGTATCACCGCCGATCATGGCATAGTATTGACGTCCGGTTTCACTTTCATCAACAAGGTTGACGGCGTTGCTGCCGCCCAGCAGCAGGGCTGCACGCGTAAAATCAAATGAGTGGATTTCCGGCGTCAGCATCTGTTGGTCCCGCGTAACCACGGCAAGGTGATTGCGGTGATGGACCACGATGTAATAAGTACCGGAATCGATCTTGATCTGGGTTTGGCCGTCGCGATAGTCGACGATGTTGCCGTCCCAAGTGATCAGTCCGGTGCGGAAGCGGGATTCACCGCCGCTCAACAAGGTGCGGAACTCCACCACGACCCAGTCAACAATTTCTTTGCGGCGCTCGCCCAGTTCCCCCATGGCAATAAACTGCCGATTGGGATCCAGGCTGTAGGGATACATCGCCGGAGGAGAATTCGGCAGGAAGCCGCCTTCCGACAGATCGGCAGCCATGCGACCATTGCGGTACGGACCTTCCATGAGAATGCGAATATCGACAAGCGCATTGGGCAGCAGTTCACCAATGCCGATTGCATAAAAGCCGGAGCGTTGCAGATTTGGTACGCTGCCCCTGGCCCAGTTTCCGTCTATCTCAATTGTTTCGCGCGGTTCAGCGACATTTTGCCATGCATCCACCGTGCTGTACTGCAACTGTACATCAAAGGTGTCCAGGCCGTTCAACTCTTCCGTCTGATCCAGACGAAAGGCATAGCCGAATTCGGCGTTAAATCCATCCTGAACAACTTCGCCGCCTTCATCTTCGGCCGTTACTGTAATGGAGCGGAGAACTTTGTCTTCCGTATCTACCGTCAGCGGCAGTGGTATTGTGTCGGGCAGCACCCGCACCGTCATGGCGGTCATTCCACCAAGACTTTGTTCATCTTCAAATGCTGCGTAGGTGTGTTTATTGTTAAACACATTGCGCACACCGCCGGCAGCCAATCTTGTCCGCCGCACTGAACCGCGGACTTCGACATCGTCATTTCCGAATTCGGGGTTTTCGATGCTCGCATGTGTCAACACATGCTGTTCCTGACCAGGATCTGTATCGACATTGCTGCCCAGGTATAATGTGTCGTTAACAGTCACGGACTGATTGAGAACCAAGCCTTCCGTCGTTTCAAGACGAAGATTCTGCAACGTGTTGTCATCCACCGGAAGTTCCGCTCCGGAGAACATCTTCCCATCACCGATATATGTGACGGAAACATTTTCGCCAAACAGCGGAGCTTCGGCCAATTCGGATGCAACACTTCTTACGATTAACGCGGAGTCACCAAGTGTAAAGTTGTTCGCTACATCATTGCGAAACATACCGCGCAGCAATTCAAGCCGATGGTTAACACTGAACCCACCGCCGTTAACAACATCAGAACCAGCAGCATTGTCAAGTGCCAGAACTTTAAAGCTTCCGTTGCCGTCAATCGCCTGCGCCTGAGTACCCTGCATCACAACCCGGCCATGCAGAAAGTCGCGATTAATAATGCCGTTGTGTTTCACACGACCACGCGTAACAACTTCAGCGCCCTCACGCATGACGATTTGCACTTCACCGGAGGCCGTAACAAATGTATCGAGCGTCACGATGGTATCGAGTGCTTCAAGTCGTTTAAGTCCACGACCACTGAATTCGAGATTCTGATACACGATCTGAGGAACAAACTGCGATTGCGATTGGTCGTCGCCATCGTAAATGACGTGGCCGTCGATGGTGTCCTGTTGAAACGATGCCGCAGCACTTATGAAGAGACTGCCGGGATTGGTAATTCTTCCCTGACTGCTTTCGGCTACGCTCGTTTCAATCTTGCCTGCGTTGTAAATCTGGCCCGCATTCTTCATGGATCCACCCGTCCTGCCGAGTGCGATGCCGGGCAGGATAGTTGCAAGGAGAACCGTCAGTATGAGAATGCGTTGTTTCACGTGTCTACGTTCTTCTTCCCTGATGGCGGAAAGGAAACCTGCTTGTTTAATTGAAGCGAATTCAACCGGCAGCACGGTGTACATCACTCTCGTGTCTCGACAGCGCGTTTTACTCCGGAGTGCCGGTCGGACTGTTCGCCCGACCGGCTCCGAATCATGCTGTCTTTCCTGTCAAATCACAGAACCCATACGGATTCAAGCTGATTAGTCACAAACGCGGAGCGTACCGCCGTTGGCGATGTAACCGGTGTTGTCGATCGAGTTGGCCTGGAAGTGACCAAGGTTGCTGCCAATGTTACCGAAGTTGATGAAACCGGGGTAATCAATGGCATCGCCTTGCGTCGTCGCCAGAACAGCTTCCGTCGGAGCCGTTGTCGCGCCGAGACCCGAAGCGTTCGTCAGCAAACCACCGGTGGCAAGCTGCCACGTAACCGTACCGTCCGTCTCATCGGCAGCGCCGGCGGCGTCATAACCGACAAGCAGACCACCACCGTCTTCCACCGTCACGTTGACTGCCAGAGCGTCGTCACGCGTGTTGTCGCCGCCCTGCGAGTATCCCTCTTCAATCTGACCGCCATTCGGTCCGACAATCAGACCGTCGATACCGTCACGACGATAACCGACGTGAACCGTAAAGCCGTTGGGGATGATGACGTTATCATATTCGTGCGGTTCCAGACCTTCGTCCCAGGTACCCGGGTTCGACCAGCGACCGTCGGCGATAGCGTAGAAGGTCGTCGGTCCACCGCGCAGCAGCAGGTCGTTGGTTGCGTAGAATTCGCTGATAGCGTTGCCGGGCATGGCAACGGCCGTAGCGTCAATACCGGCCAGCTGGACATAGCGAAGCTGGCTGGCGTTGTCGCGAGACGGTGCATTACCCGTAGCAACTTTCTGCTCGTTCGTGCCGTCGGCTTCGAAGAAGCGCAACTGGTCTTCCGTCGTAACCGGCGAAGCACCGCCCCAGCCTGCGCCCTGCTCGCCATCCTTCCAGCCGGCGCGAATGGTAGCCGTCCAGGTGTCGTCGTCGAAGTCAAGCGTGATTTTGCGATTGACGTCCGTCGAGGCGTCGTAGTTGTTTGGAGCGGTAGCCGGCTGAACGTTCATCTCAAAATAGCCGGTGTACGGGTTGTTCGTGAACGTTACTTGTGATTCGGCGTTGTTGAACGTGTACGGGCCAACCACACCAGCGTCAACCGAACGGCGCATGGCGCCGACGACTTCGGTGTAGTTCGTGGCATCGTAATCGGCCGTCGCATTGGGATCAGTCATGTACAGCGTGTTGGCGCCCATATCGAGGTTGCCGCCTGCGCCGTCGGTAACACCGACATCCAGGTTGTTGCTCATGTAGACATCACCGCCGGCGTCTTTCACGCCATTGTCCGTGCTCAGGTTGCCATAGGGGTTGGAGGCAACCGTTTGCATGACAACCTGATTGGCCGCACCGCTGAACTCTACCGTCGAAGCATCGTCGAAGTTGGCGTTCACACCGGCGGCGTGGTTGTTCGTCAGACTGCCAGTCACGACCACCGTAGCGTTTTGCTCCAGGTTGATCGTTGCGGTAGCCAGGTTGGCCAGCGTCATCGTGCCGGAAACCGTCACGTCGCCCGTACCATCGCGCACAAAGAAGTCACCGTCGGTAACGTCAACGGTATTCGAAAATTCGTTGGTCGCACCGGCGCCGGCGATATCAAGCAAACCGCCGTTGTCGATGGTAACCGTACCGGCAAACGCACCGTTGCCCGTGCCGGTCGTAAATTGACCGTCGGCAGCACCGCCGCCCGTAGCATCGATCAACAGTGGCGCAGCAGCGTCCTGCGTTACTTCATCGCCGATCGTCAGGCCGCCGAGAACCTCAAAACCGCCCGTGTTGGAGGCCAACATCACGAGATCGCCGTCGATCGTCGTTACGTCGCCCGCCTGCAGCGTTTTCGTACCAGCTTCGCCCAACTGCAGATTGTTGTAGCGATTCGTACCGGCCGCCATACCGGTTTCAGCAAAAATGTCCTGCGCGAGCGAACCATCGTACGTGAACGTGCCGTTGTACGTGCGGTCGTTGCCCCCGGCTGTGTAAACTTCGCTCACGAAGATGCCATCCGAGATGGTCTTGAGCGAGGCGTCCTCAACCGTCAGATTTTCGTAGTAGCGCCCCTGAACTGTCTGAGTACCGGCCGCGGCGGACCAGATCACTTCGTAAGGGATGCGCGTGCCGGCAGTTTCACCGGGCGTGAGTGCATCGGCAAAAACGCCGTTCTGGTCGGTGAAACGGTTGTCGATACCTTCAAAGGTCACCGTACCGTCACCGTTGAGTGCGGCGCCGACACCACCACTTTGAAATTCACCGGCAGTCGTACAAAACACAATGTCGCCGATATTGTTGATCGTACCGCCGTCATTGTTCAGATTCTGCGCAACAGCACCTGCTCCGGCGACCAGGAGACCACAGGAGGTCGCAAGGGCAAGGCGCTTCAATTTGTGCTTAATCCGCATGTTGATTTGTCCTTGATTGTTGAGGGAATACAGCATGAATTGATTCAATTATCTGTTGTAATCTTTTTCGAGAGACCTGTCTGTGTGCCAGAAAAACGCTGGAATACGACGTGATACCCAGGCTTTGCTACAAACATAGCCCCAAAGCAAGCTTCAGTTCAATCCGTAGAACTACGTATTTTAAGGACGGAGAGCCAAGCAGGAACGACTGATTATTCGTGCCATTAGATCAGAAGTGACGAAAACGTAAGCGTCAGGGCAGGTTCAGTAGTGCAAATCTGATCAATCCGGCGATATTCTTGATCTGCAGCTTTTGCATGAGGTTGGTGCGATGGGCCTCGACCGTACGCGGGCTGATGAACAGCTCTTCCGCAATTTCCTTGCTGGTCAAACCCTTTGATATCAGCTTCAGAATTTCCTGTTCGCGGTCGGACAGGTATATATTGACATTGGCAATGCTGAACTCGTCGCTGAAGTAGGGAACTTCGTTGGGATTGGCCATTATCTTCAAAATTGAAGAGCTGAAAACGCGCTGACCACGCACCACGGCGTGCAGTGCATCAATCAATTCCTGACGGCCAACTTCTTTTGACAAGTATCCGTTCGCCCCGGCGGACATGGCCTTGGACAGGTGAAATTTGTCCTCCAGCGACGTCAACATGATGATTCGAATGCTCTTGTCGTATTCCTTCAACTCCAATACGGCTTCAATTCCGGTTTTTTCCGGCATCAGAATGTCGATCAGCGCCGCGTCCGGGTGCAGTTCCTTGACGAGCCGGACTGCATTGTTGCCATCGGGCGCTTCTCCGACTATCTCAATGTCCTTTTCAGACTTCAGCAGGGTTTTCAATCCGAGCCGAAATACCTCGTGATCATCAGCGATGACTATGCGCATGGTCGTAGGTGAAAGGAGTGGAACAAGGTGCGGCTGCCGTTTTCCCTGGGCAAAAAGCGCTCGCTATGAGCCGATCTTCAATCGACCCTCATTGAGTATCGTCGCATCATTGCTGACTGCTCCGAATACTTCAAAAGCATTGACGCCGGGTAAAATATGCAATATTGCGCCGTTTTGCACGCGCAAATCCCCGCGGGCGCGAACAGGCAGTGCTACAGTCTTGGTGCCGTTGAGGTTGATATTGACGTTGCCGTAGCCGTCCGAACCGTTGGGCGGAGCCGTGACGCTCTGGTTGATGCCGTAATATTCGACCGTGTTGTGAATGTCTATCCGGTAGTGTGCAAATCCAGGCAAAGCAGTTGAGAAGTCGGCCGATCCACCGATTCTAAGCAGGGTGTTGCTCGTCATTACAGCTTCCCCGCCGCCCGCATTGCTTACACCGAAGGTGACTGCATCGAGCACACCGGAGATAAGTCGCATTGCCTCGGTCACATTGAGGTCGCGGTCAAGGGTTACCACGTTGTTGCCGGTCGCACCACTGTTCTCGACGCTGAAGCTCGCCATCGTCGCCGGAAGACCGTCGCCCAACACCTGATTGGTCGTGCCACTGTATACATAGCCGGCTTCCGTTGAGAACAGCCTGTTTGCAGTTCTGACGTTGCCGCTGCTGACCGGCGCCGCCACAATACCCTGTGGAGACCCGATTCTGATAGTCGATCCGGTCGTCGTTTGAAACCACTCACCGGAGATTGACTGGTCGGCCAGATCCAGCGTTCCGGTATTTGACGGTGATGTTCCGACCGTCATCCCGCCGATCGTGCGATCCGCATCCAGCAACACGACGTGGTTGCCTGTCCCTGCGGTCCCGCCGCCGATTACAATGCTGTCCTGTGGATTGTCGGGGAACAGTCCCGGACTAACCGGAGCGCCAAGGTGCGATGGATCAAACGTCCACGTAGAGCTGAGATTCCACAATCCGGACGTCAGACTGTAGAAAATTCGCCTGAATGCTCCGACATCGCCAAGGGTCCAGTCACCTTCAAACTCAGATGCCGCCAGACCGGCCGGTGACGTAAAGATGTTGCTTCCGGAATTCAGTGAAGCGCCCGACATCAGACGCCACGACCCGCTGCCGCCTTCATCAACCGGATTCCAGCGGGCGATCGTCGCAAAATTGTTTTCATCACCGGTAATATCGTCGACGCCGTCGAGGTAGTTGAACGTCCATTGGCCGGACACGCCGGAACTCACATCGCCTATCGCCCAGTAGCGGCGGATATAGTCGCTCGCTCCCCCGCTCAGGTGTAAGTGGCCGCCGTCAGCTTTCCTACCGGGCGAAACCCGAACGCCGATGGAACCATCGGCTCCGGCGGCCGCAGCAGCAAACTCCGCCGGCGTGTATTTGTCGACGCCGCCGTCAAACGAACCGACGGGGAACAGATAGTTGCCACCGGACGCCGTCACAGCTCGATGCAGTCGTCCGCTGAGCAGACTTGTACGCACGTATCGATATGGCGCGACGGTTGTCCCCGCGTCTGTAATTGCGCCAACGGCCGAAGACTGGATCGTAAGATTTGCATTGCTTCCGAGCTCAACCACCTGCTGATTGGAGTTGGCACCTTCTCGCAGGTCCAGAACGCCGGCTACGCTGACGTCGTGACCAAGGTACACGACGCCGCTGCCCGCAGCGCGATTCATAGTCATGTGCTGCAAAGCCGTCACACCTGCGCCGGTAACGTTCTGATTGCCCGCGCCGCCGCCCTGGAAGGTCATGACCGCATCCGGCGCTGCTGCCGCGTTTCGCAGTTCGGTGAAATCTATACGACCGTCATTAAACACGTCCGCCTGAATTCTGAGGTTGCCGGCCGCAACAAGCGGATGCAACGCAGCGCTGGTGCTGCCGACCGTTAAATTCCAGATCGCGCCGTTGCTCACTTCAATATCAAATTCCTGGGCTGCGGCCGAGAAAGCGTCTGCGAACTGAATCGTTCCGCCGGTTACGTTGACCGTGGACGCCAGAATATTGACATCGGCGGGACGTCCGACGGCACTGCTCACATTTGCATTACGCACCAACAACTTTCCGGCAGCCATGGCAAACGATGAGCCGGGGGCGCGCAGGTCAAATGAACCGAGCGTTGCGTTGTCATGACCGACAGTCGCAACATTTACCTGTCCACCGGCCTGATAGTAGTCGAGCTGATAGGTGTCGACGGCAACTTCCGGACTGATGCGTCCGGCAACTGTCATCGTTCCGTTTAACACTCTGATCCGATTGCCGGCAGTGTTGGTATAGCGCAACGAATTTCCGTCAAAATTGCCAATTTCAACCGCTCCGCTGCTGTTAAGAAGCAGCTCGCCACCGTCGATCACAAGGGATGCGCCCGAGCCGTCCTGCCCCATGACATATGAACCGGATCCCGTTATGTGCAGCGCCCCTGTTGCCGCAATAGTCTGAGTTCGAGATTGTCCAACGCCGTCGTCCATTGTCAGCGCGCCGGCGCTCTGTTCCCAGGTGCCGTTAACAAAATTGATGGCGTCGCCGCTGCCGATGCGGCTGATTCCAAGGTCGACAGAACTGACAACCGGTGTTCCCGGCGCTCCCTTGTCGAGCGTAACGCCATGCAGACGCACCGTTCCAACGCCGCTCAGATTCTGGGTTGCTGTTGAACTGAAAATCGTTTCGGCTTTAAAATTGGAGTTATTCGGCACGGGACGCATCAACCATTCGCCGTCGATGTTAACATCGCCGCGCAGAGACAGGCTGTGTGTCCTTGGACCTGTACCGCTCGTTTCTACCTCAAACGCCGCTCCACCGGCAACCGAAAGACTACCGCTAACAGAAAGGGCCTGGTCTGCGGGAGAGCCAAAAGCGTCATTGTTGTCAAAAACCAGTCGGCCGGTTTGAACTGTCAGGTCGCCGCTCATGTCAATGCCGTCGCGGTTGAGCATGACATTGCGCGAATTGTTGTCCGTGTCCACCAGAATATCGTTAACCGCAAGGGGAAACGCACCACCAAACAGCTGATCGAATGAACCGCTGAAGACGTAGTCCGCACGCGGCTCGAACACACGTACGGCATCGCTGAAACGCCAGATGCCGGCGCTTGTTCCGGATTCGATACCCGCAGCCGCAGCAATGTTAACAACCGCATCATCGCGCACGATTGATGCACTGGTGCCGTAGGGGCTTTCCGTCAGAAATGAACCCGCGTCGATGCGCAGGACGCCACTGCCCGTCAACTCGAGATAGGCAATCTCAGGCTGGGTGTTTAACAATATTTCGTGGCCGCCGCCAATGATCACGCTGTCGCGCACTTCGTATTCCTGTCCGGGTGCGAGCTGCCAGTCGTGATTCGGGTATACTCCGGCCGGCACCGCTGCGCCGGCAAATCCGGTAAATGACCAGGACGTAGAGTTGTTCCAGGCACCGTCGCTGCGGCTGTAGAAAATGCGTTGCGCACGCTTACCTACATAAAACTCGCCCAGACCGGGCCAGGGAGTCGCCCCGGCACTCAGTCGTACATTGGCGGCGCCAACATTCCAATCCAGCCTGCGCCGATCCGACCACTCCGGCGTTTCAACCGGAATACTGCGACGGCGGACAATGCTGTTCGAGGTTGTGATGCCCGCGAGTTCAGCCGCCGGAAATCCAAGTGTGACGTTGGCGGTGCGGCTGCCCAGAACAAAAGTCGTTGCACCGGTGACGCTCCAGTATCTGTCGATTTTGGCGTCGGCGTCGAGGCGGTTGCCGATCCACTCTTCATCCGGAGCCGGTGCATACGAGATGACGTCGACCGAACCGGCCGCACCGCCGCTGCCGGCCGCCAACTGCAGCTCAACCGGCGTGTAATCGTCCAGATTGCCGATTTCATAGACAATATTGTCGGCCCCCGCCGCTGCCGGTTTGCGCATTTTCCCGTCAACGTGCCCCAAGTTGTTAACACGCACTACGTTGCCGGGGACCTGCACTTCCACATAGCGGTCGGCATCGCGAACGCGGATGTTTCCGGAGGAACTGAAGGTTAACGTGTTAAGGACATGTACGTGCGCAGTCGAGGACGCCACGTAGTCGGATTTAACCAACAAATCCTCGCCTTCGATGCTGACGTCGTAAAAGTCCACGCCGTCGTGGTTGTCCAGGCGCAAATCCCGGTCAATCGGACCGCGGAAGGCAACTGATGCATCAAGCGGATCAAACAGTCCATTGTTGCGCAGAATCATGTCTCCGTACAAATGCAGGCTGCGCCGTCCGCAGTTGAATGTTCCGTGCTCAATCAGCAGAGTGTCGCGCACGCCGACGGGATTTGCGCCGGTCGGCAAGGACAGGAACACGGAGTTAAACGGCGTGGAGTTGTTGTCAACGATGATGGCGGCAACGCTGTCCGGAAGGGCATCGCCGGTGTTCTGACTGCCGGACGTGCTGTTAAACACGTAGCGGCCAACGCCGAAGATACGGGTATCAGTTTGTACTGCGCCGCGGTCGCCCAGAGGAGCAATCCCCTGCAGGTGATGCATGCCGAGCGTACAGGAATCCTGCAGTTCAAAACTCAGTCCGCGCACGGTGCCCAGGTCGCCCTCAATGTAGAGCTCGCCGGGCAGATTGTTAAACACCTCCACAAGCACGGAACGAATTGTCGGCGTGATAATAGAGCCGGGCAGACTGACGCGTTTTCCGTTGCCGATCCGCACAATGTCCGTTGATTGATCCGGAATGCGCGGCGCGGCCGCTCCCGTGTAACCAGTTACGGACCAGGTTGCGGGGTCGGTCCAATTGCCGTTCTGACGACTGTAGAAGGTCGTGCTGTTTAACTCCGCCAGCAAGAAATCGCCGAATTCAGTGTTGCCGGAAGAACGCATAGTGGTATCGGTGCGCGCAGGCGTTGTGAGCGTTGCCCAACTTCCACCGGACGGACACAGTGCAGGCAGGTCCGGGCAGGCAGGTGTGTAGCGATGCTGCTCAAAAAAGAGCAACTCGGGATTGTTGCGCAGGTCGTCGGGATTGATAAACTGCAAGGTTAAACGGAAGGTACGCGAAGCGCCCAGATCAAACGCCCCGGCAGTCGTGACATTCCAGTAGCGTTGAATATTGTTGTCGAGTTTAACGCTTGCCGTGGAGATGTGCGGGTGACTGCTGCCGTTGGCCATCACGCCCACCAGACCGGCCGTTCCCCCGCTGCCCTGAGTTTCAAACACCGCCGGTGTATAGGCGCTCAGGGAAGCAGATGTGCCGACCGCAAAGTTGACGATCCTGGCGCCGGCATCTACCCAACGATAGAGCCGGCCATCAACATGACCAAGGCCATTGCGAATCAATTGCAGCGAGCTGCTGGTTGTCGGTGAATGCTCAACATAACGCGCATTGCTGCGAGCGTCAATAAGCGCCTGGTTTCCAGCCGCAAATTCCAGCGTGTTGTGCACAATCAGATTGGAGTTGGCGCCGCCGCCGAGTATGAGGTTTCCACCGGATTTGGACAATCGCAGGTTGTAAGTTTGCAATCCCCCGGCATCATCGTTGTAAATCGTCTGGTCGGAACTTCCGTTCAAAACCAACAGGCGGGCGTCCGACGGATTTGAGCCGCTGACAGCATCAAACAAACCGTAGTTAACAATGTCCCCGCCAACTTCCAGCGTATTGCCGTACAGCTGCAGACGGTGTGCGTTGTCGACTTCCACTCCGTTGCTGATGACAAACGTTTCTTCCGTAACCCGCGTTTTAACGCCGCCGGACACGGCATGCAGCGAGTAGATCGGCATGGAGCCGGCCAGTTTGACAATGCCGGTATTTGTAAACGTAGAGTCGCCCGTCTGAATCAATCCGCCCGTCATGCCGCTGCCACTGCCCGCATCGACCCGAAAGTCCGCCGACGCGCCGCTGGTGCCATTGGCAACAATGATGCGACCGGCACTCATGCTGAACGACGAACCCGAATTAACCATATCAAAGCCAATTCTGGACGCGTCGCTGTTGCCTTGCCGCATCACGCGCGTTGTACCGCCGGAAGACTGTTCGTACTGGACTGTCGAACCGGCGTTGAATCGACCAAAGATGCCCGCAATATCAAATTCGCCGTCTTCCACGCGGACGATTGTGCCGGCCCGGTACAGAAAGTGCTCGTTTAATTCGTCGCCGACGCGCAGATCGCCGCCGCGCAACCGAATGTGTGTGGCTGCGTTGGAAATGAGGTTTCCGGAGCTTTTTACTTCCCCATCCTGAATATCAAATGCGGTGTTGGGCGACATCGTAACAGACACGTTGCCATAGGAGAGGCCCAGGGTTCCGCTTGTGGCATGGCGCAGCACACCGGAAAGCGGCTGGAAGAAATAATTCGATGCACGACCGGTCGCTTCGGAAAAGGTCGCCGACAGGTTAATGAGCGTATCGGCAAGGCCGTTGGATTTCTGCATCCTGACGCGTGCAACATCGCCCCAGACGCCGTCTCCGCTGAGCGTGTTGTTGCCCCCGCCGGAAAAACGCAGGACCGTATTGTTGGTCGGGCTGTTGTTTAAGTACACACCCGCGCTTGAGCCGGACTGTGCAACGTTGCGCATATTGCCCGTGATCGTCAATGTGTCGTAACGCGCTCCGGAGTTGTCGCCGTCGATAATGCCGTCGTACTCAACATCAAGACTTCGGCTGACAACAAGATGCTTTTGTCCCGGTGTGGCGCCAAATCGGACAATCCCGCGACCCAGGGCCTCCGTGCCGTTAAACGATCCGCCGATGCGCAGGGAGTCGACCGCTACCGAGTCAAGATCCACGGTAATAATGTGGCCGTCAACCATCACGGTGTCGTTGCTGTACAATTCAAATGGATAATAAGAGGCAGGAATACCCGCGTGCCCGACATTGGACCAATTTTCCGGATTGCTCCAGTCGCCCGTCTGCCGGCTGTAAAAAATCCGGCCGGTAAAAAAGACGAGTTTTCCACCGGCGCTCCAGTCGCCATCGACGAAGGGCGCATCGCTTGCTACTACCGGTGAAGGTGTGGCTTTGGGATTGTCGCCGACGTTAATTTCCCATTCGCCGGTGCTGCGGTAAAACGCGGGCAGATAACTCGAGACATCACCTGTAACGTCGACATCTTCATACCCGAACTGCAGGGAGTTGGAAACAATGGCGGAGATGTCGCTTGTCGTCACCGTCCAGAATTTTTTCAACATGTCATCCTGCAAGCGCTGAGGGTGCAATCCATCGCGCAGCCGGACGCCGATCGTCGGTAAGGCGCCGTAGGTTCCGGTAATGCTGAGATCGGCCGGATTGTACACCGTGTCAATACCAACCGGAAACAGGAACGACTTTGCGCCGGCAGCCGCAGTAAACTGTTTAAGAATGATGCCCGCGCTTGTGGATCCATCGCTGCGGAACATCCGCGTTTTACTGAATGCGCCGGCGCCGGGATTAAGCGTCGCCGCAGGCTCAAAAGTAAGCTCAATACCTTCGCCAAGGAGAGCAAGGTTGTCGGCGTCGAAAGACATAGTGCCGCCAATGGTAGCGCTCGTGGCAAACTCAAGGTTGTTTTCGTCTTTGTTCAGGCTGAAATCGTTAAAGGTTGTCGCGGCACTGCCGCGAATTTTCTGTTGTTTAAATCCTACGCAGGTCACCTCTCCCGTTCCGGTGTTGAGCGCCGCAGTGGAATTGTTGTTAACCCAGTCGCCGCCGAGGTCGATATCGTTGCTGCCGATTTCAAGAGTTCCGCGCGTTAACACAAGCGAGTCGGCTACGTCAATATTCTTGCCCAGTTGAACCGTACCAGGGTTTGTCCGCTGTGCGTCGACTTCAAAAGCCCACAGGATGTCCGGCAATCCATTGCCTGTCTGCTGGGTCACCTGGGTCGCGTCGTTAACAATCAGCACCGTATAGTCTTCCACTTCACCTGTACCGCCGTTACATGGGCCTGTAGTGTTGGTGCCGTCGCGCATCTGCACGCGCATACGCGCAACGCCAGGCAGAGCTCCGCCCGGAATAGTGAAGTCCGGCGAAGTCTGCTGACCGGAACCGGTAAAGTCAACCATCCGCTCCGACGAATTGTCGTCAAACGATCCATCGCGGTCAAAATCGATCCACACACGCCAGCGCTTGCTGCCTCCCGTACCAGGATTAAACACCATGTCGTACTGCTGCCCGGCCGTCATCGTAATGACGCTGTCGGCATAATAAAACAAGCCGTTTCCGAAATTGTCGGTCTGATTATCAAAAAACGTAACATTGTTGTTGTCGCGTACGCGCACGCGCGAAATCCAATGCGTGTTTGAATTCCAGCCTGGCCTGCAGTAACTGAAGTCCCCGCCAACCGACGCATTGTATCCCTCGGCGGTATACACAATGTTCATACTATCGAGAAATGCACGCGTATATGTCAGCACATTGCCGTTGCCGGTAAATCCACTGCGGATACCATCCTGCGATCCAACTCCAAGTGTGCCGCCCTTATTCACCGTCAGCGCCGCTCCACGCAGTTCAAACGGACCGAGCATCAGCGTGCCTGTTTTCTTGACCGTCACATTGGGCCCATAAAAGGCATTCTCGATTGCACCGCCGCCGTACAGCCACGAAGTACCGATGTTACAATCCATCGAGACTGTGTGGTTGGCGGCTATGAATACGACGTCGTACTGAGTATTCGGGTGGCGCGAAGCGGGTGCGCCGTTGTGGTCGACGGTTGACCAGGTGTTGACATCACACCAGTCGCCGTCCGTGCGACTGTAGAACGTCGTGATTGCGATCGAATTCTGGTTGCCGATGACGAAATCGCCCAGCAAGGTCGAGCCGTCCGTCAACACCTGCGTCGATCCCAACAGGGTGTCGACCGGGAAGTCGTTGGCGACAATTGTACTGGCGCTGCCGTCGTAATCGATGTTGCCGAGTGTTAAACGCGTATCGCCGCAGCCGAATCCGGCCGCGTAGTTCGCAGCGGCCGTATTGGGGCGCAGTGACTGCCAGCCTTCGGTCGCGCCGCGATAAAAACCGAGTTCACTGCAGGCGATCGCATCGATAAGGCCTGCATCCGCCGGATCGAGAATCTGGCAGGTAACGGTCACCGTGCGATTACCGCGGACAAAAGTTGAATTCTGCGGGGTGGTAACACGCCAGAAACGCGGTACATAGCGGTTGGGATCAATCGGCGTGTCAAAGTGATTCAGCGCAGTGTGCCGCCCGGGGTTGTTGCGTATCCCCACCAGACCTGCCGTTCCGCCGGAACCTTCCAGCCTGAAGGTAAAAGGCACGTAATTTTCTTCTTGCCCGACGTGAAACAACACCGTCTGGGCGCCGGCGCCGACACTCATCTGCAGGTTGCCGTCCACGTGACCAATTCCCGCGCGCACCACGCTGCCGGGTACAATGACATTGCAGTCGGTATTGCTGCGCGCATCGATGTATGCCTGGTTCCCCGATTCAAATCGCAGGCTGCCGTTAACGGTAATTGCGGAGTTGGTGCCGAGCGTAAGCAGGCCGGTATTGATCGCTTTGTTCACCGTCAGGTTAAACAGCGAGAGGTTGGATGCCGAAGCGATTATGCTCTGGCCGGTGCTGCCGTTGAACGTCACCGTAAAAGTCTGCGGCGTTACGGACGCATTGGTTGTTGCGCGCAGATCACCCTGCAGATTTAATGCCGCTCCAAGTACCAGTTCACCGCTCTCAAGGCGGCACGTATCCGTGACGTTAACGCTGTTGTCAAGCGTGACATCCGCGGCATCCTTCTGAATGATCAGACGGGCTACGGTGCCTGGCAGGCCGTCGCCGGTGATCTGTGAAGCCTGCGCACCGGTGTAGACAAATGTCCCGCGATTGTGCGATGCCGGATTGTAATTGCGCACGGAAGTCTGGATCGATCCGGAAGCCGCCGCGGCGCGCAATCCACCGACGTTGCCGCACATCAGCGTCGACTCCACGTCCATGCTGAACGCGCCCGTGCCGGTCACGACATTGACGTCCGCATTAAACACGCCTGATGAGTCGATTGTCAGTTCGCCGTTAACAGTTGCCGCAGCGTCGAGACGAATTGTTTTACTGTCGCCGATGTAAATGCGCGCGGTGGCTGTGGGCACGATGGACGCGGGAGCGCCGCCATAACCCTGAGTCGACCAGGAGCCCGGACTAGTCCAGTCGCCGTTGTCGACAAGACTGTAAAAGCTGTAGGCGTCGGGTTCGCCGATTGTCAATGTGCCGAACTCTGTAAGTCCTTCAAAGGCGATGGTCGTCGCCGTGCGCAGACCCTGGGCCGGATTCTCAAATCGATTCGGCAAGGTCCAGGTCGTACCATTCCAGAGCCGCGATTCGTAGAGGAGCGGATCTGCTCCGTTGCGCGCATCGCCGGCCAGAAAGTTAAGTTCGGCGGTGTAGCTGCGCTGTGCGCCCAGACTAAACGATCCGCCGGACGGCACGGAAATCCGCCATTGGCGCCGCACGTGGCGCAAATCGTTTAACAAATTGCCCGCCGGGGCAACGCCGGTGCTCACGGGCGAAGACGATCCCGTTACAGTATCCGAGCGAACGCCAACCACACCTGCACTTCCACCTGTCCCGTCAACATCAAGTGTCACAGGCGTATACGCAGCGGCATAGCCGACTTCGTACTCTATCGATTGCGGCCCTGTTCCAACAGTTTTCCGCAATTCTCCGACGACGTGACCGGGAGCGCCGCCGCCTCGCACAACTGGTCCTTTGGTCCAGATGTGACGCTCACCGACGTCGATATTTCCGCCTGTAAGATCCAGGGTGTTTTCGATTGTAAGGCCATCCGTCGCCGCGCCGACGTAGCGCGCATCGATTCCCGCACCGACGTTGTCGATAGTCAGATTGTAGAATTCCTGCCCGTGGCCGGAAACCCGCAGTTTTTGCAGCGCTGCGCCGTTAAACACAACCTGCGAGTTGCCGGCCGAAAACGTCCCACCCGTATTGATCCAGTCACCCGCCAGACTGAGCGTTGAACTGGTCATAGTCAGTGTGGCCGAGGTGCCCATCAGCAGGTCATTTTCAATTGCCATATCGTCCAGTGGCGTGATTGCACCCAAACCGTCAAACAGGACGGTATTAAATGCATTGTCCACCGTACTGCGCGATCTGATATTGATGTTCTCGCCCAGGGATTCGGACCGAAAGATGACGGCATCGGTCCCGGCGTCAAAGACGCCGCCGCTGTTGTTCCAATCGCCGCGAACTTCCAGGTCAAAACCGGCCGACTCAAGCGTTGTATTGGCCTGAATATCCAGATTGTTAAGCACGACAAATGTGCAGGCTCCGGTGCTGGAAAGCGACTTAACGCCACTGCCCGCAGTCACGAGGTTGTAGTAGTTCAGGTACACAAGGGAGTCGGCGGGAGCAAGCGGCCGCGTTGGAATCGACTGAGCACCGGCGGCATTAAAGACAACGGTGGAACCGTCGGTGAGAAACCGCTGCGAGGCCGCGCCGGAAAACTCCAGCTCGGAAATGTCCAGCGAAGCACCGATTCTGATCTGTCCCTGCGGCCGCAGGCTGATCGCCGCAGTAGGTCCGCGCGAGCCACTGATTGCAAGTTCGTTGTACTGCAACACAGCCGGGCTGGAACCCGAGCTGGGAATTGTCTGGTTTCCCGTGCCGCCAAACGTCACGCGCCCCTGTGTAAACGTGGGAGCGCTGTAGTTGGTCGGGAATGTATTGCGCACGAGGAGCTCGCCGGCGCGCATCTTCAGACTGCGCCCGGAACTGTTCCCGTTCACGGTGAAAGCACCCAGATCCAATACGCCGTTTTCGATTACCAGCGAGTCGCCGATGGCGATGGACTTGCCGAGCAACAATGTGTCGCCCGCAGCTTTGTCGACAATGATTGTCTGCACGGGGCTGGGCAGCCCGTCACCGGTGGATTGCGGTGAGGCCGTTCCGTTAAATCGATACACGGCGGCTGCGCTCAGATCGCGAATGGTCGTCTGCACTGCACCGGACGCACCGACCTGGGCAAAACCCGCGGAATGGGCGTTAACAAATTCTGCGTCGTCGGCCAGACGCAAGGTATCGCCCGTAAAAGCATAGTCCCCGTTGACGGTGATTGTTGATCCGCTCTGAATGTCAATCAGCGCAGCAGGTGCCGGGTCGGCATTGACGCTGATTGCGTGGTTGCGGATAAACACTTTGTCGGACAACTTGTTCGGAATTGTGCTCGACGGCGGACCGCCAAATGTAGAACGCGACCAAGTGGACGGGTTTTCGTAGGGACCATCAATGCGACTGAAATACTGCGCAATACCGGCATCATCTTCTCCGGCCGTCCAGTCGCCGTCCAAAGCGTTAACTTCCTGCGAGTAAAACAGCTTGAAGTTAAACTGCACGATGTCGTCTGAAAGACCCGGATCAATCTGCCAGAAACCGCCCGGCTGCGGCCAGGACGGCGAGAAATAGAGTACGAGGTAACTGCCCTCGTTGCCGTTGACTTCGCTCTGATTGTACTCAAACTGCACCGTGGCGCCGCGCGGGTTAAGCGTCACGGCATTGGTCGTAATCGTCCAGTATTTATCCAGCGAGACGTTGGTGAGTTCTACAGCCGGATGCTCCTGCGTCACTGCGCGCATCTGTACTTCGGCATTGGCGCCGAAACTCGCACCGCCGTTGAGGAACTGCACCAGCCCCGGCGTATACACACCGGGAGTGCCCAGCGGAAAATGCAGGTCCAGCGGCGTGGAAGCGCCCTGTGCGACGGAACGGATCAAAGTACCAGTATTGACTCCGGCCGCCGAATAAACATTCTTGCCGACATCAAAAACACGGGCCGTACCGGCATCGCTGAAAATGCCATACCCTTCACCGATCCTCAGATCGTATATGTCGATGTCCAAATGGTGACTTGAAAACAGACGCAGGTCGCCGAGAATTGAAACGTTGGTCTGGAGCCTGACATCGCCAACACCGGTTTTGTTAATCCGGACTTCCGGAAGTTCCGTCGGATTCGGATTGCTGCCGCGGATAAGCTGTTCACCTGAACCATTGAAAATGATTCGCGAGGAATTGCCCTCATTGACCGCATTGCCACTGTTGCCGTTGTTAATAAAATCGCCGCCGATTCTGAGGTCGTTATTGGCAAAAATCAGTCGGTTGCCACCGCCGCCGGCCAGGGTGAAATTGCCCAGCAATGAGAGATTGCGATCCAGGCGCACACGCGGATTCAGATTCGCTTCCATGACGAGTTCGTACACATCCGCCGCACTCTGGATGTCATAGCGATCGTTGTTCTGATCCTGATTGTCGATGCGCAGGACGCCGCCGGTGACACTGCCGGCGCCGGCGAAATTCACGTACTCTTCGCGGCCGTTGCTGCCGTCAACGACGCGTTGCAGGACAATTTCACCGCCGCTCCAGTCAAAGGTCGATGCGGCCGAGCTGATGTCGAACATTCCATACGCGCCGTTCGAGGAACGTACGGCCGTTCCAACCCGCAGAAATCCACCGCTTTGTTCGTACGTCAATTCATCCGAAGTGGATGTTCCGGAAAAGCGAGCTGCAACGTTAATCTCACCGCCAAGAATTTCTATCCTCGCTCCATCGTCGTAAAACAGGCTGTTTTCATTGGCGCCGTCGCCGACATTAAACACACCATCGCCGACGCGCAGCAAACCGGCCACAGTGCCGTCGCCATTCTGACCTTCAGCCGTCACAGAGGGATTGTCAAGCCACAGACCACCTGTCGACGGAATGGTCCAGGCGGGATTAACAAAAAATTCTGTCGTCAGGGAAAACGCTCCGGCAAGGTGCAACAGACCACCGTCAATTGTCAACCAGTTGTCGGGAACATCAAAGTCTGTGGCAGTGACGTCAACGACGTCGGCAAGTGAGTTTTTGTCGACGGTAATTCGATTAAAACGCGTAACGGATCCTGCGCCGCTCAACGCGACCGAGCCGGAACCACTCAACCGCAGGTCGGCAGTTGCGGGACCGCCGGGGCGAAGGTCGAGGATATTCAGGTTCGTGAGAGAGCCGGAAACATCCAGTTGGTGGCCGAGCGCATTGCCTGCGACGGCAACATCCATCGAAGCTGTCGCCGAAATACTGAGATCGCCCTGCACCGTGACGGTGCGAGCAGAATTGTTAACAAACCGAAGCGTGCCGGTAGTAACTGGAAATGGCCCCGACACCGTAAAGTCGGCATCAATGTTAACGAGGTTGCCGGGCGCATCTTTGAGAATGAGCAGTTGGTTGAACGTTGTAGTTGCGTTGCCTCCGATTGTCTGAGCAACCGAGCCATGAAATTCTACTTCGCCATTGCCGGCATTAAAGATTCCGGAGTTTGTCCAGTCGCCGGTAACGCGGATAGTACCGCCGCCCTGCTGAGTGAGATTGGACGCGGCGTCAATTTCCAGCGAACCGTTCAGTGTAAACAAAGCGCCGTCCGTCAGCGTCAGGCCGGCGCCATTGGTCAGGCTGAACGGTGTCTGAGCCGGCATAGAGTGCTGAGCCAGGAGTAGACAGAGGGTTAAAGTCAGCAGGTTAACACAGTACCAGTGACGTCGTGTTCTCAGGCGGGGCCCAGTTGTATGTAGAGATATTTGGTTCCACATGTTGAAAAGGCGTCTCCGGTACGGGAGTAAGACAGACTGTGTAAGATGGCGTACAGGCAATTGGGGGCTATTCGATAACCGTCACATAGTAATCCTGGGCATCCGGGTTGGCGGGCGCGATGCCGATGTTAACAAACTTGATTTCGACCGAATTGTTCGCGTCTACAAATGCGTGCCCGATGATTACGCCTGCCGGCAGTTGCGCCGAGGGCGAAACAAAGACCGTCGAGCCGGGGCGCGCACCGGTCACCGTAATGGTTTCGGTGCGGAAGTCGTTGGATCCGAGTACGCCTACATCGGCATTGACGGTAACTTTGATCACGTTGGCGATCGTGCTGCCTCGGGTTCCGAGCTTAACTGAACCATTCACATCAAGCCGCGCGGTCGGAGCAACTGTTCCGATACCAACGCTGCCGCTCGTCGTGATGCGCATGTATTCGGTGTTGTTGCTGCGAAATGGCAGATCACGGTCGTTCGTGGTGCCGAGGAAGTCGCCGGGATCAACACTGTTCCCGGTGACCGACCATCCGCGAAGGGAGCCGGTCAGCGAAATCCAGCCGGACCCGTCGTGACCTTCAAAGTCGCCGCCGGTAAACCGAATGCTGCCGCCGGTGGCCTGGGTAGTATTGCCCAGTCGGATTGCGCCGGCCACATCCAGCATCTGCTGCGGCGATGTTAAACCGACACCCACGTTGCCCGCGGTCGTGATCAGGAGGCGTTGCACATTGTTAACACGCAGGCGAAGATCCTGCGCGTTGATCGTTCCCAGGAAGGACGCGGAAGTAGCGCTGTTTCCGTTTAAATTCCAACCGGCGCCACCGGTTCCGCCACCCGTAAACGAGCGCCACTGCGTACCGTCATGTCCTTCAAAATCCGTTCCGCTCCAGCGAATGACGCCGCTGGTGGCCATAGCCGCGCCGCCAAGACGCAGCGCTCCGTCAACATCGAGTTTAACTTGCGGGTTGCCTATACCTATTCCCATGCGACCGGAGCCACTGACAACGAGGTTAAAACCCGCATTTGCAATTACGGTATTCGTCGTCATGCTGCCGCCCAGACCGACGGAATTGACGGAGCGTTGCAGGCCATTGGAAAATGTCAGGGGCAGTTCGTAGTCGGTTCCGCCGAGCGCGATGGACAGACGGCCCGTTCCGACTGCGGCAGAAACCAGTCCGCCTGCGCTAAGTGCCGCGAAATCAATGTCGCCTGCGGAGACAATCCCGGCGGCGGCTTCGATCTGACCGGACGCGTTCACGCGAAATGCGGAGTTTGGTCCCACGCTCAGCAGGGACAGAGGATTTGTTGTTCCAATACCGACATTGCCGCCGGCGGCGATGCGTACGCGCTCGCTGTTGTTCGTGCGCAGCACCAGCGGCTGAGCATCGGTTGTACCGACAAAGTCAGATGCGGGATTGGTCGAAGCATTACCGCTCGAAGACCAGAAACCGGTATTAACAACATCGAGCGTGACGAGGTCGCGCCAGTCGGGCGCTGCCGGCGTACCGGCATTGTACTGGAATCGATTGTCGCTCGTGTTAAAAATCAGCAGAGCAGCCGCGGGTAAAACAATGGCGTCGCGCTGCGCCGTCGTCATGCGGGGCGTTAACAAACCGGAATTTGTTGAAGACAACTCAAACAAAGCCGAGGGATCCGGCGTGCTCGTTCCCAGACCGGCATTCTGCGCCTGAGCCGCGGTCAATACAGCCAACACCCCCGCCAGGAAAACAAGCACTCGCAACAGCGATCTGCCGAATTTGCCGACATGAAAGCGTGCAGAAATTGTGGCAGCTGGATCCATACGTGCGTCCGAGTTAGCGTGCAGTCGGGGCAAGACCGTCCCTGATCGCTGTGGCGGAGCCACGCGACCTTACGTTTCCAAATTGCGTTGGTCTTGCTGGAGAGCTGAAGCCTATGCTTCAACATCAGCTACAAAGTTCTCCAAAGCGGAGCTCTTATTCAATCCGTAGAAATACGTATTCTGCATTGTGGTGCAAATGCCCGTGGCAAATCGCTTGGACTGCCGCCGGCAGACTTTGGCGAGGCTTCACATTTGTTGAACAAGGGACGGATGTTTAAAAAGTTTTAAACACGTGAACCGACCGCTCCCCTCCCGGTGATTAACAAGAAAGTCAGAAAAGACCGGTCAGGGGCAATTATCGACCGGTCCGGGGAGATTGCTGATCTTTGGAATTATTGTCGCGAGCCTCAGTCCAGGGAATCCTGCTCGTCGGCGGAACGATTGCGCGTCGTCAATTCGCGAGCGGCGGCCGCCAGGCTGCCTTCCCCGTTGGAAAACACGCAGAGGTGTGCCGTAGCGGGCAACGTGTGGCGAACGTGCGGATTTCCGAACAGAACGGCGACGGAAGGACGACGACCGGCCAGCTTGCGAGCAACAGTCTTGAGCCGACCAGAAATCTGGACTTCGTCCTGCTTGACCTCGGCACGGGCAAAAACCGGTAGAATCACCACGCGAGCATCGGCCGTATCGGCGACGAGAGAGTCGACCTCGTCCTCGCGAATTCGGTGATCGATGAAGGCAAAGTGACAGTCTTTTTCAAAACACTGCGAGAGGTAGCGAAAAAAGCGGGTTGCCGTCGGAATGTCGCCGTCATCGACAAGGGCAAAACCGGCAATGACGTCGAACTGATCCAACGGGGTAATTTTTTCGTCGCGGCCGTACCACTCCAACGCGCCGGCCGAAGCTTCAAGGGCAATGCGACGATGCGCATCCAGGGAAAGCTGCGGCACGTCGTTTGCGCCCATTTGTGAACTCTGACGGATCGCGCCGGCCCATTTTTTGGCTTCGAGAATGCGCTCGACGGAGTCCTGCATGCGCAGACGGGGAATTTCACCGGAGCGAATAGCCTCTTCCAGAGCATCGATAGCCGCAAGCGGATCTTCGGGCAGAAGCGCTACATCCGCTCCCGCTTTGATGGCCGCAAGCGTCGCCGCAGCCGAGTCGTAGGAGCGCGTAATGGCTTTCATATCCAGCGCGTCGGTGACGATCAGCCCCTGATAGTCGAGTTTTTCACGCAGTTCCCGTTGGACAATTATTGGCGAGAGCGAGGCCGGAGTGTTTGAGGGATCAAGCGAGGGCACGGCCAGGTGACCGACCATGATTGATTTCACACCTTCTTCGATGGCCTGGCGAAAGGGCTCGTATTCGCGCTCGCGCAGTTCGTCGGCGGACTGCGTGAGTACGGGCAGATCGAGGTGCGAATCCACGCTGGTGTCGCCATGGCCGGGAAAGTGCTTGGCACAAGCCAGCACGCGTTCGTTCTGCAAACCGCGGATAAACACGCGGGCGTGGCGCGAGACGAGTTCGGCGTTTTCGCCAAAAGAGCGAATATTAATGACCGGGTTGAGCGGATTGGAAAAAATATCCACGACCGGAGCAAAATTCCAGTGAATGCCGACGACGCTCATTTCTCGCGCAATCGCTTCGGCGACGCTCTGCGTCAGATCGGGCTGATCCGACTTGCCGAGGGCGAGGGCGTGCGGAAAGGCGGTACCTTCGTCCAGACGCATGCGCAGACCGTGTTCAAAATCGCCTGCGACCATCAGGGGGATTTTGGCTTTGCGCTGGAGGTCTGCAATAATATTGGCGGTTCCGGTCAGGCTGCCGGCAAACACACAGATGCCGCCGAGACCATCTTTCTCCACAAGAGAGGTGATGCGCTCGCGCACTTCGGGTTTGTGATAGTAATCCGCTTCATTCAGTCTGGCAACGACACATTGCGCCGCCATGCGCCGAATACCAAGAGAGCGGGGAAGACGCCCTAGGCGCTGTACTTGTCCCATTGGCTAATCTCTACTGTTGAACCCTCAAAATCTTTGACCAGTTTGCGATAGGAGTCCGGAATTCGCTGGGGACGTTGATCGGCAGGGTTCAAATTGACCAGAACGGCTTGAGCGGTAAGGAGGGTTTTACCATCCGGCAGGCTGATGATCTGATCCATACCAAACGATGTGTTCCTGACAAAACCTGTGCGAGTCCGGACGACGTATTCGTCGTCAAACTGCGCAGCCCACAGGTAGTTGATTTCAAGATGCGCCACAACAAAATGATGCTTCGTGATGAAAGTCTTGCGGTCGATCGGCAGACCGATTTCCCGAAAATACTCTACACGGGCAGCTTCGAGCCAGTACAGATACACTGCATTGTGAACGATGTTTTGACGATCGCAGTCCGAATTGCGAACGCGCGATCCGAAGAGGTGGCGAAACGAATCGATATTCGCCGCAATTTCCCGGGAAGCGGACTTGTTCGACGCAGAGTCCTGCGTCGTTTCATCTTGCTTGAGGTTCATATTGGAATAGGTTTACAGCCTGTGGGTCACTTTCACGCATAGCTGCAAATTTACGTAAAAACGCTCAAAAACCCAGATTGAGCCGCGCAATCAGACAGCATCCGCAAAGACCGACGTTGCGATTTCAACGGCCGATTGCGCTGCGGCATCCCCCACCTGAAAATGGAAGACCGCCCGCAGCATGTTGCCGCCCATGTTGGACAGCAGGAGCCCGCGCCGACGGCACTCCTCCAGTATCACCGATGAGTCGCGACGTCCGTCGTGACGCAACAAAACGATATTTGTCAGCCGCCCCTTTAGTTCGGCGTTGAAGTTGGTGTCGACGCCCAGCCCGGCAGCTTCCAGGGAAGCGGCAAACGCAGCGGCACGACGATGATCCTCGGCCAGCAAGCCGTAGTGTTCGCGGATTGCGTGCAATCCGCCGGCTGCGATGATGCCGGCCTGGCGCATCCCGCCACCCAGAATCTTGCGCCATTTCAGGGCCTTGTCGATGTTTGCCCTGCTGCCAAGCAACAAGGAACCGACAGGCGCGCCGAGCGCCTTGGACAGACAGACAGAAAGCGTATCGAAGGGAGCGGCGTATTCGGCGGGCGCAATACCGGCGCCGATGGCGGCGTTCCAGAGACGCGCGCCGTCACAGTGCAGCCTGATGTCGCGCTCCGCGGCCCAGGCGGCCACCTCGGCCAGGTTGTCGGGCGGCATCAGCAGACCGCCGTAGCGATTGTGCGTGTTTTCGATACAGAGCAGACGCGTATGCGGAAAATGCACGTCGCCGGGACGCACGGCCGCATCCAGCGCCGACACGTCCAGCAAGCCGCGATTGCTTTCAACCGGCCGGAGCTGTACACGCGAAATTACGGATGGTGCGCCTGCTTCGTAATAATAAATGTGCGCCTGGGAGTCGATGAGCACTTCATCGCCGTCGTTGCACAACACCCGCAGTGCCAGTTGATTGCCCATGACGCCGGAGGGTACGTAGAGGGCGGCCTCCTTGCCGAATAAGCCGGCGCCGAACTCCTGAAGTTCAATTACAGTGGGGTCTTCGCCCCAGACATCATCCCCCACCGGAGCGGCGGCCATGGCGGCGCGCATGGCTTCGGTCGGGACGGTAATTGTGTCGCTGCGCAAATCAATCATAGTGCTTTCCTGTCCTGTCGAAATCGGAAACTGCAAACTAGCACTTCGGCCGCACCCTGCAAGCTGCCGGCGCAAGAAAGGGCTGTCCGCGTTTTAGCATTTTTTGGCTAATTTGCGCGCCGGCGGGCGGAGATTCCCGCAAGTGATTTATTGAGAAAATTGATACCGCAATGCAAGATTACCGAGTAAATATTTTGGCCGCCCAGCGCGCCTACGGCAGCGACGCGCGCCTTGTAGAATTTCCGTTTAACTCCTTCGCCGAGCTGCTGCTGACGCGCGGCCGCGAACAGGCGGACGACGTCTTTCTGATTTTCAACGACGATGACGGTCAGCGCTCGGAACTGACCTATGCGGAATTCCAGGAGCGCTGCGCCTGTACTGCGTCGTACATGCGCGAGCTGGGGCTGAGTCCCGGCGACCGCATCGCCACGGCGGCGCACAATCACAGCGACACGATTGTGCAGTACTTCGCCGCCTGGGCGCTGGGACTGTGCGTTGTTCCGCTTAACATGGGCGAAGATGACGCGCGTCTGCGGTTCATTCTGGAAAATTCCGGGGCGCGCGTGCTGTTTTGCCGCCAGGATTATCTGGATAGGGTCGCGCGCTTTCGGCCGGCGGGTTCGGGACTGCACGTTGTGCCCGTCTACGATCAGCGGCGCGAGGAAGACGACTTCCACTTTCACGTGGACCGGCAGGATGCGATGGAATTCATGCCGACCTACGATCTGGACGCGGAAGCATTGATTGTTTACACCAGCGGCACGACCGGCAAACCCAAGGGCGTGGTGCTGGTGCAGCGCAATCTGATGTCGGACGCGCAGGCAATTGCCGAATGGCACGGCATCGACGCGGACACGCGCATGATGTGCGTGCTGCCGGTGCACCACGTCAACGGCACGATCGTTACCCATGTCACTCCCATGTTTGCCGGCGGGTCGGTCGTGTTAAATCGCAAATTCAGCAGCTCGCGCTTTTTCCGCACGATCCGGGTCGAGGGCGTTAATATCGTCTCAGTGGTGCCGACGCTGCTCGCCTTTCTGCTGGAGACCGACACGGAGGCGGACGGCGTTCACGAGGCGGGCTTCCGACACATTATTTGCGGCGCGGGGCCGCTCACCTGCGAACTGGCGCGGCGATTTGAAACGCGGTTCAACATTCGCATTATTCACGGCTATGGACTGTCGGAAAGCACTTGTTACTCCTCGTTCATGCCGCTGGATCTGAGCGACGCCGAGTTTAACACCTGGCGCGACGACTACGGCTTCCCCAGCATCGGCCTGGCGCTGCCCAACAATGAAATGGCGATTCACGATCCGGAAGGCAATGCCTTGCCGGAAATGGAACGCGGCGAGATTGTGATCCGCGGCAGCAATATCATGAAGGAATATTACAACAACCCGGAAGCCAATACAGATACGTTTAAACACCAGTGGTTCCGCAGCGGCGATGAAGGCTTTTTCAAGCTGGACGACGCAGGACGCGCCTTCTACTTCATCACGGGACGTTTAAAAGAACTCATCATTCGCGGCGGTGTCAACCTGGCTCCGCTGGAGATCGATGAAGTGTTGAGTGCCGCACCAGGCGTCAGAGCCGGAATATGCGTCGGCTTTGACAACGATTTCTACGGCGAGGAAGTCGGCGCTCTGGTTATCCCTGAAAATGCAAATGTTAAAGCCGACGATATCATCAGATTTTGCGCTGAGCGCCTGCCCTTCAGCAAACAACCCAAGGTTGTTTTATTCAGCGACGAACTGCCGGTGACGTCGACCGGCAAGTACCAGCGCACGCGCGTCCGCCATCTGTTCAGCGAGTGGAAAGCACAGCAGTTTAAATCCTGATCAGCGCAGCAGAACAACCAGGAATTCAGACGTTCGCCAGAAAACCTCCGGTTTGTCTATCGTCAGCAGCGTCGCCGTGGCATTGCCCGTCGGATGGTAACTGACGCTGTAGTCGGCCTGCGGATGCGTCAGCAGCTGAAGGCGTTCGGCCGGAAACGGCCTGTCGGCCAGTTCAATGATTTTTGCATCGCGACGCGCAATGTTAAAGTCCCGGGGATCGAGCGGTTCAACCAGACGAAGGTTGGCGCCGCGCCCCTGAATAAGTCCGCGGTCGCGCAGTTCACGCTCCGTCCCCACCACGACCCAGGCCACGGATTTTTCAACATCCGCTTCGGTGCGCGCATCCGCGCGCAATTGGTCCATGCGATCGCGCAGATCGTACAGTTCCGCTTCCAGGTAGGCGCGCTGCGCATCCAGTATCACCAGTGTATCGGCCGCCCAGACCTGAAGCGAGTCATAGGAGTTCACCAGCAGGCCGGCGCGCTCGCGCTCATCCAGCATCTGTCGAAACAGCGTTTCCGATCTGACTTCAGCCTGATCCTGTAATTCCTGCGCCATCAGCAGGCGACTTTCCAGCGAGTCCGCGCGATCGATGAGTGAATTCATAAGAGCCGCATCCTCGGGACGGATCACGCCTTCGACTTCACTTCGATGGACCAGCGCCGCCAGCGAGTCGCCGCGTTGTTCCAGGTCGGCAATAATGCTTTCATGATGTGTGAGTATCGCTCTCAGCTCGCTGTTTTCATCGTTGAGTCGACCGACGTTCGCGTCGGCCAGTTTGAGATTGATTTCCAGGGCGGCAGCCGTACTGCGCGCCTGCTGCAGATGCGCGACGACACTGTCGTAAACGGCGACCGGCACGGCATCCTCGTTGCGGATCACGCCTTCGACTTCACTATGATGGACCAGCGCCGCCAGCGAATCGCCGCGTTGTTCCAGGTCGGCAATAATGCTTTCATGTTGTGTGAGTATCGCTCTCAGCTCGCTGTTTTCATCGTTGAGACGACCGACGTTCGCGTCGGCCAGTTTGAGGTTAATCTCGAGGGCGGCGGCCGTACTGCGCGCCTGCTGCAGATGTGCAACGACGCTGTCGTAGACGGCGACCGGCACGGCACTGTCTGCCACGGCGGATGTTGCCGAGGCAGTTGGTTGTGCGCCGCTCTTTTGCAGTGCGTCAAGGGAATCGTTCAGTTGTTTAATTGTAGCAACCTGCGAGACAAGCAAAATGCCCATGCTGTCGAGGCGGGTGGACAGATCGGTCACTACGGTGACGCTTTCGCCGCGCAAAGCAGACAAGGTGTCGCGCAGATCCAGTTTGGCATTTTCGGCTTGTTTGCGGCGATTTTCGAGCTGGTCGACCTCGGCGCGAAGTCTGCTGTTGGCGCGACTGAGCGTTTCAACAATTTTGGCGAGTGAGTCGGCGCGCTCACCACTTCCCCGTCCCGCATTGGCCGCATCGGCGCTATCACGTATTTCATCGACGCGCGCCTGCAGTTCGGCAATGCGAGCTCGGCCGGCGTTTAACTCGGTTTGCATCTGATCGCGCTCGCCGGCTACATAGCCTGCTGATTTGTCAACAGAACTGGCAGCAGAACTGGCAGCAGAACTGGCAGCAGAATTGTTAACAGAATCGCGCAGAGCACTTAACTCCCGGCGCAGGTCTTCTATGCGGGCCTCGCGTGCGAGCAGCCGGTTTTCCAGGATATTTCCGCGATTCTGCAGGCTGTCGACGGCGCGCGTGACTGCCGCATCCGGCACCGGGTCGGCAACGCGCTCAAGGCGGCTGTTTAAACTTTGCAGCAGCCGTTCACGCCCGGCCAGACTGTCGAGCAGCGAATTTACTTCCTGTTTGGCTGCGGCAACAAGATTAACAAGTGAGTCGCGTTCGGCGACAGCGGCATCCGTTGCACTGAGCTTGCGACGACGCAGTGTGGCCTGCAGATCGCTGTTCAGCTGAGTGAGAGAGTCGCGCTCTTCCTGCAGCTTGCCAATGATGTAGAAACGGCGCTGGGCGCGTTCATTAGTCTCGCGCAGAGCATTCATTTCGGCCAACAGCGAGTCCGTGTTAATATCTTGCTGCGAAACATTTTCGAGTTGTTTAATGCGGAAAAAGAGCGAGTCGTTGACGGCCCGCAGGCGATCGGATTCGACCTGTTCGGCCATCAGGCTGCGCACCTTTTCGGCGGACTCCCAGTTCATGGCGTCGAGCACTTTGTTTTCGTCGGCCAGACTGTCGATGAGCTGCTGCTGACGGGCAATGGAATCCTGGAGGCCGGCCTGCAGCGTAATGCGATTGCGCAGTTCACTGAGTTCCTGCCGCAGGAGGCGCTCGGAAGTCCTGAGACGCGCCAGTTCGGCGGCGCTGCTGTCGGCAGCCGCCGGAGTGGACCGCACGGTGTCGTCCGGCGCCTCGGATGAAGGAACGTAACCCGATCTGGTCAACGGGGCGAGTTCCGGCTCGGGCGCAGTGATGACAAGCGGTTCCGCATCGGTCGGCTCATCCAGCGGCGGCGGCGGAATGGGCCCGGAACCAGCCGACGTATTTTCCCGCTCAGAATCGAACGCAACCGTTTCCGAGACTGCTTCGGGTTCGGAGACCTGGGCGACTTCAGGCTCGACTGCCGGGATGGCCTCCGGATCGGGAGCGTCTTCAGGCTCTGTGGCTGCTTCTGGTGCAGGTTCGGAGACTGATTCCGGTTCAGCCTCCACTTTTGGAGCAGAATCGGGTTCAGCTTGCACTGTTGACACAGTTTCGGGAACGGCTTCCGGTTCGGCTTCGGAGACCGATTCCGGCTCTGCTACGGGGACTGATTCAGGCTCAAATGCCGCATCAACATCGCTTTCCGGGACGGACTCGACTGCGGCCGGGGAGGGCTCGCTTTGCACATCCGGAGCGGCTGCCGGCGGCGCTTCTACTTTGGCGTCCAGGGTGATTTTCAGCCCGCGCCCACGATTTTTCACGAGTGCAAATCGTTGCGTCGTTTCCCCGCCGACGACGTAGCGGGCCACAATTTCCTGGCCGGCATTCCGGAACCAGAGCGTATCGATTTGCACGGTCAGGCTGTCGTCGTCGCGCAGAAGGACGTACTCGCCCACCAGTCCCGCCAGCGTCTTGGGCGCCATGGATTCGTAGAGCTGCCACGACCTGGAATAGTCTTTGATGATGCCGCGGAACTCTTTGCTCCGCGCCGGGTCAGCAAACTCAACGGCGGCCGACAGGACGTGGGGAACCAGCAGAAATAACAGGATCAGTCCGCAGCATTTGGCGCGGAATCCGGAGAAACAAAGGGGGGCACTCATATATTACCGTATCCACGGTTGACGTAGATTTTGCCGCTTGGGCAGCGAGCTATCGTCGCGAATATTGCCGAAACAGGCATAAAAACCAAGTCGGGGGAGCCGCACAGGTATCCGGCGCAGTGTCTGTGGCAGGCGAATCGCGGTGCCTGGAGCTCGACAATTGGACGCTTGTGCGATCTCATTGTCATGAATCTGCGGCTCTTATTTACTCTGTCGATTGCCGGCCCGACGCCGACTTCCAGCAGAATTCCCGTGGCAAAACGGTTTATCTCAATCCAGATAATTCAGGAGTTATGGGCGGCCTGCATTTTCACGGACTTATTGATTCGCGCCACATTCAAGGCATTTTGGCGGGCTGCGGATGTCTGGAATTGTGCGGTGATTTCAAATCACCGGGCCAGTTGATTTGCGACAAACTCCGGGGCTCGGTGGATGGATGTCAACACTTGAAGTCCCATGTGTTTTGTGTCAGGACGGATTTTGGACCAACACAAAAAAGGGTCCGTCACCCCTCCACCACCTGTCCAAATTTTCGCTTTTTTGCAGCATTCGGGCGCACTTCACCCAGTCCCCAAAATTTGCGGAATTTTTTGATCAGGCTCGCCCATGTCGGCGATAAATACGTCGCGGTCGCACCCTCCGGAGGTTTCGACAACTGCAACATGCAACAGCCAATGAAGCCGGTCAATCGGAAAAGTTTGATCGGGCAGGATACTGTCATGAACGGGCGGTTTTCTGTGTATAACCGGGCGAATTTCCTCGTAGCGCTGGATTTGATCTGACTGCCTGAGCGCTTCGCCACGATGACGCGGCTTGCTTTTTCCTCTTGTTTGTCACCGAATCGCGGGTTGAAATTCAGCGGGTCAAGAAATGGAATCCGCGAGTCTCCGCGGCACGGGACGGTACCCGAGATTTTGCGCTCCTGGATCAGGGACCGCATGGCAACAACAGAGATTCAGGCTGCACAACTAACAAAATAGTCAGACAGACCGTGAACGAAGTGAGCGAGGCTGCTCAGGATGAACGGAAAATGTTAAACAGCAGAAATCGATCGGCACGCTGTCCAAAAAGCCCGCAAAACAACAAAGGCCGACGGAAGTTTTTCCGCCGGCCAGAAATAGTTAAACAGACTCTGTTAACCGAAAGTGCTTCACACTCCTTCAAAAACAGCCGCCAGCCCCTGACCGACTCCGATGCACAAGGCCGCCGCCGCATAGCGCAGACCATCGCGTTGCATTGAGCGCGTGAGTGTGCCGACAAGACGACCGCCGCTCATCCCCAGGGGATGCCCGATCGCAATGGCGCCGCCGTAAATGTTAACAAGTGAAGGGTCGATACCAAGCTGATTGATGCAGGCCAGCGACTGAGCCGCAAAGGCTTCGTTAAGCTCCATGCGCTGCAAATCGGCCACCTTGAGTCCCGCGCGCTGAAGCGCCAACTGCGTAGCGGTAACAGGACCAATGCCCATAATACGCGGATCGACGCCGACAGCGCCGGACGAAACATAACGCGCCACCGGCGTGAGGTTAAACTCCTCAAGTGCACGACGGCTGACGACCAGCATTGCCGCGGCGCCGTCGTTGAGGCTGGAAGCATTGCCGGCCGTCACGCTCCCGTCCTTGCGAAACGCCGGACGCAGTTTTGCGAGTTTTTCCAGCGAAGTGTCGGACCGCGGCTGCTCGTCGCGGTCAACGACAATCGGATCGCCCTTGCGCTGGGGGATTACAACGGGAACGATCTCATCGTTAAACACGCCGGCCTGCTGCGCCGCGACGGCTTTCTGGTGCGACGCCAGGGCAAACTCGTCCTGCGCCTCGCGGGAGATAGCCCAACGCTCGGCCACATTTTCGGCCGTTTCGCCCATGGCTTCGAGCGGGAACATTTCCTTCATGGCGGGATTGGGATAACGCCAGCCGAGCGCCGTATCATAAGCCGTGAGATTGCCGAAGAGCGTCTTGCCGGTGGCATTTTTAGGAATCGAGTACGGTGCACGGGACATGGACTCCACGCCGCCGGCGACAAAGACCTCGCCTTCGCCGGCGCGAATTGCGCGCGCCGCCTGGATGACGGCTTCCAGCGAAGAAGAACACAGACGATTGACGGTCACGCCCGGCACGGACTGCGGCAAACCGGCCAGCAGAGCGGCCATTCGCGCAATATTGCGGTTGTCCTCACCGGCCTGATTGGCGCAACCCAGAATAACGTCGTCGATTTCGCCGCCGGGCATGCCGGTGCGTTCGACCAGATTTTTGATCACGTGAGCGGCCATGTCGTCGGGGCGGACGGAAGCCAGGGAGCCGCCATAACGACCGACGGGCGTGCGCAGGGGTTCAACGATAAAAACTTCATTCATGGGAAGCTACACCAGATCAACATGGGACAATCGCTTGTTCAGTCGGCGACGTAAACGATTGACTGAAGGATGTATTGACGTGGCGGCGGGAGCGGCGAACAGACGGAGTAATGTGAGCCGGGCTCCTCGGACGTTTGCGCTGTTTTCAACTGCTTGGAGGACATTTGCATTTTTGCCATTGTCGATGGTTGGAGCGGAAAAAACGACTTAAACAAGGCAAAAAGATTGAGCGGGTGTTTTGGTGGGGTGAGTGGGCGTGAGATTGGGTTTAACGGTTTTCTCTGAAGATCAATGGGCCCTCCCCCGCCTCCAAACCACCAGGTTCCGTGGTGCCACCACCAACGGTACAGTCAGGCCGTCCGGCTCCCGCCGAACTGCCCAACCTTTAACCCACTGACCGGTGCAAGGCTGTATGATGAAATTCTTCCCGAAAACGCGTCCGCATGCTTCGCCCGTTTCCGACAACAACATGCACTTTTTGGCCCCGCAAATCCAGCGCTTTCGACTCAACGTCGCGCAGCACGTGGTTAAACGTTGTATTTTCGACGCTGAACGGGAAATGACCATGGCGCGGTGAGCGGCAGCGCTCCCGGCAACGGGCTCGGCAGATGCAGCCCGTGGGCGAAAGGCGGACATTGAGCAGTTCCTGCGTTAACCTCGTATTTTCGACGCTGAACGGGAAATGACCATGGCGCGGTGAGCGGCAGCGCTCCCGGCAACGGGCTCGGCAGATGCAGCCCGTGGGCGAAAGGCGGACATCGAGCAGTTCCTGCGTTAACCTCGTATTTTCGACGCTGAACGGGAAAAGACCATGGCGCGGTGAGCGGCAGCGCTCCCGGCAACGGACTCGGCAGGTGCAGCCCGTGGGCGAAATACGCGTCGCTCGCTGCACGGAATTATAGCTCCGACGACACGGCAGATCCCGGCGACGAAGCAATCGGAACCTGAAAACGCAACAACTGTCGCACATCTCGGCGCGCCGACCGGTGTTTGGCGCGCTGCGCTTTCCTGAATTCTCGCTGACAACACACGCGCTCGCAGCAAGCGGAAACTCGCACGTTCGGGGAATCTGCACGTTCCCAACAGTGCTGAAAAACTCTCACACGGCAGAAAGGGAGAGCGCCGACATTAAAACGCTCCTGTACCGAAGACTCCGACGCACTTAACGTACTTAACTCGCGGCACTTCCAACGCGCTGACAAACAAAAAGAAAAAAGCAAGCCGGCGAACATCAGTGAGAAGGCGAAGCGCTCTTGATCCGCAAGTTCGTGTTAAACAAAACAACCAGAGAGTGAGAATCCAGCATTAAACTACAAACCAAAAGAGAGTCGCTGGACTCAAAGCGGGAACAAGCACCGAACATAGTTAAACATCAGGCCAGCGCCTGACGGCAGGCGGCAATGCGGCGCACTATATCCTGCGTGCCGGCGGCAAGCGGTTTGGCGATCTCGTAAAACTCCAGAGCGCGTGAGTAATTGCGCTTCTGCTCGTATAAATAACCGCCGATAAACATGGCGTCATAGGAAGGTTCTTCGCGCGCCAGTTCGCAGTACTCAATCGCCTCGTCAATCTTGCCCTGTTTAAGCAGAACCTTGGCGATCTCGGCGTATAATGCGCCGCGTTTAACACGGTAAAAACGACGATCAATCGAAGCGGCGTCAATTTCGCGGTAGCGTTTAAGTGCGCCGTCAGGGTGATCCTCCATCTGGTCCAGCACCGCCAGCAGATACTCGGCAAAAATGTTGCCGCCCATTTGCGTCGCTTTGATAGCCAGCGAACGCGATTGCCGCAGTTTCTCGCCCTCGCGACGGTGGACGTCGGCCTGCAGCGCCAGCAACATGGAACGGGCCGTCCCCGGCAGATCGTTGGTCTGCGACGACAGCGCAATGCGGAAATTTTCGTTGGCGCGCTCGTAGTCGCCGGCGTAGTAGTGGTTCAGCGCCAGGTGGGTGCGGATCCAGGCTTCGGTCGGGTCGTTGTTGAGCTCGGATTCAAACAGGCGGCGGTTGCGCACGTGGCGCATGCGATCCGCACTTTCAAATCCGTGGTGCAGAATTTCGATGTCGGAAGATTCGGGCGAGCGCGTCGTGCGGCGCAAAGCATCGTGAATCGATTCGTGCACGCGGCCCTTGTAGCGCAGTCGATCATCGCGTCGAAGCAGGCGCGTCGACGGCAGCGGCAACAGCGGCACCACCACCTCCTGCGGCAGCAGGTTCATGACGGTGCAGCTATAGGCCAGGTGCGACCCTTTCATTGCGCTGCGGATTTTGTCCTTTGATCCGGCGGCGACGCGTTCATCCGCGTCCAGCATCAGAACCCAGTCTTTTGTGGCGTGTTCCAGCAGCGTGTTGCGCGCCGCACCAAAGTCGTCGGTCCAGTTTGTCGACTCCACGCGCGCACCGGCTGCTTTGGCCACGTGTGCGCTGTCGTCCGTGGAACCCGTGTCGAGCACCACGATTTCATCCGCCAGATCGCGCACGTTCTCAAGCAATCCGGGGAGCGAATCGGCTTCGTTTTTGACCAGTACACAAACAGACAAAGATGCCATACTGCCGCAGCGTTTTGTCGATCGGGCCTTCAGAAAACAGCGCCCATTAACACACATTCAATGCAGTTGCAGCCCGCGGACACACCAGGGCGTGTTGAGGCGCCAAACCGCCTAATATACATTTTGTTTTGCCGGATTCAGAATGCCGGATAATTATTCCGCCAGCTGCGCCAGATTGGTCTTCAGCTTTTCCAGCGTGGACTCAAAATTGCGCAGTTTATCGCGTTCGTTCTCAACCACTTCGGGCGGCGCGTTGTCCAGAAAACGGGTATTGCCGAGCTTTTTGGACGTCCCCGCTACCAATCCCTCCATACGCTTGATTTCTTTGTTAATCCTCGCGCGTTCAGCGTCCAGGTCAATGTGTCCCGCCAGAGTCAGGAAAACCTCCACGCCGGAAGCCAGTGAAGCGATCGATCCCTTCGGTTTGCTCAGATCGGTTGAGATTGTGAGCGACTCGGCGCGCGTAAGTTCGCGCACCAGGTCGGCGACGGATTGCAGCAGAGCCACGTCGTCCGCGCCGGCACAGCGCAGACCGACCGGCAGGCGCTCGTGCGGCGGAATTTTCATCTGACCGCGCAGGGTGCGCACTTCTTCAATGACCGACTGGATGCGGCCGAAACTGCCGAGCACGGCCGCGTCGATCAATGCGGGGTTTTCAACCGGGAACTGCGCGCGCGCCAGACTCTCATCTTCCGCGCCCGCGCCGATGGCGTGCCACAGAACTTCGGTCAGGTATGGCATCACCGGATGCAAGAGGCGCAGCACGCCTTCAAAGATGCCAAAGGCGTGATCGACGTAAGCGCGCTGCTGCGCCGCATCGCCGGAGGCGGCAACGCGAATTTTAACCGCTTCCACGAACCAGTCGCAGAAGTCGCTCCAGATAAACTCGTAGAGTTTGCTGGAGTATTCGTTGAGGCGGAAGCTTTCGAGCGCTGTGCGCGTCTCGACAATTGTCTGGTTAAAGCGGGCCGAAATCCATTTGTCGACCAGATCCTGATTGTGCGGATCAATTGCGCTGCTGCCGTCTGCGCCGACTTCCCTGCGTTTCATCAGCAGGAAACGCGCGGCGTTCCAGATTTTGTTGGCAAAGTTGCGGCCGAGCTCAATCGTGCTGATATCCTGTGTTTTTTCATCGACCGCCAGGCGCACGTCCAGACCGATGGGCGCAACGTAAATCAACGAAAAACGCGTGGCGTCCGCGCCGTAGCGCCTGACGATTTCGAGCGGATCGGGCGAGTTGCCGAGCGACTTGGACATTTTGCGCCCCTTGCCGTCGCGTATCAGGCTGGTGAAGTAGACATCCTTGAACGGGATTGCCTGCTTGAATTTTTTGGACATGACAATCATGCGCGCCACCCAGAAGAAGATGATGTCCGGGCCGGTGACGAGCAGATCGGTCGGCAGGAATTTCTGCATGATTGCGTTGTCCTCTTCCTCCCCGTCGGCCAGCCAGCGCATGGTGGTCATGGGCCAGAGCGCTGATGAGAACCAGGTGTCGAGCACGTCGGGATCCTGGCGCAGCGGCGTGCCGGCGGGCAGTTCCAGTTTTTGGCGGGCGTGTTCTTCCGAGCGCGCGGCGGTGAACTTGCCGTCGGCGGTGTAATAGACCGGAATGCGATGGCCCCACCAGAGCTGGCGGGAGATACACCAGTCGCGCACGTTGGTCATCCAGTGTTCGTAGGTCTTGACCCAGTGCTCGGGGTGGAAGCGCACTTCGCCGTCGCGGACGGGCTGGAGCGCATCGCCGGCAAGCGGTTCCATTTTAACGAACCACTGATCGCTGAGATAGGGTTCGACGGCTTCTTTGCCGCGCTCTGAAAAACCGACGCTGTGCGCGTAGTCTTCGATCTTTTCGACCAGCTCGAGTTCTTCCAGCTTGGCGACGATGCGTTTGCGCGCCTCGTATCGCTCAACGCCGTTGAACTCGCCGGTCAACTCGTTGAGCGTACCGTCCGGATTGATTGTATTCGGCATTTCCAGGTCGTGGCGTTTGCCGACCTCGAAGTCATTGGGGTCGTGTGCGGGCGTGATTTTCACCGCACCGGTTCCGAAGTCCATGCGGGCGTGGTCATCGGCGATAACGGGCACCCAACGGCCGACGAGCGGAACGCGCACATTGCTGCCGATCAGATCCTGGTAGCGCTCGTCCGCCGGGTTGACGGCCACGGCGACGTCGCCGAAGAGCGTTTCCGGACGCACGGTGGCCACCAGCAGCGGCGCGCCGCCGTCCTCGCGGTGATAGCGCAAGGTGTAGAGTTTATCCTGCACTTCGCGGAAGTTGACTTCTTCATCGGAGAGCGCCGTCTGCGCGAGAGGCGACCAGTTTATGATGCGCTGGCCGCGATAGATCAACCCCTCATCGAAGAGGCGAATAAATACTTCCGTCACGGCGTTGGAGGCCGACTCATCCAGCGTGAACAGCAGGCGGTCCCAGTCACAGGAGACGCCGATGGTGCGCAGCTGGTCCAGAATGATATCGCCGTAGTCGCGGCGCCATTGCCAGACGCGTTCGAGAAATTTTTCGCGGCCGAGGTCGTGGCGGGACAGGCCTTCTTTGGCCAGTTGCTGTTCGACTTTGCTTTGAGTGGCGATGCCGGCGTGGTCGACGCCGGGGAACCAGCAGACTTCATCGCCGGCCATGCGGCGCCAGCGGCAGTAAATATCCTGGATGGTATCGCCGAACATGTGGCCCATGTGCAGCATGCCGGTGACGTTGGGCGGCGGCAGCAGAACGGAATAGGCTGGTTTGTCGCTGTGTTCGGAGGCGGCGAACACGCGTTTGTCATTCCAGAAATCGCGCCAATAGGCTTCGTGTTTACCGGGATCGTAGGTTTTTTCCAATTCGCCGGCGGCGGGTTGCGCTTCCGCGCCCTGATCACTCATAGACTCCTGCACTCCAAGAACACGAACAGCCGCACCGGCAGGCGCGACTGCGTTGCTAAGGCTGAAACTTCACTTTGCAAAATTACAATTTTTTGGCGCAAGCTGTGGGCCCGCGGCTCATCACGCGATGACAAACAAGAGCGGCATTTGTCAGGGCAAGTCAAATTTCTTGCGAATTTCCCACAGAGTTTTGCGGCTGATACTCAGCGAGGCGGCGGTTTTTTCCAGGTTGCTCTGGAAGAATTCGAGTGTCTGGCGGACGTATTCGCCCTGCAAGTCCTTGATCGAAAGTCCCTGTGGAATGGAAAAGACCGTACCCGTTTGGCCGGAAGACCAGCCCGCAGTGCCGAGCGTGAGATTGCGCAGTGTAATAACGTCTTTGACGGCGTCGAGCATGGCGCGGTCCAGCGCGTTGTGCAGTTCGGAAATATTGTGCGGCCAGGCATAAGAAACCAGGCGTGCCATAGCCTCTTCGTCCACAGAGAAATTGCGCATGCGGCGCATGGAATTTTCTTCCAGGTAAAAATGCGTCAGGTCGGGAATGTCTTCCGGGCGTTTGGCAAGCGAAGGCACCTGGATGACGGAGTCGCCAATGTCGCGCAGGAGATCGGGGTCAATGTTGTGTTTTTCGGTCAGTGCTTCGATATCCGCCACATCGGAAACAAAGATGACGCGGACGTTGACGGGAATATCTTCGTTCGAACCAACGGGGCGAATGCCGTGCCCGGAACCGGCGTCGTAAAAAGCGCGCAACACGCTCGGCTCGAGTTTTTCGGGATGCTCAATAATAACGGTTCCGCCGTCGGCCTGTTCGAGCACGCCGCGCTGACGAACGGGCGTGCCGCCGTCGGACGGGCGGTTCATCTGACCCAGAAAAAAGGCGCGCTGTTCGTCCGGTTCGATCTGATTGGCGCGATATGTGGCCAGCAGTCCGCCGATGGCCGCACTGCCGTAGTGAATCACGCGGGCCAGGTGGCGTTTGCCCGCACCGTATTCGCCGAGAATCCAGATGGGACGGGCCGGAGCGGAAATGGCTTTGACTGCTTCTTCGCGCAGTTTGCGGGCGTGTTTGCTCTCGCCCACGATACTGGTAACGGAGAAACGATCGCGTTTGGCCAGAAGTTCGGATTTGGCGGAGGAACGCAGCGCGCCGACTTCGAGAGCTCGGCGGACGCGCAGGACAAATTCGTCCTTGTCGATCGGCTTTGTGATATAATCGTCAACACCGGCTTTCATGGCGCGCACGGCCGTCTCAATTTTTGCCTCGGTCGTGAGCATGATAACGGGGATGTGCTGGCGCCGCTTGCGGACGAACTGGAGCACGTCGATACCGCTCATTTCAGGCATCAAAAGGTCGAGGACAATGACGTCCGGCCCGGACACTTCAAAGGAAGCCAGGAAGCGCTGGGGAGAATTGTACAGGAGAACATCGGCACCGGAGGTTGAAAGGACCTTACCGAGATATCGCAACATGTGGGCATCATCGTCGATGATGCTGATCTGGTTTCGCATGGTTCGCGTAGCTTTAGAAGGAAGATTTACGGCGAAAATTAGCAAAAAGCCGCAATTTCGACTAAAAAATATACGCGAAAGGCTTTTGCTGTTACGTGCCGGCGCAAAATACGCTGTTGAAATCGATTACTGCAAACGCATTGACAAACTTCCGGGCGGCTCAGCTGTAGTGCCGGACAGAGCGCGACGCCGGAGACGGCATCGTTAGCGCGAGATTGGCGGCGCGTTGGCAAAATCTTCAATGGTGCATTTTTTCATTAATGCATACTTTTTATGGATTAATCGCCAGAAAAGCACTAATTTGTGTAATTCTCAGGCGAATGTCCTTTTACGAATCTGAATACAACTGTAAGCTACTGTGACTGTGGAGGATGCATGCGACAAAATTTTAAAGCATTGCTCGTGAGCGGCCTGATTGGTCTGTCTTCATTGGCGATGTTTTCCTGCACTTCAATGATTACGCCGGAACAATTGCAAGAGATCCGCGAGCTGCGTCAGCGCCAGGTACAACTGGAAGAGACGATCCGCAAGCGCGAGGCCGACCTGGCCGGATTGCAAACCGAAGTGAAGGCGCGTCAACGCGAACTGGACAAATGCCAGGAAGTGAAAGCCTTCATTGAGGGAAAACTGGCGAACTGGCCGAACGTCTGGCCCGACTAATTCACCAGGCCAAATGCCGACCACTGGAGTCCCCACGCTCATAACCGGTCGGCAATGGATTTGCCTCCCGACAAATTCCTGGACAAAACTATGAACACATTACCCCAATCAACAAGCATCAAAGTGCACGGAATGAAACGTACATTTCTCCTACTGGTCCTGGCTCTGACGGTCCTCGCGGTTCCGGTTCTGGCGCAGCAGTACAATCCTCAGACGCCTGATGAAAAACTGACGGAAGAGCACGCTGCCATCCGCATTTCCCAACTGAAGGAAAAAGTTGCGGATCTGGAAAAGCGCCTCAACGAGGTTGACGGCGACATTACCAAGGCCCGCGCGGAACTGGATCGCCTCAACGAAGAACTCAAAAAATGTAACGAAGCGCTCTACGCGCTGGTCGGCGCCACACAAGCCGATATCGATGCATTTGCTCAGAAACTGGGTGTTCTTGAGGGCAAAGTGCGCGAAATGAAGCGCCTGTCCAACGACGAGCTGGCCGACCGCCGCGCTGAAGTCGAGGAACTGGACCGCCAGTACAAAGAGCTCCGGAAAAACAAAATCTCGGTGATGCCGCAGTTCTACGATCGCATGGTTCAACTGGGCCGCGACATCAAAGGACTGTACCGCGAGAAGAAAATTACGACCTACACGGTCGGCACCTGGGCCAAAGATCGCGACTGTCTGTGGAATATCGCTGCTAAAAACGATATTTACGCCGACGCTTTCATGTGGCCGAAGATCTGGCAGGCAAACACGGACCAGGTTCGCAATCCGGACATTATCTTCCCGGGCCAGGTCCTGCAGATTCCGCCGAAAGGCCCGAAAACGAGCGACGAGCAGAAAGCCGAACGTCGCTACTGGCGTCAGAAACGCGAAGCCGCTGCCGGTACGACCGGCGACGCTTCCTCGGACGCAGGCAACGGCTCCGGCAATTGATGCACAACGGAATCACGGAACCATTCAAAAGTCCCGCGCGCCGTTTGGCGGCGGGACTTTTTTATTTGTTGTATTTTTACCAGACGCGCGACACTGACTGCTCTCCTCGCGGCAGCGTCATCTAAACGGGCTGCCGGCTATCAACCGGAAAACATGGAACGTATGGAGTTGGAAGAAAAAAGAATCAGCCTCGAGGCATCCGACCGACTGCTGCTCCTGGGCTACAACGACACAAACCTGAATCTGATCGAAAAACGCTTTGAAGCTTCGATAACCGTGCGCGGGGAGTGGGCGATCGTTCGCGGCCGGCCGGAAGACATCAAGCGCGTTGAAACGGTGATCAAAGAGTTGCAGTACATTGTCAACCGCACCGGTGAACTCAGCCAGGAGGACGTGCTCACAGTCATCGACCTGGTCGGCGGCGTGCCCGAGCGGCGCAATCCCGCCAAAGGCGGCGGCAACGAAAAACTGGTGTACCGCGGCGTTAAGGAAGACATCAACACGCGCACTCCGACGCAGCTGGACTACGTGCGCCGCGTCCGCGAAAACGACGTCGTCTTTGCGATCGGCCCGGCAGGTACGGGTAAGACCTACCTGGCGGTGGCTCTGGCGTTGGCGGCGCTCAAACGCGGCGACGTCTCCCGCGTACTGGTCTCGCGGCCGGCCGTCGAAGCCGGCGAGTCACTGGGATTTCTGCCCGGCGACTTCCAGGAAAAAGTCGATCCATATCTGCGTCCGATTTTCGACGCCCTGGCCGACATGCTCGGCGCGGAAAAACTGCGCAGTTTGCTGGAAAAACGCATCGTCGAGGTCATACCGCTCGCCTACATGCGCGGCCGCACCTTCAACGGCGCGTTCATCGTGCTGGACGAGGCGCAGAACACGACCGTCACACAGATGAAAATGTTCCTGACGCGTCTGGGCCGCAACTCCAAAACGATTATCACGGGCGACATCACGCAGATCGACCTGCCCTCGCGCTCTATGTCCGGCCTGGTCGACGTGCAGGACGTGCTGAAAGATGTTCAGGGCATAGAATTTGTCTATTTTAACCGCGGCGACGTCGTGCGCCATCGCCTGGTGGCGGACATCATCAAGGCGTATGAAGACCACGACAACGAACTCGAAGCGGAAGAGCACGCCGGCGAACGCCGCGCCAGATACACACATGCGTCTTCCGCGGACAAAGCGGAAGACGGGCAGACGGAAGACGGACAGGTCCCGGCCGCTCGGTAACAGGCGGCGGACGCCGGTCGAAGGGCAGTCAGCAGAACAGGTATGAGCCAGGAACTATTCAGCATAGGTTTTGTGGATGTGACGCTGCTCGACGTTGTCGACATAGCCATCGTCACCGCCATATTCTATCGCCTCTACCAGTCGCTGCGCAACACCGTGACGTTTCAGGTGATTGCCGGCATCCTGGTGGTATTGGGCCTCTACCTGTTCACGACGGCCTTCGACATACGCGCTTTAAACTGGCTGTTGGGGTCGCTGTCGGACATCTGGCTGATCACCTTTATCATTCTCTTTCAGCCTGAGATTCGGCGGCTGTTGATTCCGCTGCTGCGCGCTCCCCTGTTTAACTTTTTTGCCAAGACCGATATCACCGAGACGATTGACGAGGTGCTGGACGCCGTCCGCGAAATGTCCGAAAAACACACGGGCGCGCTGATCGTGTTTTCGCGCGACCGCAACGTGGCAATTTCAACCGACACGGGCGTGACGATTCAGGGACAGCTGACAAAGGAATTGTTGATCTCGATTTTCAACGTCAAATCGCCGCTGCACGACGGCGCGGTGATCGTGCAGAACGGCCAGGTGCAGGCGGCGGGATGTATTCTGCCGCTCAGTTTGACAACCAGACTGGAAAACCAGAATCTGGGCACGCGCCACCGCGCGGCGCTTGGCATCTCCGAGCAGGCCGACGTCCTGGCGCTGGTCGTTTCCGAGGAGTCGGGTTTTATCTCTGTGGCGGAGGAAGGACGCCTGATCCGCGGCTTGACGCTGGACCAGCTGGAAGAGCGGCTGCGCGAGAGCCTGACGCTGGAAAACCCGCAGCGCGAACGCCAATTGTTTTCCTTCGGCAGCAGTTGATTCTCTCCGTCAACACAACGACAAACATTGGTCCGAACAAATTGCAACACGCCTGTTAAACAAAAAAATCAGCGTGCAAACCGGCATTAAGGGAATATGAAGACACAATCGCATTACAACCGCACGGAACTTGCACGCGCGGAATTGCTGCGGGAACTGAGGCAGCAGGGCATTGAAAACGACGCGGTGCTGGCGGCCATCGGCAGCGTGCCGCGCGAGGCTTTTGTTTCAGAGGCTTTCGGCGCGCGCGCCTACGAAAACTCGGCTTTGCCCATCGACTGTCGCCAGACTATTTCGCAGCCCTACACGGTGGCGTTCATGACACAGCTGTTAAACCCGACGCCGGGCGACCGCGTGCTGGAGATCGGCACCGGCAGCGGCTATCAGGCCGCGGTGCTGTTTAACATGGGTGTGCGCGTGTTTACCATTGAGCGGCACAACGAGTTGCACAGGCATGCCGAGGCGACGTTCGAACGGCTGGGCATGGACATCGCCTGTCACTGCGGCGACGGTACAATCGGCTGGAGCGGCTACGCTCCCTACGATGGAATCATTGTCACAGCCGGCGCGCCGGACGTGCCCAAGGCCTTGACGGATCAACTTGCCGCGGGCGGGCGGCTCGTCATCCCCGTGGGCGACAAACAGGACCAGACACTCTACCGGATCACTCGCGACGCGGACGGCAATCTGAGCGGCGAAGAATTTCACGAGTTTCGCTTTGTACCGCTGATCGGCCGCCAGGGATGGCAGGGTTAAATACAGGCGGCGCGCAGCAAATTGCAGGAATCACTTAAACACCGGACGGACCGCTCCCACGCCGCACAGGCGGACGGCAGCGTCATTGTCATCCAGGGCCCGACCGCCTCGGGTAAAACCGCCGTGGCCTGCGCTCTGGCGGACCTGCTGCCCGTCGACCTGATTTCAGCCGATTCGCGTCAGATCTACCGCCACATGAATATCGGCACCGCCAAACCCGACGCGGACGAACTTGCGCGCCACCCGCACGCCTGCATCGATATTCGCAATCCGGATGAAGACTACAGCGCGGGCATGTTCGCTTCCGACGCGCCGGCAAGCATAAAATCAGCTCTGGAAAAAGGGCGCATCCCGGTCATCGTCGGCGGTTCCGGCCTGTACATCCGCGCCGCCTGCCTCGGCTTGTTTGACGAATCGGATGCAGATGCGAAAGGCCTGAAAGCCGTGCGTGAGGAACTGACGGCAACGCTCCACAGCGAAGGCATTGACAAACTCTACGCCGAGCTGCAGCGCAGCGACCCGGCGGCGGCTGAAAAATATACCGACCGCAACCCGCGGCGCATCCTGCGGGCGCTGGAATTCTACCGCATCAACGGAAGGCCGCTGACGGAGGCGCGCAGGGCCGATGCGCGGGAACCGGACTTTCACTGTGAATTTTATCAGATCGATCTGCAGCGCGACGAACTCTACCGGCGCATCAACGAACGCGCGCAAGCCATGTTCACCGCCGGACTGGTGGAAGAATGTGAAGCGCTGCTGACCATGGGTTACGACCCGGCGGCCAACGCGCTCAACACGGTCGGCTACAAGGAAGTCTTTGCGCTGCTGCGCGGCGAAATCGACCGCGACGAGGCGCTGGAGCTGACGGCCCGCAAAACGCGCAACTACGCCAAACGCCAGCTGACCTGGTTCCGGCACGCCTGGCCGCGTACGATGCTGAGCGGGACGGTGCAAGAAATTGCGAATTCAATCGCCTACGACTATATTCGGCGCAGCAGCAGCCCGAATACAGGCGATTCCCGATGATTCGCCCTGTTACGCCCCCGCCGTCCGAGCACAAATTGGACGGCACTTCCAATGAGTTCTGAATTTTCAACGCGGATTGGCACAATGGCTCGTTTGCGCGGCAGCATTGTTGTACAAAGTATCGCCGGCGGTACGCTGCCGGTGATGAGAGTCCTCGGCTGGGCTTGCCTGTTGGTTCTGCTCGCCGTGGCGCCCTTTGCGGCACCGGCATACAACCAGGATTTCAGCGAAGCCTTCGACATTCCCGAGGGCGCGCCGGGCGACTCGCTCGAGCTGCCGACGATGCTCGACTCGCTTATTCAGCGCAATCCACCGCCGATCGATACCCTTGCGCCGCAGGACAGTGTGGCTCTGTTCCTGCCCGACACGGTGACGCCACTGCCGGAGCTGACGCCAAAGGACTCGGCCGACGCCATCGCCGATCTGAGCAATAAACTCAACCGCATTCTCAGCAGCCGCTACGCGCGCCGCAACAAGTACGGCGTTCTGGTGCAATCGCATCAGAGCGATAAAATTCTGTACAGCAAAAACTCCGACGACGTTTTCACGCCTGCTTCGACGACCAAACTGGTGACGACCTATATGGCGCTCTACCTGCACTCGGCGGAACATGCGCTGGCCACTTCAATCTCTACCGACGCCCCCGAAATTCGCAACGGCCTTCTGGACGGCAACCTCTACCTGACGGGCGGCGGCGACCCGCTGCTCAATACGGCCGACTTTGAATTGCTGGCGGACAAAATTCGCGGCCTCGGCATCGATTCCATCAGCGGCAATATTTACGCCACGGGTGAAATTTTCGACACGGTGTACAATCGGCTGCACTACAGCGGCGATCGCGACATTGTACAGGCTTTGCCGCCGGTGGCCGGCATTACGATCAACCACAACGAAATTACCGTGCGGGTAACGGCCCCGTCGCGACCCGGTTTACCGCTGCAGGTCCAGACGATTCCGGTCTCCGACGCGGTGTCGTTTACGGTGAACGCAAAATCGCGCAACGGCCGTTACTACAGCCGCAGCGTCAAATTCACCAGTTCGCTGGTGGACTCGAACGGCATTCAACATTTCACGGTCGGGGGATATCTTAAACCGGGACGCAGCTACGCGTACAAATTTGAATCCAAAAATCCGCCCATGATCGCCGCGGCCCTGCTCCACAGTCGGCTGCAGGCGGGCGGCGTTAAAATCGGCGGCGGTTTTGACGTGCAGTCTCCTCCGATCATTTCGATGCCGCTCACCTCGGCGTTCCGCAGCCTGCGCGACATCGTCATGGTCACGAACAAAAACAGCAACAATTTTTTTGCCGAGAATCTGTTTAAGTTGATCGGCTCGTATTCAGCGCCGCGCGGCGGCAGCACGAGCAAGGAAGCCCGCATTTTAACCACGGGCACGATGGACGACGAGCATATCCGTTTTGACAATTGTTTAATCAACGACGGTTCGGGGCTTTCGCGGCGCAACCTGCTTTCACCGCAGGCGCTGGTAGACATTCTGGGCAACGCTTACGACCAACCTTTCGGACAGGCCTACTACAATTCACTGTCAATTGCGGGCGTCGACGGCACGTTAAAAGGACGCATGCGCGGCACGGCGGCGGAAGACAATTTGTGCGCCAAGACTGGCACGTTGCGCAACGCCAGCGGCCTGGCGGGGTACGTCACTACGCGCGACGGCGAGTTATTGACATTTGCGATCATGTTTAACGGCTATTCCGTATCCAGCTTCAAAAAACTGGAAAACTCCATCGGCGAGGCGCTGGCCAACTTCACTTACGGCAACCCTGGTCCGGCGGGCGGTTAACTTTTATTCTCAGGTACGATGCTCTGACACTTCGCCTCCTCACTGGTTCGGCGGCTTGTGTATTCTTTTGTTTGTCACCGGGTGGCGGACTTGAGGCGGGTTCAGAACTGTTAAACACGTGTGTTTCACACAAACTCAATGTCTTGAGACTTTGCGTTCGGTGATTAACAAACAATTCAAAAGAGCCTGAGACCGCAGCGCGAGCAAGGGCTCAAAGCGATCTTCTCAGAAACAGAATATGTCAAGGCAAAACAGGCGACCTGTTTAAGTTCGTCAATCGGGTAAATCGATACTGCGGCGCACGCGGCGTTCGAGCATGTCGATGAGTTCGGGCTGCATGTAGTCGTAGTCGTCGGGAATGCCCAGACAGATGAGGCGTTTGTCGCGCAGGAGTGCGCGGTATTTTTTACTGACTTTTTTACGGTGGATGTCTTCCATAACAAAAATGACGTCGGCCCATTCGACCAGGTCGCCGGAGAGCGGCGTGGGGGAGTTGAGGTCGATGCCGCAGGAGATGGCGTGGACGGTACTGTAGCGGCCAAAGACGGTTTCGGCGGTGGGGCTGCGGAGTTTGTTGCGGCTGCAGACGAAGAGGAGGTTTAACATGTGGGCGCGACAATAATTAAACAAACGGGTTCGAGGGGGCGCGTCGGGCTTACGTTGGCGATTTTCCGGCATTGAGTTTGCCGGAGAAGTTTAAAGACTTTGAGATTTGCGCGGCGCAGATTCCGGGACCCACTGGGTCCCCCTACCCCGCCACCACCTTGCCAATTTTTTCAAAATTCTTTCTCTCCCGGGCACAGCCAGGCCGCCGATTCATTCGGCTGAAATTTTTCAGGGTACGCATCCCTTCCTAACGGGATTCCCCGGCGCGGCGCGGCCGAAGCCTCCGGTTGCTTCGACAAACACAACATGCATCCGCCTACTCTGTTAAACAAATGGAAATGACCAAGCGGGCGGGTTTCGGCGCTGACCGTAGCCAAAAACGCAGGTGAACGCGCCGCCGGAACCAAAAACGCGGCGCGGCATCAGTCCGAATCCGCGAGCAGTCGCGCAAAGGCGTCCTGCATTTTGCCCACATTCGCCGCCCAGCTAAACTCGCGCGCAACAAACTCGCGCGCGGCGGCGCCTGATTGTACGCGGAAGTCGGGCACGCGCAACAGAGCCACAATTGCGTCGGCAAAGTCGGCCGCCGACTCGGCCCGGAACAGGCCGCTGTCCTCCGTCGCGTGAATGCCCTCGGCTGAAATAGCTGTCGCAACCACGGGCAGACGCATGGCCATGGCCTCGAGAATCTTGATGCGAATGCCGCCGCCTACAAACAGGGGCGCACAACAGACCGCGGCACGCTCCAGCCAGGGCTGAACACGATCCACAAATCCCGTCACTGTCAGGTGCTCGCCGGCGCGACGCAGAAACTGCTCCGGTGGATTTTTGCCGATCAAAGTCAGGTGCGCCTGCGGAACGGCCTTGCGCACCAAGGGCATCACCTCGTCAATCAGCCAGCGCGCGGCCTCAACGTTGTGCACCCAGGAAAATGTCGTGGCCAGAACACAAGAGTACGGATTGCGCGCGACGGAGGAATCCGGGTTCCACTCGGCCAGATCGACGCCGGCGGGCGCAAGAACGTAACTGCCTTCGGGCGCCATCGCGCGCGCGCGCGCCAGATCCTGCTCGGTAATCGCAAAATTGACGTCCATGCGGCCAAAGACGTCGGCTTCCAGCAGCTGCAAACGACGCGCCTGCAACTGCAGATACCAGCGCTCCGGCCGCCAGGCGGCAAAACGCTCGGCGTAGCGCTGCCAGATAACGAATTCGACATTGTGCATGCGCAGGCCCGCGGGAACATCCAGTTCCGCCGCCAGTTCGAGCGCCAACAGCGCGGTGGAGCTGTGATCGGCGTGAATGACGTCGATATGCTGACGACGTGCACAGGCAAGCAGCGCCCGGCGGACGTGTTCGCGCTGAAACTTCCAGACAAAGAGCGGCAGAGACGAAAAGAGCGATGCCGCAATGTTGACAGGCGAGTTGCGCGTGTCGGCGCGAACAATCTCCAGCGAATCGCAGTGTTCCAGCGCGGCGGCGCGGCGACTGGCGGAAATGTCTTCGTTGACAATCGCAAACATGTGCAGTCGATGCCCGGCACGGCTGTATTCGCGGCTGATCGAGGCGATGCCGATTTTACCGCCGTCGGTTGTCGGCCAGGGAAACTGCGGGACGATCTGGAGAATGTTCATGCTGCGGCGGGAAGGGACGATGCACCCTGCATTGATCACAAAACTGAATTTAAGTGGATTCCCGATGCGCTGCGCGGCGCTGCTCCACGTACGCCGCCAGCCGATCGCGCCACGGCCTTTCGACAAAGACCAGGCAGACCTGCGGCCGCCCGGCTTCGCGCCAGGCCGCATTGACCGTGAAAACCACGAGGCCGAGACTGATCCACAACGGCGCCATCACAAAGGAGTTGCTGACGAGACCGTGTACCAGGTTCAGCAAAAGAAAATACGGCATCACGCCCAGCAGACGATAGGTATCAACCGAGAACTGCGCGCTGCGTTTGTTCCAGTGTATCACCGCCAGGAAAGCGCTGAGCATCAATCCCATCAAGACAAGGATGCCGAAGCTGCCCAGCTCGCCCAACACGGAAAAGAAAGTCGAGTCCGAAAACAAGACATCATTGAGTCGCGCCGGTTCGGCTGTTGAAAACAGGCCGATGCCGACGCCGGTCAGCGGATACTGCATCCAGATTTCGAATCCCGTCAGCATCGAGAGCGTCCGCGAGCCGACGGACTCGCCGGATATGCCCTCCGTGTAGGGATGCGGCGACGCGCCGATGATCCCGCCGATGCGCTGGCCGAACAGCTCCAGCACGCTCACCTGAGTGATCGGCTGCAACACGGCGTCCATGACGAGAAGCAGCGCCGCGAATACACCTATCGCCAGGAAAAGTCTGAATCTTCTTTTGCCGCGCTCGAACAACAATAACGCCACGACCAGCATGGCCACGCCGGCAAATCCCGACAGCGAGAAGGTCATGAGCAACGCGCCGGAGTACGCCACCGCCAGCGACCAGTTGAGCAGTTTTGACTTGAAAAACATCGGCCGGCCCTGCAACGCCGGTACCAACAGGTACATCAGGCAGATCGTCATGTAAGTGGCCAGGACGGAGGGCTCGGAGAAAATGGACGTGGCGCGGAAGAAGTTTTCGAACTGCAGCGCAAGCTGGCCCGACCAGCCGTACTCCGCATCGCCGCCGCGCGCATAATAGACCGAGACGTTGGTGACGTCCAGCCAGGCCAGCGGCAGATCAAAGGCGCGGGCAATCACCTGATAAACGCCGAAGAGCGCCACCGGCAGCCCCCACAACATGTAGGCACGCACGGCATTGGTCATCAGACTGCGTTTGTCATCGATGCCGGCGCAGATCACCGCAAAAAGCCAGACAAAAATCCAATGACTGAAGGTTTTGATAAACTGGATGTAGCCGTCGCCCGCAAAAACGGGCTGAATGGCCGAGAGCAGCACGACGGGCAAAAGCAGAAGCAGGCAGAGCGTCAGCAGATTGGGCGCAAAACGCAGACTGCGCCCGTCCCACAGCAGGTATTTCAGCATGTACGTGTACAGGAATCCCTGCACGAGGTCCAGCGACGTGACGCCGTACGAACCGATGCTGGTCCATTGGAACACGCCGATCGTCCAGACGCAAAAAACAAGAACAAAAAATACCTGAATCACGGAAGATCGCCCGTACTGAGAAGAAATTGATCCATGCGAATCGGGACAAAGCTACGACAAATTGCTCATTCACCGAAAGCCCGGAAGCCGTGCACTCATCGATTCGTCCCCCTTCCGCCGACGGCCTGCTTTGCACCCGGCGACGTCAACGGTCTGCGGGTGTCGATAATTTTTCCAAAAACGCTGCGTCTGTGCAAGCTGCACGTTTTGTTACGTCCGGAAGGGCGTGTTTCCTGTTCCCGCACTTTGAATCAATCCTGTACGACGTATGAAGTTCCAAGCATTAATCAAGGTCTTCCTCGCGGCGGCCCTCCTCTGCGGCATACAAGCGCATGCCCAGGACAGCCCCTCCGGCGAAGACGACGTCCTCGTTAAAACCTACATCCCCGAACTGTCGCTCTACGAAGCGACCTTGCTGCCCATTCTCAACTTCGACGAAACGATTGCCTACACGACGATCAAGTACTTCGAAGACAACGTGGGCGGCATGGAAGATGAAGACGACATCTGGCGTTTTGAGCGCGATGCCGACGGCAATTGGAAAGCCGGCAAAAATATCGGTCCGCCGGTCAACACCTGGTCGACGGACGTGGCGTTTGCCTGTTCGGCCGACGGCAATACGGTTCTGGTGGCCGGCAACTACAACAAACGCGGATATCGCAAAGCCGAGGGTTACTCGATCACGCGCTGGGACGGAATCCGCTGGACCACGCCCGAGCAGATCTACATCAAAAACTACATCAACAACGGCCCGACCTACATGGCCTCGATCGCCGGCAACGGCCTGACGATGACCCTGTCGATCATGGGGCCGGATTCGCACGGCGAGCTCGACCTCTACATGACGAAGATGTCGGAGGAATACCCCGGCACCTGGGAAACGCCGATCAATCTGGGCGACGTGATCAACGGCGACAACTTTGACGCCTATCCGCACCTGGCGGCCGACACCAAAACGCTCTATTTTACCAAACACGAAGCGAGCAACGGCTACGGCAACGCCGACATTTACATGACGCGACGCCTGGACGACAGCTGGCAGAAATGGTCTGAACCGGTCAACCTGGGACTGCCGATCAACACGGAAGGCGAAGACATTTCGCCCTGGCTTTCCCTCGACGGAAAGACGCTCTATTACGTTTCTTCAAAGGAAGGCATCACCGAGACGGGCGTATACAAAACGGTGCTGCCGCCGGAGTGGCGTCCGGAGCCCTACGCCTATCTCTCCGGCAAACTCAACGCGGACGACGCCGAGCCGACCTGGGAGCCGCGCGTGCGTGCCTATGCGGTTAATCCCGACGGCAAACCCGCGCTGGCGGGACACAGCTACAGCACGCTGCCCGACGGCAAATACGGCATGACGCTCACGATGGGCCGCGAATATCTTATTGAAGCGACGGCGCCGGGTTATCCGCCCGAATACACGTCCATCGACCTGCGCACGGAAAAAGACATGCTTAAACTGAAGCACGACTTTTTCTTCAAACACAACAAAGCGTCGCAGGAAGTTTTGTCGATCGTGTATTTTAACACCAACGACACGATTGTCGGCGACGACGCGCGCATTCAGCTGCGCAAAGCGGTGGTGCCGGCTTTGAGCAAGGACGGCCCCAAGGTTGAGATTGTCGGCCATGCCGACGACCAGGGGTCGGAGAAAGACAACCTGCGTCTTTCGATGCGCCGCGCCAAGGCGGTGGCTCGTCAACTGGAGTCGCTTGGAGTCGACTACCGCCGTTTAACGGTCCGCGGTCTGGGCGAGAGCGAACCGGCCAACCCGGGTGAAGATCCGGAGTCGCGCAAGGCCAACCGCCGCGTGGAGATCTTCCTGGTATACAATGGACAGGCGGGCGGGTAAACGACCGAGACGTACACTTGTTTAACAGGCTGCAAAATCAGGCCCTTCGCGATGTGTGTCGCGGAGGGCTTTTTGTTTTGGCGCGCCGGGCTTGTGGGACTTTGGCTGCATACTTCCAGCCGCATTGCGACTGAGCGCTTTGCCTGTGCACTTCATGCTGATTGACTGAGCGCTTCGCCTGTGAACTTCATGCTGATTGACTGAGCACTTCGTCTGTGAACTTCATGCTGATTGACTGAGCACTTCGCCCTGCGATGCATGGCTTGCTTTTTCTTTTTGCTTGTCAACGAAGTAGAAACTTGCAGTCGGGAAACGCAGTTACCAGTCATAAACTTCATAGCACCTGATCTGCTGTCGTACTATCGCGATTCCACTTGTTATTTGTCCATTGTTAATTCGAGAGCGTTTCAGCGCCGCTTTAAAGTGGATATTCTCGTCGCTGAAGTCATCATTCAGGTAGTACATGGTATCGACTGTTTTCCCCATCTTGATTTAAAGTCCCGGCGCAAATAGCAGATGAGAATTCGGCTCTTTTAAACTTTTCACCAATGAAGTAGTGTTATGACAAACACGGAGTTGAACCTTGATCGAACCCCAACAGAAAACCGTCCGGCTCAGGTGGAGCGCCGAGAACAAGCTGAGAATCATCGAGCAAATACGCCAAAGCGGTCACAGCGTCTGCGAAGTCTGCCGGCGACTCATGATCGCCCACCGGTAAATCTATGCCTGTGAAAAACAAACAAAGTCCGCGGCACTCAGCCGCCCGCGGACCACGACCACACCCAAACGCGAGGATCCGGAGAAACAGGCGCCCAGGGCCGGGCTGGAGCGGATGAAGTCGGCGATTGCCAGGATCTGCGCCGAAAATATCGAGATATAAAAAAACATCTACGGATCGTAAAACACCGTCGCTACAGTGCCAAGGAAGAACTCCCGGTGCCCGGTGCGGCAAATCAACGCCGCGAGCGTAGCGGCGCCTCGTTCGAAACGATCAGGCGAAAACGCGGCATCTGTAAAACGACCTGCTACAACTGGAAGCGCCATTTGTCGCAGGGACGCTTGTCGGCCCCCCGGCCCATGCTCGCCCGTCGCCCTTCCCATTTAAACAAAAAGCGAACCACGCCTACCGCAACGTGAGGCGTGGTTCGCAGCCCGAGTCTATAGGCTGGTTTGTTAAACAGCTGTCACCCAGGCAGTATAGTGTCTCTTATTGACGCTTCATCTTGAACTCAGCACCTGCCAAGACTGTGAGCGTTTCGCCAAACTCGTTCTCAAAAACCGTGTCTTCCGTCGACTGCAGCACTACGTCGGCCGGCGGCCAGCTTTCGATTTGAGCAACGGCGCGAACCGGCATTCTGGGAGCCTGCATCTGATAGACAGCACCGGCGTGGTTGATGCTGCCCGTCACATAACCATCCAGATCCGCCGGGAAGAATAAAGCACCCTGACCACGCGTAGCGACAAATTTGTTCTCCGGGCTGGCCTCAGAGATAAAGTCAAAATCGTCGCCGACGATTGACAGGTCGTTAATCTGCGAAACACGCTCCGTGGCGCCGCCGCTGAGATCAGAATAATCAACGTTCGCAATGCGATTCGTTTGAACAGGAATGCCATCAACGCTAATCGTTGCTGCAACGGAACCGTTGCAGTTGTTTTGGGCTTGCATGGTAGCAAAAGAAAGTGCAAAGACGGCCGTGAGGCACGTCAGCATGGCAAGATTCAGCTTACGCATAACAGTAAAACTCCATTGTAAACATGGGGATATTTCCCCAACAAAACGAAAGAATAGTTGGATATTAATAATTAATGCGGTTGTCCCGCATGGGCTGTGGGTTGTGGCTGATCGGCAGTGAAAACCAGCCTGTCATGTTTCAGGCACGACCAGATATTAACATGTTAATTGCTATGTTGGGTTTTCCGCCCGAACAACCGGTCTCTTAGTCAATCCTGGCAGTAGATTCCTGGTCCGGCAAGGTTTGAGCGGATTCGAAAGTAACGAAAGTGGGCCGTAGCCTGAACTCAGTCATTCACCGAAAAAAGCAGGCGAATGCGGCAGACTCGACAATATCGTCGTTCGACAATTGTGATTCGAAATTGTTAATAGTGGAATGCCGGGCTGTGGCATTTGCTGCATGGTTTGTACGGATGTTGCAGTTTGGGAGAAGCGTCACTCGTTGCGGTATATATGTGTACGCTTTTGCAACGAAGCCAATATACATTCCTGCGATTCTCAATGCAAGCTATTTATGACATTCTGTTTAATATTATTTTTTTGGATGTATTGCTGCTCTTTTGGACCAACAGCCGGCGGAGTCCCACAAATTCGTCCTCCGCACAGGACGGCCGCAATAAAGCGCGTCATTTTCGCACCACCCCTGCACCCGCCCCTGTCCTACACCTTTACAATGGTGCAAATCAAAGTGGAGTGCTGGGCTGCTACTGACGCCGCCGCAAGACAACTGTCCGACCTGAGGTTGACGTCTCGGAGCCAAATAAAAAGAGTTTTCGGAGCTATGCCGTAGGCATAAAGCGATCAAGCCGATCAAGCTTATGTCTGTGGACGAGTCATACTGCACCTCAATGTAAAACACCACCCAATGTACGCCGACGCGTGCACATCGGCGACAGTTTTGTTAAATATTAGAGACAGCCCTGCCAACGAAATGTCACCAGGGCTGTAACTGAAGCAGACGGAACAGACGCGGGCGACTACAACACACTCCCCCACGCTATTCCACGCTCAACTCATCATGGGGCAAAGTGGATGTGCCCCTGCGTTGCATCGACATTACCGGGAAAATTCGGAAGGATAACTCCCGAGTACGGCACCGCAATTCGTGAATCCAAGACAAAATCAACTTCGATAGAAATTTCACAGATTGTACCACAGGTGACTCATGTGTGAAATACTATGCGGCAGGACTTACCGCATAAAAGCGCTGGGGGGAGATGCGCAAAGATTGGGATACATCCCGACGGTATCAACCAGAGCGGACGCCTATACGACATCCACGCTACACGTCAGACGTGATACTCAGCAAAACTGTTAAACGCCACACAATCGGGCTGTGATTGCATTAAACAGACAAAGTGTGTTGTAGTAGATTATTGCCTGTTTGCAGATTGTGGCTGAAATGTGAACTCTCATTGCTGAAAGTCAGCTGGAACCTATAAAATGGCGAGGTTTAACGCAAGTATTTTTTTCACCGCCTTTGATTTTTTTAAGAATCCTCTCTTCGATAAGGAGACCAAATAACAATTTCCGCAGCACAGGCGCTACAAGTCGCCGGCCTTCATTGCCGAAGTTTTCTCCAGGGAACAGAAGGAAAAAAATCACCCGATGGTTTTACCATACTTTGTATCACAGCGCGGACCAGGGGCAGCCCGATGCGGACAACAGCATGAGGGCAGGCTACCGCTGTAACCCCGCGCAGGTACGCGTGTTTCCCGGTCTGTTCTCCCCGAGCGCCCCATAGCCCACTTAATTGTACGCCGACGCCCGCACTGTATTATCCGGCGGCACTACTGGAGGAATTATATGAACGCTTCTTTACTGCGCATTCTATTGATTGCGTTGACGACGGCAACTATTGTACATGCCTCGCCCGCCTTTGGCTTTGATCTGGAGGCCTACCAGGAATTTCTGGACGCTCACGAAGACATGTCTCCGGAAGAACTGACGGCCCTCTACCCCGCCGGCAAGTTCATCGACGGCGCGCACTTTGATTTCTCCGAAGCGCGCTACGCAGCCGACATCAAACAATTGTTCGAGTTGACGCCGGACGAGATCGACCTGGCCGAGACGAACGGATTCATGGTGACGGAGCGCTACTCCACCACCAATTTCCGCAACATGCTGGCGCAGATATACCACAAAGACATGCCGCTCTACATCAGCAGCGACATGATCCTCGACGCTTTCCACCAGTCCTATCAGGACATTCTCGTTTTTCTGGAGCGCAATGTTTTTCAGGATGAAGTGGCCGCGTACCTTGCCAAATCGCATGCACAGGTTGTTAACATGGCCGAACAATTCGCCGACAATTCCGTGATGCACGACGGCCTGATGGACGCCGAACTGCACCTGGCCGTAGCGTCCGCCCTTTTGAAGCACTACAAGTACGAACCGTTAACATTGTACTTTCAGGAGAATGACGCCAGGCGAACAGAATTGATCGAATTGGTCATGGCCGAGGAGCCGACGTCTTATCCACTGTACAGCGACAACTGTGATCGCAATATAGATTTCAGTCAGTTTAAAGTGCGCGGCCACTACGTTAAGAACCATCTGTCCGAGTACTTCCGGTCCGTCATGTGGCTTGGGCGCATCGGACTGATAATTCGACATTCAAGTGTATCCCAGCCCCGTTGCACGCCTACAAAAGAAGACCAGGTACGCAATGCCGTAGCCGCCGCGGTACTGGCCTTTGCCGCAGAATCCGACGGCGCAGGCGTGCACTTAAACACGATCGACGCTGCGCTGCAGGCTTTCATCGGCGAACAGGACAACATTACGCTGGCGGATGTCAGTGCTGCTCTTGATGCGATAGATGTTAATTCAATCGCCGATCTTGCGAACCCCGCCAAAGCCGATGAGCTGCACAGCTATCTCAAAAACAATGGCCGTGAACAATTCATCGTATCGCGCATTCTCAAGGGAGCAAATGACGGCAAAACCACGGATCCGCCGCTTGAAGCGCTTGCACTCGGTCAGCGTTTTATCATTGACTCTTACATCACGATGAACGTCACGTTTGACCGGATCCACTACAAAGGCACTGATATTAAACGACTGCTGCCGCATTCACAGGACGTGTTGTTCGCGCTGGGCAACAACGCCTCGGCCCTTCTGTTAACAGATGAGTTAAACGGCTACAAATACGCCGACAATCTCGGCGCCCTGCGCTTTCTGATTGATCAGACCAGTCCGGAACACTGGCAATCATCGACCTACAACGGCTGGTTAAACGCCATTCGGCAATTAAACCCGCCGGCACGTGAGGAACGCGACAACCTTCCGCGTTTCATGCAGACGGCCGCGTGGTGGCAGAAAAGCATGACGACGCAGTTGGCCTCCTGGGCTCAATTGCGACACGACAATATTCTCTACGCCAAGCCCAGTTACGGAGTCTACGTCTGTGAATTCCCCGACGCATATGTGGAACCCCGTCCGCAGTTTTATTCGTCCATCGCCGAAGCCTGTACAAACATTGCAGCGCGTTATAACACGCTGCCCGCACTTGACGATGGAATTCGACTTAAACTGGTGGACTACTACGAAAACTTTGCCGCCACCGTGCGCACGCTGAGTACAATTGCTGAAAAAGAGTTAAACGGCGAAGCGCTCACAAGCGGCGAGAGTACATTTCTGCAGAAGACACTTCGTCAGAATATTGAACACAACTGCGCCATCAACTTCAACACAATTACATACGATGGGTGGTATCCCGAACTATTCTTTAACAAAGTGGAAGAAATGACCAACACGGAATACCCACCGGAATATCTGATAGCCGATATTCACACCGACACCCAGGAATCACAGGTGCTGCACATCGGCACGGGCCCGGTCAACCTGGCTCTGATCCTGGTGGACGATTGCGACGGACAACCGACGGCCTACGTTGGACCGGTGTTCAGCTACTTCGAGGAAACGACGCTTAATTACACGCGCATAACCGATGAAGAGTGGATCGAGAAATTCGAAGACGGCACAATTCCCGCACGTCCGGACTACACGCAGTGTTATCTGGCCGATCGCGGCGGAGTTAAACAGAACTCAAACGGATGTTTACTGCCGATGGAAGAGCAAACAAGCACCGGCGTCGGCGATTTAACGGCGGACATAGACATTGCAACCGCTCCCAATCCCTTCAGCGAGTCGACGACCATCAGGTTTAATCTTCCGTCGACTTCGGGCGCTCAACCGGGACGTGTTGCGATCTACACGCTGCAAGGCCGGCTTTGCACCGAACTGTTTAACGGCATTGTCCCCACCGGCACATCGTCGCTGCGCTGGGACGGACGCAATTCGAAGGGCGAACTCATGCCTTCCGGCGCATACATTTACCGCCTTAATATCGGCGCCCAGATTCTGAGCGGCACGCTGCACCTGCAACGTTAACACAAACATTAAAACAGAACAAACGGGGAAGTTCGCATGTGTATTCAGCGAACTTCCCCTTGTTGTAATTGCTGGTTCCTGACCTGGCAGAGCACTTCGCCTCCGCCTCATCGGCGCGAGGCTTGTTTTTCCCTCTTGTTCGTCATCAGGTGAACAGACACCAGGCCGCGCGTGCAACATCACCCGACACCAGGACGGCAGACTTGTGGTTGACAGGTCGGTCACCGGCGCTTCTGTGCACGACCGTCATCGGAGCGCGCAATAAACGATCACCTGAAGCGCGCGTAGTTCAGCGCGGCCGCGCGTGCGGGCCGTACTGAATTTCACCCTGATAGTTGTCGTAGTTAAACAATATCCGCTTTTCGCCATCTGCGGCAAGGCGCACAATTTGCGGTCCGGTCCCGGCCCGTACACCGTATTCCAGAATATATGCCGAGCCGTCGCTGAACGTCAGCCCCGTCGGCAGCCGCCCTGCTTCGCTCGAATAAAATTCGCTCTGTCTGCCGTCCGGTCTGATTCTGACGATGCGCCGGCCCGCCGCCTCGCAGACGTAAACATTGCCCAGTGTATCCTCGCTGATGCCGAAGAGCACGTCGCCGTGCCGGTCGTAGTCCGGTGTTCCGCGCGTCGAAATCAAGCCCTCGGCAACCTGAACATGACTCCCGTCGGGACGCAGTCTGATGACGCGACCGCTGCTGTCGCCAATATCCGGAATCAGCACGTCGCCATTGCGCGCAGCATACAAGGTCTGCGTCCAGCCCGAGTAGTACGAGTTGTACATTTGCCTGACGCCGCTGGTGTCCAGTCTCCAAACGTGGTGTGCGGCATAAAAAAACACCGTGCCGTCGCCCCGCACACAGCAATTGCCCCCGTTAAACTCGCGGTAATCGCCTGTCTCTGCAAGTGTGTCAACTTCGCCATCCTGCCCGAGCTTCAACAAGAGATGTCGCCCTTCTCCGTGAGCGGCAAGAACATTGCCGGCATCATCCACGTTGACACTGTGCGCATGAAAATCCGTAAACAGCGCTTGCAGGCGACCCTTGTTATCTATGCGCCAGACTGCGCCGCGCCCCTCCCTGCCAATGTCGGCAAAGTAGATGTTTCCGCTGCGGTCAACCGCGATTCCCCAGGCGGGATGCGCTTGCGCCGCAACTGCGCCCACAAATCCAAAAACGACAAGTACAGCCAACTTTCCGAGGGACATACTTCCTCCCAAGCGAGAGTTATACAGTTTGCATCGGGAAAACTATAAAACTCGGACGCACGGCCAAAATCGTTAAAAATAGCGCGCAAGCTCCACCTGGAGGTAGGAGTCGCGGCGCAGAGCGAAGAACGGGTCCGTCTCCGGTGCATTGAAATAGGCGTTCAGCTCCACATTCAGTTTAAATGTGCTGCCGATGCGGCGACTGCCCTCCAGGCGTGCCGCACCCGCGCCCGAGTCGCGATCCAGAAACACGCCCGCCAGCAGATCCGTACTCTGCACATCGTTGAACGCCAGCCGCGAGCCCACAAAAAAGTCATCGTCAAAGGGCTGCGTCGCCGCGTCGCCGCGATCATCGTAACTGTATTCCGCCAGCACGCCAATGTCGATGCCGCTGCGCCCTACATCGCCGAATGTGTACTCAAATCCGCCGACGCCCGCGTAGTAGCGCTCACCCTGACCGCCGCGCGTGATCGCCTCCAGCTTGAACAGCCAGCCGCCGATCGTCGCCTGTGCGTCCAGTCCGGTCTGATTAATCAGCGGATACATCGGTGTCAGGACGGGATTGCCCGCGGCGTCCGCGCCGAGTTGCAACAGCGGTTCGCGGCTCGTTCCGTTAAAGTGTGAGATGCCGACGTCAAACACGTCGAAGTAATGCGACCAGCGCAACGCCCAGTCGAGATGCCATTCCTCCGCAGACGACTCGTACATGGCGCGCTTCGACAATACGGGCAGTGGCGCGCGCAGGCGCCCCTCGCCACCAGCGAAATTGCGTTCACGGAACCCACTCAAGAGAAAGCCGTTGATCGTTCCCCAGTCCTGCACCAGCGTCAACTGGAGCATCGGCTGGCCCAGTTTGTCCTCGCCGTCGATGCTTTCAATCTGATCCGTCTGATTAACAATGTCCACCAGATGCTGTGATTCAGCGACGCCCCAGAACACCTGCCGCGCACCAAATCGCAACTCGTAGTCGTCCTGAACCATTTCCCAGTACAACTCGCGCACATCCCAGTGCGTGCGTTCATCGTCGTGCTGATCCCAGCGCAAAAAGGGCGTAAAAACAACGCGCTGGTAACCGCGGTCCCATTCGTAAAACAGCTCCGGCTGCAACACAGCCGAAAAATTCTCGTGACCAAATTGTTCGTCGTGCAGCGCCGACTCCGGGAAATAGCGCGACTCCAGTGCAACGGAGCCTGAAAAACCAAGGTCAAGCGATGTTGCACTGTTAAAGGTCAACACCGTCATAAGACAAACGGACAGAATAAAGTTGAAGTATTTCATGTTGTCGTGCACAGTCGTTTAACATTTTACAAATGCACAAAAGGACCTCCCCTCACAGGGAGGCCCTGCGATGCTCCACGGCAGTTCACCCTATCGTGCGCGTTTCAGACTATTCTGGTCAAAATCCCTGTCGCTTAACTCATTGCCGAACTTGTAGTTCCGCCACTGGAGCGTCGTGCTTTTTCCCGTCTGATGGTTCACCATCGTCATCTCTTCGGAACGCCAGTATTTGCCGCCGTACTGTTTGTAGTTAAAATAGGTCAGCGTTTTCAGCAGTTCGTCCTTGCGGTCGTAAAAGTCAATCTTTTGGTACAGGTAGTTCTGTTTGTCAATCCAGGTGAGCTGGCGCGTGTATCCCGACTTTGGATCGACCGGATAACGCTCGACGACAAAACAGTCCATGTTGTTCAACTTTTCCGAGCGGATGAACTTATAGGTGTATTTTTCCACCTCCTGTGAGGAGATATCCTCATAGGCAAACTCACTGCCCATGAAGGGACCGGACTTGTTGTTGGATGCGATGCGCTTGACGCGTTTAAGCGCCGGCAAGTAAAGCCACTGATCGTCCGGCCCCGTTTTGTGGCTGTACGTCAGAAATGCCGTTCCTTTCACGTCGTTGGGGCGATCAAAAATCACCAGTGACTTGTCTCCGTCACTGTCCACTTCCAGCGTGCTGCTGCGCAGACTGCGCTCGCTCTGTTCGCCATGACGATTGCGCAGAATCATCCGCAATTCCGCGGTGAAGTCGCTGAAGCCGGAGTCGCGCCGATCAACTTCACGTGCGATTGAAAGACCGTCTTCCTGCGGTGATGCCGCCGTCAGTGGAGCAAGCAGCAGCAATGCGCCGGCCATTGTTACACTTGTTGTCAGGAAAGACCTGAGAGAATTCACGCTTAACATGTGTTGTTCCAGATATCTGTGAGGAATTGTTTTGGACTGTGTTTTGGGTTGTGTTTGGGTTGTGTTTGGGTTGTGTTTGGGTTGTGTTTGGGTTGTGTTTGGGTTGTGTTTGGGCTGCACGCCTCAGGCACTGCTGCGCTGTGAGCTCGTCTGAAGCAGCGATTCAATATCAGCGCCGTCGGCGCTCCTTTCCTTCCTGCCGTCAATCGTGATTAACAGCGGCGGCAACAGCAGGAAGTCCGCCACCAGTGCAATCATGATTGTAATTGCCGTCAGTTTGCCCATGCTGCCGTTCAGGTCAAAAGCCGAGAAAGCCAGAATCCCGAAGCCGATGCTCAAAACCACCGAGGTAACAATCAGCGCCATACCGACGGTCGAAAAAGCGTAGCGCACAGCATCTTCTGCGTTGAGTCCCTGTTCGCGCCGGGCGCGAATGTACTTGCTCAGAAAGTGCACGGTATCGTCAACAACTATGCCAAGCGTCATACCGGTGACAATTGCCAGGCCCAGGTTAACCTGTCCGACAAGCAATCCCCATACGCCGAAGGCCAGCGCGGCGGGAACCAGATTGGGAATTAAACTTATCAGCCCGTATTTGCCGCTCCGCAGAGCAATAAACAAACAGAATGATATCAATACCAACGCGGCGGTCGTACCGACCAGCATGCCCTCGATATTTCGCTCTGAAATGTAGGCAAACATTACCGCCGAACTCGCCGCCGTAGCGTGCATCGTCCGCGGCGCATTATTCCGCAACCATTCCTCGCCAATCGAAGCCGCCTCGCGAATTTCACGCGAACTGACATCGTCAAGCGTCACGGTAAAACGCGTCGCCGACTTGTCGATGTTAATCTGATTGTTAAGATCAAGGCCGTACGGCAGCGACAGTTCGTACAGCAGCAGAAATTGCGCCGCAAGTTCGCGATCATCCGGAATGCGGTAGTATGCGGGCAGGTCGCCGTGCATACTTTTGTTAACCCGTTTCATCACCTCGGTAAAAGATGACACATGGACGACATTGGGCTGTAAGCGGTACCACTCCGTGAAATCCTCCACCGTCTGAAGGTACTCCGGATTGCTGATACCGCCGCTCTCGCCCGACTCCAGCGAAAACTCCACCTGGTAGATTCCCGTCAGATTATCCGCGGCAAAATCGCTGTCCGTTCTGAACTGAATACTCTTGTCGAAGTAGTCGACAAACTGATCGTTCATTTCGTTGAGGGAGATCATGGCCGTCAGTCCGACTACAACAACCACTGACCCCCACAGCAGGACTTTGCGGCGGCCGATGACAAATTCAGCCAGCTTGTCGATAAAACCGCTGCGACGCTCTTCGCGGTGTTTAACCCGCACCGGCAGAATGGCCATCAGTGCCGGCAGGAACAACACAGAATATATCCAGGCCGCCAGCACACCCGCCGCCGTAATGTTGCCGAGATGATGGAAGGGCGGCGCATCGCTGAAGTTCATGCTCAGGAAACCGATTGCCGTCGTAAGACTGGTTAAAAACACCGGCGACATATTAACGCGCAAACTTTCGATGATCGCTTCGTGCCTGGATCTGCCCAAGCGAATTTCCCGCAGTATGCTCAGCAGAATGTGAACACAATCCGCTATCGCAATTGTCATGATCATTGTTGTTGCGTTGGCCGAGGGAGGTGTCAGTCCAACGCCGAACCAACCCGCAAACCCCATCGCAATGATCGTTGCAAACGTAATGACGCTGAAGGTTGCAATGCTACCGCTGACCGAACGCAGCAGAAAGGCCATAACAACAAAAATCAACAGATACATCAGCGGCACGAGCGTCATCATGTCGCTCTGCCCGGCCTCGGAAAAGGCATTGTTTAACATCACCGTACCGGTCAGGTAGGTTTTAATGCCGGGATACTCCTGTTCAAATGACGCCGCCAGACCGCGCGCATAGGCCGCGGCGTCCGGCACCTCCATCATCGATTCCCCCGGCAACTGCAAGGTGATGTTAATTCCGCTCACATCGCTGTCGACGTTGATCAGCCGCTTAAACAAGGCCGGTTCCTGCAGAGCAACGGCGCGACGCGCTTCTATTTCGGCGGGACTGAGCGACGCGGCATCTTCCACGAGATCAGCCACCAGCAGGTCGTCGCCCTCGGCAATTGTATGCTGGAAATTGCTTATGGCGTCAACGCGAATCGCATAGGGAACTTTCCATGCCTTTTCCGTTAAATTTTCGATTGCCGCCAGGTTGCGCGCTGTAAACACATCCCCGTCTTCAGGCGCCAGGACAACCAGGATGTTGTCGTTTTTGGTATAGATATTCTGCATCGCCTCAAAAGACTGTAGCTGTGGATTCTCCTTGCTGAAAAACGCGCGGTAGTCCGTATCGAACCACAGATTGCCCGCACCGATTGCAATGCCGGCTGCCAGTAGAGTTCCGACGACGACGATCGACCAACGCTGCCGAATTACCCATTCGCCGTAGCTCCGCATAAACTTGTCAAATTTTCCAGGCTGTTTCATCAGCTGTCTCCGCAGATGATCGTTAAACGGTTAGAATGTTGTTGTATCAGATTAACCGGGGGCCGCCGCCGTTATGTTAATTAAACATAGACGGTTGTCCGGACTGTTGTCCCCTGCTGAAACACTGTGCTGTTCGTTCCGAATGGACAATGTAATCCCATGGCAATAACTGCAACTACATCGGTTACAATTACACGCCCAGGAACGCCTCACACAGTGTTATGTGTATTTAACTGTCAGTAAAGCTGTTACAGTTGCTGACTCTTCGTTCCGCAGTACAGCAGGCTGTGCAGCCGTCGTACTGTTTAAATGCAACCCACATGGTTACATTTAGGTGCAAATAAAAATCCCGCTGTTCACGAACAAGGCGGAGTTTAATTGTTCAGGAATGCCCAACGCCTGCGACCGCGTTCTCTCAGTTCCTCGGCAATATCACGCAAGGTGTAATTTGCCAGGACCGAACTCACAGCATCGTCTGCTTTGTCGACAACGCGCTGCATTATTTCGAGAATGCAGCATCCGATTGGACAGTCGGCATTAGGTTTGGCATAGTGGAAATGAAACAATTGTCCGGTCTCAACCGCGCGGTAAATGTCCAGCAGCGTTATCTGTTCCGGCGGTCGGCTCAAGGTTGAACCACCGTCGGCGCCCTTAATGGACGTCACCAGCCCTGCATTGCGCATCACGCCCAGAATACGGCGCACCACCACCGGATTTGTGTTTACGCTGTTCGCCAGTTTTGACGAAGTCACGCACTCCTCCGTTCCGGTAATCTGCCCCAGCGCCAGCCCCGACATAATATGCACGGCCACGGCAAAACGACTACTCTTGTTCATTCCAATTCCTTCTTGACTGTAACAAACTTGGTTACACCAGTTTTCCTGTGCAAGCATTTTCTTGACAATCGCCGTTTTTCATCTGGTTTCGCCGCTTTTCCACCATTTAGCGACATATAATTTCAGATCGGTTGCCCTGCGGGCCCTCTTTAAAATGCCTCTTTTGTTCGTCATTGCGAGTGGCGCATACAGGTCCTTGTGCCGGTCTCTGTTTCCATGATCCGGGCTCCAAACAGTCGGAAGAACAGTAACATGCGTGCCGGTTGCGGGACCTGAGCTACCGCACGGCAGCTCCGAGGGCCACTTTGTACATTGTGGAAAAAACATCCGGCCTTTATTCTGCTTTGTCAACGATACCCTGCTGAACGCGAGGTCTGGACCGGTAAACGGGATGGATTGGGTATTAAGCGGACGATCTCTAAATTTTGGGCGCGGCTTTGCGAGATCAAGGGGCCCGCCTGCCCCATCGCCCGCCCCGCCGCCACCGCGAGTCTCCACCACGTCCAGACGCACTCCTCCCACCCTGCAACCAGTGCAGTTTTTTCGAGGCAAACGTCAGTCCGGCAATCCACGGCGCGTTGCATGCGGCGCTCCGTGTCAGGTGCCAGTCTACGCCAAAACCACAAATTATCCTCGCTTAAAAAACTGAACGTAGCTCTGAACGCATATAAGCGGGCAGAATTCGCTGTTGAACGGAACCAAATTCAAGCTCTGTGATGTGGGAATATGCGCGTCTGAGACCGGCGAGGTCCGTGCATAGCTGCCTGGAACTCGCGTCCGGACAGACATCATGACCAGAGAATTGAGTCAGGACTACGGCGAATTGTCTTGAAGCTGAAAGTCCAACTTCAAGCTCCATACTCAGGCGCATGGATTCAATCAGTTGAATGAGAACCATCCGCCTTCTGCCCCGGTGACAAACAAGATCAAAAAGCGAGCCGGAACGGCGCTGCAATCATGTCTTTTTCCTGGTCACACCCGGCAGCTCCGGCATTAAACAACAACGGGCATGGAAAACTCCACGCCCGTCATTATTAAACATGCAATCGGAACGCAATTAACGTTTGATCACGACTTCCGTGTTGAGTCGCTGCACATTGCCGCTGCCGTCGTCGAGAGTCAGCTCCAGGTAGTAAACGCCGCTGGGCAACTTTTGTCCGGCAAGGTCCTGGCCCTGCCAGATAAAGGCATGCATACCCGCGTTCAAGTCGCCCAGTTGTGCTTTCCACAGTTCGTGCCCCGTCAGCGCCGCAATGCGAGCAGTAACGCGACTGCGTTTGTTAACATGAAAACTCACCGTCGCAGCGCCGGCCGTCGGATTTGGAGAGACGCGCACGTCTGCCGCCGGAATATCAGCATTAACACCTGGCTCGTCCACCCCGTCCCGGCGTCCGCTGCTCAGCACCAGGATGCTGACGCTGGCCGTTGAACTGCCGCCGTTGCCGTCGCTGATTGTGTAGGTAAACGTGTCGTTGCCGCTTGAACTGCCCGAGTTGTATTCGAGTTTTGTTGAACTGTTGACTATCGATACGGTCCCAAGTGAGCCGTTGGTTTTGGAGCTAATCGTCAGAACATCGCCGTCAGGATCAACATCGTTTGTCAACACGCTGATCGTCAGCGACGAGTTGGCCGGAACGTTAAGTCCGGTGTCTTCAAACGCAAATGGATGATAGTTGCGACGAAAAGCCGCCACCGAATTCTCGCCGTAACCAGCGCCGTAGATGTAGGATCCGTCGGGCGAGAGCGCCAATCCGCGCACCCTGTCAATTCCGTCGACACCGTCGACGCCGTCCACCGATGCACCGTTAAAACAAACCTCTCCGGTAGCACTGCGCGCAAAACCTGCAATGGCGTCGTCGTTCGAGCCGCTGACGTACAACTCGCGCCCCTGGGAATCCAGAATCACGTCGCGGGCGCCGTTAAGTCCGTTGACACCGCCGCTGCCGTCGCGCTCAAGTTCAACAAAACTGAGCGAGCCGTTGGTGCTGGAACGCTCAAACGTCACGAGCGCATCGCCGCCGTTTGAAACGGCGTACAGGTTGTTGCCGTCGGGACTTAAAGCCAGCCCGGCGACATTCTCCAGTCCGTCTACGCCGTCGACACCGTCGCGCACGCGCTCCAGAAACGTTAAACTGCCGTTGGTTGATGAACGTTCGAAGATGGCAATCTCATCTTCGCCGAAACCGGCCGCATAAACATGCGCATCGTCGGGACTCACCTGCACGTCCAGAATTTCGCGCAGGCCGTCGACGCCGTCGACACCGTCTTTAAACGACTCCATAAATGTCAGCGTGCCGCTGGTTGTACTGCGCTCGAACACCACGAGGCCATTGTTGCTCTGACCGGCCACATACAGATTTTCCTGGTCGTCGCTGAGCGCGAGGCTGCGCGGACCTTTCATGCGACTGATTGTTCCACCGGCGTCCGACGTCCCGTTGCGTTTGTTCTCAACGTAACTCAGGTCGCCCGTGGCGGCGTTGCGATCAAAAACCACAACGGCGTTGTCGCCGTACGACAGGACGTAGAGATTATCGCCGTCGGGACTGATAAGCAGGGACTCGGGATAACGCATGCGGGTGACGCCGTTGCGACCATTGCGGACGCGTTTAACGTACTCGATTGTACCGCTTGTCGCATCGATGTTAAACAGTGCAATACTGTGATCACTGCGGCCGGACGCATACAGGTGTTTACCGTCGGGACTGACCGCCACATCGACGGCGCGGTTCAGTCCACGCACACCGCCGACGCGATCTTTCTCGCGTTCCAGCCAGACGAGGTTGTGCGTGTATTTTGTGCCGAGTCCGACCACCGTCGTGACAGCTCCGGTGACGCTGCATCCTTCGCTGTTTTCGACCGTGTAGGTAAAACTATCGAAGCCGACGAATCCGTTGTCCGGCGTATACACAACCGCATTGCCGCTTGTCACGGCCGAACCATTGTCCGGTGTCGAAACACTTAACAAACTCAGGCCGCTCGCATCATTAAACAGAACCGCAATTGTAACCGGCTCGTTGACCGCCGTAAATGCCAGGTCTTCGACCGTCGGAATGCCGACCGGGCTGACCGAAAATGCCGTCGCCGTCGTACAGCCGCTTGCGTAAGTCCGCAGCAGTGTCAGCGTGCCGGCCGCACCGTCGTCCCAGTTAACCAGGACCTGACTGCCGCTTGAACTTCCGACAATCTCACCGTTCGTCACGCTCCAGGCGTGCGCGGCATTCACATCTGCCGGCGCGACGGTATAAGTTTCGTCGATGCCGTTGAAGTTGCAGATATTGCCGACAATGTCGATCAGCGGATGAACTGTCAAGGTTGTTGTCGTCGTGCGGTTTTCACGGCCGGTAATGGTCAATGTCAGCGTACCCGCCGTCGAAACATAACCGGACGGTATGACTGTCTGGAATTGGTTGGACGTTGCGCCGGAAAGCAGCGAAAGCGACAGAGTCGTACCGGAGTCGCTGCCGTCGCCGTTTAATATCGTTATTGTTGCTTGTGTCTCGACAAAGTTTTCGCCCGTGACGGTAATCGACAGGTTGGCCGTCGTTTCGATAATACAATTCGGATCGAGCGCGGTGACGATCGGCGCGTCGACGTTTTCCCAGACCCGTTTAAGTGCGGCCGAGCTCTCGGCAATATCCAGGTCGTCGTCGTTGTCAAAATCGGCGATGTTCATTGATGCCGCGTCACCGGCGGCAAGCTGCTCGCGAGCAAAGTTAAAGCCGCCCAGGTTGCGACAGAATTCCGTCGGCTCGTCGTCGTAGACCATGACGATGTCAAGGTCGCCGTCGCCGTCCATATCGCCCAGTTCAACAACTGCTTTGGAGCTGGTGGCCGCCGGAAGCGATTGAGTTGTGAATGTAGCGTTGCCCTGGTTGTTCAGCAGCGTGTGTGCCCCGACGGTGTTGGCGATAACGGCGTCAAGATCGCCGTCATCGTCAAGGTCGCCCAGCGCGGCGCTGTAACTGACGCCGTTGCCGGCATTTGATCCGGCTGTAAACGTGCCGTCGCCATTGTTCAGAAGCACGCGATTGTTGTCGTAATAACCGACGACCAGAATGTCGAGGTCGCCGTCGTTGTCAAGATCGCCGAGTACCACTTCCTGCGATTGCACGGGGCTGCTGAAGGAATTGCCGCTGAAACCGCCTGTGCCGTCATTAAACAGAACACCGTAGCTGTCGTAGCCGGCCAGAATGGCGTCGAGGTCGCCGTCCGCGTCAATATCACCCAGTTCGATCGTGGTGAGTGAGGCGATGTTGGCGACGCTGCTCAACGAGAAATTGCCGGCGCCGTCGTTAAACAGAACCGCCTGCTCGCCCGCACCGTTGCTGAAGACGTCCAGATCGCCGTCGCCGTCAAGGTCGCCCAGTTTGATCCAGATCGCACCGGATGAGAAACCGGTCGAGCTGTCTGCAAAACCGATTTCGCCGTCGGCATTGTTTGTCAGCACTTCCAGGCGCGAGCCCGTCAGGGCGTAGACGAGGTCGACAAAACCGTCGCCGTTCACATCGCCGGCATCCTGGTCGCTGATGCCGACGCCGGCGCCTGTCGCGGAAACCGATTCAAAGATGGCCACACCGCGCGACACTTTGGCGCGAAACTCCTGCACGCGCGAATTGGCGACGGTCTCGCCCGTAAACGCTTCCGGTTTTGAGACCGTCACGGAGACCTTTTCTCCGGCCTTAAAGTCCGCGGCGGGGTTGATCGTTGCGTTTGTGCTCGAAGTAAACTCGATGGTCGCCGCCGGCGCCAGGTTGCCCGTCTGCGAGCCAAACACACTGATGCCCGCGGAATTGGTGTTGGACGATCCGCTCAGCGTCGTTGGATTGATCGCCGTGTTAAACACCAGGTCGATGTCGGCGTCTTTGTCGACATTGTTATTGTGTTGTTCAGGCGCTACCGACAAGAGCTGCACCGGTGCGCCGTTTAGCCACAGCTGTGCCGGAGCGCCGCCGCCCTCGTCGTTAACCACCAATGCGTCCAGATCGCCATCACCGTCCAGATCGCCCAGCGAGGCGGCGCTGCTTTCACCCACGCCGACGACAAAAGAGACAAAACTGCCGTCGCCGTTGTTAAGCCAGATCATTTCCTCCTTGTGCGTCGTTGTGCCGGGCAGAGCGGCAGGCAGACGCCCGTCACCGCCGCCGCCTTCCTCGGAGGCTTCAGTCAGTTCCCCGTTCGCCGCAAAAAATGCGTCAAGGTCGCCGTCACCGTCAAGGTCGCCCAGTTGTACGTCCTGCGAAACCCAGGAGGCAAAGGACGAACTTGTTAACACGCCTGTTCCGTCGTTAAACCAGATTTCATGTGCGTCGTCGTAGGCGGACATGACAACGTCCAGATCGCCGTCGCCGTCCAGATCGCCAACGTCGACCGCCGTGCGTTGAATGCGGGTAATGCCGAAACTGCTGACGGCGAATGAGCCGTCGCCGTTGTTCAGCATCAGTTCGCTGGAAGAATAGTATCCTGCTACAATCGCGTCGAGATCACCGTCGCCGTCAAGATCGCCCAGCGCCACGTCGCGGCCGCGTGAGCCGCCGATCGTAAATACATCAAAGGTCGCATCGCCATTGTTTAACATGATGGCCTGGGCCTGACCGCTCTCGTTGGCGACAATCGCATCGAGATCGCCGTCGCCGTCCAGATCGCCCAGGTCGAGGCCGCGGCTGTTGCCGTTGGAATTGCCGGCCGTGGCGGTGCCGAAGCTGCCGTCACCGTTGTTTAACCAGACTTCCTCGGCGTAACCTGCGCGAGAGACCATGGCGTCGAGGTCGCCGTCGTTGTCCAGATCGCCCATGGCCACGCCGGTTCCGCGTCCGTCGCCCTGGCTGCTTGTCGCAAAACTGCCGTCGCCGTTGTTTAACCACAGGCGTTGACCGCCGAATGCGCCGTGTGCGACAATTGCATCCAGATCGCCGTCGCCGTCCAGATCGCCCAGGTCGAGACCGGAGTAAAATCCAAAATCGAAATGTGAAGTCTCGAAGGTTGCATTGCCGTTGGTCACCTCGGCGCGGAAGCTGTAGACGGTCGCCGTCGACGCCGTCACACCGGCCTGGCTCTGGGCGCCGGTCACCGTGACGGAGATAAGTTCGCCCGGCAGGAAGTCGGCGTCCGGATTAAACACGCGCGGGTTCGTGCTGCTCAGCACACCGCTCGTCGAGAGGTAACCACTGAAGTTTCCAAAAATGTTAATATTCGTCGAACTGAGACTGGACACGTTCATGCTTGTGCTGAACGAAATCTCAATATCGCTGTCGACCGGCGCGGCATTGGCATTGGTTGTGGGCGAGAGCGTTGTGACGCGCGGATAAAACACCGGCGGCGGCGGCGGCGAAGGCGGTTGGTTCAGATACAATCGGCCTGTTGAGCCGTTGCCCGAAATGAAGTCCAGATCGTCGTCGTTGTCAAGATCGCCGATCGCCATTCGCAAGGATGGAGTACCGGCAAAACTGGAGCTTATAAACGTCGCATCGCCATTGTTAAAAAAGACGTGATGTCCGCCGCTGTCCTTAGCAAACATCATATCCAGGTCGCCGTCGCCGTCCAGATCGCCAAGCGCAACGCTGGAACTGGAAGAGCTATCGCCGAATTCCTCGACCTCGCCGGTGAGCGAACCCGAGCCGTTGTTTAAGCGCAGCCGGTCAACATCCCCGGAAATCGCCCAGACGGCGTCGAGCCAGCCGTCGCCGTCAAGGTCGCCAAGAGCAACGCCTTTGGCCGTAAAGCCCGTTTCAATACTCTGTGTAAATGTTCCATCGCCGTTGTTGCGGAAGATTGTTGCGCCGCGGTTGTTATCCGCAGCGGTCACCGCATCCAGATCGCCATCGTTGTCCAGATCGCCGATGGCGACGGCAACCTGATCTCTGGTGCCGTTGACTCCCGATCCCGGCTGCAAACTCACAAAAGACCCGTCGCCGTTGTTGATCCAGCGTCGGTCAAAAGCACCGTCGGTAACGACGATTGCATCGAGGTCGCCATCGCCGTCAAGATCGCCTAAATCCACGGCAAAGCCGTCGTCCGTGCCGAAGGTCGAGGAACTGAAGGTCCCGTCACCATTGTTTAACCAAATCTCATTCTGACGCGACGGACCGTTGACAAGCACCGCATCCAGTGCACCGTCGCCGTTGAGATCGCCCAGGGCGGCGTCCAGGTGTAGCCCGACCGATCCGAAGCCCGAAACCGAAAAGGTGCCGTTGCCGTTGTTTATGTGAATCTGAGAACTGTTTGAATAGCGACCGATAATCGCGTCCAGATCGCCGTCGCCGTCAAGATCGCCGATGGCTGCCGCTCGCGAATTGCCGCCGCCGATACTGGTCGAGACAAACGTTCCGCTGCCCGTCGTGGCCTGCGCGGTGAAACTGAACACAACCGGACGTTCAATCTTCAGACCGTTGCTCACCGCCGCGTTCGTAACGGTTACCATTATCAGTTCACCGGCGTGGTAGTCAAGCGCCGGATTAATGATGGCGCGCATATTGCTGTTGGTGACCGTCACGACCGCATTGCTGGACATGTGGCCGGTCTGCATACCGTGCACGATAAAGTTTGCGTCTGCAATGTTAACAGAAGTGGTCAGGGTGGTCGCGGCCATCTGCGCGTTAAAGTTGATCTGGATGTCGGCGTCCTGCAACACGGAGTTTGCATTGGTCGAGGGAACGACGCTGGTGACGCGCGGCGTTCCGGAGTTGATCCAGATTTCGCGGTCGTTGGTCACGTAGTTCATGACCGCTACGTCCAGGTCGCCGTCGCCGTCAAGATCGCCGATGGCCAGTCCGCGGCTGTCGCCCGTGCCGAAGCTGCGCTCCGTAAACGTCGCGTCGCCGTTGTTGGTCCAGATTCTTTGCGCGCCGCCGTTAACAGCCGAAACCGCGTCCAGGTCGCCGTCGCCGTCAAGATCGCCCAAAGCAACATCGTGGTCGACCGCATTGCCGAGCGAACCAAGGCTGAAGCTGCCGTCGCCGTTGTTTTTCCAGATGTCGTTGCCGGTGTTGGAGCGCGCGATAAACGCATCCAGGTCGCCATCGCCGTCGAGGTCGCCAAGTGCAACAGCCTGTCCGTCGCCCGCGCCGAAGCTGCTCGTGACAAACTGTCCGCCGCCGTTGTTTAACCAGATGTTGTCGGCTCCGCCGATATTCGTGATGACGACGTCGAGGTCACAGTCGCCGTCAAGATCGCCGATGGCGACGCCTTTGCTGTCGCCCGCGCCGAGCGATGTCGAAGTAAACGTGCCGTCGCCGTTGTTAAACCAGATGTGCTCGGCTTCGTCGTAGTAATTGGCGATCACCGCGTCGAGGTCGCCGTCACCGTCCAAATCCCCCAGCGCAACATCGCGGCTGCTGCCGCTGCCGAAGGTCGAACTGCTGAAAGTACCGTCGCCGTTGTTTAACCAGATTTCCTGCGGATAAGCAAAGTACGCGCTGATAACGGCATCCAGGTCGCCGTCGCCGTCAAGGTCGCCCAGCGCGACGTCGGAGCTGAACTTCGTACCCAGGGTCGAAGTCGCAAAACTTGCGTCGCCGTTGTTTAACCAGATTTCATTCGGCGTATAGTAGTTCGTAACGATGGCGTCCAGATCGCCGTCGCCGTCAAGATCGCCGAATTCAATATTCGTGCTTTCGCCCGTTCCAAAACCGCTGCTGCTGAACACGCCCGTGCCGCCGTCCGCGCCCACAATAAAACTGTAGACCAGCGCTTTTTCGAGTTCCTTCGGATCGCGGCCGTCATACTTGGACGCACCTGTGACGGTCACTGAGACCAGCTCGCCCGGCTTGAAGTCGGACGCCGGCGTGATGACCGCGATTTCGTCGTCATCCTCAAAGGACAACGTAGCGCTCGTGCCCAGGTGCCCGGTTTGCGAGCCGTAAACAACAATGTTGGCGTGCGTCGGCGCCGCATTGATGGTCAGCGTGCTGGTCTGCATTGTCTGTAGGAATGCGATGCGCACGTCCGTGGCGCGCCCGGCTGCTACTGCATTTTTGTCGGGAGACAGATCGACAACGGTCGCCGGCGGATCGTTGATCCACAAGGTCGGCGATGAAATCTGATTGACGAACAAAACGTCAAGGTCGCCGTCGTTGTCAAAATCACCGATCGCAGAGAGCAGCGCCAAGCCGGTGTCATCGCCTATGTTGTCGGCGATGATGTTCAGGCTGCCGTTGTTGCGCAACAGCACGTCACCGTTGATTCCGCCGGCAGACGCCATGTCGAGGTCGCCGTCGCCGTCAATGTCTCCCAGCGACACTTCACGAATATCGAACAAGGCGAGCGACTGCGAGGCAAAGGTCGCATCGCCGTTGTTCTGATAGATCGTCGGAGTTCCGCCGGAGGTGTGAATGAAATCCAGGTCGCCATCGCCGTCAAGATCGGCAAGTTTGATGTGCGTCAGACTGGCGCTGGAAGCGAACGTCTGCGGGCTGAGAGTCCCGGTCCCGTCGTTCAGCCAGATGTCCTGGCGGTAGCTGTTGAAGGCCATGATCTTCGTGACGATGACGTCAAGATCGCCGTCGTTGTCCAGATCGCCGATGCCCGTGTCCATTGAATGCAAGGTGAAAACAGCGCCGGCCGATGCCGTGGCGGTGCCGAATGTCTGAACGGAGAAAGTCGCGTCGCCGTTGTTGAACCAGACTTCGTCCTGCTCTCGACTGGTAACCTGCACGATGTCGAGGTCGCCGTCGCCGTCCATGTCGCCGATATCAACGCCGTTGGAGCGGCCCGAACCAAAAGCGCTGCTCGTGAACGTGCCGTCGCCGTTGTTCAGCCAGACTTCGTTGGCCTGATTGTAGTTGACGACCACCACGTCCAGATCGCCGTCGCCGTCCAGATCGCCGCTGACAACATCGCGGCTGTTGTTTGTGCTGCCGAACGACGTCTCGGAAAAGGTTCCGTCGCCATTGTTCAGCCATATCAACGAGGAGGCGCTTTCGCGAACAACGACGACGTCGAGACTGCCGTCGCCGTCAAAATCGCCGATCGTAGCCGCATTGCCGCCAGCGGTCCCGCTTAGTGCGCGATTGGCAAATATGCCGGAGCCAAATTCCACGGCAGTAATGAATTGAAACACATGCGAAGTCGACAGAGCCGTGCCGTTGGTGGACTCAACGCCGGTCGTAATGGACACCGACACTTTTTCGCCGGGCTTGAAATTATTATCCGGATTAAATATTGCGGTCGTTATCCCGCTGTACACGCCGTCGTCGCTCAGAAAACCCGTTTGCGAGCCAAAAATCCGGATGTTCCCCGCGGTCAACGTCCCTGTATCCATCGCCGTGTCAAACGTCGCAGTGATATTCGCGCTGGTCGCCGCATTGACGTCGTTTGCCGTCGGCGTCACGCTCAGCAGGAGCGGGACCTGTGCTTGCAGGTTTCCAGCCGCCAGACCGCCGAAAGCAATCGCAGCCAGTCTGAGCGCCAGCCGGGGATTGGCAAGCGGATTCAGGATCCGGATCAGCTTTTCCAGGCGGCGGCGCAAAAATGCTGTCTTGCGGCGCGTGGAGCTGTCGGTGTAAGTGGAAAAACGCTGCAGGCGACGGGCGTCCTTGCGCAAACGGCGCAGCAGGTCGAAACTGGTAATCAAACGACGAGATTTCATAGCCGGAGTATCGGGTAGGTTGGAGTTTGGGCTGGAAATAGCTCCGTTGACGACTGATGCACGGAGCAGACGATGCCATGCGATTCCCCGGTTCGTGTGCCACCACGCAGATCAGGGACGCAAATCAAGGCATGCCGCAGAGATGCCCAATTTACAACAGTTCGCCCAAGCGCTAAAATAAGGTGGCGCAACAGGAGAAAATAATCGCGGCCAATCGGAAATGAGTAACGCAGAGTGTAGCGGCTGACACGCGAATTCCACCTGCAATCACTCGCTTAATCCTTCGTGACGCATCAATTCCAGACCGTATTCGCGAATGCTTTCGATGATGGGAATCGCCCGGCGGCCGTGATCCGTCAAACTGTACTCTACCCTGGGTGGTACCACCGGGTAGACTTTGCGGGAGATAAAGCCGAACTTCTCCAGTTCGCGCAGCTGCGTCGTCAACATTTTGTCAGTGATTTTAGGCATGGAGCGCTTCAGCTCGCTGAAACGCATTACGCGGTCTTTCAGTCGCCACAGGATCGGCATCTTCCAGGTGCCGCCGATCCTGCTCATGGCAAATTCAACCGGATTGTAAAACAGCCTGTCGCCTTCCATAAATTCAGGCATACACTCCCCCCTCTTCAATAAAACTGCCGAAACACTTTCCGTATTGACGGTACCGTTGCTACATCGCACTACACTCGCTGAAATCAACTACGGTTAAAATAGTCAGGTACCTGCATAATCCCAGCACAACAAAAAATCTGTACGGAAAAGGCGGCGGACAAATCGCTGTCATTGCCGCGAAAAACGCCGTTTTTTTACCCGGCCGGAGCACGTAGTCCGGACCGGACAGAAAGAAAGTCGAGTTTAATGCAATCCCGATCGCACAGCTGGCGGCAGCAACAATCCAGTCGTATTGCGGTGCGCATTTGGCCGAGATGTGCAATGAACGAAATTTTCGCCCAACACTATAACAAACTAAATAATAAAACTTGACATTTGATATTGCGCGATGTATACTTACGCGTCGTCTCAATCACATGCATGCTTGAATTTTCCGTACGCCTGTTTAAACAACAGAAGTTTTTTTTCACGCTCTTGACCAGGAGTTGCTCTACCATCAGTCTGTCTGACTTACTTAACCGGATTGCGCTACGGCTCTGGCTCCAACCAGACTACCACCCCCCAACAGCGGCTGTCAGTACCTTTTATCTGGGACGCAGTTGTGCGCCAATTCGGTCCACTCTCTCGGAACGCCATCAAACATACAGCGGCATTCAACTGCGCGCGGTGAACTTTCTCGCAGCATGTTGAATAACTCCGCCGGCGATGCGACGCAGCACTGCTAAATTTCCTGTGCACCAAAGCCGCATCAATACTGACACCGACCGTAAAAGCGGTCTGCGACGGTTATTGTTTGTTCACCGTTGTGACGTCGGCATGAGTCAGACAATGGACGAATGCCGCACATATTGATACAGCGAACCGACAATACCTTGTACTCTTAACATTAGCGCTACAGAGCCGGTCTGAAAATACACTCTGCCAATCAGCCTGGCCTGTACAAACATCTTAATCAATAACTGTTTAACCATCATTCTGCTCAGCGTCATCAGCTGACTAAATCACTCAACTGACGCACTGTGAGTTCCACAGCGCTACAGTCAGTTCTGTTTTTCACACTAACAAACTGAGAATCCGGACATGAAGACATACTTTTCTCATTGTTTCATCCTTAAACAAATCTCGGCACGCACGGCATCAGCTCTGATGATTCCCCTGGCGTGTTTTCTCTTGTTTGCCACAGCGCCACAAGCGTCGGGCCAGCTTGAATGGGCGGGGTTCGACGCAGTCCCTTACAACGATGCTACTATTGAGGTCGATCCCGAAACGGGCGATCTTGTAGCTACAGGTAATATTGGCGGCGAATTCGGCGTAGAGTTTACCGTCCCGCAATCGACCGGTTTTGAGGTTAACATCAATCCCGAAGGTGAGCTGCGACTCGGCGAAGTCATGCGCGCCTGCGCTACCGGCGAAATCGCTGGAGAAAATATCGACATCGCCGTCATGCAGCTGGAAGGCCTCAACGATGCGGGCGGAGAAGCTGAATACTCGGTAGCCTGGGCCGCGCAAATGGAAGTGCAGGAAGTCTGGCTGGTCCTCTACGACAACAACTGCAAACCCATTGGCCAGCAAAAGATAGGCATCGGCGAGGCCTTGCTGCTACAGGGCATCAATGCGCCCTGCCTGAACAGATTCCGCTGCGACCCCAAACCGGGTTTTCCGGGGGTGCTGGGATTCTGGAATTGCATCGAAAGCAAGAGTCCGCTGCAGATAACGATCAATGAAATCATGTATACCGGCGTGTACAAGTTCTGCCTCTTCGCCTGCCCCAAAATTCCGCCCACTTGTTTAAACTCGGCCAAATTTACGATCGAGAATCGCAGTAGTTTGAGACTGACGGACGCGGCAGTTCAGTTCGCCGAGGCCAGCCCTTTTGCCAATAATATCGGCGACACAAAACTTGTTCCGCAGAAACCCAATATCATCGTCGGTTTACCGGAAGGCGGCGAAGCCGGCGGCGCCTGCCTGTTGTTCGATGCCGCCGCCGCCGCGGGCATGGAGTTTGGCCCCATGGAAGTAGGCACACCTGGAGCGACTGCAACATTTGTTGGCCGTGGAAGTGTGGACGGCAATCCCGACGGCGAAATCGGCTCGATGACTTCAACAGACAACGGCGACGGCACATTCGATGTGGATGCCAACTTTGATGGAATCGGCGCGGAAGGATTCTGCGTCGTTGTATGGCTGGGCAACGAACGGGTGTTAATCGCCGATGGCCTTGTGGATCAGATCGGCACAATCGGTTCCGGCTGCAAAAGTGTCGAAATCCAACTACCCGGCAACGACAATCCCTGCATCGAAATGGTGCTGGCCGCAGCCGCAACAATTGAGATACCGGGCTTTGACGCTGTAATCGGCGACCGCATTGTCATCAAATCCAAGGCGCCGACCGTGCCGGTTCAGGATGTTCGCGAGGCGGATATCATTGCCGCCAACGGTTGGAGCGACCTCACGATCACAGGCGCGCCTAACACGCCCGCACGCGACTTTGCAGGTGGTTTCCCGCTCGTCCCGCTCGGTGGTGCGGATATTTCTGAGAACGAAAATGGTGAGACGGTTGTTGGCGTTCCCCCGACCGCCACGCCCACACCTACTTTTGGCGTCTGTTTTGAAGTCGATCGCGCCACCGGTTTTGAAGCACGCGTCGAACCCATGAACATGCAGGTCGGCGGCCGTATGGATTGTTTCGCACGCGGGTCGCTGCGCAACAACCCCAATCAGGTCGTAATTCAGGGAACTCTGATAAATGACGACGGCGCCAACGGAACGGCCCGCGCCGATTGGAACCCTGACCTTGAGGTCACCGGCCAACAGTATGTCTTCCTCAACGATCAGAGCGAAATCCTGGCCGAAGGAGAGATGTCTATCATTGAAGATCTCCAGCTACAGATTCCCGATGGCCTGGTTGTCTGCCGCAAAAAAGTCCGCTGTGATGACCGTGATAGTCTGGGATTTTTCTGGCTGTGTTTTACTTTCTACACGCCAATCTGTGTGACCGACCCTGTTACTCAACAGAAAGTGGCCGAAATCACGGAAATCTGGTTAATCGCCAATCGCAACGATCCCGACGAACCGGTTCTCGATTTCCTCAGCGAGTACGACATCATCGTCATGGACGTCGACGAAGGTTTTGTGTTAAACAACGCCCAGGTGCAGTACGCCGAGCAGGGCGTCTTTGTCGACAACCTGGGTGACGCGCGTTTGACCGCCGATGCACCGGCTGTTACAATCAGCAACTTCGGCGACAATGACGGTTTCCAGGACGGCGGCTGTTTTGTCATTGACGATCCGTCTACCCAGCCGGAACCGCCTACGGATGCAACGCTGGAATTCGACGACATGACGGTTGAACCGGAGGAAGGCGGAACCATGTATTTCCGCGCCATCGGCTGTGTGGAAGGCAGCGAAAATGACGTTGAGATCGGGTATATCTGCACTGAACGCCTCAATGAAGGTAAATACCTGATGACCGCCAACTTCATGAACATCGGGTCCACGGCTTTTAACGTTTTTCTGTACAAGGAAGGCGTCCAGATAGCAATGGACACTTGTTTAACCGATTCGGTCGGCTGCCTCTGGACCGGTTGTAAATCCGCTGCGGTTACGGTGGCAGAAATCAACGGCACGTGCATCGTCATCACGCTTCCCGGCTGCTTCGATTTCGAACTGCCCGACGGCACAACCTGGGAAGTGGACAAAATCGTGATTAAACCCAAAGACCCGACTCAAACCGTGATTTCCATCAAGGAAGTCGACATCTTTGCCAATCGCGATTGGCCGCCAATGACAATTCGCGACGTCAGCACGGCCGGCCTTGTCGTCGGTGTAGACGACGCCCCGCGCATTCAACGGAACTCCGTATTTAACCTGCATCCGGTCTATCCCAATCCGGTCAACCAGGCGGCGACAATCACAGTTGATGTACTTAAACCGGCATTGCTCGACGTGTCCATTTACGACATCGCCGGCAACCGGATCGCAACGCTGGGCCGCAAAGCGCTTAACCCGGGTGAGTTTTCGTTTAACTGGGGCATCAGCTCGACACTCGGCGAATCAGTCGGCAACGGCACATACATCGTACGCGTCCAGGCTCTGCCTTTCGGCAGCGGCAATGCCGTTAGTCAATCCGTAAAAATGACGGTTATGCGTTAAGCAACACGACGCCCTTGCTCGTAATCAGGTGAAGCGTTGGTAGTGCCGAACCTGATTCTCGAGACGACGAACGTGGGGTTCGCGCAAGCGGACCCTGCGTTTTTTTTACATGTTAAACTCTGCCTTGACATTTCAGAGCGCTTCGCCGCACCTGCGGCTTGCTGTTTCCTTTTGTTAACCAGCGGGTTTACAACCCCTGCGCTTCAATCCCGTTGACAAACAAAAAAGTCAAAGAGCCTGAGGCCGGAGCACAGCGACGCGCCTCAAAGCGATCAGTGTTTACCCGGCACAGCAATGCCAAAACCACGGTGCCCACATGTTGCAGAGAAGAGCGGTTGTCACTACTTTCAAAACCAACGGCAAACTATTTGCATCTGTCTAACAACCGCAATCTGCAGTTGCGGATTCCAGTTCGGAAATGATTTCAAACGCCACTTGTTTTTCTTTGGCTTTATGAAGTGCTGAGTAGGTTTTGTTCAGCATGTCTGTTATAATAATGGCTTCGGAACGATGTGATTTGGCAGCTTCGACCATTTTAAGTGAGATCGGGGCGATCAGCGTGGCAACGATTGCTACAATCGAGACAACACGCATAAATGAGAGTTTCTTTTTCGATGTGCTATCCTGGTTTTCGCGACGCCTGGTTTGAGAATTCTCTGGTTTGTAGACCGCAATTGCGACGGCAACGAAGGACGTTAATAGAACATCCACAATGGACAAGTATCGTGTAATGGAATTGTACACGTTTGATGTTTCATGACACTCGATCATTTTTGCTCTGGCGGCTTTGATTTGAGGGTGAACATCCGCTTCTGCAACGACCAGATCCTCGAAATAGCGATTCTGAAACGATTCCAGTTCGGGTTTTTTGAAGTCGAGATTTAGTTCATTGGCATAGAAATAGACAGAAACACCTGCGATGGCTACGATGGCAGCAGCAATATACTTCACGAAGTACTCCCGGGTTTGTTTAATTTGTCAGATTATTTCAAGCGATACAATTTTTGCCATTCCAAAGAAACGGTTGTCGAATTCATTCTGGACGGCGTCTTTGGACTTGTACAAAAGTTGCAATACTTGCAGCAGGGGATGGACAGATGGGGCGGAACCGTTTGAATCATATTCTTTCGTTCCTAAAATCGCTGAAAAGTTGTAAGGTCTGGGCGTGGCAAATACAATCAAGTTAACAACACCGCGTTTAAACGGCATCCTGTATTCTACGTCCCGCCGGTAATCGAATGAGTGATAGGTAAACACATGTTCCTGTCCGGGGCGCAACATGTTGTCCTGCCCGGGCAACAGTTCACTCTGTTTGTAATATGCCGGAAACAGCGAACGCATTTCACCGTTGGCCTGCAATTGAAAAACATGCACCCAAGCGCTGTCGGAACCGCGATTAACAGCTTTCAGATGATACTTTTGGCCCCCTCGCATCCTGAAGTTGCCGTGACGGTCGCGAATAAACGTTGCACCAGGTTCATCCGGCGAATGAGTCCATTTGCTTGTACCTGACACAGGCAGGAATTCAAGATCAACCTGAATTGTTAAATCTCTATCAGCAGATTCCAGATCTAGCAAATGTTTGTTGCGCAGGACTTTAACAAGTCGTTCTTTTAGTTGTGTGGTCCAGTCGGAATCATCAGGATCGATGACGTCAATTGTTGTTGACGTAAGTGGATCGACAATGTAAAGCGAGTCATTGCGCCAATTGATATCAATCTTGTGCCCCAGGCCGCTGGAATCTTTCGTTTGCACAAACAGCAGTGATCGAATCAGCTCATCGCGAATTGACGCCGGAATATTGTGTTTAACAATGTCGAGATGAGCATTGTGGAATGAGTGGACATCCACAAATACCCGATATTCCTTCTTGCCAACATCAGGTAAAGGCTCTGAAGTAATGATGATACACCTGTCGGTTGACGCTTCAACGACCATCCCGTTTGTTACGTGTGCAATACTATCCCGGATTTCAGCACTGGAGTCCTGAATTTTCACAAAAGCCCCTTGCGCCATTCCATGTATCCCTCCTCCCTCAACGAGATAGTGCAGCGGTCTATCCTTGACTTCATCGAGAACAACATAGTAGGAGTCGGAGGGAATGAAATCGCCGTCAAAAATTGTCAGGTCGGCATGACCCTCCAACTGCGGCGTCTGGTTCGGCCGGATTGCAGCGAATTTCCTGCGCACGCGCCGGAGCAATTCGCGACAAGATATTTTGCGATTTAAACTTTCAAGGATACTGCACAGGCTATATGTCAATGGGCCATAGGAATTTGTTTCCTCCATTCCAGAGTAGCGGCGTGATATTTCCTGACTTACCTGAGCATGTGATGCGGCCGTAAAAATCACAAAAGGGGCCAGGAGCTCGTCCGGCGTGACAGACCTGTCGCGGCTTGTGTTTCTTTCTGAACGGTTCACGATGTCGTTGCTGAAAGACTCGAATTGCAGTTCATAAGAATCGTCCCGTTGCATTCCAGCTTTCATTAACTCCTGGTCATTCAGGGAACGCGTAATCGAACCGGAATAACAGGCGTCGACCGTCACATAGAGCGAACCATTCGGTCCCAGCGTGCGCCGGATTTCATACAACATTGCGCCGAGATCATCATCGCTGACGAAATCGTTCTCGCGCAACTCCTTACCGGCGCCGCCCATCACCAAAACCTCATCGAGGGAATCCAACTCCTCACCGCTCAGGTCCTTAACCGAACTTCCATGTCCCGAGAAATGCAGGTGAAACTGATCGTTTCTTTCAAGGTGACTCGCAACGAAGTCGCGAAGAATCGCGAAGAATTCTTCACGAGTTTGCGTACGGTCGACAAATGATTCAACAACATCAAACGCATATCTTTTGCTGTTAAGCAACTTATTCCAGAGCCGCACGTTGTTCGCTGTGTTGAGGTCAACCCAGGCTGAATTCTGGTAGTCGGAGATAGCGATCAACAGTGCACACTTCTTGCCTCTTTGCGGTTTTAGTGGAACCGCATTGGCAGTCGGAAGAGTTGATGCATGCAGATGCATTGCGGCCACCGCACCGCCAAAGCAGTATTTGAGCCGCGAGTGTTTGACCGGTGCAACGCATAAGACAATCAAGAGCAGAAACATCCATCCTGTCCACAGACAGATAAGTTTAGACATGTTGTAATTTCACCTTTTTAGTAAATCGGAAAATCAACAACCGGGTTTTCGCGGCGCATCGTCGGTGTTTGGAACTGTCCGGTGTGTTTGGCGACACCTTCGCGCACAAAATCGCGCAATTCAGAAATGCGCACGACGCCATCGGCTTTAATGGTGGAGTCTTCGCTCAGCTCCAGGCATTTAAGCACGTAGTGCGTAAAAACCCCCTCCCCAAGCAATGTCGGTTCGAGAGCCGGCTGCCCACCGCGCGATGCGGAGATCGTGACAGCGCCGGTGCCGCGTCGCAGATTAACAAACAGTTCTTCCTGCAGAATTCTGGCGCGATTGACATAGGCGTATTCGGCGCCTGAAACGACTGTGATCTCGTCGTCAGCATTTGAAGGTGTTAGTACTTCAGAATTGTCGCGAATCTTATAGCTTAAACTGTTTTGCCGGCCGTCTTCCCGTTCTACGGTACTCGCTGGTCCGTTCAATTGGGCGGCGATGGACTCACCCGAGTAACAGGCATCGATCATGATCACACGGCGACGCGCCGGAATGTCGCTTAACAGGTCTTCAATTTCGCGATATGACAAACCGCGCTCCTGCGGGTTTTCAGGATCGACATCGTAGGTCGCAAAATACCAGGGATCGAGAGAGTCCTCCAGAGCGCCTGGCACCTGCAAACCGTGACCTGAGAGAAATACGATTGCATAATCGTTGACACTGCTCTGTTCGAATGCTGCACAAACTGTTTGGATTGTCTCTTTCGTCACCATTGTATCGATCAGTGTGTTAACAATGACGGTGTCGAACATTCTACCCTGTAGTTTCTGAAAAGCACCGGCGATACTGCGCGCATCTTCGTGAGCATATCGAAGATAATTGCTTTTTGGTAAATGTTTATACTGTGAAACACCGATTGTTGTTATGTAGAGTGTTCTTTGCACAGTATCGCCGGTTTTTTGCGTGCGTACAATTTCCCGTAATGACTCGATCTCCTGGACCGTAAATGCCGAAACCTGGATTTCGTTTTCACCTTCTTCGAGTTCAACTTTGACTTTATCGCGCCAAGTGTAGCGTCCATCCTCACGACGGAATATGTCATTTACTTGCGGCCGGGCTACAGGCACACCGTTGATCTCGACCTGTATGCGCGCCAAGGGCTGGCCGGCACAGGAAGCTTCGATATCCAACTCAATCGATCGATCATTTGTCTGCAGCAGCTCTTGCCTGTTAACAATCTCAACTTTGGGAATGTCTTCACCTGTGAAGTCGATGTCGTCGGTTTCAATGCCCAAAAGAGTTTTACGAAAATCATGTGCCAGCTTGTAGGCGGCAATATCCTCGTCGGAAGCGTAACCGAGCCGCGCCAGGACAATATCGGGCCGGTTGTATTTTACGTCGAATTGATAGGAAGGGTAGGCGCGATTGCCAAAGCGGTAAGCAATCCCATCGAGGCGGTCGCGCGACATCATGTAGTAGCCGTCGGGAGTGGTGATGATGTAGTCGAGCTGGTTTTTGACAAAAACGGTCACGACTTCGGCTTTCTGTTTTGTGTCCCAAATTGTAATTGACCCGTCTGCTCTCCCAGCAAGAATAAACCGTGAGTCCATACTGAAACTAATGCTAACAATTTCACTTTTTACCTGAGATGGCAATGGTAGTTGTGCGTTGTAATACTGTGTTTCTTCGCTTTGGATTGACTCACCGTCTGATTTGTGAATGTTCCACAACCAGACGTTTCCAGACTTAAATCCACAAGCAAGATGACATTCATCAGGAGACACTCTGACCAGTGCAGCATATGACACTGAATCCAAATGCGCTAAATACGTTTGTTGTGTTGTTTTCTTCTTTCCAACGCTCTTCAAGTCATCATGAAATTCCAGGAGCTTGACTCTTCCCACGTCCGCAATCGCAAAGTATTTCCCAAAAGGACTGAACGAGTTAGGATTCCTAAAGTTATTAACGCGAAGCATCTCCAGACAGAACATTGAGTCAACTTGGCATTGTGAATTTGGCCAGGATGCAATATTCCCACTAACCAGTCCGGGTATCTCCTGTTCATCTGGAAAAAACAACAAGAGTTTGTTGACTCCAAAAGACCCTATTACATTGAACTCTGAGTCGAAGGTGGAAGCAACGCACATTGACTCCCCTGTTGCAGTGTTCCACATGGACAACTCGCCATCCACACTGTTGTGGAATAGAAACTCGCATCCTCGTCCAACATAATATCTGCCATCTGGTGAGCCGGGACTGTCAATCTCCATTTGTAGCCCAACGCAATCTCGGAATTCATAGCTATCAACAATAACTGGAGAGTCTTCGTCAACAGAAGTATTAATCATTGAACCAGCGCCACTCGGCACATCATGTTCTTCGGCCGGCACTGCTCTTAAACTCCCATCAGCAAGACTTAGATCATACGATATTGGCATACCATATGAAGAAGTATTTTCTATTTTGACCTTTCCCAATTCGGCAAAATTGGCAACAATCAAACCAACGTCTGTTGTTGGTCTGAACGTCGTGACATCCAGGTCCTTATCACATAAGGATACGGCAATTGTCTGACCATCGCAAACAGCAAAATGTTTACCCGAATCTGACACGTCGGATCGAAGCTTGTCAAAACGGTTATAGCGACTACTCTTGACTTTCTCTAGCGGCGTCCCCTCCCAAAACTCCCACCTACTTTCCAGAACCACAAAAATCATGTTATAATTGTTAAAATACCTAAAATGCAAAACTCGCTCATCGAACTCCAGAAGTGTGTCACAGCCGCTGGAGGCTTGTTGAACACCAATCTCCCAAATAACATTGCTATGTGTACTGGAAAAGACTATGCTCTTGTCATCCTTGCCAAAAAATGCGCAAATATCATGCTCTTGTTTTTTAACGACATCTGGCCATGCATTCATAACTGCCAAATCGGATAGTTTAATATTGTCTATTTGCGCTCCAGTTTTAGTACTCCAGACACAAATACTATCTCCCATTTCACTTGATGTTAGAATGAGTCTGCCGTCTGAGGAAATTTCAGAGCAATAAACACGTTCATGAAAAAACTCTATCCTGTTTCCCACTAATCGGTGATGCCCCAGCTCTTGCATTTCTTGATGACCAGTAGTGTTAGGCCATACCCCAAGACTTCCGTCCTGCTTTACATCCAACAGTCTGTTTCCTGTGAAGGTATAGTATGATTGAGAAAGCAATCTTAAAATTTGCTCTTTCAACGATTTAATATCACAGTATGCAATACACTGGAGCTTCCCCTGAGAGCCAATACTAAGCTTCCAGATTTTCCCCATTGAATCTCGAAAGAACAGAACCTCTTGATCGCGCGAGCCGGCCAAATCTACGAGCTCGTCGGTGGAAACAGACAGACCTTTAACTTTCGCTGAGGAACTCACATCCCACAGAATTGCTCTCCCATCTTTTGCAATCGACACAATCAATCCGTCATCCAAGAACTTGATTCCGGTCACTTCTCCGGTATGACCTCCTTGAATGATCAAGTCTCCTTGAGGGACAATGATTTTCCCCTGTTTTTTTGGCTTTTCTGCACTTGCAGGTTTGAACTCCAGGAGTTCTGTTCGGACAGTATTATTTAGAGTGCTCTCATTAATTAACCCGCCGAAATCACCATTTATTCCGAACTCTGTTTGAAGATTAATCTCAGACTTGAATTCATGAAAAATGGGAAACAGATTAGTTGAGTCTAAATACAAGTACCCAACGGCACCTCCACCACCGGTAATTGTGGCAGCACTTGGCGCAGTCATTTTCGCTTCTAGACTAACGCTGTCCAGCTTCTTGTAAACCACGGCACATTTATACCCTCTAAAATCTGTATAGCCGTATGAACCTGACTCCTGGGTCCAGGTAAATACTCCTGGCACATACCCGATATGAACGGTATCAATCATCCTATGCTCTGTCGTCAACTTGCTGTGAACATCGGATCTACTCAGCTCATCAATGAAGTGATCGCTAAGATATTCTTGTACAGTAGGAATTGATTCCAAGGCTTCATCGAATATTGGTTTTTTTGCGGCAATATCTCGGCTACGACTCAAACTCCCAAATGCTGGTTTTGTTCTACTGAATTCTCCCTGTGACAGTTCTGCTCGGATTCCCGAATGGCTTTTCAGGTTTTCAATTTTACTATCGATACTATCAGCAATGCTCTTGTCCAAGTCAATCGTATCTCTTTCGATCATCCATTCAAATACACATTTATGTTTTGTTTGTTCTGCGATGATGATCGAATATTCGACCTGTTTCCAAACTCGAAATGGAAAAGTGTCTTCCGATACTTGATATACACTGTTGAAATCAAATGTCGTCCTATACCTCAACGTATCACCCACCTGCAATTCCGGCAGGACCTTCCCTGCCCACACACAGGCTGGAACAAACCACACAACAAAGACAATCAGAATTCTCAGTATATTACACATTGCATATCCCACGTAATTTTGTCAATACAGAGTTATTCTTGTTGCTGATCCGTATTTACGGCAAATAAAAGTGGGCTGAATTCCATGCATCGGAGTGCCTCCAGTAACTGCTCCGAATTTACCAATGCACTCGGAAACTGTAGCTGCCAGTATCCTCATTGGCGCAACATTCACCCCGATGCTCATTACCGCTGCGGCCGGTACTTTATTCGAGGACATCCGCCCCATGAAACACCGCTACTACGTAGACAGGCAATGAATTTGTAGACATCTCAATACTGCACAGCAATTGTACTGGATTTAAGTTGGACTCGCCGCATGCCGGAGTTGTTGACCGCTGATAGCATACGATCATATTGTGAACATGGCGCAGTGCTGATGATACTGAACGTACTCCTTTGGAAAGAATGAAACATCCCGGAACGAATTAACGCTGCAATCTAGCCGGTATCCAATCACCACCCTGTGCACTTTTCCCCTAATCTTAGAATCCACCTCTAAACCTTCAGCGAAAGTGACTGCTGATGTCTCCAGCCAGGAGAAACGGCGCTACGTTGCGCGCCGCATGACGCCCGATATCGTAGGTCGAAAGCTCGTCGAGCCAGAGCAGATCCGGCTTGACGAGGTGTGGACTGCGGCCCAACTCGCCGAAGTCGCTGCGTTTGAGGACTTTGGCCATGCAATGAACCGAGGCATTGAATCCAGCCCTGACGCTGAAGTCTCCCGGTATCGATTGTACGCGAAAGTCGAACTTCTCAAACTGTTCAATCGCCAGGTTCTCAACATGTTCAAATGTGTCGCTCAAGTGCTCCGATCGCGCCTTGTACTGCGGAATATAGGCGAACTTGCCCTCCTCGTACTCCTCAACGAGGCAATTGTTAAACGACATCAGGATTCGATCGCCGACATTGTAGAACAACAACGGCAGACGTTCGACCTGGAATCGCACATGGTTGTCATCATAAGCATTGAGAAATTCAGCGATGCGGTCAAAATAGCGGTTGAAGTTGTCGCGCGTTTTATCATCAACCGCAATGCAGCTTTCGGGCGTCAGTTGAGCCACGAACACCAGGTTAACGTTGTCGCGTGTTTTACCACCGAGCGTGATAAACATGTCAATGTGCCGCAGCTTTTGCAGCAGCTTGACGCTGTTTTCCATGCCGTCGTACTTGACGTGATTTTTTGCGTCGGCGCCAATCCAGATGATCGTCTCCAGGCCCAGGTTCCACTGAAAGTATTGTGTTATCTGTGCAAAGTCGAGCGACTCGCGGAAATACAACCAGTTCTTGTAGAGTATCTCCGAACCGATCATCGCAAACCGGTCTCCTATCAGCACATTCCCGCCTTCCAGTTGCAATGCAAATGGTTTAACCAAAAAGTCGAGTTGCGCGGCGACGTAATCTGCAATCAACTGGTCGCCCAGTTTATAAATATTCGTATTCGTAAACTGCAGCGGTTCAAGCAGCGCGTAACTGTCCGGACTGCGTTTTAATACAACAAAAGGATCCTGTGTCCATTCTGACGGCAGATAATTGCGATGATGGTATACACCGCGGACGTTCATACGCCGGTGAAACGCCTTGTAATCGACCAGCGGATCAATTATCAGGCTTTCAAGGTAATTCGGGTGGACGTCGGCATCATACAGCAAGTCGACAAAATGTTCACGCACGCTGCGCGCAAATCTGGTGATCGCGCTTCCGCTACGCTCTTTGTTGCGATACTGTACGATAATGGCGAACTTCGCATCACGCGGCAATGCCCGGAACAGACCAACGAATCGATCGTGCACTTCAAGAGGACTTTCGGCGAGATTGGGAAAACTCAGCAAGATCAATTCAATCTTGCCGTGAATGCTCGATAAAGCCCGACTACCGGGCACTGCCGCGTTGTTTGCCATGTTTAAAGCCGACTCAGGGTTTAAGAGCTGTGGTAACACGAAAGCCCGGATGCGCCTGGCTGCCGCAGGGATCGTCGGCACATGCACATTCGATGTACAGGTTCGTTCCCACCTTCTGCAATTTCAAACGACATTGTGAAAGTCGGTAGACGTAGCGTTTATAACCGTTGTCCGCTGTTACAAAAGCCTCATCTGTACATTCGTAGCGCAAATCGTGGGTTCCGATCATATCTACATCTATTTCCTGGATGTGTTTCTCAAACAGTACCACCGTACTGACATCCGACAAGTCCAGGACAGTTGTAAATATCGGGCTGCCGATCGGCAAGTCCACCGGTCGACCAACGCGGATCATGTGGTTTCCGTTAACCTCACTTACCTCGATACACAGAGTGTGTTGTGAAACATCGCAGACAAACTTGGTGTCACCGGCGCAATCACTGATTTGCAGGTTCTTGCCACTTTCAAACGTGACTGTGTGTTGCGAAATGTCGTACTCGAGCACGCCATTCATACTGGAACAATTGGCAGGCATGAACTCTCCTGAATTTGATAATGAATACAGGCGGCACTTCACATTAAACAAATGCCGCACTTGACGTATGTCTATGCCGACACTCCGGCCATTCCAACAGCTTGCGGTACATCAACTTTGCACCACGTTACTCTGGTTTTGCTGTCAGTGGCTTCCAGACTCAAATAGTTCCCTTCCAGGGAAAAATGATAGTCCAGGTAGCCAAAAGGCGATTTTTCTCGTAGTACGGCATGACTTCCGAAACCTTCACGCCAGTTAAAACGGATCGGTGAAATGTCGTCGCTAAACTCCTTGACAGTACAGCTCACTTGATCAAAGGCAAATCCCCCAACCTGAATATTTCCGGCTCTAGTGTGCAAACCTATTGGTCCATAGCTCAGAAAATGACTGAATTTACCCTCAAAACTGAAGCGATCTACGATCATGAGCACGCCGTTGTTATATACAATTCTATTGTGACTCAACTGGAATTCTGCGTTTGGGTAGAATATCATGTGCATTCGGTCCGATGTGTTATTGTGGTCTTACTCGCCGGTCACAGTTGTCCAACTCGATTCTGTGGCTGTGCCCGGCTGCCGTGCTAACTCAATCTTGCACCGAATATACCGGCACTTTTACCGCAATCTTGTGCACTTTTGGTCGAAAATTAGAAATTGCAAAATTCGGCATCTCCCGGCGGAAGATGTCCGCGACACACCCAATGAGAAACAACAGTATCGCGGAAAATTAAAGTGTATCGCTGATATTGCATCGCATCGCTATTTTTTCAATTTTGAGATTTTTATTTGCATGCTTACTGCCCTGTAATCTTGAAACTATGCTACACAGCATTCTCGGAGTTGCACAGTGAAAACACCTTCCAGTGACCTGCACTTGCTGATTCAAAGTCTTACAAAGCGCGAAGAAAACAACTTCCGCAAATTTGCCGGACGCCAAAATCACAAAACAACAAGCAAGTATTTGCATTTGTTTGACCTGCTGTTGCAACAAGAAGAGTATGATGAAACGGCAATAAAAATGGCCTGCAATGGGCAGTACAGCGACGAACACTTTGCTTCTGAGAAACATCGTATCTACGGTCTGATCTTACGCTCGCTAAGTGAATTACGCAAAGTCGATACAGTCCGTGACAGAATCCGCCAGCAAACAGAGTCCATTCGGATTTTGCGGTCCAAGGGCTTGGTCACTCAAAGCATGTCGCTACTGGAACGCAGCCTCTCGCTGGCGCGCGAATACGAATTGTTCAACGAAATCCAGCAACTGCTCGATATTAAACGGATTGCCATTCTAAGCAAAAGCCCTTCAGATTCGGCCAACGCCATTGCCGATATAATACGTGAATCGCAAGCGGTGCGTAAACAAATGGACAACTATTTCTTCTTCCGCGATATATACGACCAATTGCACGCACATGTGCGCACGAAATTCACACGCAAGGGCTCAGCAACAACTGAAGTCGCCGCCGCCCTGATACAACCAATTCTGGATGAGGGGGAGACGCGTGCAACAAGTTTTGCATCGAAAAAAATGATGCTGCAAATCCGCGCGCAGTACGCAGTCCTCCAGGGCAGGTTAAACGAAGCCATAGTCCACTACCGCCGCCTCATGGACCTCTGGGAAGAACACCCTCACCAGATCGCCGACTCACCCCGCGCACATATTATCTTACTCTGCAATTTTGGTGGATTTTGTTTGCAAAACTGTGCGTACTCCGAGCTGCAACAAGTCCTGATCCGGCTGGAAAAGACGCGCCCCAACGATCGGGCCGGCGAAGCAGAAAAGTTTCAGAATATTTACCATCTCAGGCTGTTGCGTCACCTTAACCTGGCGGAGATCGATGCCGGGCTCGCACTGACTCCAGAGATTCTCAAGGGAATAGAGGAGTACGGAGACCTTCTCAACCCCGCGCGCATTCTGTCACTGTATTACAACCTCGCTGTTTTACAATTTATCGCTACAAATTACTCCGAAGCAAACAATTGGTTAACGAAAATTCTTGGTCACAAGAACCAGGACGTGCGCCAGGACATTGTTGGATTTGCACACTTGTTACGCCCGATTATTCGCTATGAGAACGAAGAACATGACGATATTGAAAAGACCTATTTCAGCTCCCGCCGATTTTTAACAAATCATCTTGATATCGGCGATTTCGAGAAAATACTACTTAACACTCTACGTGCCTTGCCCGGCAGCCTGGACATGCAAAGAAGCTCCAAATTGCGCAAATTACTGACGCAGGCCGAAGCATTGACGGCTTCACAAAACGGCAAACATATTCTTGGTCTGGAGGAGGTTACGTGCTGGATCGAGGCCAAGCTGCAAAAGCGCCCGGTGGCCGAGGTCTATCGCGATCATCTAAAAAAACGATGCGATCCCGATTCGCAGTGAGTTAATTTTTTCGCCAGGCAATATTAAAACGCAGATGTCGTTTTTTCCCTGCAACTCACTCAGCCTGACTAAACTTCCTACTTGTATCGAAAGACCATTCAAATCCATACTTTGCAGGCCGAATGCAAACTGTCCGGTCCAAAAGATCTACGCCTGTCTAATAATTTTTTTTCCGATGCTGAACTCCAGAGCGCTTCGCCGCACCTGCGGCTTGCTGTTTCCTTTTGTTAACCAGCGGGTTTACAGCCCCTGCGCTTCAATCCCGTTGACAAACAACAAAGTCAAAGAGCCTGAGGCCGGAGCACAGCGACGCGCCTCAAAGCGATCAGCCTCCGTCCAAAACATTCGAACGATTGAAGATGTCCGCCGCTCAGTGCCCGTGCGCGCAAATTGTCGTGTGGCGAGCCACAAACCCGACAATCGTTGACAGGCAAAACGGCAGCGTTCATGTGAAAAACCCGTGCGTTTAAGGTCAGAAACGTGCAAATATCGGAAAATGACATGTCGGCGACGGCACAAAATCAGGACTACGGTATGGTCGACCAAACGGGCGGTAAATGTTGGTCAGCGGGCGGTTTTGGCGGTTAAACGAAGATGCGGTTAAAAAAGAACACACCCCTGCGTGATCTAGGGGCCCGCCTGCCCCATCGCCCGCCCCGCCGCCGGTATGTTAAAAAGCAAGGAATTTATCCCGACCGGTGTTTTAGAGACGTAGCCCCCCTGCGCCGTACGATTGATCGTACCGCATGCGGGATT